>NZ_JBHYOP010000010.1:0-374485 GCF_042745235.1 Streptomyces sp. NPDC058796
CGGACCAGGGACATGTTCATCTCGATCAGCGTGTTGCGCGCGTACTGGAACTCGGGCGTGCCCTCTTCCAGCACCGTCAGCTGCTCGAAGAACAGCTTCGACAACTCCCGCGCGTCCTTGGGCGCCACCTTGGACGGGTCCGCGACCTCCGGCATGCCCGTGGTGGTGTGCGCGGTGGTCTGTGCGGTCGTCGTCGCCATGATGTGCCCTCCCAGTCGATCGGCCCCCGTCACCGTCGGCTCACCGGCCGACGACTGACCGCCTACCCCGGGCCATGGCTCTCATGCCTTCCCGGGTGCGGACCGGACCGAGGCGGCATCAGAAACTCCCCGAAAGCAGACATCTCGCGGAAGCGGGTGAGGGACGGCAGAGACCGACAGGGAAAGTTCAGAGACGGACATAGAAGCGGATCGCGGTGCCCTCGTCCCCCGTGTGCGTCCGGACCAGGTCGGCCACGTGGTGCACGAGCAGCAGCCCACGCCCGCCGATCTGCCCCGGTCGCGGGGGGCGGCGCCCGGCGAGCGGATCGGTCAGCCGGCCGGTGTCGCGGACCTCGCACACCACGTGCCCCGCCTCGGCCCACACCGCCAGCGTTCCCCGGCCGCCGCCGTGGACCACACTGTTGGTGGTCAGCTCCGCCACCGCCAGTTCCACGTCCGGCAGCCGCCGCTCGGACAGGCCGAGCGACCTGGCCCGGTCCACGGCGAAGCGGCGCGCCTCGGGCAGTTCCCCGGTACCGAAACCCAGAGCGGCGGCGCCCGGCCCGGGTCCGAGCGGCTCGTTGTACCGGGCGACCACCGCGCGCCAGTCGTAGGCCCCGCTGGCCCGCTCGCCTCCCCGGTCGATGACCGTCGGGTGGGTGACCAGGGCGTCGGCCAGGACGTCCGCGTCCAGCCGGGTCGCGTCGTACGGACACAGGATGGTCGCCGCACGGCCCGAGAACGCCTCGTTGATCAACGCCTCGTGCTCTGCGCACGCCGGGTACTCCGCGGCGCTCCGCCCGGCCCAGACCGGCTCGCCGATGATCCGTACCCGTCCCCGGTCGTGGCCGTCGGCGAACGCCCGCAGCACACCGGGGATGATCCGCCCCGGATTGCGCCCGGCCACGCGCATGTCGAGGAAGGTGACGTCCCGCGCGTCCGCGCCCAGGCCGTTCTTGATCAGCTCGAGATTGGGGGCCGGAACCGCCACCGCCACCGGCTCACCGGCGGCCAGCCCCTCCCGTACGAACGACACCGTCCGGTCGGTGTACTCGCCCTCGGAGCGGTAGAACAGGGCCGGGTGCGAGAAGGTCTCCTCGGTGTCCACGGTGCTCATCGCGGTGCCACCTCGATACGCCGCAGCGACGGCCAGAACAGCTCCAGCACCCGGGGCAGCTGCGGCGGCGGCTGCTCCACGACGACCCGCCCGCCGGGCAGGTTCATGGCCGTGACGGCGAGCGCCGCCACGCCGGCCACGTCGACGAAGCACACGCCGGACAGTTCCACGTAGGAGACGTCCGCGTGCCGCCGGGACAGTTCGGTGAGAGCGTTCTCCCAGGACCGGCGGGTGGTCACGCCGATCTCTCCGCTGGCACGGATGCCGGGACGGCCGGGCAACGGACCCACCTCCAGCACGGCCCCGTCCCGGTACCGGGACGGTCCGCCCGTGGGGCCTGTGGCATCCACACTCGGTCTCCTTCGGAAATCCGCCGGGTGTCCCGTCCCAACCCGGGCGCCCTCTCCGGCCAGGCAGCCTATCGCGGGCTGGGCGCCGTACGCCGGAGAGGCGACAAAACATGCGACGGGCGAGCGAAGCGGGGAACAAGACAGTGAGCGCGTCCTCGGAAGGGAAGACAGACCATGTTCGAAGCCGACAACATCCGTGACTGGCGGGGCCAGGACGTCGTGGACAGCGGCGGCCGCAAGATCGGCACCCTCGAGTCCATCTACTTCGACACCGCCACCGACCGGCCCGCGTTCGCGGCGGTCACCATCGGACTGCCGACCCGTCGGCGGCTGGTGTTCGTCCCGGTCGACAAGGCCACGGTCGGCCCGAGCTACCTGAAGGTCACCTACGACAAGGGCTTGGTCAAGGAAGCGCCCGGCATCGACCCGGACGGCGAGCTCGCGGCCGAGGAGGAGGGCGCGGTCTTCGCCCACTACGACCTGCCGTACGAGCAGGGCAGCCGGGGCGAGCGGCGGCTCGGCCGGCGCTGAACCGTCCGGCGCATTTTCCCGAGGGGAGACGGCCATGAGCCTGTTCCTGCTGCTGTTGCTGGTGGCGCTGGTCCTCGGGGTGATCGGACTGGCCGCCGAAGGGCTGTTCTACCTGTTCGTCGTCGGCGTCGGGGTGCTGGTCGCCGACCTGATCCTCGTCGGGGTGCTCATCGGGCGCCGGGGACGCCCCGGACGCTGAGCACCTGCCCGGCGAACACGGCGCGCACACGGGGGCCGACCGCGCGTACCGCCCGGCGGCCGGCCCCGGTGCCGTTGCGTCGTGAGGCTAGCCGAGTTCCGCCCCACGCTCCGCCGCCTCCGTCTCGGAGGTCGCGGTGCCCGTGGCCAGGGTGCCGCCGGCGTTCTCCAGATGGGCCCGCACGAACCACTGGAACTGCTCCAGGTCCCTGAGCTGGCCGATCAGGAGGTCCTCCGTGGCGGGGTCGATCTTCCCGGCCTCCTCGACCGCCGCGCGCATCCCCTCGACCACGCCGGTGTAGACGACGTCGAGTGCGCCGAGGTGGGCGATGGCGTCGGCCCGCCCGATGGAGTAGTCGTCCCACTTCCGTTCGGAGACCAGGGCTCCGGGCGTGCCCTGCGCCACCCCGCCGAGCGCGGCGATGCGCTCCGCGACGTCGTCGGCCATCTCCCGCACCTGGTCGACCTGGGGATCGATCATCTCGTGCACCGCGATGAAGTGCGGTCCCACGACGTTCCAGTGCACGTGCTTGAGGGTCAGGTGCAGATCGTTGAGGGCGTGCAGACGCATGCGCAGCACGCCGATCAGCTGCCCGGCGGCCTCGCGCTCGATGCCGGGGACCGTGTACTTCGGGGTCAGGTCGTGCGTCATGGCGGACTTCAGCTCCTCATGCGGTTCGTATGTCGTTCCACGTGCACGGATGCCCCGCATCGGCGGCGGCAGACATGCACGGCCGGTGTGTCCGAGGAGCACGGGTCTCCCGCCGGGGGCGAGCCAATCGTCAGGGCTCCTCCCCGCACGGTCAGGACGGCGGGGCGGGCAGCGGCATCGCGCCGAGCGCTCGGGCCGCGTGGACGAGGTTCGACGCCATGGCCCGGCCCGTGGAGGCCGACCAGTCGTGGCCGCGGTCGTCGTCCAGGTAGTCGGGGCCGGGGCCGGGGCCGAGGTGCCAGTAGGTCCACGCCTGGCCGGGGATGGTGTAGCCGATGTCCGTGAGCGCCCCGCTGATCTCGCTGATCACGTGGTGGGCACCGTCCTCGTTCCCGGTGACCAGGACGCCGGCGACGCGGTTGTAGGCGACGGGGCGCTCCTCGGCGTCGGTCTCGGAGAGCATGGCGTCCATGCGTTCGAGGACCCGCTGGGCGACCGAGGACGGGCGGCCGAGCCAGGTCGGTGACGCGATGACCAGGATCTGCGACGAGAGCAGCTTCTCGTGCACACCGGGCCAGTCGTCGCCCTCACCCATGTCGGTCTGTACGCCGGGTTTGAGGTCGAGGTCGACGGCTCGTACGACGTCCACCTCGACGCCGTGGCCCTTGAGAGCCGCGATGACCGTGCCGGCGAGGGCCTCGGTGTTCGAGGGCTGGGGGGAGGGCTTGAGGGTGCAGTTGATGACGAGTGCGCGCATGCCTGTCCCTGTTCCCCGCGAGGCGGCTCGTGACCGTCCCGGCGGGAAGGCGTTCACCCGCCCGGCCGCACGGCGGTCGCGGGCGGGTGTCCGGCGGACCGGTCAGGGCGCCGCGATGCCGTCCAGCCTGCCCCGCTTCGCGTCCTCGACCAGTGACGAGAACTGGTCGGCGCTCATCTGCACGCGCTGGCCGAAGTCGTCGGTCAGGACGATCCGTTGCTCCGCGGGGGCGGCCGGATCGACGAACAGCTGCGGGCAGCCGCAGTCGCAGTTGCCGCAGAACGTCGCGACGGGCTCCAGCCCGTGAGGTTCGGTCATACTCCTGCGCCTTCCGTGGGGAACGAGCGACCGCACCGGCGGCCGCGGGGCTGCCGGGGAGATACCCGGCGCGGCGGCAGCGGACGCGCGGCCCGCGTCCGGTGCGGAGGCACGGCGGACGGCCACCGTGCGCCGGTGCACCCCGCTCCGCCTCCGCCGCTTCGACGACACGGGGACGGCCGGGAACCGGACGGGGCCGCCGTCCGACCGTACGTGCGTGAGGTGCGGCGTGTGAGAGGCCGGGTGCCCAGGGGTATGGCGTGCCTCACACGCGTCGGATTGAGTGGGGAGCCGGACCGGAACCCGTACTCACCGGTGATCACGGAAGCCCGGATGCGAGGATGGGGCCGCGATGAGAGCAGGGTGGTGCTGTCGCACGGTACGGGCCGCGGTGTTCGCGGCCGTCTGTGTGCTGCTCGCCGCCCTGGGCCACCTCCTGATGTCCGGCGCGGCCGTGCCCTGGTGGACCGTGGCGGCGGGCGCGTCGGTGACGGGGGCGGCCGCCTGGTGGCTCGCCGGCCGGGAGCGCGGCTCCGTCGCAGTCGTCCTGCTCGCGGTGGCCGCGCAGACCGTCCTGCACGCCGCCTTCTCGCTCGCCCAGGCGACGGCGCACCCCGGTTCCGCCGGTGACGCGTCCCTCGTACGCCGGTGGCTGGACATCCTGCTGTGCCGGATGCCGTCGCATCCGGGCGCGGAACCGGGCGCCATGCCGATGCCGATGGGCGCCGCGGACCACGGCGTGCACGCCGTGCACGCCACGCACGGCGTGCACGCCGTCGGGCACGGCATGGGCGGCATGTCCCCCTCGGGGATGCTCGCCGCCCACCTGGTGGCCGCGCTGCTGTGCGGGCTGTGGCTCGCCCACGGCGAGCGCGCCGCCTTCCGCATCGTGCGGTCCCTCGCCGCCCGGCTCGTCGCCCCGCTGCGCCTGCCGCTGCGGCCGGCCGCGCCGCCGCACCGGCCCCGGGTCCGTCCCGGCCGGGCGACCTCCGACCGGGCGCCGCGCCGCCTCACCCTCGCCCATGCGATCACCTCCCGGGGTCCGCCCGCCCGGAGCGCTGTCGCCTGACGGCAGCAGGCTCCCCGAGGCCGCCGGCGAACCCGCCGAGCCGTCGAACCGACGGCGTCGCGCCCCGGGCACCGGCCGCGCTTCCGCGCCCGGCCGCAACCCCGTCACCGGTTTCTCCGTGCCGCCTGCACGTCCCGCGCGGGCGAGCCCGCCCGGAGACCGGATTCCTGATCCCGACAAGGACGGACACAGGTGATCACTCCTGCCCTGCCCCCTGCCCGCCGGCAGCCGGACACGGACGCCGAGGAGGCGTCCATCACGGCGTGGGCGCTCGCCGCGGGCACCGGCGACCCCGACGCGGTCGACCACTTCGTACGCGCTCTGCACCGGGACGTCCGCCGCTACGTGACGTTCCTCGGTGCCGACCCCCAGAGCGCCGACGACCTCACCCAGGACACGTTCCTGCGGGCCCTCGGCAGCCTGCACCGCTTCGAGGGGCGGTCCTCGGCCCGTACCTGGCTGCTCTCCATCGCCCGCCGCGCGGTGGTCGACAACATCCGCTACAACGCCGCCCGGCCACGGCCGGCGGCGACGGACGACTGGGAGTCGGCCGCCGAACGCACCCAGCCGCGCGGTCTGCCGGGCTTCGAGGACGGCATCGCCCTCGCCGACCTGCTGGCCACCCTCCCCGACGAGCGGCGCGAGGCCTTCGTCCTCACCCAGATGCTCGGGCTGCCCTACGCGGAGGCGGCCGACGTCAGCGCCTGTCCGATAGGGACGGTGCGGTCACGGGTAGCCCGAGCCCGCAGCTCCCTGATCGAGTGGCTGAACGACGCGGAGCGTCCCTTGCCGGTGACCACCGCCGCGTGACGCGCGAGCCGCGTGACGCACGACGGTGAAGGGCGGTCCGGAGACCGGCAGCCAACAGGGGGCCGACCCTGCCGGACCGCCCCCATGACCCGACGCTCCCGGGCAGCCATGGTGGCCCCATGGCCCGCTTCCAGCACACCGTCACGCTCGTCCCCGTGCCCCGCCACCTGCTGGAGTCGTGCCTCGGCATGCTCCACGACCTCGCCGAAGGCACGGAGGCCGACGGCGCGACGCTGCGGCTGCCCGACGGACGCCCGCTGCCCGACCTGGTCCTGACCGAGGGACGCCACCTGCGGCCCGGCGCCCGCTACCGGGCCACCGGCGGGGCGGACGGACGCCCGGAGACCGAACCGGCCGTCACCGTGCTCGCCTGGGACCGCCGCCGTGAGACGGCACTCGAGATCGTCACGCAGGACGACGATCCGGCCCACCCCGCCCGGCTGGCCTGCGTACTGGGCGTCCGGAGCGCCGACCGGCCGCGCGAGGCGTGGCTGGAGGCGACGGTGCGGACCGGCGGGGGGAAGGGGGCGAAGCACCTCGGCGGCACCGGACGCCTGCGCCTGGATCTCGGCAGATGGTGGTCGTCGGCGGCCGGACGCGGCCGACGGTCCTCCGCCGCGCCGGTGAGCGGGACCGTGACGCACGCGGTCGCCCGCGCCACCGTGACGGCCGTGCCGCGACCGGCTCCGGACGGACGCTGGCGGGTGACCGTGAAGGCGCGGGTCAGGGGCCGTTCCCTCGTGCGTCCCCTGCTCCCCGTCGCCATGGCCGTGGCCGGACGCCGCGCGCACCGGGCCTTCGCCGAGGCGCTGGACGGTGCCGCGGCACAGTGGAACGCACAGGTGCCCGGCCTGGTCCGGAAGGAAGTGGGGCAGCTGCGCGCGGAGTTGACCGGGCACCTGTGCGTCCCCTCGCGTGGATAGAGTGCCCGGATGAACTCCGTATCCGTACGTGGCGCCACGATCGAGTACGACGACTTCGGCCCTTCGTCGGGGCTCCCGCTCCTGCTGATCCACGGCCATCCGTTCGACCGCACCCTGTGGGCGCCCCAGGTGGCACCCCTGACGGCGGCCGGGTACCGGGTGGTCACCCCGGACCTGCGCGGCTACGGCCGCAGCAGTGTGACCGCCGGCAAGGTGCTGCTCGCCGACTTCGCCGACGACCTCGCCGCCCTCCTGGACCACTTGGGCATCGAACGCGCGGTGGTCGGCGGCGTCTCCATGGGCGGACAGATCACCATGGAGTTCCAGTCGCGCCACCCGGAGAGGGTACGGGCACTGGTCCTGTCCGACACCTCGGCACCCGCGGAGACCGCTGAGGGCAAGGCGTTCCGGAACCGGCTGGCCGACCGGCTCCTCGCGGAGGGCATGGACGGCTACGCGCACGAGGTCATCGACAAGATGCTCGCCGCCTACAACGTCACCGCCATGCCGGACGCGGCCGCCCGCGTCCTGAAGATGATGTGCGCCACCGACCCGCGGGGCGCCGCCGCCGCGCTGCGCGGCCGGGCCGAACGCCCCGACTACCGGGACGTCCTGGCCTCGGTCCGGGCACCGGTCCTGATCCTGGTCGGCGCGGACGACGTCTACACCCCCGTGGCGGAGGCCGAGGCCGTCCGGCGGCTCGTCCCGCACGCCGCCCTGGCCGTGATCGAGGGGGCCGGCCACCTCCCCGGCGTCGAGCAACCCGAGCGCTTCAACGCCGCGCTGCTGCGCTTCCTCGCCGAGAGCCTGTGACCGCCGGCCCGCGTTCCGGCGTAGTGCTCCGGCGCGTGAACAGCGCACATCGTGGGTGAGTGAGCCCTGTACGCGCCCCCGTGGCCGAACGGACAATGCGCAGTGGCCGTGATCACGCGGCGGGAGGCGAGACGTCGTCGTACCGCCGCCCGCCGGGAAAGCAGGTCGATCGCCATGCTGTTGCGTCTGCCCACGTCCGTGTCCGAAGCGCAGGAGTGCATGGCGGAGGGAGCGGTGCCCATCGGCGGGGCCACCCTCGTGTGGGCCGCCTGGCAACGGGACGGCTTCCCGGCACTGGCCATGTCGCTGCGCGACCTGCCGGAGGCGAACGTGCTCGAACCCGAGGCACTCGGGAGCGCCGTGGTCCTGCACCGCATCGACGACCGCGTGCCCGAGGTGCTGCGCCGGGCGGCGGGCACGGTGGGCACCGGAGCCGTACGCCGCACGGCCACGGTCGGCGGGAACATAGTCGGCAGCAGCCTGCGCTGCCTGCTGCCCGCCGCCCTCGTCCTGGACGCCCGTCCGACCGTCCTGGGACCGGACCGCGCCTACGAGACCGACCTGGCCGAGGTCCTGGCCAAGCGTCACCTGCTGCTCGGTCTGCGCTGGCGCGCACCGGTGGCCAGCGGCTACCGCAAGCAGCCCGCCGAGGCCGGCGGCCCGCCGCCCCTGGTCGTCGCCACCGCCGTGCACACCGACGACGAGGGACGCCGTCACCTTCGGGTGGCCGTCCGCGACGGCTACGAGGTGCTCAGCGAGAGCGCGCCGTGCGACGACGGGAGCGCCGAGCAGGTGCTCGGCGCCCTGGAACGCACGGACGTCGGCGCCCTGCCCTCCGGCGCCCGGGAGGTCGTGCGTGAACAGGTCGCCGGCATCCTGGAGTCCCTCTCCGGCCACTGACGGGCCGTCCGCCGGCCTCGGTGGGCCGGCGGACGTACTGCGGCGTCAGCCGTTGGCCAGCGCCTTGACGCGGTCGAGCGCTCCGTTGAACCTGTCGTGGTCCCCGACGGTCGGCCCGGTCGAGGTGTACTGCCACATCGTGTGGAAGTCCCAGCCGGCCGGGAGCTCGCCCACGCTCGACGCGTACCGGGCGACCCACAGCGGGTTGGTGTCGCCGAAGCCGCTGTAGTTGCCGGTGCACTGCTTCCACCAGTTGGTGGAGGTGTAGATGGCCGCGTGGCGGCCGGTGCGTTCCTTGTAGCGGTCCAGGAAGTCGCCGATCCAGTCGACCATCTGGCTCGCCGTCCTGCCGTAGCAGGTGGCGCCGTACGGGTTGTACTCGATGTCGAGCACACCCGGCAGGGTCCGGCCGTCCTTGGTCCAGCCGCCGCCGTGGTCGACGAAGTAGTCGGCCTGCGCGGCACCGCCCGCGCCGTCCGGGATCGCGAAGTGGTACGCGCCGCGGATCATGCCGGTGTCGTACGAACCGCCGTACTGCTGCGAGTAGTAGGGGTTCCGGTAGGACGTGCCCTCGGTGGCCTTCACGTAGGCCCACTTCACCCCGCTGTTCCAGAGGGTGGACCAGGCCACGTTGCCCTGATGGCTGGAGACGTCGACGCCCTCGGTCTGGACGGCCCGCGTACCCGCGGGCACACCCTGGACGCCCTCGTGGGCCAGGACGCCCATGCCCATGTGGGCGGTGCCGCGGGCGGGCGTCACACCCGCCCCGTCGGCCGACGCGGGGACCGCGGACAGGGTCAGCAGGAGTGACTGGGAGGCGAGGAGGACGCCCGACGCGAGCAGGCGGCGTGAGTGGCGGGACGCCACGGCTATGGGTTTGCGCATGGCACCCATCCGATCCGCTGTCCCGCCCGGCCGCATCCCACAGTCACCCAGACGGTGTTGGAAGGCCCTAATCCTCCGGCCCGCCGCGCCGCGGCCCCCGCACCCCGCGCACCAGGACGACCAGCGCCCCCACCGCCACGACCAGGGCGAGCACACCCAGCAGCGCACGGTCGGAGACGGTCTCGCCGATCCCGCTCATCCGCTGCTCCCAGGCGAACTCGGTGTCCACACCCAGCAGCGACGGCAGCGCTGAAGTGCCGTCGAACAGCAGGAAGACCGCGCCGAGGACGATGAACATCACCCCGCCCGCCAATGACGTGGAGTGCGTCCGCAGCGGTCCCAGCCGCACCGGCCGTCCGCGCAGCCAGTTCCGCCGCCCGAGGTCGAGCCGGTCCCACAGCGCCGCCAGCACGAACATCGGCACGGCCATGCCCAGGGCGTACACCGCGAGCAGCGCCCCACCGCGCCACGGGTCACCCCCCATGGCGGCAACCGTCAGGACGCTGCCGAGGATGGGCCCGGCGCAGAAGCCGGCCAGCCCGTACACCGCGCCCAGCGCCGCCACGGACAGTGCCGAACCCGACCGGGGTGCCCCGGCCGCCTGCTGCATCCGGCGTGAACCGAAGCCGAGGCCCAGCACCTGTGCCACCCCGAGGGCGACGACCAGCCAGCCGCCCACCGTGACCAGCAGGTCCCGGTGCCCGTAGAAGAGGCGCCCGGCCAGCGACCCCGCCACGCCGAGCGGCACCATGGTCAGACACAGTCCCGCGTAGAACAGCGCGGTCCGCCCCAGCAGCCGGGTGCGGCTGGTGAACGAGTAGGCGAAGAACGCCGGCAGCAGCAGGGCCGAGCAGGGGCTGAGCAGCGCCAGCAGCCCGCCGAGGAAGGCCACCGCGAAGCCCGGGTCACTCATCGGTCCCTCCCTGTGCGCGCGCTTTTCCGGCGGCGGCCTCGGCCGTCTTGATCGCCTCGGCGAACACGTCCGTGGGCTGGGCGCCCAGGATCGGCCGTCCGTTGACGAGGAAGGCGGGGGTGCTGCTGACGCCGAGCGCGTAGCCCTCCTCGATGTCCCGGTTCACGGCCTCGTCCGCCGCGGCGGAGGCCATGTCCGCGCGGAAGCGGCCGAGGTCCTCAACGCCCGCCTCCTCGGCCATGGTGATCAGTTCCTTCTCCGCGAAGTCGCCCTTGTTGCGCTCGCGCGGCTGCCCGTAGGCGGTGTCGTGGAACTCCCAGAAACGGCCCTGCCGCCCCGCCGCCCACGAGGCCCGGGCCGCCTGCTCCGACTCCGCGCCGAAGATCGGGAAGTGGCGCCATTCGATCCGCAGGACGCCCTCGTCGACGTAGTCGCGCAGCAGTTCGGGCTTGGTCTCGCGGGCGAACCGGCCGCAGTAGGGGCACTGGAAGTCCGAGTACTCGATCAGTACGACCGGTGCGTCCGGCTTCCCCAGGGCGTACGGGTCGTCGGCGTCCCGGCGGGCCAGCGCGAGCAGCGCGGGATCGGCGGGCGGGGCGGTTGAGGCGGGGCCGGAGGACGACGCGGTGGCCGGACGGCCGGCGGACGTGCCGCCACCGCCCAGGGAGAGGGCGGCGACGGTGACGGCGGCCACGAGGACCAGGGCGGCCAGGACCACCCGCAGCCGGCGGCGCGGCGCCGGACGGGACTTGCCGGGCAGGCGTGATGCAGCGTTCATGGGTCGACTCCACGGAAGGAGGAAGGAGGGAAGAAGCGGGAAGGGCCGTGGCCGGCGCTCAGACGCGGGTCCGCACCGGGCAGGCCTCGGCCGTCGACAGCCTGCGCAGCGCCGCCTCGGCGAGCAGCGCCAGGGAGGCGACGGCGACGACCGGCTGGAGCGGGGCCCAGTAGGCCAGCGCGCCGGAGCTGCCGAGGAGCAGCAGGACCACCTTGTTGCAGACGGGACAGCCCACGGCGAGGACGGAGAGCACACCGCCGAGGGGGCCCAGCCTGCTGCCGGGACCGTCGGGCCGCGGCGCGGCCAAGGCTCCGGGCGGGCGCACGAAGGTGGCCAGCACCAGGCCCGCGAGCACGGCGGTGGCCGCGAGCACCGGATGGTTCCACCACTGGACGGGGACCGTCCGGGAGAAGAAGGGCGAGGGGACGACCGCGGTGGGGACACCCACGACGACAGCGGTCAGGACGGCACCGGTCCCGGCGGCGGCCCACTGAGCGGGCCGCCAGGACACGAGGGCCGCTCCCGCCCGGCGCGGCGACCGGGAGGAGGGCATGGGATTGCTCCGTTCGAGAGGATGCGGCGGACGCGGCACGGACGGGCCGGTCTAGATCCTCAGAACGGTGGTCGAGGCAGCACTGGCACAACTCGCGGGCGGCGCGGGCCCGGCGGTCGCACGGACGGCCGGCGACGGGGCCGTCCCGCGCTGGGCGGCCGAGTCCGCGGTGCCGGGGGCCGGCGTCTCCGGAACGCGGAGGTCCCCGCGCGTCGACGACTGCTCGGCCAGGCCCTTCTTCTCGCAGGGACGCGGCGCCGCGGGCGACACCTCGTCCCCCGGGGCACGGTCGACGGCGAGTGCGGCGACGGCGGCCGAAGAGCCGGCCACGGCGAACTCCTCGGCGGCGGCCGGTGAACGGCCCGCGCCCGCCGCGCACAGCACGGCGACGACCACGGTGACCATCGCCAGCGCGCAACGAAGCAGCGACACCGCTCGGGTGTGCCTGCCGCGCTGGGACATGGGGACGGCTCCTACCGCAGGACTGCTCGGGGACGACTCGGGGAGATGTGCGGAAGCCACCCTACATACCCGCCACCGGGTGGAGGGCGGCGCCCCGGAACGCCTGTATCACATCGCTGCGTTCGATCGGCGAGATGCCGGGGAAGTTCGCTCCTCGGTGGGGTCCGCGGTCGGTCCGGCTTACGCGTACCGGGCGCTGACTAGCATGAGCCGCAGGCCCGCCGACGCCTGTCGACCCGGCCTTTTTCCCCGCTCTCAAGGACCCGAGGGACCGCGGAATGCCAGTGTCTGCACCCCCCACCCCGCCCCGGGCGCAGAAAGCCCGCCGCACCACTCCCGCCGTTCCCCTGGTGGTGCTGCCGGCGGCCGCCGCGGCCGCCGGCGCCGCCTGGGCGGCGGCCCCCGACACCGCCCGGAGCTGGACCGCGACCCTCGCCGTCTCGTCCTGGCTGTGCGTCGCCGTGGCCGTCGTACTCGGCTCCCACCTGGTCGGGCGGGCGCGCCGGACCGCGGCCGACCGGAGGGCGGAGATCACCGCCCTCAAGGCCCGCCTCGCCCACGAGAGCGCGGGTTTCGCACACCTGGTCAACGTGGCCCTGCCGGGCATCGCCCAGCAGGTCCGCGACGGTGCGAGCGCCGAGGAGGCAGTGGCGAACACCGCTCCCGTCTCCGGCGCGCACCTGCGCCAGGTCGCGCAGAGTTTCGCCGCGCTGACCGAGGACGCGGCCCGGCAGTCCGCGGACGCCGACTCCCGCCACCGGCAGGCACTCCAGGAGACGCGCCGGCTCACCGAGGAGCTGGAGCACCTCACGAGCAGCACCCTGCCCGCCGCGGTGGAGAAGCTGCGCGACGGAACCTCGGCGGACGTCGTCCTCGCCGAACTGGAGTGGCCGCGCGGCCGGCAGGCACGCGCCTGCGCCGAACTCTTCGTCCGGGAACTGGCCCACAGTGAACGGCGCACCGCCGCGGCGCAGGCGGCCGCCGCCAAGTCCCTGAGCCGCGTCCAGGCCAAGGCCGTCGGCATGCTCGCCGACCTGCGGGACATGCAGGACCGCCACGGCGAGGAAGTCCTCGGCGACCTGCTCCGCCTGGACCACAGCACCTCGCAGCTCGGCCTCGTCACCGACCGTCTGGCCCTCCTGATGGGCGGACGCTCCAGCCGGGCCTGGAACAAGCCCATCGTGATGGAGAGCATCCTGCGCGGCGCCGTCGGGCGGATCGCCGCCTACCGCAGGGTCCGCATGCACTGCTCCACCAGCGCCGCGATCTCCGGGTACGCGGCGGAGGGCGTGATGCACCTCCTCGCCGAACTGATGGACAACGCCGCCAACTTCTCGCCGCCCATCGACGAGGTCCACGTCTACGTGGAGGAACGTACCGCCGGAATCGTCATCACCATCGAGGACAGCGGACTGAAGATGGCCGACGCGGCCATGCGCCACGCCGAACAGGCGGTGTCGGGACGCATGAACGACCTGGCCCAGCTCCAGGGCACGCGGCTCGGCCTCGCCGTGGTCGGACGGCTGGCCGCCAAGTACCGGATCGGCGTCAGCTACCGGCCCTCCTCACGCGGCGGCACGGGGGTCGTCGTCCTGGTCCCGCCGCAACTGCTCGCCCAGCAGCGGGACCCCGGCCCCTCCGCGACCTTCGGGCGCACGGCCACCGGCGCCCTGGCCGTCCCCGGCCCCGCTCCGGCCGCCGAGGCCCCGGTGGACAGGCGGCGCGTCCCCGACGTCCGCCCCGACCTCACCGAACAGCCGACGACGCCGCCCCGCTCCGCGCCCGCCACCGCAGGAGGGCTGCCGGTGCGCTCCCCGGGCCGCACGATGGCCGCGGCCGAACGCGAACGCCGGGAGCAGCACCGCCGGACGCCGGACCGGCCGGTGTCGGCGCCCCGGGACGCCGGCTCCAGCTTCGGCGCCTTCCACCGCGGCCGCCGCGGCGGGGCGGCCGGGACCGAGCCGCCCGCTCCCGGGTAGCCACGCCGCACTCGCCCCCGCCGCACCCCACGGCGCGCATCGGCGCCCCTCGCCCTTCGAGCTCGTGAGATTGGAGGAACGGGCCGGTGACCGCAGAACCAGGAACCACCGTCCCCCCACCCACCATGCAGACCACCGACAACAGCCTCACCTGGCTCCTGCAGAACCTCCTCGACCGCACCCCCGGCACCCGGCACGCCCTCGTCCTGTCCCGCGACGGCCTCAAACTGTGCTGGACCGAACACCTCACCCTCGACCGGGCCGACCAGCTCGCCGCGATCTGCTCCGGCATCCAGGCCCTCGCCCAGGGCGCCTCCGTCGAGTTCGGCGACGGAACCGGCGGCGTGAGGCACTCCATGACCGAGTTCCACGGTGGACTGCTCTTCATCGTGGAGGCCGGCGAGGGCGCGCACCTGGCCGTCGTCGCGGTGGAGGACGCCGATCCGGGCGTGGTCGGCCACCAGATGACCGAGATGGTCGAGCAGATCGGTGAGCACCTGCGGGCCGAGCCGCGCCACGCCGTCCCCGGGAGCAGTACGCCGTGACGCGCAGGCCCGTGGACACCGGCGAACCCGACCGGCTCTACACGGTCACCGGTGGACGCAGCCGTGCCGACGACTCGTTCGACCTCGTCACACTGGTGGTCAGCGAATGCGAACCGGCGGCCGGCATGCAGTCGGAACACGCGCGCATCCTCGACCTGTGCCGGTACCCGACGGCAGTGGTCGAGCTCGCCGCCGAGCTGAACCTGCCCGTCACGGTGGTCCGCATCCTGCTCGGCGACCTGCTCGCCACCGGCCGGATCACCGCACGCCACCCACGCCTGGGGCAGTCCGCCGCGTCGCACCCCGATACCGCCCTTCTCCAGGAGGTGCTCCATGGGCTCCGCAACCTCTGACCCACCCTCACCGACCGCCACGGCCTCGGGCCGCACGCCCCTGACCCACGCCGCGGAGACCGGCCTGAAGATCGTCGTCGTGGGCGGCTTCGGCGTCGGCAAGACCACACTCGTCCGCTCGGTCAGCGAGATCCGCCCCCTCAACACCGAGGAGGTGATGACCCAGGCCGGCGTAGGCGTCGACGAGACCGGCCAGGTCACGGGCAAGACCACCACGACCGTGGCCTTCGACTTCGGCCGGATCAGCCTCAACGACCGTATGGTCCTGTACCTGTTCGGAGCTCCCGGCCAGGAGCGCTTCTGGTTCCTCTGGGACCGGCTGTTCTCCGGCACCCTCGGCGCGGTCGTCCTCGTCGACACCCGCCGGATGGACGACTCCTGGTACGCGATAGACCGGCTGGAACACCACCGCACCCCGTTCGTGGTCGCCGTCAACCGCTTCGACGACGACCGCGCCCGGCACTCCCTGGACGAGATCCGACAGGCACTCGCCCTGCCCGAGGACGTACCGCTGATCGACTGCGACGCACGGGTGCGGACCTCGGGCAAGCACGTACTGGTCACCCTCGTGGACCACCTCTACCGACTGGCCCTGGCCCAGGAGAGCGCACCGTGACCGACATCGACCCCGCTCCCGACCGCACCGCACCGCCCGCGTGCCCCGCGCACGACAAGGCCGTGGCGCTCGCCGGACTGGAGTACCAGCAGACACCGTCGGAGCTCTACCGCGGCCTCCGGGCCGAGCACGGCGCCGTCGCCCCGGTACTCCTGGACGGCGGCGTCCCCGCCTGGCTGGTCCTCGGCTACACCGAGGTCAGCTATGTCACCAGCCACGACGAGCTGTTCGCCCGGGACTCGCGCCGCTGGAACCAGTGGGGCGCCATCCCGCCCGACTGGCCGCTGCTGCCCTACGTCGGCCACCAGCCGTCCGTGCTGTTCACCGAGGGCGAGGAGCACCGGCGGCGGGCCGGCGTGATCTCGCAGGCCCTCGCGGGCATCGACCAGTTCGAACTGGCCCGTGACTGCCGCCAGCTCGCCGACGGGCTCATCGCCGCGTTCGCGGGCAGCGGCCGGGCCGAGCTGATGCGGGACTACGCCCACGCCCTGCCGATGCGCGCCGCCGTGCGGATGTGCGGGATGCCGCACAGCGGCGACGACACCCGGCAGCTCGTCGAGGACCTGCGCGTCTCCCTGGACGCGGCGGAGGGCGACGACCCGGTCGCGGCCTACGCGCGGGTGGGCGAGCGCATCCACCGGCTGGTGCGCCAGAAGCGGGAGCGGCCCGGCCCCGACGTCACCTCCCGCATGCTGACCCATCCGGCGGGGCTGACCGACGAGGAGATCGTCCAGGACCTGATCTCCGTCATCGCCGCCGCCCAGCAGCCCACCGCCAACTGGATCGGCAACACCCTCCGGCTGCTGCTCACCGACGAACGCTTCGCCCTGAACGTCTCGGGCGGCCGGCTCAGCGTCGGCGAGGCGCTGAACGAGGTGCTGTGGCTGGACACGCCGACGCAGAACTTCATCGGCCGCTGGGCCGTGAACGACACCCAGCTCGGCGGCCGGCAGATCCGGGCCGGCGACTGCCTGGTACTGGGCCTGGCCGCGGCCAACACCGACCCGCAGCTGTGGCCCGAGGCGCACGTCGGCGCCGAGAACTCCGCGCACCTGTCCTTCAGCAACGGCGAACACCGGTGCCCGTACCCGGCACCGCTGCTCGCCGACGTCATGGCCCGCACGGCGGTCGAGACGCTGCTGGAACGCCTCCCCGACCTGGTGCTCGCGGTGGACCCCGACGAGCTGACCTGGCGGCCCTCCATCTGGATGCGCGGACTGACGGCCCTGCCGGTCCTCTTCACGCCCGTGGTGCCGTGACGGGCGAGGGCGGCGCCCCGGTCAGGCCGTGCCGGGCGTGAACCGGACCGGCAGCGACTGCGGCCCCCGGGTGAAGACGCCCTGCTCCACCACGTCGAAGCCGTCGGCAGGCCGCAGGCCGGGCATGGCGTCCAGCAACTGGCCGACGCCGGTCTCGACCTCGGCCTTCGCCAGCAGCGCCCCGACGCAGAAGTGCCGCCCGAGCGCGAAGGCGAGATGGTCGGCGGCGGCCGAGAACGCGGTGGTCGTGGTGAGGTCGTCGCGGAGGATGTCGAAACGGTCCGGGTCGCGGTAGCGGTTCCCGTCCCGGTTGGCCGCGCCGATCAGACAGGTGACGGTGGCGCCCGCCGGTATGGTGCCGCCGCTCAGCTCCACCTCGGCCGCCGTCTGCCGCATGATCATGTGGACGGGCGGCGTGTAGCGCAGCGTCTCGGCGAAGGCGCGGGGTATCAGGCTCCGGTCCTCGCGCACGGCCGCCAACTGCTCCGGGTGCGCCAGCAGGTTGGCGAAGATGCTCGCTATGGCCTTGTCGGTGGTCTCGCCGCCCGCGGCGAGCAGCAGACTGCAGAACGCCTTGATGTCCTCGTCGCTCATCCGCACCCCGTCCACCTCGGCGGCGCACAGGGCGGACAGCAGGTCGTCGCCCGGGTTCTCCCGGCGCTCCCGGATGATCGGGAACATGTACTCGGCGAACTCCACCCGGGTGCGGGCGCCCGCCGCCGCCACCTCGGGGTCGCCGGAGAGGTTGCCGAGGAAGGCGATGACCGACGTGTACCAGCCGTGGAAGCGGTCGTGGTCGGCCTTGTCCAGGCCCAGCATGTCCGCGATGACGTTGACGGGGAACCGGGTCGCGTAGTCGGCGACCAGGTCGGCGCGCCCGGTGTGCCGGAAGGCGTCGATGAGTTCACGGGAGTTGCGCTCGATGACCGGCAGGAACTTCTCCCGCAGCTCCGCCCCGCGGAAGGCCGGGGCGACCAGCGCACGCCGTACCGCGTGCTCGCGGCCGCTCAGCTGGAGGATCGTCCTGCCGTGGACGGGCTCGATCTGCCAGTCGTAGTTCTCGGTGGTGAACTGTCCGGCGCGGTCCTTGAAGACGCGTTCCACGTCCTCGTAGCGCGAGACGATCCAGCTGTTGGTGGCCTCGTGCCGGATGAGCGGCGCGCTCTCGCGCATCACCCGGTAGGCGGGGTAGGGGTTCGCCGCGAACTCGGGGGAGAGGATGTCGGGGACCTGCTGCGCGGTGGACATGGGGCTCCTCGGTCGACAACGGCCTGACCGCACCAGGCTATTGACGACCGGGTGGGCCCGACAGACCGCGCGGGCGGCTCGTACGCCCGGCGGTCGTGCCGTGTCCCGTCCCCGGCGGCCGCGTCAGTCGGACGGAGTGAGGAAGTCCCGCGTCCGCAGGGGCCGGTCGACGATCCGGGTGTCGCCGAGCCAGCCGTAGAAGCCCTGCCCGAACGCGCCGTCGAACTGGGTGGCACCGAGGACGAAGGGCCTGCCCAGGGTCGCGATGCCGGTCGAGGGGGCCGTCGGGTTCCGGGCGATCTTCGAGCCGTCCACGTACACGACGGTGCGGCGGCCGTCGTTCACGACGGCGACGTGCATCCAGCGTCCCACCGGTACGGCGTGGCTCCACGAGGTGGGGTCCGCGTCCTGGCGGTGCGGGTAGACGACGAACTGCAGGAACCGCTCCGGGGACAGGTTGAGACTGCACGTGGGCTCCAGCGGGGACCAGCCGGTGGTCTTGCCCGCCTCCCCGTTGCGCCCCTCCCAGCTGAGGATGCCCATCCAGCTGTGATCGCCCTGGAAGGGCTCGGGGAGCCGCACGAAGGTCTCGATGGTGTACCCGCGCAGGAACTTCTCGCTGTTGAGCGGGGCCCGCGCGCCGGTGCGCAGGACGGCGCCGCGGTCCGGGTCCTTGCCGCCGTCGAAGCGCAGGCAGGCGTGGGCGGGCTGCCCGGGATGGTGATCCGCGGACCAGGTGAGCGCCTCGGGACCGCTGGAGTGCAGACGGCCGACGGTGAGGTCGTTGCCGTTGCCGGACAGGTCGCGGACGACGGAGCCGTCGGTGACCGGGCCGCCGTCCGGGACGGCTTTCATGCCGGAGGCGTCGAACCTCCAGTAGGCGATCGTGCCGCGCGGCATCACCGCGGAGGCGGGCCGCGGCTCGGGCTGCACGACGGGGGAGAAGCCCCGGAAGCGCTCGTCGAAGTCGATGCTCAGGCTGAACCGGTCGGCGAGGCCCGTCAGTTCGACCGTCTCGGCCTCGAGCGGCGACCGCCGGGCGGGATCGCGGGCCAGGAACCACGGCGCGAACGTCTCCACGTCGATCACTTTGCGCACGACGTCGAACCCGTAGGTGCGGATCATGCCGGCGCCGCCGTAGTAGCGGTCCTGGTAGTTGGTGATGTGGACGTGGACATCGTTGTCGGAGTCGTTGCGCAGGACGGTCCGGCCGGGCGGCCAGTAGTGTCCGCCGAGCGCCAGGAAGATCTGGTCGTTGCTGCGGATCAGACCGTCCCACAACCGCTGCCCGTTGCCGGAGAGCCGGGCG
Source organism: Streptomyces sp. NPDC058796 (assembly GCF_042745235.1). Classification (NCBI taxonomy): domain Bacteria; kingdom Bacillati; phylum Actinomycetota; class Actinomycetes; order Kitasatosporales; family Streptomycetaceae; genus Streptomyces; species Streptomyces sp. NPDC058796. Next base: position 19,539 of record NZ_JBHYOP010000010.1, read on the forward strand.
CCGCCCTCCTCGTCCGCGAAGGCGAGGTCGTGCGTGGTGAGTACGGCGGGCAGTGCCGGATGGGCGTCGAGCACGCCCTGCGCCCAGCCCATGCCCTTGTCGGAGATCCGCCAGTCCAGGGCGAGGACCAGCCAGTCGCGGCCCGCGGCACGCACCACGTGGCAGCTGTTGTAGCCGTCGGGCGAGGCGCCCTTGAAGGTGGGCATCGAGGCGTAGCGCCGGGGCCCGAACTCCCGCAGGTAGGCGGAGTCGCCGCGCTGGTCGTCCGTCGACGAGGCGATGTCGTGGTTGCCCGCCAGCACGCTGTAGGGCACCTTGCCGTGCAGCGCGCGGAAGGTCCCGGCGGCGCGGCGGATCTCGTCCTCGGTGCCGTGCTCGGTGACGTCGCCCAGGTGGGTCATGAAGGCGATGTTGGCCCCGGACCGGTCGGCCGCCAGGTAGCGGAACGTCTCCCGCAGGGGAGCGGGGTCGGTGCTGTCCGCGTCGAACAGGTACTGCGTGTCCGGCAGGACGGCCAGCGTGAAGCGCGGGCTGTCGGTGTCGAAGTGCCGCCGCCCCGCCGACTCGCCGGCCTGCGCGGGTACCGCGGCCGCGGCACCGGTCGCCGCCGCGGCGACGCCGCCGGCCACGGCCGCTCTCAGTACCGTTCGTCTGCCCGGGCGCTCATGCTGTTCCGCCGTGCTCATCTGCCCTCCAGGAGCGGGAAGTCCACCGTGCGCGGCTCACGGTGCTCACGGGCGTTGACCGCCCGTCGACGGTGAGCTGAACGCAGCGTGGTGGGCGGCGGGCGACTGGTGGGGCTCACGGGGACGGACAGGCCGGGCGTGCTGTCCACGAGAGCGGATCGCCTGGGTCCTCGCGCCTACGCCCGCGCGTCGAACGCTGCCGTCACCCGCAGCAGCTCGGACACGTCCGAGCCCGCGGCCAGCTCCCGGGGCTCGGTATCCCGCCGGAACAACCGTGCGTCCCGCTCGCCCCCGAGCACCGCCCTCTCGCCGTCGACCCGCAGCCAGGAACCCTCCCGCAGCCCGAGCACGGGCACGTCGTTCTCCTCCAGGAACTCCGTCAGCCGCTCCTCGCGGGTCTCACCCTTGTGCGTCGAGGAGGGGTCCGGGTCGAGGTAGTGCGGGTTGATCTGGAAGGGCACCAACCCCAGCGCCTCGAAGGACGGGGGCTCGACGATGGGCATGTCGTTGGTGGTGCGCAGCGAGGGCGCCGCCATGTTCGTACCGGCGCTGGCTCCCATGTAGGGCAGCCCGTCACCCACCGCCTTGATCAGCGCCTCCCGCAGCCCCGTGCGGTACAGGGCGCTCAGCAGCCGGAAGGAGTTGCCGCCGCCGACGAAGACCGCGTCCGCCTCACCGAGTCGCGCCGGCGGGTCGCCGCCCTCGTGCACGCCCCGCACGTCGATGCCCGCGCCGGCGAGCGCGCCGCGCACCTTGGCGGTGTACGCGTCGTGGTCCGCGAGGGCGTACGGCACGAACGCCAGCCGCGCGCCGCCGGGCAGGAAGCCGGTCACGGTGCCGAGGGCGTGTTCCAGGTAGCCGCGGCCGTACTGGGTGGAGTTGGACAGGAGCAGCAGATTCACGGGGTGTCCTCGTCGACGGGGGATCAGTGATGCGTTGACGGTTCAGGCGGTACGGGTGGAGCGCGGGCGGCGCTGGTGCTGCGGAGGGTGCGTCAGGCGCCGCTCCAGCAGCCGGGCGGCGCGGCGCAGCACCTCCAGGCGGTCCTCCGGGCCCTCGGGGAAGCGTTCCTTGGCGGCACCGAGGCTGAGGCTGCCGTAGGGCTCGGAGCCGAGGAACACCGGCACGGCGACCGTGCCGATGCCGGCGTCGTACTCGCCGACGGTCCAGGCGTAGCCCTGGGCGCGGACCCGGCGGAACTCCTGCTCCAGCTGGTCCGGGTCGGTGACCGTGCGCTCGGTGAAGCGTGCCATGGGGCGGCCGCGGAACAGCCGGTGGCGCTGGTCGTCGGGCAGGAAGGCGTAGTACGACTTGCTGGTGGCGCCCGCGTGCGCCGGGTACAGCTCGCCGACCAGCGGGTAGTAGCGCAGCGGGCCCTCCTCACCCTCGACGGCCGCCACGCAGCGCATGTGGAAGCTGTCGGGCAGGCAGAACAGGACGGTGTCGCCGGTCGCCGCGCGCAGGTCCTGGAGGACCGGTTCGGCGAGCAGTTCCAGGGAGCCCGAGCGCTCCCAGAGACGGCCCAGGCGCAGGGCGGCCGGGCCGATGCGGTAGCGGCGCGTCGCCGGGTCGGAGACCAGGAAGCCGCGGCCCGCGAGCGTGGACAGCAGCCGCTGGGCGACCGAGGTGTCCCAGCCGAACTCACCGGCGATCTCCGTCACGCCCCAGTCGGGACGGCTGCGCTCGAAGGCCAGCAGCACCAGGAGGGCGCGGTCGACGGTCTGCAGCGCTCCGGCCGGCGTCTTGCGGTCCGAGGGCTGGGCGGGCCGGTCGGCCATGGCGGCTCTCCTCGCTGGGCTGGTCACTGTGCGGTCGTCGTCCCGCCCATCTCACCATGCAGACCTGAATTGCAGATAGCGGGAAACAGTTGCGGAGAACGTTAATCGATCCGGAACCTGCTGTCAGCACCGCCCCAGGTGCGGATCAGGAGAACTGCCCATGTTGAAGTACGTCCTGGACCTCGTGGACCTGCTGGACGATCCCGACGTCGACGGCAAGCGCGTCGCCGCCCACCTCGACTCCGTGGCCGGACCCGAGGGCTCCGGCGCCGAAGTCACCACCGTCACCGGCGAGCGCGGCTCGACGGACTTCGTGCTCGTCCGCATCCCGGGCCGGAGCGGCCGTACCGTCGGCGGCCCGGCGCGCACCCTCGGCGTGGTCGGGCGCCTCGGCGGCATCGGGGCCCGCCCGGAGGCGACCGGCCTGGTCTCCGACGCCGACGGCGCGGTCGCCGCGCTCGCCACCGCCGCCAAACTGCTGGACATGCGCCGGCGCGGGGACGTGCTCGACGGCGACGTGATCGTCGCCACCCACATCTGCCCCGACGCCCCGACCGCACCGCACGACCCGGTGCCGTTCATGGACTCGCCCGTCGACATCGCGACCATGAACCGGCACGAGGTCACCGGCGAGATGGAGGCCGTGCTCTCCGTCGACACCACCAAGGGCAACCGGATCATCAACCACAAGGGCCTCGCCCTGTCGCCCACCGTAAAGGAGGGCTGGGTGCTCAAGGTGAGCGAGCAGCTGGGGGAGCTGCTGGCCGTGGTGACCGGTGAGCCGTTGGTCACGTACCCGGTGACCACCCAGGACATCACCCCGTACGGTAACGGTGTACACCACATCAATTCGATCCTGCAGCCGGCCACGGCGACGGCCGCCCCGGTCGTCGGCCTCGCCGTCACCTCCGCGGCGGCGGTGCCCGGCTGCCAGACGGGTGCCAGCCACGAGACGGACATCGCGGCGGCCGCCCGGTTCGCCGTCGAGACCGCCAAGGCCTATGGCGGCGGACGCCTCGACTTCCACGACGACCAGGAGTTCGACGCGCTCGTGTCCCGCTACGGCTCCCTGACCCACCTGCAGACCTTCGGCCGCGAACCCGGGGAGTCGTGATCATGGCCGCGAACGACGGCACCGCCTCCGAGGCGGGCGGCACCAAGGCCGTGGGCAGCGACGACTACGCCCTGTCCCGGGTCCCGCGCGACAAGCGGCTCGGCTTCTGGACGATGCTGCTCCAGTGGCTCGCGCAGTCGGGCTCCATCTCGCAGTTCACCCTCGGCGCCACCATCGGCGTCGGCATGTCCTTCGGTGACGCGTTCCTCGCGTTCACGCTGGGCGCGGTGATCCTCGAGGTCGTCATCTTCGCGATCGGCCTGGCCGGCATGCGCGAGGGTCTGGCGACCCCGCTGCTCACCCGCTGGGCCGGCTTCGGCCGCAACGGCTCGGCGCTGGTCAGCCTGGTCATCTCGGTCAGCCTCGTGGGCTGGTTCGGCGTCCAGAACACGATCTTCGGCGACAGCGTGTCCGCGCTCGTCGGCGGTCCCTCCTGGCTGTGGTGCATCGCCGCCGGCCTCGGCATCACCGTCCTGGTGATCTTCGGCTTCCGGTACATGGCCGTCTTCGCGAAGATCGTCACGCCGCTGTTCTTCGCGATGGTCGCCTGGTCGGTCACCGACGCGCTGAGCGACCACTCGCTGACCGAGCTGATCGACTCCCCGGCCCCTGGCGAGACCATCCCCCTCGCGGTCGCCGCGACCGCCATCGCGGGCGGCTTCATGACCGGCGCGATCGTCTCCCCGGAGATGACCCGTTACAACCGCAAGGGCAGTCACGTCTTCCTGCAGAGCGCATCCTCGATGATCCTGTCCGAGTACATCGTCGGCATGACCGGCGTGCTCCTCGGCCACATGGTCGGCAGCGGCCAGGTCTCCCAGATCGTGCTGTCCACCTCCGGCGTCTTCGGCGTGCTCGTCGTCCTGATGTCCACCGCGAAGATCAACGACTGGAACCTGTACGGCTCCTCGCTCGGCGTCGTCAACTTCTTCCAGGTCGTCTTCGGCAAGCGCGTGCACCGGGGGGCGGTCACCGTCGTCCTCGGCATCGCGGGCACCCTGCTGTCCGCCGTCGGCATCATGACCCACTTCACCGACTTCCTGTCCGTGCTGGGCGTCGCCATTCCGCCGGTGGGCGGCATCATCGTGGCCGAGTACTGGGTGGTCCGCCGCATGCGCGCACCCCTGGACGCCACCCGCGAGTCCGAGACCCTGCCGGCCAGCTCGCCGACCTGGGTGCCGATGTCCCTGGTCATCTGGGCCGTCGCCTTCTGCGTCGGCAAGTTCTACGACGGCGGCATTCCCGCCCTGAACTCCCTGCTCACCGCCTTCGTCCTCTACAGCGTCCTCGGCCTCGCCGGCTGGATCAGGACGTACGGCACCACCACCGTCGACGACGGAACCGCCGACCGCACCCCGGCCGCGCCCGGCACGGCCCCCGTAGGAGCACCATGAGCACCACCCCCGCCCCGGCCTCCGCCTCCGAGGAGGCGCAGCGCGAGGCCGTCGAGCTGTGCGCGGAGCTGATCCGCTTCGACACCTCCAACCCCACCAGCGACGAGCGCGCCTGCGCCGACTGGGTCGTGGCCCGGCTCGCTGAGGCGGGCATCGGCTCCGAGCTGGTGGAGAGCGCCCCGGGCCGCGCCAACGTCGTCGCCCGCATCCCCGGGGCCGACCGCGCCCGGGGCGCCCTGCTGGTCCACGGCCACCTGGACGTCGTACCGGCGGACGCGGCCGAGTGGCAGGTGCCGCCGTTCTCGGGAGAGATCCGCGACGGCTACCTGTGGGGCCGCGGCGCCATCGACATGAAGGACACGGTGGCCGTCATGCTGGCCACCGCCCGTCACTTCGCCCGCACCGGTACCCGGCCCGCCCGCGACATCGTCCTCGCCTTCCTCGCCGACGAGGAGGCCGGCGGCAGGTTCGGCGCCCACTGGCTGGTCGAGCACCGGCCCGAGCTGTTCGCCGGCGTCACCGAGGCGATCGGCGAGGGCGGCGGCTTCAGCTACGCCCTGGACGACACCCGGCGCCTCTACCCCATCGAGAACGCCCAGCGCGGCATGGCCTGGATGGAACTGACGGCATCGGGCCGCGCCGGTCACGGCTCGTCCCCGAACGACGAGAACGCCGTCACCGACCTCGCCGAGTCCCTCACCCGCATCGGCCGTCACACCTTCCCCGTCCGCCTGATCGCGCCGGTGCGCGCCCTGCTCACCGAGGCCGCCCGCCTCCAGGGCGTCGACCTCGACCTGGACGCGGAGGACCTGGACGCCGAACTGGCCAAGCTGGGCCACGTGGCCGACTTCATGCAGGTCGTGCTGCGCAACTCGGCCAACCCCACCATGTTCACGGCCGGCTACCAGACCAACGTCATCCCGGGCCGGGCCACCGCCCGCGTCGACGGCCGCTTCCTGCCCGGCCACGAACAGGAGCTGGTCGACACCATCGACGCCCTGCTCCTGCCCTCGGTCTCCCGGGAGTGGGTCAACCACGACATCGCCATGGAGACCACCTTCGACGGCCCGCTCGTCGACGCCATGTGCGCGGCGGTGCGCGCCGAGGACCCCGACGGTCACCCCGTGCCGTACTGCAACCCGGGCGGCACCGACGCGAAGGCCTTCACCAAGCTGGACATCCGCTGCTTCGGCTTCAAGGGCCTCAAGCTGCCGCACGACCTGGACTACGGCCGCCTCTTCCACGGCGTCGACGAACGCGTGCCGCTGGAGGGGCTGCGCTTCGGCGTGCGGGTGATGACCCGGCTGTGGCAGAGCTGCTGACCGGGGCGGTCCGGGGGAATGCGCGGCCGGGCGCCGGTGTTGAGAGCCCTGACTGACATGCGCGGGACAGCACAGCAGCCCGCGCGGCGGTCGGAAGGAGCACCATGGCACGCAGCACCGCACGCCCGGTCGTCAAGCTGAAGTCGACCGCCGGGACCGGCGTCACCTACGTCACCCGCAAGAACCGCCTCAACGACCCCGACCGCCTCGTCCTGCGCAAGTACGACCCGGTGGCGGGGGAGCACGTCACGTTCCGCGAGGAACGCTGACCAGGGTCCGCGCCGCGGATCCGCGCACCACGGCCCGGCCCCGCGTGTCCCGGGGGCCGGGCCGTGGTGCGTCGGCGTGCGGTCAGTCGGCGACGTCGACGCCGTAGCCCCGCGCCAGGGCCTCCAGGTCATGGTCGTAGCCCTGGCCGACCGCCCGCAGCCGCCAGCTCTGCCCGCGCCGGTAGATCTCGGCGAGCAGCATGGTGCGTTCCGTGGTCGCGGCGTCCAGCGTGGCCTGCACCAGGGCCGCCGCTCCGGTGCCCGGCCCGGAGACGATGTGCAGGGCGCCGACGTCGCCGAAGACCGGGGAACCGTCGACGGCGGCGGCCACGACCACCTTGCGGGCCGACGGCGGCAGCGTCGCGAGGTCCACGCTGATCGTCTGCTCGGTGGGGCCGTCACTCAGCAGCCGCACCGTCCCGCCCGGGTTCTCCGGGGCGCCGTAGAAGACGAAGTCCTCGTCGAACGAGACCTGCTCGTCCTCGTCCAGCACGAACGCGACCACGTCGATGTCGCAGGCGGTCTGCTGCGCCCAGGACGCGGTGACCGTCCAGCGGTGGGCGGGCCCCCGCCCGCCCTGCAGGGGCAGGTCGACGACACCGCCGCGCGGCAGCACGTGCGCCGCCGCGCGCCGGCCGTCGGCTCGTGGCGCGTCCGTGACGACCGGCGCCACCAGCCACGCGGCGTCGTGGGTGGGCAGGAGCAGCGCCCTGATCCGGGGCAGCCGGCGGTCGGTCTCCGCGCCGTCGAGTACCACGACGTCGGTGACGCCGGCGGACAGGTTGACGGCCGCGGCGCCGCCCAGTTCGACGACGCGGGTACGGGCGGCCACCGCCTCGGGGTGAGTGCCGCCGAGCACCAGGACGCGCCGGCCGGTCAGCGGGCCACGGGGCCGGGCGCGCCGAGCGGGTCTCGGCGCCTCGGCCGACGGAGCCGGACCCGTCCGCGCGGTGGGGGCGGTGGGCCCGGTTTCCGGTGCGGTGCTCTCCACGGCGTCGGGAGTCTCCGGCGTGCGCGGGGCCGGGACGGCGGGCAGCGCCGGGGAGGCGGCGTCGGCCCGTGGCTCCCCTCCCTCGTGCGGGACGCCGCCCCGGACGTCGCCGAGCAGCCGCAGGAAGGTCTCCTCGCCGATGAGCGGGACACCCTCGGCGAGCGCGCGCCGGGCCTTGGCGGACCCGGCCGAGGAGTCGCTGGTGACCAGGGCGCTGGTGTGCCGGCTGACCGAGGTCATCATGTTCAGCCCCGCCGCCGCGCCCCGCACCAGCAGGTCCGCCCGCGGGGTCCCGGTCTCACCGGTCACGGCGATCTTCATCCCCTGCACCAGCGGCCCGCCCTCGGCGAGCCGCCCCGGGTTGCGGAAGGCACACGGCGTCTTCGGCGGCTTCGGTGCGAACCGGGCATCCTGCCGGGGCGGGCAGGCCACCAGGGGCAGCGGCAGGTCCAGGCGCGCCGCCTCACGAAGCGAGGACCGCAGCACGCCCGCCAGCACCCGCGTGTCGTCGAGTGCGTCGTGCGCCCGCACCTGGCGGACGCCGTAGTGGGCCGCGAGCGTGCCCAGCGTCAGGTCGTCGGTCGGCGGGTCCACGCGGCGGTTCAGGGCCAAGGTGCACAGTCGCCGGGTGACGGGCAGCCGCAGCCCTGCCCGTGCGAACTCGTGGGCGAGGAAGTCGTAGTCGAACTGGGCGTTGTGGGCGACCATGACCCGGCCCTCCAGCAAGGCGGCGATCCGCTCGGCCACCTGCTCGAAGACCGGCGCCCCGCGCAGCCGCTCCGCCGTCAGTCCGTGCACGTGCACCGGTCCCGGGTCGCAACCGGGGTCGAGCAGGGTCGAGTACTCACCGGTCTGCTCGCCGTCCGGGCCGAGCGTCACGACGGCCAGGGACAGCACCCGGTCTCGACGGGGGACCAGACCGGAGGTCTCCACGTCGACCAGGGCCCATTCGTGGGGATGGTCGAGCACGGAGGAGGAGTCGGGAGCGGCAGACGTGACAGACATGGAGAAAGGATGGAGCTCTGTCCACGGTTCCTTCAACTCGAACGCCTTTTGATCCTGCTTTGCCCGGTTCCTGTCGAGCGTCGGCCGACGGCGGATCCCCCTGGGAGACTGTCAGGGTGTCACCCGCCAGGCTTTCAGGAGGACTTCGCCATGACCGAGCAACCGCGCGACCGCGTCGCCCGGTACGGGCGCCGCTTCGACCGGGTCTTCGCGGAGTACTTCGACACCCTCGACGCGACGCTGGACGCCCCGGCGTTCAGCCGCTTCACCCCGGACTGCCTCGCGCTGCTGCGCGACCTCTCCCTGCGGGGAGGCAAACGGATGCGGGTCGTCCTGCTGCACGAGGCCGCGCGCCTGGTGCGTGACGACGCGCCGGCACAGGCGCTGGACGCCGCCGCGCTGAGCATCGAGCTGCTGCAGACGCACGGTCTCGTGCACGACGACCTCATCGACGACAGCGCCACCCGCAGGGGCGGGCCCACCACGTACCACGCCTACCTCGACAGGTTCCCCGGCCACCCGCGGGCCGCACTCGGACTCACCGTCCTCGCCGGCGACCTGGCGCTCGCCCTCTCCCTGCGGGTGCTCCTCGACGCCGAGCTCCCGGTCGAGCTGCGGCAGGCGATGGCCGAGGTCCAGACCCGGGCCGCGGCCGACACCTTCGTCGGCCAGATCACCGACCTGGAACGCGACTTCGCCCCCGGCACACCCGACGACGCGGTCCTCCACGACGTCGCCGACCACAAGTCGGCCCGCTACTCGGTCCTCGCGCCCCTGCGCCTGGGGCTCCTGGCGGCCGGCGAGCGACCGGGCGCCCACGAGACCGAACTGCGCCGCTACGCACGGCTGGTCGGCATCTGCGGCCAGATGCGCGACGACTACCTCGACCTGTTCGGCGACGCCGCCGCCATGGGCAAGCCGACGGGCACCGACATCCGCGAAGGAAGACGCAGCTACACGGTCGCCCGCCTGCTGTCCACAGCGAGCGGCTCCGAGCGCGCACTCGTGGAGCGTGCCCTCGGAGACCGGGACTGCACAGAGGAGACCGTCGCCGCGGTCCGCGAGATCGGCGAGCGCCGAGGCGTGGCCGCCCACTTGCGGGCGGACATGCGGCGCCACGCCGAGCAGGCCGCGGAGGTGGCGGCCGGCTGGCGCCCGCGGTGGCGCGAGGAAGCGGTCGCGTTCTTCGAGCAACTGCCCCGGTGGAGTGTCGACCGGGACGGATGACTCTGCCCCGTCCCCTGCCCGTCGGAGCGAGGAGCGTCCGCGTCGGCCGCCCGGTACGGGCGGCCCGTCCGACGCCTGTTCCCCATGTCGCTCAAAGGGGAAAACCGGATCTTCCGCACGGACTGTCGGGTCATGCTCTGACCGGATGCACCGCTGACCAGGCGCATCCGCCACGACGCGATCCCTGGGGAGAGACATGACGCACTCGGCGCAACGGGGCGCGGGAGGGGACGACCGGGCCGTGCTGCTGGCGGCCGGACTCGCCGACCTGGCCGTGAGCACACTCGGCTCGGCGGTCGGCGCGGTGCGCGGACTCCTGCGCCGCTCGGACACCGCCGACCTGGTCCGGGAAGCGGAGCACGACCTCCAGTCCCGGGGCAGGCTGGCCCTGGACCGGTACACGCACGTGCCACCCGCCCACCTGGAAGTGCTCGCGCGGCACGTGGAGGCGCGCCGGGCAGCCGACGCCGGCGATGACTGACCGCTGGGACCCGGCCGCTTTCAAAGCGCGCGTCGACGGCGTCCTGCACGGCTTCCTGGACGAGGAGTCCCGCCACCTCCTGGCCATCGACGACACCCTCGCACCCGTGGCCGAGCAGCTCCGCAACGCGGCGGGGCACGGCAAGCGGCTGCGCGCCGCCTTCTGCTACTGGGGCTGGCGGGCGGCCGGACAGCCCGACAGCGACGCCCTGCTGAGGGCGGCGGCCTCGATGGAGCTGGTGCACGCCGCGGCGGTCGTCCACGACGACCTCATCGACGACAGCGCCCTGCGCCACGGCCTGCCCACCGCCCACGTCGCCCTGGAGGCCGTACTGACCCGGTCGGGCCGCCCACGGGTCCGCCCGGCCGCCCGGTCCCTGGCCATGCTGGTGGGCGATCACCTGATGGCCCTGGCGGGGGAGTTGTTCGCCGCCAGCGGCCTGCCCGCCGCCTACCTCTCCCGGGCAAGGCCCCTGTGGGGCGCGCTCGCCCGCGAACTCGTCGCCGGGGAATGCCTGGAGATCCTGCACACCGGCGGACCACCGGACACCGGCACCTCCATGAAGGTGGTCCGGTACAAGACCGCCAAGTACACCGTCGAGCACCCCCTGCTCATCGGCGGCCTGCTCGCCGGCGCCGGCCCCGCGCTGCGGGACGCCTACTCCGCCTACGGCCTGCCCCTCGGCGAGGCGTTCCAGCTGCGCGACGACCTGCTCGGCCTCTTCGGCGACCCGCGGCACACCGGCAAGGAGGGCCTGGACGACGTCCGCGCCCACCGCCCCACCGCGCTGCTGGCCGAGACCTGGCGGGCGGCCGACGCCCGGCAGCGGGAGCGGTTGCGCGGCGTACTGGGCCGCGGCGACCTCGACGAAACGCACCTCGGCGACATACGCGGCCTCATGCGGGAACTGGGCGCTCCGCAGCGGGTCGAGCAGATGATCCGCACCCGCGTGGAGCAGGCCACCCGCGCCCTGGACACCGCCGGCGCACCGCCGCACGCCCGCAGGGCGCTGCGCGACCTCGCCCGGCACGCCACCGACCGCGTCCACTGACGAGGAGACCGTGATGACCTACACCGAGACGTCGATGGACGCCCTGCGCCGCGGCGGCGACGAACTGGCCGACGCCGTCGTGGCCACCCTGTTCGAGCGCGGCGAGGTCGGCAAGTTCAACTCGCTGATGCGCTACGTGTCCACCGCAGGCCAGGAACTCCCCGACGGACTCCCCGGCGTGGCCCGCGAGTACCTGCGCACCACCGGAACCCCGCCGGACTGGGTGGACTGGGCCGAGATGGAGAAGGCCCGCCTGTTCTTCATCGACAACAACGTGCACATCTCCACGGCACTGTCGTTCGCCTCCATGCCCGCCTGCTACGTCGTCCCGCACGTGGCCAGGCTGCTGTCGGCCACCCACGGGCTGAGCTATCCCTCCAAACGCATGGCGGAGACCGGGCAGTTCACCGTCTACCTCATGCAGCCCGACGCCTTCGAGGCCGGCGGCCGGTTCATTCCGGCGGCTCAGAAGGTACGTCTGCTGCACGCCGCCATCCGCCACCACCTGAAACGGGAGGACCGCTGGGACACCGGGGCCCTCGGCACCCCCATCTGCCAGGAGGACATGATCGGCGGGCAGATGTTCTTCTCCCTGCTCGTCCTGGACAGTCTGCACCGCCTCGGCATCCACATGTCCGCCGAAGGCGCGGACGCGTACTTCTACGCCTGGCGCGTGGTCGGCGCCATCCTCGGCGTCGACCAGGCAGCCGCCCCCACGACACTCGACGAGGGACGCCAGTTCCTCGACCTGTACATGCTGCGCCACATGGGCCCCTCGGAGGAGGGCGCCCACCTCACGCGACAGCTGATCGACCTGTACGAGGAGGTCGTCCCGGGCACCCTCCTCGACCCGGTGGTGTCCGCGCTGATCCGCTACCTCGTCGGCGACACGTGCGCCGACTGGCTGGAGGTTCCCCGCACCGCCTGGGACACCGTCGTGAAGGCCGCGCCGCACCTCCTCGGCGTGCTGGAGACGATCGAGGACCGTTCCCCCTTCGGCGCGTGGGCACTGGACCGGCTCGGCCACCTCACCACGGTCCTGGAACTGTCCACCCTCACCCGCGGACGCGTCATGCACTACGCGATCCCGGAACAGCTGAGGAAGGAGTACGGCGTCGCGGGCGCGGCCTCCCGCACCCGCCGCTGGACCCCGCCGCCCGCCACCGTCTCCTGAACACCGGGCGCGGCGGCGGGCGTCAGGCGATGGACGCCGATATGACGGCCGAGACGGCGAGGTTGCAGGAGGCCGTCACCCACACCGCGGGGTGGGGCTCCGGCTCGACCAGCGTCGCGCCCAGCCGGCCCGGCGTGATCAGGTCGACCACCAGGAAGGCCACGGCCATCATCACGAGGCCCAGCAGCCCGAACGCCGCCGTCGACACCAGACCCTTGCCGAAGTCCTCGTACGTCGTCCAGATGGAGGTGAAGACGACGCCGCCGATGCCGATCAGCGCGGAGCTGAGCACCGTGGCCGCGTTGCGGTTGCGCTGCTCCCAGATCAGCCGGCCGAGCTTTCCGGGCGTCAGCACGTCGACCAGGATGATGCCGAGGACCAGGAGGACCATGCCGAGGCCGCCGTAGGCGGCGGCGCGGCCGAGTCCGTCGAGGATGTCGCTCATGGGGGTGCCGGCTCCGTAGCGTCAGGGATCGCGAGAGATCGTGGTCACAGCGTGGTCAAGGTGGTGCGAGATGCAGCGCGCAAAATGTAGCGCACGCGTTCGGTCCCCCGACCTGCGGTACGGCGATCCCGGCGGCCCGGCCGGACGCGGGGTCAGGACGCCGCGGCCAGTGCCCGGTTGCGGCGGACGGAGGACAGGAACGACGACCCGATCAGCACGACGCCGATGAGGCCCGTGACGATCTCGCTGATCTCGTACTGGATGGTCACCAGGAGGATGACGGCGAGTGCGCCGATGGCGTAGTGGGCGCCGTGCTCCAGGTAGACGTAGTCGTCGAGGGTGCCCTGGCGGACCAGGTAGACGGTCAGGGACCGGACGTACATGGCGCCGATGCCGAGGCCGAGGGCCATCAGGACGATGTCGTTGGTGATGGCGAAGGCGCCGATGACGCCGTCGAACGAGAACGAGGCGTCCAGGACCTCCAGGTAGAGGAACATGAAGAACGCCGCCTTGCCCGTGAGGGCCACGGCCGAGCGGGGCCCGCCGCCGCGCGCCGCCCGCTCCTCGGCGGCCCGCTCGCGCCCCTCCTCCCGTTCGAGACGTTCCTCGAAGAAGCCGGACAGGCCGCCGACGACCATGTAGGTGATCAGCCCGCCGACACCGGCGAGCAGCACCGTCTCCGCCTTGTCGACGTGGGTGCCGCCGTGCTGGTGGGCGTGGGCGCCGAAGGTGAGCGCGGAGACCAGCAGCACGATCAGCGCGACGCACACCGACAGCATGTCGACCCTGCCGAGCCTGGCCAGCGGGCGCTCCAGCCACCCCAGCCACTTGATCTCCCGGTCCTCCAGGACGAAGTCGAGGAAGATCATCAGGAGGAACATGCCACCGAAGGCGGCGATCGACGGGTGCGCGTCCGTCACCAGCTCCTGGTAGCGCTGCTTGTCCGTGAGCGCCAGATGGACCGCGGACCAGGGGCTCAGCCGGGCACTGATCGCGACGATCAGCACCGGGAAGACCAGGCGCATGCCGAAGACGGCGATCAGGATGCCGACGGTGAGGAAGATCCTCTGCCAGAAGGCGCTCATCTTCTTCAGGATCCCCGCGTTGATCACCGCGTTGTCGAACGACAGGGAGACCTCCAGCACGGCGAGGATCGCCACGAGCCCGAAGGCGGTCCACCCGTCGTACAGCACTCCCAGGACCAGACCGAGCGCGGTGACGGCGAAGGCCCAGCGGAACGTCTTCAACAGCACGGGCTGATCACTCACTCCTGATGTCGGGTTGCGCCGGGGCACGGCATCCCCTGCCAGTGCCCACCACCCACGTTGTCTACACGATCGTCCGGGGCCGGCCCGGCAGGCCGGACACGGCGGCGGCACACCGGCACCGGACGGTCACCGAAATGGATCGGTTCGTTTCCTTGAGACGTTCGTGTTTGCGGGAGTAGGTTCACCGCCATGACCGCATCCCGGGATCCGGCCGTCGCCTCCCAACTGCGCGGAGCCGGTCTGCGAGTGACCGCCGCCCGTGCCGCGCTGCTCGAGACCGTCCGGCGGGGCGATCACCTCGACGCCGAGGCGATCGCGGCCGGGGTGCGCCGCCGTGTGGGCCACGTCTCCCTCCAGGCCGTGTACGAGGCGCTGCACGCGCTCACCGCGGCCGGGCTCGTGCGCCGCATCCAGCCGCCCGGCGGCCCGGCGCGGTTCGAGGGGCGGGTGGGCGACAACCACCACCACGTCCTGTGCCGGTCCTGCGGTGCCCTCGCCGACGTCGACTGCGCCGTCGGCGAGGCGCCCTGCCTGACCGCCTCCGACGACCACGGCTTCTCGATAGACGAGGCCGAGGTCATCTACCGGGGCCTGTGCCCCGACTGCTCCACCACCCGCAGTTCCCCAGCACCTTGATCCGCCCCGTTCGGAAGGATTCCCATGTCCGAGAACCACGACGCCATCGTCACCGACGCGAAGACGGAGGAGACGGGCGGCTGCCCGGTCGCCCATGGACGTGCCCCGCACCCCACCCAGGGTGGCGGCAACCGTCAGTGGTGGCCGGAGCGGCTCAATCTGAAGATCCTCGCCAAGAACCCCGCCGTGGCCAACCCGCTGGGTGAGGAGTTCGACTACGCGGCGGCCTTCCAGGCGCTCGACCTCCAGGCCGTCAAACGCGACATCGCCGAGGTGCTGACCACCTCGCAGGACTGGTGGCCCGCCGACTTCGGCAACTACGGCCCCCTGATGATCCGTATGGCCTGGCACAGCGCGGGCACCTACCGCATCAGCGACGGCCGCGGCGGCGCGGGCGCCGGCCAGCAGCGCTTCGCCCCGCTCAACAGCTGGCCCGACAACGGCAACCTCGACAAGGCGCGCCGCCTGCTGTGGCCCGTCAAGAAGAAGTACGGCCAGAGCATCTCCTGGGCCGACCTGCTGATCCTCACCGGCAACGTCGCCCTGGAGACCATGGGCTTCGAGACCTTCGGCTTCGCCGGTGGCCGCGCCGACGTGTGGGAGGCCGAGGAGGACGTCTACTGGGGCCCCGAGACCACCTGGCTCGACGACCGGCGCTACACCGGCGACCGGGAGCTGGAGAACCCGCTCGGCGCGGTCCAGATGGGTCTGATCTACGTCAACCCCGAGGGACCCAACGGCAACCCGGACCCGATCGCCGCCGCCCGCGACATCCGGGAGACGTTCCGCCGCATGGCGATGAACGACGAGGAGACCGTCGCGCTGATCGCCGGCGGCCACACCTTCGGCAAGACCCACGGCGCCGGCCCGGCCGACCACGTCGGCGACGACCCCGAGGCCGCCTCCATGGACCAGATGGGCCTGGGCTGGAAGAACAGCTACGGCACGGGCAAGGGCGCGGACGCCATCACCTCCGGCCTGGAGGTCACCTGGACCTCGACCCCGACCCGTTGGGGCAACGGGTTCTTCAAGAACCTCTTCGAGTACGAGTACGAGCTGGAGCAGAGCCCCGCCGGCGCCCACCAGTGGGTCGCCAAGGACGCCCCGGAGATCATCCCCGACGCCCACGACCCGTCGAAGAAGCACCGCCCGAAGATGCTCACCACCGACCTGTCGCTGCGCTACGACCCGGTCTACGAGCCGATCTCCCGCCGGTTCTACGAGAACCCGGAGGAGTTCGCGGACGCCTTCGCCCGCGCCTGGTACAAGCTGACCCACCGCGACATGGGCCCCAAGTCCCTGTACCTCGGCCCGGAGGTCCCCGAGGAGACGCTCGTCTGGCAGGACCCGCTGCCCGAGCCCGAGGGCGAGGCCGTCGACGCGGAGGACATCAAGACCCTCAAGACCAAGCTCCTCGAATCCGGTCTGTCCGTCCCGCAGCTGGTTTCGACCGCGTGGGCCTCGGCGTCCACCTTCCGCGGCAGCGACAAGCGCGGCGGCGCCAACGGCGCCCGCATCCGTCTGGAGCCGCAGCGCGGCTGGGAGGTCAACGAGCCCGACGAGCTGGCCCAGGTCCTGCGCGTCCTGGAGGGCGTCCAGCAGGAGTTCAACTCCGGCGCCGGCGGCAAGAAGGTCTCCCTGGCCGACCTGATCGTCCTCGGCGGCTGCGCCGCCGTCGAGAAGGCCGCCAAGGAAGCCGGCTACCAGGTGGAGGTCCCGTTCGCCGCGGGCCGTGTGGACGCGACCGAGGAGCACACCGACGTCGAGTCGTTCGAGGCGCTGGAGCCGACCGCCGACGGGTTCCGCAACTACCTCGGCAAGGGCAACCGCCTGCCGGCCGAGTTCCTGCTGCTCGACCGGGCGAACCTGCTCACCCTGAGCGCTCCGGAGATGACCGTCCTGGTCGGCGGCCTGCGCGTGCTGGGTGCCAACCACCAGCAGTCCCAGCTCGGCGCCCTCACCCGGACGCCCGGCTCGCTGACCAACGACTTCTTCGTGAACCTGCTCGACCTGGGCATCACATGGAAGGCGACGTCCGAGGACCAGACCACGTTCGAGGGCCGCGACGCCGCCACCGGCGAGGTCAAGTGGGCCGGCTCCCGCG
Source organism: Streptomyces sp. NPDC058796 (assembly GCF_042745235.1). Lineage (NCBI taxonomy): Bacteria > Bacillati > Actinomycetota > Actinomycetes > Kitasatosporales > Streptomycetaceae > Streptomyces > Streptomyces sp. NPDC058796. The sequence goes on from NZ_JBHYOP010000010.1 coordinate 36,484, forward strand.
CCGACCTGGTCTTCGGCTCCAACTCCGAGCTGCGGGCCCTCGCCGAGGTCTACGCGAGCGACGACGCGAAGGAGAAGTTCGTCCACGACTTCGTCGCCGCCTGGGTCAAGGTCATGAACCTCGACCGGTTCGACCTGGCCTGATCCGCGGGTGTCCGGGCCGGCCGGAACCGGTCGGCCCGGACACCGCCGCCCCCTACGCGCCGCCGCGGAACGTGTTGCGGTACGCGCGCGGCGACACCCCGAGCACCTCGCGGAAGTGCTGGCGCATCGCCGTACCGGTGCCGAAGCCGGCGAGGGCGGCGACGCGGTCCACCGGTTCGTCGCCGCGCTCCAGCAGCCGCCGGGCGTAGTCCAGACGCTGCCGGCCGAGCCACTGCATCGGCGTCTCCCCGGTCTCCTGCCGGAACCTCCGGCTGAGGGTCCGCACACTCATCGCCGACTGCCGGGCCAGGTCCTCCAGGGTGAGGGGCTCGCCCAGCCGCTGGAGCGCGTAGGTGCGGGCGGCGGCCGTCGTCGAGTCGTCCGCCTGCCTGATGGGGCGGTCGATGTACTGGGCCTGGCCGCCCTCGCGGTGCGGTGGCACCACGGTGCCGCGTGCGACGGTGTTCGCCACCTCGGCGCCGTGGTCGTCGCGGATCATGTGCAGGCACAGGTCGATCCCGGCGGCGACACCGGCCGAGGTGAGCACACCACGGTCGTCCGTGTAGAGCACGTCCGGATCGACGTCCACCTCCGGGTAGAGCGCGGCCAGTTCGGCGCACGACTTCCAGTGCGTCGTGGCCCGCCGCCCCGCCAGCACCCCGGCCGCCGCCAGCACGAACGAACCGGTGCAGATGGACGCCATCCGGGCCGTCGCGGGAATCCGCTCCAGGGCCGCGCGCACCGGTGCGGCGAGCCGCCCGCGCTCCTGGGGCGCGTAGTCCTCCACGGCCGCCGGCACGACCACCGTGTCGGCGGCTTCCAGGACGTCCGGCCCGTGCGCGACGTTCACACTGAAGTCGGTGTCCGTGGCGACCTCGCCGGGCTCGGACGCGCACGTGAGCACCGAGTACAGCCGCCGGCCGGCGTCGTCGACGGCGGTCCCGAACAGACGGTGCACGATCCCCAGCTCCATCGGCAGCAGCCCGGGACGCACGTAGACCACCACACGGTGCACTGCCACACCCCTCATCCCTCGCCCCATGCCTGGCTCACGGCCGGATTCTGCCACCCGCTCGTTCCCGGGCGGCCCGAAAAGCGCTGGCCGTCCGGGACGCACGGTGCTGGGATGACCGGATGCGCAGCGAGATCTCGGCGACCGTGGACCGCGGGCGGTCCCAGGACGCGGTGACGCCCTGGGACGACGACGTCTGGCGGGCCGACGTCCTCGACTGGGTGACGGCCGCGCTCGCCGCCCTGGGCGTGCGCCCGACAGGGGAGTGGCGGGTGCGGTCACGGCCGTGGTCCGTCCTGGCGCGGCTGACCGTCGAGGGGCGCGACGCGGTCTGGTTCAAGGCGAACCCGCCGGCCAGTGCCTTCGAGGGCGCGCTGACCGCCGCCCTGGCCCGCTGGGCGCCGGGGCACGTCCTGGAGCCGCTCGCGGTGGACGCCGGCCGCGGCTGGTCGCTGCTGCCCGACGGGGGGCCGCTGTTCAGGGACGTGCTCGACCGCCGGGCCGCCGGCCCCGAAGCGTGGGAGGGCCTCCTGCGCCGGTACGCGGCCCTGCAGCACGCGCTGACGCCACGCGCGGGGGAGATCGAACGGCTCGGTGTCCCCGCGGTGCCCGTCACCGCCCTGCCCGGCGTCTTCGACCGGCTCGACGACACGCCGCTGGAGCCGGAGGAACGGCACCGGCTCCGCCGCCTTCGCCCCCGCCTCCTGGACTGGTGCGCCGAACTGGGAGCCCTGAGAGTCCCGGACTCCCTCGACCACGCGGACCTGCACGACGGCCAGCTCTTCCACCCCGGGCCGGGTGCGTTCACCGTCTTCGACTGGGGGGACGCCGTCGTCTCCCATCCCTTCTGCAGCCTGGCGGTCCCCGCCCGCCACGCCCGCGAGCGGCACGGCCCGCAGGTACTGCCGCGCCTGCGCGACGCCTACCTGGAGCCGTGGACGGAATCCGGCCGGACCACCCGCGAGCTGCGGCGCGCGCTCGGCCTCGCCTGGCGGCTGAGCGCCCTGCACCGGGCAGGCGCGTACGGCAGCGTCTTCCCCGCGTCCGGTGCCGCGAGTGCCGAGGCCGCGGCACAAGGCGCCCGCTGCCTGCTGGAGCTGTGCGACGAGCCACCGTTCTGAGCCACCGTTCCGGAGGGCGCCTCGAGGCCCGGGCCGGTGCCGTTGTCAGTGGCGGATGCGAGGCTGCGGAGCATGGATGAGGTGGAGTTCATGCGAGGCCGGGTCTACGGAGCGGAGCACGACGACCCCGGACCGCGCGCCGGACGCGCCTACGCGCAACTGGTCGGCGGTCCCCTGGACGGTCTGCTCCTGGACATCACGGACCTGACGGAGCAGGAGTACGCCCGGGGCGTCTCACTGGCGACGGAGATAGGCCGCTACGGCCCGGGCGGCCGTTCCCTGTACGCGCCGAGGCCGGACGACCCCCGCCGCCTCGACTGGCGGGGCGACGCGCCCTGACGTCACACCGCCGACGGCGGCGGGGCCCCGGTCTGCGCGACCAGGGCCGCGTACAGCCAGTCGTGGGCGGTTCCGGGCGTCGGTTCCGGCCGTCGGCCCGGCTCGGTGACGACCTCGGCCACCAGGTCCCAGTAGCGGTCGATCCGCGGATCGGCCGCGAGCTGCCCGGCCAGCCGGCGGCGGAACTCCGGGCTGTCCCGCATCCCGTACGCGTTGGTGTACGCCCCGACGAAGCCGTCCAGCGCCTCTCCGGGCCGCGGGTCCCGGCCCCGCCGCATCTGGACACCCGCCAGTTCGTACGCCTCCGCCAGCCCCGCGTACAGCACGGCGGCCCCCCGGGCACCGGCGGCCCGGTGTGCCTCGGGCTGGGGCTGCGCGGTGCCCGGGCAGGGGGCGAGGGTGAGGGCGTTGAGGTGGGCGAAGGCGAGGACCTGGGCCGGAGCCGGGTCCTCGGGCGGCTGAGGCACGGCGACCTCCAGGAACGCCCGGACCGACCGGGCCGGCATCCGCGGCGGCAGCCAGCCGCGCCAGAACCGGACCAGCGGCTCCGTGCTGGGCGGCATGGACACGGCCCCTATCAGGCCCAGCCGTTCCGCCCGTTCCCCGGGCGGACACTCCTGCACCAGGCGCAGCGCCGCCTCCCGCCAGCGCAAGGCCCTCATCTCGGAGCCGAGTTCGCGCAGCCGCCCGGCGACCGCGTCCTCCAGCGCGCCACCCTCCTGCCCGCCCCAGCCGCCCGCCGCGTCCTCCTCTTCGAGGACCCGGCGCACCTCGGGGACCGACAGGCCGAGCGCGCGCAGGGAGCGGATCAGGCGCAGCCGGCCGAGCGCGTCGGAGTCGTACCGCCGGTGCCCGCCGGTGCTGCGGGAGGCCTCGGGCAGCAGGCCCCGGTCGGAGTAGAAGCGGACGGTCTTCACGGTGACGCCCGCCCGGGCGGCCAGGTCCCCGATGCCGCACAGACCGTCGAACGACGTGATCACTTGAACCTCCCTCAGGGGGAGTTCCTACGGTACCGGCGTGCGCGGGCCGGTGATCGGGCCGGTCCGCCGAGGTACGGAGGAGAGGCCATGACCGCTTTCATCCTGGTGTCGGGCATGTTCACCGGCACACACGTCTGGGAGGACACGACCGCCCGTCTGACCGCCGCGGGCGCCGAGGCGCACGCGGTCGCACTGACCGGGCTCGACGGCCCGCCCGGCCCGGCGGCGGCCCGCACCGACCTGGACACCCACATCGCGGACGTCCTCGCCGTGATCGACTCGATCGACGCCACTGACCAGAGGATCGTGCTGGTCGGCCACGACTACGGCATCCACCCGGCGCTGGGCGCCGCCGACCGGAGGGCCGCGCGCGTCGACCGGATCGTCTACCTGGACTCGGGCATGCCCAGCGACGGTGCCCCGGCCCTGGCCGCGGTGCCCGACCAGTCCCTGCGCGAGCGGCTGGCCGCGGCGGCCGGGGACGAGGACGCCGACGACGTGCTGCCGCCCCCGGCCACCCACGACGAGTGGCGCCTGTGGGGCAGCACCGAGGGCGTGCCCGGCCCGGCGCTGGACCGGCTCACGGCCCTCGCCGCGCCGCAACCGACGGGCACCCTGCTCCAGCCGCTCCGGCTGACCGGGGCGGTGGCCTCGGTGCCCACCACCGGCGTGCTGTGCACCGGCAACGGTACGAGCATCGAGATGGTCCAGATGCTGGTGGGCTTCGGCGATCCCGCGCTGCGGGCCCTGGTCGACCCCCGGGTGACCTTCTTCGAACTGGCCACCGGGCACTGGCCGATGCTCTCCCGCCCCGCCGAACTGACCGACGTGCTGCTGCGGGCCGCGGCCGGTGAGGGACACCGGCTGGAGCCCGTCGAAGGGACGGAACCGCCCCCGCACCTGCGGCCGTTCCCGCTGGATGTCCCCGAAGCCCCGCGGGAGCGGCACGGGAACGTCGACCTGCACCTGCCCGACGCCGACGCACCACGGCCCGCGGTGCTGTTCGTGCACGGCGGACCGGTGCCCGCCGACGCGCGGCCCACACCGAGGGACTGGCCGATTCTGACGGGGTACGCGCGCTGTGCGGCGGCGGGCGGTGTGGTGGGCGCCGTCGTCGACCACCGACTGCACGACCTGTCGGACTACGAGCGGGCCGCCGCCGACGTGGCCGCCGCCGTGGACCAGGTCCGGGCCGACCCGCGCGTGGACGCGGATCGTGTCGCGCTGTGGTTCTTCTCCGGCGGCGGCCCGATCGCGGCCGACTGGCTGGACGCGCCGCCGCCCTGGCTGCGCTGCCTGGCGGCCACCTACCCGGTCCTCGCGCCACTGCCCAACTGGGGAATGTCCGGCGGCCGGTTCCACCCGGCGCGTGCGGTGGCGAACGCCGGCGCCCTGCCCGTCGTCCTCACCCGCGTCGGACTGGAGATGCCCGAGATCGCCGCCACCGTCGAGGAGTTCCTCGCCGCGGCCAAGGAGTGCGGGGCGGATGTGGAGGTGGTGGACGTGCCGCACGGCCACCACACCTTCGAGGCCGTCGACCCGACGGACGAGTCCCGCGAAGCCGTGCGCCGCGCGATGCGCGCGGTCCTGGACCGCCTCGGCCGGCCCGGCCCGCGGTAGGCGGTCGGCGCCGCGGCGCCTGGACGGGCGCGGAACGGGTCCGGGGCTACCGCGTGGGAGGTTCCGGTCCGTGGCTTCCGGATCGGCGCGGCGGTTTCCGGACGGGTGGGCGGCCGAGGCGTGGAGGGGACCGATGCGCGGCTTCCGGCGCGTACGGATTCCCGTCCGCGGTACCCGAGTCGGTACCGAGGTGCCCGGGACGGCGTGCGCGGTAGCCGCGCCCCGGCACCGGCCCCCACCCGGGACGGGTACCACCGCACCAGTCCGCCCGGTTGCCGGCCCCGGATTACCGGCGTGAGCGACGAAGAGAACGAAGCGCGGAAGAAGCCCGGGACGACCGCACGGCTCTCGCTGGGGCGCTGAGCGGACTCCCGGCGGGAGGCACCGCGCCCGCCGCCGCCGAACTGGTGGCGGCGGCGGTGCGTCCGCAGGCCGGCCCGGTCGTCGCGGTCGGCGGTGCCGCCATCGACCGCACCCCGGCCGCCGTGAAGGACTGGGCGATCCGCGACTTCGGCACCGACGACGAGCTGGTCCTCCGGCTCGGCATCCTCGCCGTCCTGGCCCTGTTCGCCCTGACCCTCGGCGTCCTCGCCGTCCGCCACCGGCGCACGGGGGCCGCGGGCGTCCTGGTCGTCGGTGCCGTCGGGGCGGAGGCCGCCACCAGCCGTCCCGACTCCACGAGCCTCACCGACGCCCTCCCGTCCGTGCTCGGGTCGCTCGCCGGTGCCGCACTCCTGTACTGCCTCGTCGGCCGCCTCTCGGCGGCGCACCCGGGGGGGCGGGGCAGGAGCCGGCGAGGGCTGGGACCGGTGCCGCTTCGTCCTGGCGGCGACCGCCGCTGCCGCCGCCTCGGCCGGGGAGGGCGCGCTGGGCCGGGCCCTGAACGGCGCCGGCGGTCAGGAGGCCGTGGCCTCCCGCAAGAACACCGATCTGCCGCCGCCCGCCTCACGCGCCCCCGCGGTGCCCCGGGGCGCACAGGTCGGGGTCGCCGGTGTCAGCCCGTTCATCACGCCCAACGCGGACTTCTACCGGGTGGACACCGCCCTGGTGGTCCCCAGGGTGGACGCCACCGCCTGGCGACTGCGCATCCACGGGGACGGAGTCACCCGGGAGAAGACCCTCACCTTCGACGACTCGCTGCGCCGCGGACTGACCGAGCGCGACATCACCCGCACCTGCGTCTCCAACGAGGTCGGCGGCCCGTACGTGGGCAACGCCCGCTGGACCGGCGTCCGGCTCGCCGACCTGCTCGAGGAGTGCGGGGTCCGGCCGCCGTCCAGGGGCGGCCCCGCAGACCAGCTGGTCGCCCGCTCGGTGGACGGCATGACCATCGGCAGCCCGGTCGAGGACGTCATGGACGGCCGCGACGCGATGCTCGCCGTCGGCATGAACGGCGAACCCCTGCCGTTCGACCACGGGTTCCCGGTCCGCATGCTCGTCCCGGGCCTGTACGGCTACGTGTCCGCCTGCAAGCGGATCGAGGACATCGAGCTGACCACCTTCGACGCGTACGACGCCTACTGGGTCGAGCGCGACTGGGCCCGTGAGGCCGCGATCAGGACTCAGTCCCGGATCGACACCCCGAAGCCGTTCGCACGGCCGAAGACGGGCGCCGTGATGGTGGCCGGCGTCGCCCGGGCCCAGCACCGCGGCGTCGACAAGGTCGAGGTCCGCGTCGACGACGGGCCCCGGCAGGAGGCCACCCTCGCGGCCGAGGACACCCGCGGCACCTGGCGCCAGTGGTCCTACGCCTGGCAGGCCACGAGGGGCGGCCACACCCTCACCGGCGAGCTCCAGACCGAGAAGCGCACCCGCACCGTCCCCGACGGCGCCGGCGGATGGCACTCCGTCGTGGTGACGGTGGAGTGACCCACCGGCTTGGTGCGCCCCACTCGGTGCACCAGCCACTTTGTCTCCTGACGGGAAAAAGAATCGAGATCTTGTGCGGAATGGGTTACAGGTTCGGACCAAGCCCGCTAACTTCCTTGAAATGAACCGGTCATAAGCGTCTCCCGACCGGCGTTCGACGGCGCGACGGCGCGCGCCCGTACTCCCTCACGGCAGGCCACGCACGCCTGCCGCCACCCCTCACTTCCCGGGAGAACCCTGTGCGCACGAGACCGTTCGGACACAGACGTGTCCGCTCCCTGCTGCCGGCCCTGGTGTGTGCCCTCGGCCTGGTGCTGCCCATGAGCCCGGCCGCCGCGGCCCCGGCCGACCCGGGCGGCGGCGGGACCGCCGCCGCCGTGGCCGCCGAGGAGTTCCAACAGGTCACCCTCGCCAAGGGCGTGGCCGAGACCGGCGAACCCATGACTCTGGCGGTCCTGCCGGACCGTTCGGTACTGCACACCTCGCGCGACGGCACGCTCCGGCTGACCGACCCGGCGGGGAACACCGCCGTGGCCGGCGAACTCGACGTCTACAGCCACGACGAGGAGGGCCTGCAGGGCGTCGCAGTGGACCCGGGCTTCGCCACCAACCGGTTCGTCTACCTCTACTACGCGCCCGAGCTCGGCACACCGGCCGGTGACGCGCCGGCGGACGGCTCGGCATCCGACTTCGCCCCCTTCGACGGCGTCAACCGGCTCTCCCGCTTCGTGCTGCGCACCGACGGCACCCTGGACGCGGGCAGCGAGAAGAAGATCCTCGACGTGCCCGCCTCCCGCGGCCTGTGCTGCCACGTCGGCGGCGACATCGACTTCGACGCGGCGGGCAACCTCTACCTGTCGACGGGCGACGACACCAACCCCTTCGCCTCGGACGGCTACACCCCCATCGACGAGCGCGCCTCGCGCAACCCCGCCTACGACGCCCAGCGTTCGTCCGGCAACACCAACGACCTGCGCGGCAAGATCCTGCGCATCAAGGTGAACGCCGACGGCTCGTACGGCATCCCGTCCGGCAACCTCTTCCCGCCCGGCACCGCCAGGACCCGGCCCGAGATCTACGCCATGGGCTTCCGCAACCCGTTCCGGATGAGCGTCGACAAGGCCACGGGCACCGTCTACGTGGGCGACTACGGACCGGACGCCGGCACCGCCAACGCCTCCCGGGGCCCGGCCGGACAAGTCGAGTTCAACCGCATCACCGAGGCCGGCAACTTCGGCTGGCCCTACTGCACCGGCGACAACGACGCCTACGTCGACCACGACTTCGCCTCCGGCGGCGCCGGCGCCACCTTCGACTGCGCCGCCCCGAAGAACACCTCGCCGCGCAACACCGGCCTCGCCGACCTGCCGCCCGCCCAGCCCGCCTGGATCCCCTACGACGGCGGCTCCGTACCGGAGTTCGGGGGCGGCTCCGAGTCACCCATGGGCGGACCCGTCTACCGCTACGACGCCAACTCCGCCTCGGACGTGAAGTTCCCCGAGGAGTACGACGGCGACTTCTTCGCCGGAGAGTTCGGCCGTCGCTGGATCAAGCGCGTCGAGACCGGCGGTGACGGCACCGTGCACTCCATCAACGCCTTCCCCTGGAGCGGCACCCAGGTGATGGACATGGCCTTCGGCCCGGACGGCGCCCTCTACGTCCTCGACTACGGCACCGGCTACTTCAACGGCGACGCCAACTCCGCCCTCTACCGCATCGAGCACATCACCGGCGGCCACGCGCCCGTCGCCCAGGCCGGGGCCGACACCACCTCCGGCACCGCACCGCTGACGGTGGCCTTCTCCTCCGCCGGCAGCTCCGACGCCGACGGCGACGCCCTCACCCACGCCTGGGACTTCGGCGACGGCGCCACCTCCGCCGCGGCCAGTCCCACCCACACGTACACCACGAACGGCCAGTACACGGCCACGCTGAAGGTCACCGACACCACGGGCAAGTCCGCCACGGCCTCCGTCCACATCACCGTGGGCAACACCGCGCCCAGTGTGCGCATCGACCTGCCCACCGACGGACGCGTCTACGACTTCGGCGCCGCCATCCCCTTCAAGGTGACGGTGACCGACCCCGAGGACGGCACCGTCGACTGCGCCAAGGTGAAGGTCACCTTCATCATCGGCCACGACAGCCACGGCCACCCGCAGACCTCGGCCACCGGCTGCACCGGCACCCTCCAGACCCTGGCGGACGGCGAACACGACCCGAACGCCAACATCTTCGGCGTCATCGACGCCGAGTACACCGACAACGGCGCGAACGGCCAGCCCGCCCTCACCACCCACGACCAGCACATCACCCAGCCCAGCCACCGCCAGGCCGAGCACTACGGGAACTCGTCGGGCGTCCAGGTCGTCAACCACACGCCCGCGCACGGCGGCAGGACCGTCGGCCACATCGAGGACGGCGACTGGATCTCCTTCCGGCCGTACGCCCTCGACAACGCCACCGCCTTCACCGCCCGGGTCTCCTCGGCCGGAACCGGCGGAACCATCGAGGTGCGCGCCGGCTCCCCGACCGGCACCCTGCTCGGCACCGCGACGGTCCCGGTGACCGGCGGCTGGGAGACCTTCCAGGACGTGACGGCCGCCCTGAGCAATCAGCCGGCCGGCTCCACGACACTCCACCTCGTCTTCAAGGGCGGCCCCGGCTCCCTCTTCGACGTGGACGAGTTCTCCTTCACCACCGGCGAAGGCGGTGCCCGGACCGGCCCGGTGCGGGGGGTGAACGGCAAGTGCCTGGACGTGGACAACGCGGGGACGGCGGACGGTACCGAGGTGCAGATCTGGTCGTGCAACCAGTCGTCCGCGCAGGTGTGGACGGTGGCCGGTGACGGCACGCTGAAGGCGCTGGGCAAGTGCCTGGACGTGTCCGGTGGCGGCAGCGCCGACGGTACGCGGGTGCAGCTGTGGACGTGCAACGGGACGGGTGCGCAGCAGTGGGCGGCGCAGCCGGACGGCACGGTGCGCAATCCGCAGTCGGGCAAGTGCCTGGACGCGTCGGGCGGCACGTGGAACGACGGGACGCCGGTCCACCTGTGGACCTGCCACACCGGCCCCAACCAGAAGTGGACCCTGCCGTAGAGAGGAGGCGAACTCCATGCGCAACCATCTGAAAGCAGCCCTCGGCCTGTTCGCCGCAGCCGTACTGTGCGCGGCGCCCCAGGCCACCGCCCTGCCCGGCGTCACCCCCGACGCCGCCGCCGCCCGCACCGCCGTCCGGGCGGCCCCGGACGCCGCGGCGCAGGCCGCGGCCGACCCCGCGTACGAAGTGCTCGTCTTCTCCCGGACCGCCGGCTTCCGCCACTCCTCCATCGACGACGGCATCGCGGCCCTGCGGGACCTCGGCGCGGCGAACAACTTCACCGTGGACGCCACCGAGGACCCGGGGGCCTTCACCACCGGGAACCTCGCCCAGTACGAGGCGGTCGTCTTCCTGTCGACGACGGGCGACGTGCTCGGCGACGCCCAGCAGACGGCGTTCGAGAGCTACATCAACGCCGGCGGCGGATACGTCGGCGTCCACGCGGCGGCCGACACCGAGTACGACTGGCCCTTCTACGAGGGGCTGGCGGGCGCCCTCTTCCACTCCCACCCCGCGATCCAGCCCGCCACCGTCGAGGTCGAGGACCGCGCGCACGACGCCACCGCGCACCTCGGCGGCACCTGGCAGCGGACCGACGAGTGGTACAACTACCGCAGCAACCCGCGCACCACGGCCCACGTCCTGGCCTCGCTGGACGAGTCCAGCTACTCGGGCGGCAACATGAACGGCGACCACCCGATCGCCTGGTGCAAGGAGTACGAGGGCGGCCGGGCCTTCTACACCGGCGGCGGCCACACCGACGAGTCCTACGCCGACCCCGCCTTCCGCAGGCACCTCCTCGGCGGCGTCCGCTGGGCGGCGGGGACGACCAACGCCGACTGCCGCCCCGAGAGCGGCTACACCTCCCTCTTCGACGGCTCCGGCACCGCCGGCTGGCAGCAGGCCGGACCCGGCGGGTTCACCCTCGCCGACTCCACCCTCACCTCGCACGGCGGGCTGGGCATGCTCTGGTACTCCGCCGAGGAGTTCACCGGGGACTACTCCCTCAAGCTGGACTGGAAGGCGGCCGGGGACGACAACTCCGGCGTCTTCGTGGGCTTCCCGGCCTCCTCCGACCCCTGGTCGGCGGTGAGCAACGGCTACGAGATCCAGATCGACGCCACGGACGCGGCCGACCGGACCACAGGTGCCGTCTACGGGTTCCAGTCGGCGGACCTCCCGGCACGCGACGCCGCGCTGAACCCGCCGGGGGAGTGGAACACGTACGAGATCCGTGTCACCGGGGAGCGACTGGAGGTCTTCCTCAACGGCGTGAAGATCAATGACTTCACCAACACCGATCCGGCGCGGAGTCTGCGGCAGGGACACATCGGCCTCCAGAACCACGGCGACGGCGACGAGGTGGCCTTCCGCGACATCCGCGTCAAGCACGCCGGTGCGCCGGGGCCCGAACCCCGGACCGGCCCGGTGCGGGGGGTGAACGGCAAGTGCCTGGACGTGGACAACGCGGGGACGGCGGACGGTACCGAGGTGCAGATCTGGTCGTGCAACCAGTCGTCCGCGCAGGTGTGGACGGTGGCCGGTGACGGCACGCTGAAGGCGCTGGGCAAGTGCCTGGACGTGTCCGGTGGCGGCAGCGCCGACGGTACGCGGGTGCAGTTGTGGACGTGCAACGGGACAGGTGCGCAGCAGTGGGCGGCGCAGCCGGACGGCACGGTGCGCAATCCGCAGTCGGGCAAGTGCCTGGACGCGTCGGGCGGCACGTGGAACGACGGGACGCCGGTCCACCTGTGGACCTGCCACACCGGCCCCAACCAGAAGTGGACCCTGCCCTGACCCGATCCCGAGGGGCCAGACCCGGTACGTCCCGCTCATCCGGGTGAGCGGGACGTAACCGTTCCACTCGGCCTTCTTCTCACGGCGCCCGTCGTCTTGACGTGTACGCGCTGCCGTGGGTTCATGGGAGCGCTCCCACAGTAAGCGCTTCCCCATCCACCCACTGGAGTCACCGTGCGCACAACACCACGCGAGTCCCGGCAGGGCTTCTTGGCCCGCCTGCTCACGGCGCTGGCGGCCATGACCGGCCTGGTCGTCCTCGGCGCCCTCTGTCCGGCCGCCGCCCTGGCCCAGTCGCAGTCCGGCGCCCAGGCGGACACCGGCCTGCACGTCAGCGGGGGCCGGCTCCTGGAGGCCAACGGCAGCGATTTCGTCATGCGCGGCGTCAACCACGCCCACACCTGGTACCCCGGCGAGACCCAGTCGCTCGCCGACATCAAGGCACTGGGCGCCAACAGCGTCCGGGTCGTCCTCTCCGACGGCCACCGCTGGAGCGAGAACAGCCCCGCCGACGTCGCGAACGTCGTCGAGCAGTGCAAGGCGAACCGGCTGATCTGCGTCCTGGAGGTGCACGACACCACCGGCTACGGCGAGGACGCCGCGGCCGGCACGCTCGACCACGCCGCCGACTACTGGATCGGCCTCAAGGACGTGCTGGCCGGCGAAGAGGACTACGTCATCGTCAACATCGGCAACGAGCCCTGGGGCAACACCGACCCCGCGGGCTGGACCGAGCCCACCGTCGCGGCGGTGCAGAAGCTCCGCGACGCCGGATTCCGGCACACGATCATGGTGGACGCGCCCAACTGGGGCCAGGACTGGCAGGGCGTCATGCGGGCCAACGCGCGGACCGTCCACGACGCCGACCCCACCGGCAACCTGATCTTCTCGATCCACATGTACAGCGTCTACGACACCGCCCAGGAGATCACGGACTACCTCCAGGCCTACGTCGACGCCGGACTGCCCATCCTCATCGGTGAGTTCGGCGGCCCCGCCGACCAGTGGGGCGACCCCGACGAGGACACCATGATGGCCACCGCCGAACAGCTGGACCTCGGTTACCTGGCCTGGTCGTGGAGCGGCAACACCGACCCGGTCCTGGACCTCGCCCTCGACTTCGACCCGAGCCGGCTCAGCTCCTGGGGCGAACGCATCTTCCACGGGGCCGACGGCATCGCGCGGACCTCGAAGGAGGCGACGGTCTTCGGCGGCGGAACCCCGGGCGACACCGAGGCGCCCACCGTTCCGGGGACCCCGGCCGCCTCCGCCGTGACGGACACCTCCGTCACCCTCGGCTGGACCGCGGCGACCGACGACACCGGAGTCACCGGGTACGACGTCGTCCGCGTCGACGACAGCACCGAGACCCCGGTCGCCACCTCCACCGCCACCTCGGTCACCGTGACGGGCCTCACCGCCGGCACCGCCTACACCTTCGCCGTCTACGCCCGGGACGCGGCCGGCAATCGCTCGGCCCGCTCCGCCACCGTGGACGTCACCACCCGCGAGGGCGGCGGCATCCCCGGCGCCACGTGCGCGGTGACGTACCGCGTCGTCGGCGAGTGGCCGGGCGGCTTCCAGGGGGAGATCGCCGTCCGCAACACCGGCGCCGCGCCCCTCGGTCCGTGGACGCTCGCCTTCACCTTCCCCGACGGTCAGACCGTCACCAACATGTGGGGCGGGACACCGACGCAGACCGGCGGCGCGGTGACCGTCGCCCCGGCCCCTTACACCGCCACCATTCCGGCCGGCGGGACCGTCACCCTCGGGTTCACCGCCGGGAAAGGGGCCGCCAACACCGCACCGGCTGTCTTCAGCGTGAACGGGAACGCCTGCGCGTGACGGGTGTCACCACGACACCTCGCGGACGTCGGCCCGGCTCCGCGGCCGGGTCGTGGCCGTGATCTCCGACCGGTGGCGGCTCGCCGAGAACGTCACCGTCAGCGTCTGCGGGCCGCTCTGCTCCGTGCTCACCGTGAACCCCCGGTTCGGCACCGCCGAGACCAGGCACACTCCGTCGTCGCCGAACCGCACGGTGGCCTTGCCTCCCTCGGAGGGCACCGTGTAGACGCCGGCACCGCCCTCGCATCCCGAGCCGCCCGTACCGGCCGGCGTGCCAGGGGGAGTGGTGCGGGCGGTGGGTGTCGGCGTCGGTGTCGGGCTGGGCGCGGGCGGCTGAGCGCTGCTCCGGGACGGTGTGGGGCTGGGCCTGCGGCTGGTCGCCGACGGGCTGGGTGAGGGCTCCGCGGTCCTCGACGGGCTGGGCCTCGGGGACTGCGGCGGCTCACTCGGCGCCGACTGCGCGACCGGCGCGGTCGGCCGGGTCGAGCCCACCACGAAGTGGATCGTGATGATGACAGCCGTGACACTGGCTGCCGTGCACGACAGCCAGATGACCAGGTAGCGCAGGAGGCGGGACACGACACCATAGTGACGGACCGGCTAACGTGCCTGCCCATGGCCTCCGTACTGGTCGTCGAGGACGACCCCGTGATCCGGGCCGCGCTGATCGAGGTCCTGACCGGACACGGCTACGCGGTCAAGACCGCCCACCAGGGTTTCGAGGCGCTGCGCGACATCACCCAGAGCCCGCCGGACATCGTGGTGCTGGACCTCGGGCTGCCCGACCTCGACGGTCTCGACGTGCTGCGCATGATCCGGGGCATCTCCCGCGTCCCGGTCCTCGTCGCCACCGCCCGTGACGACGAGAGCGAGATCATCCGGCTGCTCAACGCCGGGGCCGACGACTACATGGTCAAGCCGTTCTCCGGCGGCCAGCTCGCGGCCAGGCTCGCCGCCGTACTGCGCAGGTCCGTGCCCGCCGACGTCCGGGCGGCGCGGAGGCCCGTCCTCCAGGTCGCCGACCTGCGCATCGACCCCACCGCGCGCACCGCGCACCTCGCCGGCCGGGAGCTCGCGCTCACTCGCCGCGAGTTCGACCTGCTCGCCTACCTCGCGGCCAACGCCGACCAGGTCATCTCCCGGCAGCGGATACTCGCCGAGGTGTGGCAGCAGCCGTACGTCGAGGATCAGACGGTCGACGTCCACCTCTCCGCACTCCGCCGCAAAATGGGTGAGAAGGCGCGAAAGCCCCGCTACCTCCACACCGTGCGCGGCATAGGCATCAAGTTGGTCAGCTCGCCATGAGACGTGCCCTCGCCGGAATCGCCCTGGCCGTCACCTCGATGGTGGCGCTGTCCTTCCTCATCCCGCTCGCCCTCCTCGTCCGCGAACAGGCCCGGGACCGGGTCACCACCGCCGCCGAGCAGCGGGCCTCCGCCCTGTCCCCGGTGCTCGCCCTCACCACCCGGCGCGCCGACGTGCAGCAGGCGGTCGCCGAACTCGGCTCCGCCGACCAACTCGTCGTACGGCTGCCCGACGGCGGCTTCGTGGGCACCCCACACGCGCCCCGGGACGCGCTCGACCGGGCCGTGCGCGGCCGCGAGACGCTCGCCGTCGACACCGAGGACGGCTGGGTCTACCTCCAGCCCGTCGTCCTGCGGGGGGACCGGGTCGCGGTGGTGGAAGCCTTCGTGCCCGCCGCCGACCTCACCCGGGGCGTGGCCGCGTCCTGGGGTGTGATGGCGCTCCTCGCGCTGGGCCTGGTCGGCGGCTCGGTGCTGGTCGCCGACCGGCTCGGCGCCCGCGTCGTCCGCTCCTCCCGCAGCCTCAAGCGCGCCTCGCTGGCCCTCGGCTCCGGCGACCTGGACGTGCGGGTGGAACCGGACGGCCCGCCCGAGCTCCAGGAGGCCGGCGCGGCGTTCAACACGATGGCCGACCGGGTCGTCGACCTGCTCGCCGTCGAACGCGAACTGGTCGCCGACCTCTCGCACCGACTGCGCACCCCGCTGACCGCCCTCTACCTGGAGGCCGACCGGATGGGCGCGACGCCCAGCGCCCGGCGGGTCACGGAAGCGGCAGGCCAGCTGGAGAGCGAGCTGGACTCGATCATCGCCGCGGCCCGCACACCGCTGGCCTCGGCGCACTTGGCCGGTGCGGGGGCGGGGGCCTCGAAGCCGTGCGACGTCGCCGAGGTGGTCGCGATGCGTCTGGACTTCTGGTCGGTCCTCGCCACCCAGCAGGGCCGGCCCTGCGAGCGTTCCCTCACCCCCCGCCCGTCGCCCGTCGCCTTCCCCGAGGACGATCTCGCGGCAGTCGTCGACGCCCTCATCGGCAACGTCTTCCGGCACACCCCCGAGGGCACCGCCTTCGCCGTGCGCGTGGAGCGGGCGGACCGGCACGTGCTCCTCACGGTCGACGACGCGGGCCCGGGCGTGGCGGACCCCGAGGCGGCGCTCACCCGGGGCGTCAGCGTCGGCGGCTCCACCGGACTCGGCCTGGACATCGTGGCGCGGGCGGCTCGCGCGGCGGACGGCGAACTGACGATCACCCGCGCGCCGCTGGGCGGCGCGCGGGTGCGGGTGTCGTTCGTACTGGCCGGCGCGGGCGGCACCGGTACACGGTGACGGGCGTCAGCGAGGGGCGCCGAAGTTCTGCGTCCACCAGGGGCCGCCGTCGCCGAAGTGGACACCGACGCCCAGCTCCTTGAAGGAGCAGTTGAGTATGTTCGCGCGGTGGCCGGGGCTGTTCATCCAGGACTCCATCACCGAGGCGGCGTCCGCCTGCCCCCGGGCTATGTTCTCGCCCAGCGTCGACCACTGGTATCCGGCGGCCTCGACCCGGGTCGTCATCGTGGACCCGTCGGGACCCGTGTGGGACATCACACCGCTGCTCGCCATGACGTCGCTGTAGTCGTCGGCGGCCCGGGTGAGCCGGTCGTTCGCGGTGACCGGAGAGCAGCCCGCCGCGGTCCGCTCCTCGTTGACCAGCGAGAGCACCTGAGCCTCGGGCCCGCCGGACCCGGCGGAACCGGAGCCCGACCCCGTGTCCGACCCGCTGCTGTCCGACCCCGAGCCGCCGCTTTTGCTCGCCGCCCGGTCGCCGCCGCTCTGCGCCGTCTTCCTCACGGGCGCCTTCGACACGGGCTCGGCCGGCTTCCGCTCGGTACCGGGGGTGGGGCTCGCCGACCGCTTCGGCTTCTCCTTCGGCTTCGCGCTCTCGCTCGGCGAGCCGCTCGCCGAGGCACTCGGGCTCGCCGAGCCCGACGCCAGTGGCACCGCGCCGCCCGCCGCGTCCTCGGCGCCCGGCGCCTCACCGGCGGTGCTCGCCGCGACCCGGTCCGAGGCGCCGCCGTCCTCGCCGCCGGTGACGGCCAGGGTGATCCCGACGCCCGCCGTCACGGTGACGGCGCCCAGGGCCAGCGCGGTGCCGCGGGTCCTGAGCCCGCCGCGGGG
Source organism: Streptomyces sp. NPDC058796 (assembly GCF_042745235.1). Lineage (NCBI taxonomy): Bacteria > Bacillati > Actinomycetota > Actinomycetes > Kitasatosporales > Streptomycetaceae > Streptomyces > Streptomyces sp. NPDC058796. The sequence goes on from NZ_JBHYOP010000010.1 coordinate 53,761, forward strand.
ACGGGCGTGGGAGCGGGACGGGCGAGCGGCTCGGCGGGAACCCATGCAGGACACCTCGGTCTGTCGGTCGGCTGGCTCGGCCCCGTACCCGGTGGACGCGATCGCGCCCACCGGGACTGTGGGGGGTGTTCGAGAGCCTAGGACCCGGCCGGGGCGGAAACGCCCGTTCGAAGGTCATCTTCAAGAAGCCTTAAAAGAGCCGCCAAAGTCCGCTGAGGAACGGACGGCGTGTCTCCGGCCGGTTACGCGCCCGCCGCCCGGCACCCTCGGTCCGCCGCGGGGCGCTTCAACGTGAAGAGCGGACACGGCGGTCCGCTGAAGCCCCTGGCGTGCTCCCGGTGCCCCGCCGTCACCCGGTTCACCGCGCTTGCCGTGCCGGACCGCCGGACAGCCTGTCGGCGTGCGCCCGGCAGATCGCCGCCGCACCGTCGGCGCACCCCGGGGAGGCAGGGACCTCCCGCCCACCGCGCCCCCCGGGGTCGCCGCGCACCGAGAAGAAGGAGGAACGCACATGCCGTCCACCGCCGAGGAACGAGAGCTGCTCGACGAACTGCGCGAACTGCTGGCCGCGACGGTCGAGGACCTGTCCGTGGAGGAAGTCGGAGACGACTCCTCGCTCAAGGACGACCTGGGCGTCGACTCGCTGGCCATGCTGGAAGTGATCGCCGCGATCGAGGACCGCTGGCAGATCGAGGTGCCGCAGGAGCAGGCGGAGCAGCTCACCACGGTCCGGCAGATCGCCGCCCACCTCGCCGAAGCCGTCTCCGCTCCCGTGGGCGGCACCGCGTGAGCCCACGGCACGCGGCCGGCCCGGCCCCCGAGGAGCGGGCCGCCGTCGTCACCGGACTCGGCCTCACGACGGCGCTGGGCGGCGACGTGCCCTCCACCTGGCGGGCGCTGCTGGCCGGCGTGTGCGGCGTCGGGCGCCTCGACTTCGAGGTGCCGGGCGGCTCCGCGACGGCCTGTCTCGCGGCCCCGGCTGCGGTCGAGCCCGCCACCGTGCTGCCGCCCGCCAAGGCGGCGCACTGCGACCGCTCGGCGCAGTTCGCCCTCGTCGCCGCCCGGGAGGCCGTGCGCGACGCCGGGTTCGAGGAGGTCTCGTCCCTCGGCGCGGGCGGTGCGCGGGTGGCCGTGGTCGTCGGGGTGGGGCTGGGCGGAGTCACCAGCATCCTGGAGCAGAACCACCGCCTCCAGACCCGCGGCGCCCGCCGGGTGAGCCCGCGCACGATCCCGGTCATGCTGCCCAACCACCCGGCGGCCGAGGTGGGGCTCATGGTGGGCGCCAAGGCCGGGGTGCACGCCCCCGTCAGTGCCTGTGCCTCCGGCGCGGAAGCACTCTCCCAGGCCCTCGGGATGGTCCGGGACGGCCGTGCCGACATCGTGGTCGCGGGCGGCACCGAGGCCGCGCTGCACCCGCTCGTCCTGGCCGGGTTCGCACGGCTGGGCGCCCTCTCCCGGCGCCTGGACGATCCCAAGGGCGCGTCCAGGCCCTTCGACGCCGAACGGGACGGATTCGTGATGGGGGAGGGAGCCGGCATGCTCGTCGTCGAGAGCGTCGCGCACGCCGCCGCCCGCGGTGCCCGCGTCCATGGCCGGCTGACCGGTGCGGGCATCACCAACGACAGCCATCACGTCGCCCAGCCCGCGCCCGGCGGGACGGGCTGCGCCGCCGCCGTCGACGAGGCCCTGCGCGACGCCCGGCTCCACCCGGAGCAGGTCCGGCACGTCAACGCCCACGCCACCTCGACACCGCTCGGCGACCTCGGCGAGGCCCAGGCCTTGGAGCAGGTCTTCGCCAAGAGCCTGGACGACGTGGCGGTCAGTGCCACCAAGGCCGCCTTCGGGCACACCCTGGGAGCGGCCGGCGCCATCGAGGCCGTGCTCACCGTTCTCGCCCTGCGCGAGCGCACCGCACCGCCCGCGTGCAGCCTCGAACGCGTCGACCCGGAGATCGGCCTGAACGTCGTGGGCCGCAGCCCCGTGCCCCTGCCCCCGGGGCCCCTCGCGGCCGTCACCACGAGCATGGGCTTCGGCGGGCACAACGTCGCCCTCGCCTTCGCCGCCTCATGAACCACGGCCCCCCGGCCCCGGCCGGAGGCACACCGCGCACCGTGCTGATGTGCCCCGGTCAGGGCGCCTACCTCCCGGGCGCCCTGCGCCACCTGCGCGACGTACCGTCCGTCGCGCAGGTGCTGCGGAGGGTGGACGCCCACAGCGCGAAGCTCGGCGGCAGCGGACCGCCCGCCGGCCTCCTCCTCACGGACCCCGGCGCGCCCGGCCCCGAGCAGCTCGTGCTCGCCGCCCCCCTCGCCTTCGACCTGGCCACCTACGCCGCGGTGATCGCCTCCGCGACCCTCCTGCTCGACCTCGGGGACCCGCCCGTCCACGCGGTCCTCGGCCACAGCGTGGGCGACCTCGCGGCGCTCACCGTGGCCGGGGCGATCACCCCGGAGCAGGGCGTCCGGCTGCTGCACCTGCGCGACCGGCTGCTGCGGGACGCCGCGCTCCCGGCGGCCGGCCTGCTTGCCACCGACATGACCGCGGACCGGGCGGCGGACCTGCTGCGGACCGAGGGCCTGGCCCAGCTGCGCGTCGCCGCCCGCAACGCGCCCGCCCAGACGGTCCTGGCCGGTCCCGACGAGCAGTTGGCCGCCGTACGGCGCAGGGTCCGGGAACTCGGCCACCGCGCCACTTTGCTGACCGGCCGGACCGCCTACCACCACCCGCTGCTCACCGAGGTCCACCGGACCTTCCGCCGCCACCTGCGGGCGGAGCCCGTCGCCCCGCCCGCGCTCGCCGTGTACACGGCCACCACGGACCGGCCCGTACGCACCCCGGCCGGGCTGCGCACCGCGGCGGCCGCGCACCTCACCGAACCCATGGCCTTCCACCGCACCCTGGACGCCCTGCGCCGGGCGGGTTTCACCACCTACCTCGACAGCGGCCCCCGGGCCCTGCTGAGCACCCTGGCCAAGGCGGGGCTGCCGGGCTGCACGACCGCCGCCCCCTCCCGCACACCGGCCGGAGTCGACCGCCTGCGCCTGCGCCTCGCCGCCGCCCTGCGGTGACGACGCCTTCGCGGCCGGGTCGCGCGGCGGCATCGGGGTAGGCGGAGGGGAGCCGAAGGAGGACTGCCATGACGACGTACGTCATCTCGGTGCCGGGCACGTTCACCGGCGCGCTCCAGGACACCACGAAGGACGAGCTGGCCCGCGCACTGCGCCCCGCCGACCCGCACCGCACCCATCTGGGAGACGAGGAGGACCTCGACGCCCTCTCGGTCAACGACGACGGCACCTTCACCATCCGCCTCACCGTCGAGGCCGACACCGCCGCCCACGCGGAGGGCCGCGCCCGCGAGGTCGCCGACTCCGCCCTGCGCGCGGCCGGCCTGGACGGCGGCAGCGCGCCGCTCGGCCCCACGGTCGTCACCGGAATCGACTCCGACGTCTGACCCGGCCGCGACCTCACACGGCCGGGCACCGGCCGGTGAGTGGCCCGGCTCACATGGCGTACCGGAGGCGGCGCCGACACCATGGTCTCGTCACCCGGCAGGCTGAAGGGATCAAGAATGTTCCGCAAGGTGCTGGTCGCCAACCGCGGTGAGATCGCGATCCGCGCGTTCCGTGCGGGCTACGAGCTCGGCGCGCGCACGGTCGCCGTCTTCCCGCACGAGGACCGCAACTCGCTGCACCGGCTGAAGGCCGACGAGGCCTACGAGATCGGGGAGCCGGGCCACCCGGTGCGCGCGTACCTCTCCGTGGAGGAGATCGTCCGCGCGGCCCGCCGCGCCGGAGCCGACGCCGTCTACCCGGGCTACGGATTCCTCTCCGAGAACCCCGAACTCGCCCGCGCCTGCGAGGAAGCCGGCATCACCTTCGTCGGACCGAGCGCGCAGATCCTCGAACTGACGGGCAACAAGGCCCGCGCCGTCGCCGCCGCCCGCGAGGCCGGCGTACCCGTCCTCGGGTCCTCCGCTCCCTCCACCGACGTGGACGAACTCGTCCGCGCCGCCGACGGCATCGGCTTCCCCGTGTTCGTCAAGGCCGTCGCGGGCGGCGGCGGGCGCGGCATGCGCCGCGTCGAGGAACCCGCCCAACTCCGCGAGGCCATCGAGGCCGCGTCCCGGGAGGCCGCCTCCGCCTTCGGTGACTCCACCGTCTTCCTGGAGAAGGCAGTCGTCGAACCCCGCCACATCGAGGTGCAGATCCTCGCCGACGCCGAGGGCGGCGTGATCCACCTCTTCGAGCGGGACTGCTCGGTGCAGCGCCGCCACCAGAAGGTCATCGAGCTGGCGCCCGCCCCCAACCTGGACCCGGCGCTGCGCGAGCGGATCTGCGCCGACGCCGTCAGCTTCGCCCGGCAGATCGGCTACCGCAACGCCGGCACCGTGGAGTTCCTCGTCGACCGCGACGGCAACCACGTCTTCATCGAGATGAACCCGCGCATCCAGGTCGAGCACACGGTCACCGAGGAGGTCACCGACGTCGACCTCGTCCAGTCCCAACTGCGCATCGCCGCCGGCGAGACGCTCGCCGACCTCGGCCTCGCCCAGGAGAACATCACCCTGCGCGGCGCCGCCCTCCAGTGCCGTATCACCACCGAGGACCCCGCCAACGGCTTCCGCCCGGACACCGGGCAGATCAGCGCCTACCGCTCACCGGGCGGCTCCGGCATCCGCCTCGACGGCGGCACCACCCACGCCGGCACCGAGATCAGCGCCCACTTCGACTCGATGCTGGTGAAACTCTCCTGCCGCGGCCGGGACTTCACCACCGCCGTCAACCGCGCCCGGCGCGCCGTGGCCGAGTTCCGCATCCGCGGCGTCGCCACCAACATCCCCTTCCTCCAGGCGGTGCTGGACGACCCCGACTTCCAGGCCGGCCAGGTCACCACGTCCTTCATCGAGCAGCGCCCGCACCTGCTCACCTCCCGCCACTCCGCCGACCGCGGCACCAAGCTGCTCACCTACCTCGCCGACGTCACCGTCAACAAGCCGCACGGCGAACGCCCCCGACTCGCCGACCCGCTCACCAAGCTGCCGGCCGTGCCCGCGGGCGACCCCCCGGCCGGCTCCCGGCAGCGGCTGGCCGAACTCGGCCCGGAGGGCTTCGCCCGGTGGCTGCGCGAGTCGCCCACCATCGGCGTCACCGACACCACGTTCCGCGACGCCCACCAGTCGCTGCTCGCCACCCGGGTCCGCACCAAGGACATGCTCGCCGTCGCCCCGGTCGTCGCCCGGACCCTGCCCCAGCTGCTGTCCCTGGAGTGCTGGGGCGGCGCCACCTACGACGTCGCCCTGCGCTTCCTCGCCGAGGACCCCTGGGAGCGGCTGGCCGCCCTGCGCGAGGCGGTCCCCAACATCTGCCTGCAGATGCTGCTGCGCGGCCGCAACACCGTCGGCTACACGCCGTACCCGACCGAGGTGACCGACGCCTTCGTGCAGGAGGCCGCGGCCACCGGCATCGACGTCTTCCGCATCTTCGACGCCCTCAACGACGTCGACCAGATGCGCCCCGCCATCGACGCCGTGCGCCAGACCGGCACCTCCGTCGCCGAGGTCGCCCTGTGCTACACCGCCGACCTGTCCGACCCCGACGAGCGGCTCTACACCCTCGACTACTACCTGCGGCTCGCCGAGCAGATCGTAGACGCCGGCGCCCACGTCCTGGCGATCAAGGACATGGCGGGGCTGCTGCGCGCCCCGGCCGCCGCGACCCTGGTGTCCGCGCTGCGCCGGGAGTTCGACCTGCCGGTGCACCTGCACACCCACGACACCACCGGCGGGCAGCTCGCCACCTACCTGGCCGCGATCCAGGCGGGCGCCGACGCGGTCGACGGGGCCGTGGCGTCCATGGCGGGCACCACCTCGCAGCCCTCCCTGTCGGCGATCGTCGCCGCCACCGACCACACCGAGCGGCCCACCGGACTCGACCTCCAGGCCGTCGGCGACCTGGAGCCGTACTGGGAGAGCGTCCGCAAGGTCTACGCACCCTTCGAGGCGGGCCTCGCCGCACCCACCGGCCGCGTCTACCACCACGAGATCCCCGGCGGCCAGCTCTCCAACCTGCGCACCCAGGCCATCGCGCTCGGCCTCGGCGACCGCTTCGAGGACATCGAGGCCATGTACGCCGCCGCCGACCGGATGCTGGGCCGCCTGGTGAAGGTGACGCCCTCCTCCAAGGTGGTCGGCGACCTGGCCCTGCACCTGGTGGGCGCGGGCGTCTCCCCGGCGGACTTCGAGGCGGAACCGGACCGGTTCGACATCCCCGACTCCGTCATCGGCTTCCTCCGCGGCGAGCTGGGCACCCCGCCCGGAGGCTGGCCCGAGCCGCTGCGCACCAAGGCGCTGCGCGGCCGTGCCGAGGCCAAGCCGGTGCCGGAGCTGTCCGCCGACGACCGCGCGGGGCTGGCCAAGGAGCGCCGGGCGACCCTGAACCGGCTGCTGTTCCCCGGGCCCGCCCGCGAGTTCGACAACCACCGCGCCTCGTTCGGCGACACCAGCGTCCTGGACAGCAAGGACTTCTTCTACGGGCTGCGCCCCGGCACGGAGTACACGGTCGACCTCGACCCGGGCGTCCGGCTGCTGATCGAACTCCAGGCGGTCGGCGACGCCGACGAGCGCGGCATGCGCACCGTGATGTCCTCGCTCAACGGGCAGCTCCGTCCGATCCAGGTCCGCGACCGGTCGGCGGCCTCCGACGTACCGGTCACCGAGAAGGCCGACCGGTCGAACCCCGGTCACGTCGCGGCGCCGTTCGCGGGCGTGGTCACCCTCGCCGTCGCCGAGGGGGACGAGGTGGAGACCGGCGCCACGGTGGCCACCATCGAGGCGATGAAGATGGAGGCCACCATCACCGCCCCGAAGTCCGGCACGGTGAGCAGGCTCGCCATCAACCGCATCCAGCAGGTCGAGGGCGGCGACCTCCTCGTACAGCTCGGCTGAGCACGGTGGCGGCCCCGGACCGGGGCCGCCACCGACGCCTCACGCCTCCTTCGGCGCCGCCTGCTGCACCACCTCGAACGACCACACCGTGGACCCGCTCGCCGCGGGCTTCGGCCGCTCCCCGCCCCCCGCACCGCCGCCCTGGTGGGCCGCCTTCATCGGGCCCTCCATCCAGGCCTGGAACGACGCCTCGTCGCGCCACCGCGTGTAGACCAGGTAGTTGTCGGTGCCCTCGACCGGCCGCAGCAGCTCGAACCACTCGAAGCCGTCGGAGCTCTCGACGGCGTGCGCCCGCGAGGCGAAGCGCTTCTCCAGCGTCTCGCGCTGCTCGGCGGGGACGGTCAGTACGTTGATCTTGACTACGCTCATGGCCCCATCCTGCCCCATGCCCACGGCGCGGCCGTCAGCACGGCTCGCGCCAGACCCCGAGCTCCGGCCGCTTCCGCATCGACGACAGCCCGAGCCTGCGCGACTCGGCGCAGAAGCGCCGGGTCGGCTCGCCGTACTCCACGTGGAAGACCGCCTTGCCCGCCGCCACGAACGGAGCGAGCCGCGCACACTCGCCGTACTCGGCACACTGCTCGTTGACGGCGAAGTCGAAGTCGTCCACGAGCTGCGGAATCTGCGGCAGGTCGTTCTTGAGGCCCACCGCGAGACCGCGCTCGTGGGCGATGGCGGCGATCATGCGGTTGTACGCCAGCTGGTCCCGGGCGGTCAGCGGGAAGCCGGTCTCCTCGCCGTAGCCCTCCACCAGGTCCGGTTCCACCGCGTCGAAGCCCTTGTCCCGGCACATGTCGAAGCGACGCTCCATGATCGGCCGCAGTACGGACAGCCGGCGGATGTCCAGCCAGCGCTCGCCCCGCCAGCCGTTGGGCTCGCCCAGCACGGACCGGGGAAAGGCGTCCCGGTCGGGGCGGAAGTCCTCCCAGGCACCCACGTTGACATAGCAGATCACCTTGCGCCCGGCCCGGTGCAGCCGGGCCACGTCGTCGGCGCCGTTCTCGAAGCCGTCGATGTCGTAGACCGGGACGTCGGCCGAAGGATCGACCCGCCCGTCGAGCTGCCACTGCCAGGCCAGTCCCGGCCGGGGCTGCCACACCTTTGTGGCGGACGGGTCCGGTGGCGGCGGACCGTCCGCACCGGAACACCCGGCCACCACCAGGGCCGCCAGCGCGGTCAGCGCCGAGACGAACGCCCGTCCGCCCCGCCTCATGACTTGGCCCCGGTCAGCACGGGAGTCAGCCGCGCCCAAGGATTGGGCAGCCCTCCCGGAACCGGCCCGGACACCGCCGCGCCACGCTCCCGCGCGGTGCGCACGGCGAGCGGGGCCAGTGCCTCGGGAACCCCGTACACCAGGTGGCAGAACCGCTCCGGCCGGTGCCGCAGCGTCCAGTCCGGCCGGCTGAACGCGGACACGTACACCGACCAGGGCCCCTCGAACGTGACGAGGAGATCCGCGATCCGCGCGTAACCCGGTGCGGGGTGGACCCCCGGATTGAGCACGACGGGCGACGAGCCCCGTCGGCGCAGCGCGCGCACCGTCGCCCGGTACGCGCCGAGTTCGGTCGCCGCCGAACTCACCCGGTCCAGGAAGCACCCGTCGGCCCCGTACCACTCCCGGTGCCGCCGGGCGTCCTCGGCGACCTCGGCCGCCGCACGCGTGCCGTAGTCCGTGTCGACGTAGCCGAGCAGCCGGGCGCCCGCCGCACGCAGCGCGCCGGCCACCGAGGCGAAGGCGGGGTCGGGCACGTCACCCGGACCGTTCGCGGGGTTGAGGACGACCCCGTACGTGCGGTCGGCCGCCGTGATGAGCCGGTGCCAGGAGCCCGGGTCCTCGGCCGGATGGACGTACAGCGGGATCAGCAGGCTCACGACGGACGGTCGCCTTCCAGGGTCCGGGACGGGGCGCCGGCCGACCACAAAGCGGCCAGCGACTCGTCCAGCGAGTACGAAGGACGCCAGTCGAGTGCGGTGCGTGCGGCGGTGATGTCGGAGCACTGCCAGGACACCTGGTCCGAGCGCGCCGAGCCCGCGCCCTGTTCCTCGATCCGGCCGCGGAAACCGGCGATGCCCGCGAGCGTCCGCACCAGCCGGCGCACCGGCACGGCCTCGCCGCCGCCGACGTTCAGCACGGACGGCAGCGGGCCGGTGGCGGTGACCGCTCGCTCGGCGGCCCGCGCGACGTCGCGTACGTCGACGAAGTCGCGGTACGCCGACAGGTCGCCCAGCCGCAGCACCGCGTCCGCGTCCCCGCCCGCCGCGCGCAGCAGGCCGGTGACCCGGCCGGGCAGACCGGTGGCCGGCGCGCCGGGCCCCACCGGGTTGCCGACCCGCAGGACCACGGAGTCCAGCTCCGAGGTGGCGACGGTCACGCTGCCCGCCAGCTTGGTGGCGCCGTAGGCGGTGAGGGGCCGGGTCGGCGCCGACTCCGGCACCGGGACACGCTCGGTGCCCGGACCGTACTCGGCGGCCGACCCCAGGTGGACCAGGCGGGCCGCGGGACGTGCCCGGCGCAGCGCCGCGCACAGCACGGCCGGGCCGCGGGCGTTGAGCTCCGCGAGCGTCACGGGATCACCGCCGGTCGCGCCCGCGCAGTTGACCACGGTGTCGACGTCCGCCGCCGCCAGCACCTCCGTGAGCCGGTCGACGGTGTCGGTGGCCAGGTCGACGGGCACGTCGGCGGCGGACCGGCCGCCGCCGAGGACCCGCGCGCCGGGCAGGGCGCGCAGCCGCTCGGCGACATGGCCGCCCAGATAGCCGGTGGAACCCAGGACGAGGATGCGCATGCGGTGCTCAGGCTCCCTTGAGCAGCAGGGACTTGCGGCTGGTGAACTCCGCGTTGGCCCGGTCGTAGTCGTCGGGGCGGCCGATGTCGAGCCAGTAGCCGTCGAAGTCGTAGGCGTGCGGCGCGTTGCCCGACTTCAGCAGGTCGAGCACCAACTCGTCGAAGCCCAGGGGCAGTCCGGCCTGGTAACCGTCCAGCGTCGACCGGGACAATCCGTACACGCCCATGGAGACGCGGTAGTCCATGCTCGGCTTCTCGGTGAAGGCGACGACCCGGCTCGCGTCCGTGGTCAGGACGCCGAAGTCGATGTGCACCTTCCTGGCGTACGTGGCGATGGTCAGCGACGCGTCCGAGGCGCGGTGCCGCTCCAGTACGTCCGCGTAGTCGAGGTCGGTGAGGATGTCGCCGTTCATCACCAGGAAGTGCTCCGGCAGCCGCTCGCGCATGGTGAGCAGCGGCCCCATGGTCCCCAACGGGCTCTCCTCGGTCGAGTAGTCCACGGTCAGGCCCCACTGCGAGCCGTCGCCGACATAGGCGCGGATGATCTCGCCGAGGTGGCCTATCGCGATCGTGCAGCCGGTGAAGCCGGCCGAGGCGAGCTGGCGCAGGACGATCTCCAGGATGGCGTGCTGGTCGCCGATGGGCACGAGCGGCTTGGGCAGCGCGGTGGTGTAGGGACGCAGCCGGACGCCCTTGCCGCCGGCCAGGATCACTGCGTGCATGAGGTTCCCCCTCGGTTCACGTGCCGGTCGTGGGCAGGAGTGGTGGTCGGATGTCGCGTGCGGGTGGCGGGGTCAGATGTTGTAGATGCCGGTCTTGTAGCGGGCGAGGTTGGCCGGGTCGCGGAAGAACTCCACGGTGTGCGCGAGGCCCTGCACCAGGTCGTGCGCCGGTGCCCAGCCGGTCGCCCCGCGCAGCCGGGTCGCGTCCGCGACCAGCCGCATCACCTCGGAGTTCGCGGGCCGCAGCCGCCGCTCGTCCTCCCGTACGTCGAGCGCGGTGTCCATCACCTTGCCGATGAGGGCGACCAGGTCGCCGACGGAGATCTCGCCGCCGGTACCGGCGTTGAAGGTACGGCCCACGACCCGCTCGGCGGGCGCGGTGCCGACCGCGAGGAACGCCTGCGCGGTGTCCTTGACGAAGGTGAAGTCCCGGGTGGGGCGCAGGTCGCCGAGGGTGATGGTCCGCTCCCCGGCCGCCACCTGGCCGATCACCGTGGGGATCACCGCCCGCATGGACTGGCGGGGCCCGTACGTGTTGAACGGCCGCAGCGTCACCACCGGCGTGTCGAAACTGGCGTGGTAGCTGTCCGCCAGCCGGTCGCCGCCCGCCTTCGACGCGGCGTACGGCGACTGGGTGTGGATCGGGTGGTCCTCGGTGATCGGCACGGTCCGCGCGGTGCCGTAGGTCTCGCTGGTGGAGGTGTGCACCAGCCGGGGCGTGCCCTGGGCGCGCACCGCTTCCAGCACGTTCAGGGTGCCGGTGACGTTGGTGTCCACGTAGCTGTGCGGTGCCTGGTAGGAGTACGGGATCGCGATGAGCGCGGCCAGGTGGTAGACGCAGTCGGCGCCCTCGACGAGGTGGCGGACCGAGCCGGGGTCGCGGACGTCGCCGAGGACGATGTCGACCTGGTCGAGCACGTCGTCGGAGAGCGTCTCCAGCCATCCGTAGGAGGAGAAGGAGTTGTACTGCGCCATGGCCCTCACCCGGTGCCCGGAGGCGACCAGCGCCTCGGTGAGGTGGGAGCCGATGAAGCCCTCGGCTCCGGTGACGGCGGCGAGCGGTGTGGCGGTCACGCGGGGTCCTTCCGGTCGGTGGATCGGTGGGTGGAGCGGTCGGTGGATCGCCGGGTGACGGGGCGCGGGGAGCGTCCCGCGCGGATCCGGCGGCGGCACGCCGGTCGCGCCGCGGCCTCACGCATGGGCCGCCGGCCGGCCCAGCAGCCGCAGCACGCCCGCCGTCAGGCAGAGCGCCGCGCCGCCGCAGCACAACGTCAGGGCCGTCGCCGGACCCGGTGGGAGTCCGGCCAGGAGGACCGTGCCGGCGCCGGCGGCCGCCGCCAGGCACAGGGCGGCCGGCAGCCAGGCCACGCCGAAGGCCTGAAGCAGCAGGGAGGTCCACAGCGCCGCCGCGAGCGGCAGCAGCGTGACGGGATCGGCGTCCACCAGCAGCGCGGCGGGCAGCAGCGGGCCGAGGTAGGCCAGCAGGCAGCCGGCGAGGACGGCGGCGGACCGCACCCGGAAACCGGCGGGGGTGGCGGTGCTCCGCAGCGCGGCCACCGACAGACCCCGGTACCGGTACAGCAGCCACTCCGCCGGTCCCATGCTCAGCGTCAGCACGATCACCGCCCACGGATGGTGGCGGCCCGCCAGGAAGACCAGCGACCCGGCGGCCAGCCCGAACAGGCCGTACGGCAGCGAGCTCAGCGGGTGCGGGCGGGCGGCGTTCGGGGCCGGCGCGGCGACGAGCGCGCCGCGCAGCGCCCACCCCGCCGCGGCCACCGCGCCGAGGAGCGACAGCAGGGGCAGCCCCGCCCGCAGGACGTCGCCGGGGTCCCACCACGGCAGCGTCGCCGCACCGGCGGTCACCGGCGCGAGCGCGGCCAGCAGGAGCCGCTCCCGGCCCAGCACCAGCAGCACCCCGGCCGCCGCGAGATACCCCGACTGGACCGTCACCGCCAGGGCCGCCGCACCGGACCCGGCTAGCCACACCCCGGCCGCGGTCGCCGCGAGGGCGCCCACGGGCGCTCCCCTGGCGAGGGTGCGGCCCGCCTCCCGCCTCCCGGTCGTCAGACGCAGGTACGCCCGGTGGCCCAGCGCCTGGTTCCACGCCCAGGACAGGAGGCCGGCCACCACCAGGGCCCGCACCGTTCCCGCCGCGGGCAGCAGGTGCCCCGCGAGCGCGTAGGCCAGACCCGGCAGCGCGAACAACGCGCCGCGCAGCGCGCACCGCACGTGGTCGGGCCGCCAGGGGTCGGCGGGCCGCGGGGGGTCCGGGAAGCTGCGCGGCACCCGCTCGTACAGCGCCGTGGCGAGCGAGAACAGGTCGCGGTGCCCGTACCGCTCCGCGATCACCTCGCCGGTCAGCCCCTCGGACTCCAGCAGCGCGGCCACTTCGTAGGGGTGGACGGCGGGCGCGACACGGTCGGCCAGTTCGGCGGCCAGCCGGTCGACTGCCTCGCGCCGGACGGCGTGGCCGGGACGGACCAGGGCGAGCGTGTGCTGGTCGTACTCGCGCACGGCGGGGGCGCGTTCGGCCGCGAGCCGGAGCGCCAGCGTGTCCCGCTCCGGGCCGCCCGGTTCGAGGGCCATGGGTCCGCTCATCCGGTCGCACTCCCCACCGGGGCACCCGCCGCCGCGAACGCGTCGTCGGCCGCGGACGCGGGCGTGGCCGCGCCGCCGAACGCCGACAGTTCCAGGTAGATGGACCGGAAGGTGTCGATGGTCTGGCGGAGGGTGAACTGCTCGATGACCCTCAGCCGGGCCGCCTCGCCCATCGCCCGGCGCCGCCCGGCGTCGCGCAGCAGCTCCAGTGCCGCGGCGGCCATGGCGGCCGGGTCGCGCGGCGGTACCACGAGCCCGGCGCCGCCGACCGCCTCCCGGACGCCGCCGACGTCCGTGGACACCGTCGCCCGCCCGCACGACATGGCCTCGATCAGCGTGAACGGGAAGCCCTCGCTGATGCTGGACAGCATCACCACGTTGCCGGCTGCGTAGGCGTCCTTGATGTCCTCCACCCGGCCCTCGAAGGCGACCGCGTCACCGTGCCCGAGCTCCGCCGCCAGCGCCTCGCAGCGTTCCCGGTAGGCCTCGCCGCCCCGTGGCGTGCCGCCGAACAACCGCAGCCTGGCGTCGGGCAGTTCGGCCCGCACCAGGGCGAAGGCGCGGATCAGGGTCTCCAGGTCCTTGATCGGGTCGACCCGCCCGGCCCAGCTGAGCACGGGCCGCGCGGGCTCGGGTCCGGCGGGCGGGAACGCCGCCGGGTCGACGCCGTTGTAGACCGTGCGTATGGACTCCGGTGCGGCGCCGCCCTGTTCCTCCCACAGCCGGTTGTAGCGGTTGCCCGGGGTGATCAGGGCGGCCCGGCGGTAGGTCTCCTCGGCCAGCAGCCGGAAGAAGCCCAGCAGGAGCGCCTTCACCGGCCAGCGGTAGGGGGCGGTGCGGTAGCCGAGGTAGCGCTCGCGCAGGTAGACGCCGTGCTCCGTCAGCAGCAGGGGCACCCCGTGGCGCTCCAGCCCGGCCAGGCCCGGCAGCACGGCGACACCGCCGCTGACCGCGTGCGCCACGCCCTGTTCCGGGTACGGCGCGGCCAGCGGGCGCAGGGCGTGCTCCAGCAGCGCGGTCGCGGTCACCGCGTCGTGCAGGCTGGGCCGGGCCTCGCGCACGGGCAGCCCCGGCCGGTTCCAGACCGCCGTGAGGACGGCGATCGCCCGGTCGCCCCGCAGGAACGGACTGAGCACGCCGTCCGCGGCCGCCCGCGCCAGCCGGTACAGGGCGGGAGCGAACCCGTCCTCGGCACGTGGATCGAGCAGCGCCGTCACGAACCGTTCGTAGTCGGCGGCGAGCCGGTCGGCCCGGCGCCGCCGGGGAGCGCGCCCTTCGGGAGCGGCCCCCCACATGGGGACGGAGACGACCCGGCCGACGTGCGCGGGAACGTCCCAGACCACCGGTTCACGGCCGGTGCCGGTGACGGCGATGACGTCGAAGTCGAGGTCGGGCATGCCGGTGACGAGCTGGTCGCACCAGACGCTCACGCCGCCGTGACTGTGCGGGTAGGTGCCTTCGGTGAGCAGGGTGACGCGCGACGCGCCGGAGCGTCGCGCGCCGTGGGGAACGTGCATGGCTGTGCTCCACGGCCGAGGTGGGTGTGCGGTCCTTCGGTGACGTGCCGTGCTCAGCGCTGTGCGCCGTACGGCACCGGGTCGCTCACGCCGGCCGGCACCCGGGTGCGGGGCGCGGTGGAAGCGACGGGCCCGGGGCCGGCCGGAGGGGTGGTTCCGGTGACGGGCACGGCGGCCGAGGACGGCAGGGTGAGGGCGAGCGTCCCGCCGGACGCGGGCGTCCAGCCCGAGAGCGCGCCGGCGTAGGCGGCGCCGAAGCCCGTGCCGCCCTGCCGGGTGCCCTCGGGCATCGTCGCCGTCACGGCCACCCCGTCGGGTGCCTGCACGGTGACGGCGCCGCCGACGCGGTAGGCGGTGACCTGCCCGGTGTCGACCGCGTTCCGCCAGGCGGCGCGGCGCTGCATCTCGACGCCGATGTCCGCCATGCGGAGGTTCACCACGGGGGCGCTGTCGGCGAACAGGCCTGCGTAGCCCTCCAGTACGCCGTCCAGGACGGGGTAGGCGATGCGGTCCTCGGCGAGGTTCGACTGGTGGATGAAGTGCGGCCTGGGATCGTTGGACAGGACGTGCCCGAGCGCGATCCGGGTCTCCAGCGGCACGATGTGCTCGGCGTAGCCGGTAGCCGGGTCCAGCGGGGCGGACAGGCAGGTGGACGTCGCGGGGTTGTCCTCGCAGATGCCGCTGCCGCCCTGGGCGCGGCTGGTGTAGATCCAGTTGTACTCGTCGACCTGCTCGGCCGCCCGGCCCGCGTTGTAGAAGACGTTCATCGGGTAGCGGGAGACCGTCGTGGCGCTTCCGACCCGCCGCTGGACGGGGTCGCGGGAGTTGTCCGAGGCGAGCCAGGCGATGCCGGTGTCCGTGAGGGCGGGGCCCAGGTTGGGGTTGTCCTCGGGCTGCTGCGGGGTGACCTTCAGGCCGGAGTGCTCGCCGGTCACCAACTCGTCGTTCTCCATCGGGAGTCCGGCCGCCTCGCCCCAGACGCGGTTGGTGGCGATCTCGTCGGCGATCTCGTTCCGGCTCACCCACTGGGTGCCGCCGTCGGGGTCGGTCGCGCACTTCCACGGGACGACGGTGACGTCCTGCCGGCAGCCCAGGAAGGCGTGCGTGTAGGTGTGGTTGATCCAGCGGAACCGGTCGCGGTCGGCGATCAGCTTGTCGGCGAGCGGGTCCGCGCCGCCGTTGTCCTGGCGGTGGTCGACGCTCCCGGAGCCGTTGTAGGCGAGGTCGAGGGTGAAGTCCCGGCTCTCCTGCCAGGCGGTGGCGTGGTCGACGTCGGCCGGGACCATGCGGATCGGGTCCGGCGTGCCCTCGCCCGGCGGGCAGTCCACGTCGCCCGGCGTGCAGTTGAGCTCGGTGTCCCAGCGGTCGTCGGCCGCGAAGACGTCGTCCACGTGCACGGCGAAGTAGTTGCGGTCGGCGCCGAGGTGGACGCCCCCGGTCATCCACTCCACGATGCCCCGGGCGAGCAGCCGGAACTGCTGCTGGTGCTGGTTGTAGACGAAGGTGACGACCAGTTCGCGCCGCCCGTCGTGCCGGTACTCGCCCACCAGGGAGCCCTTCGTGGGCCGCCCCGGGATCGTGGCCTGGACGTAGGGCACGAAGTCGGCGCCGGGCGCGGGTGTCGAGAGGTAGGCGTAGGACTCGCCCACGGTGGGGGAGTTGTCCTCGAACGGCACCGATCCGTCCAGGTACCCGAAGGGCCCGGACAGCCCCGCCTCGGTCACCTCCGCACGGACGCCGTCCACGCTGCCGGCGTACCCGGTGCCGACGGCGGGCTGGAGTCCGACCTCGGGGCGTGCGTAGGTGTAGGCGTCGACCTGCGGGATCGCGTACGCGCGCTCGTAGTCGGCGAGCGCCGTCATCTCGGCGGAGCCCGCCGGGAACGGGTTGTCGTTGGGCAGGACGACGGCCTGGAACCGGGCGCGCGGTCGTCCGTCCACGGTGTCCGCGAGGAACCCGGCGTCGATCAAGGGCCGGCCGGCGTCCCGCAGGTCGACCTCCGTGTACGGCGTGCCCGCGGTCTCCAGTTCGGCGGCTATGGCGCCGGTGGCCGGCCCGCCGTCGCTCACGACCAGCACCCGCAGGTCGATGCGCGGGGCCGGTGCGTCGGCGTGGACCGGCCCGGCCGGTAGAGCGAGCGACGCGATCAGCGCGCCCACTGCGAGCGCCGTGGTGCGTATGGTCCGCTTCATGCGGTGTGATTCCCTCCCCAGGGCAGGGGAGGACAGGCTCCTGTCGGAGCACGCCCCGCCCCGTGACCACGCCGTCGCCCCCCTGAGACGCCGGTCGTCGACGTTTCCGTCGCGTCACATAGTGATGCGTGTGTGGAGCTTTTGTGTGCCTGCTGCGGAACTTGACGGAAAAGCGCACGTGTCCATGCACCCGGAACGGGCGCGGCCGTGGGCGGCCGTTCGGCGCCGGGCCGTGCGCGGCGGGCGGGGGCGCCAGGCCCCTGTGCTGCTGCGAGTCGTAGGGCGGCGACCCCGGAAGCGCTGCCTCCGGGGTCGCGTGGTGTCAGTGGTCTCGACCAGTGCGCCGACCGGGGCCGGAGCGAGATCAGGTCAGTGGTGCCGTCGCGGTCAGGCGCACAGGACGCGGGTCTCGGGCGTGTGGACCGGGCCGCCGTTGACGCTCGTGCTGTCGCTGAACTCGACGTAGAAGTACGAGTAGAAGCCGATGTTGCCGTTGCAGCCGGAGTCGGCGGCGACCTGCAGGGTCAGGGTGACGGTGCGGCTCTGGCCGGGCGGAATGGTCGCGCCGTAGTTGGTGCCGAGGTTGGCGGGTCCGGTGCCGGTGCACGGGACGGCGCCGGCCTCCGAGGCCAGGCTGCATCCGGTGAAGGCGTACTTGAGGTCGGGCCGCTGGGTGGTCAGCCAGGTCGGGTCGATCGTCTGGTAGACGAACCAGATGTCGTACGTCTTGTTGTTCTTGATCGTCATCGACAGGTTCACCGTGCCGCCCGGCTGAGTGGTCGCCGCGTCGGTGGTGAACGTCAGCTCGGCCGGGGCGGGTTCGGCCGCGCTCGCGGAGGGCGCCAGGCCGAACAGGGCGAGGGCGAGGGCGATGATCGTGGCGAGGCCGAGGCGTCTCGTTCGTGTGGATCGCATGGCCCGGGAGATTAAGCACGGCCCGGCCGCACCGTCTGCACCGTCCGGAGCGTGCGGAACGGGGCCCGGCTGGAAGTGTGCATACGGTGAAGGAGTTGTGACGGCATCGTCGTGGGGCATGGCCGCCGGTGTTCGCGCACGACAGGGCGGGGACGGGGGCTGTGCGGCCCCGTGGCGTGCCGACCGTCCGGCGTCCTGGCGGCAATGGCGCATTCCGGGTGCCCGCCGGACGGTCGGGCGGCCCGTCAGCCCGCGGGTGTGACGAAGGCTCCCGCTCGCGCCGCCGCCGCGGCGGCGGCTGCCGCGCGGTCCGCCGCCGCCTCGTCGAGCGGCTCGCCGGTGGTCAGCAGGCGGTAGTACAGGGGTGCGGAGACGGCGCGGATCACCTCGCGCGCGTCGGTGCCCCCGGGCAGTTCGCCGCGCTCGACGGCCTGCCGGGCGCAGGGCGCCCACTCCGAGACCCTGGTCTCGTAGAACCGGTGCAGGGCGGCCGCCGCGCCGGTGTCACACGTCGCGGCGGCGATCACCGCCTTGAAGAGCGCGCCCTGGCGCGGGTCGGCCAGGGTGCGCTGCACGAGCCGGGCGTTCGCGCGCAGGTCGCCGAGGAGGGTGCCGGTCTCCGTGCGGGGGAGCGACTGTTCCGCCATGTCGGCGAGCAGGTCGGCGACGAGGGTGACCGGTGTTCCCCAGCGCCGGTAGACCGTCGTCCTGCCGACCTGAGCGCGACGGGCCACGTCGGCGAGGTCGAGCCCGGCCAGGCCGTGCTCGGCCAGCGCGTCACCCGCGGCCCGGAGCACGGCGGAGCGTACGCGCGCGGTGCGCCCGCCGGGGCGGACGCTGCCCGGGTTCACGGCTTCGGACGTCATAACGGTACTCCGGTTCCATTAGTGGCTTGCTCCTGTTAGTCTCTCAGCATCTTAACGGGATATGTATCCCGTTAAGGATCGATCCATGCGACGAAGGGGAGACGGTCATGGAATTCAGAAGACTGGGAGCGTCCGGGCTCATGGTGCCGGAGCTGAGCTTCGGTGCCGGTACCTTCGGCGGCCGGGGTGAGCTGTTCGGCGCCTGGGGGACGACGGACGCCGCGGAGGCCCGCCGGCTGGTGGACATCTGCCTGGAGGCGGGGCTGAACATGTTCGACACCGCCGACGTCTACTCCGGCGGAGCGTCGGAGGAGGTGCTCGGCGCCGCGATCCGCGGGCGGCGCGACCAGGTGATCCTCTCCACCAAGGCCGGACTGCCCACGGGCGACGGTCCGGCCGACGCGGGCACCTCGCGCGCACGTCTGATCACCGCCGTCGACCGGGCCCTGCACCGTCTGGGCACGGACTACATCGACCTCTTCCAACTGCACGCCTTCGACGCCGGAACGCCGGTCCAGGAGGTGCTCGCCACCCTCGACGACCTCGTCCGGGCGGGCAAGATCCGGTACACCGGGGTCTCCAACTTCAGTGGCTGGCAGCTGATGAAGTCCCTGGCCGACGCCGACACCCACGGACGCCGCCGCTACGCGGCACACCAGGTCTACTACTCCCTCGTCGGCCGGGACTACGAGTGGGAGCTGATGCCGCTCGGTCTCGACCAGGGCGTCGGTGCCGTGGTGTGGAGCCCGCTCGGCTGGGGCCGGCTCACCGGCCGGATCCGCCGCGGCACCCCGCTTCCGGCCGGCAGCCGGCTGCACGCCACCGCCGACTACGGCCCGCCCGTGCCGGACGAACTCCTGTTCCGAGTGGTCGACGCCCTGGACGCCGTCGCCGAAGAGACGGGCCGGACCGTGCCGCAGATCGCGATCAACTGGCTGCTGCGCCGTCCGACCGTCTCCTCGGTCATCATCGGCGCCCGCAACGAGGAGCAGCTGCGGCAGAACCTCGGCGCCGTCGGCTGGAGTCTGACCGGGGAGCAGGTGGCCAGACTCGACGCGGCGAGCGCGAGGACGGCCCCCTACCCGTACTTCCCCTACGAACGCCAGGAGGGCTTCGCCCGGCTCAACCCCCACCCGCTGCGCCACGTGGCCCCATCGAAGGCCTGACCCGTGGCTCCCCGGCGGTGCGGACCCGCATTGTCAGTGCCGTGCACAACAATGCGGGCAAGCGAGATCAACACCGGCCGGAGCGGGTAGGCGGTCTCGAGTCCCCTGTCCCGGAAAGGCCGCAGCCGATGCCGCTTACCGCCGTTCACGCGCAGACCGCCGACCCACGCGCTACCCGTCGCCGCGGGCCCCGCCAGTGCGGCCCGCTCAGCGCCGCCGAGGCCGACGTCCTGCGCATCGTCGCCGACGCGCGCACCCCCGTGTTCGTGACCGTGCGCGCGGGCGGACGGCGCAGATACAGCTACTGGCGGCCACTGGACTCGGCCACCGGCCGAGGCGGCTGCTACGCGGCGCTGCCCACCGCCGAGTGCGACAGGCTGTACGCCGCCGGCCGGATCGCCCTGGGCGAGCCGCTGACCGACCCGGCCCGGACCACCCACCGTGTCACCGCCGTCCGGGCGGGGGCGGCGGCGCCCGCGCGCGCGGAGCGGGTCCGGACGCCGGCGCGGGCCGCCTGACCGGACGGAGGGGGCGGGAGCGGTCGCCCTCCCCGGCGCCGCCCGGACCCTGCCGTCAGGGCGTCAGGGCGGCCCGGAGCGCGGGATCCGACACCGTACGCCACACCGAAGGCAGCCCCTCTTCCCGCGCGCGGGCCCCCGCACGCTCCTGGCCGAGCAGCACTCCCCAGGTGAACGCGCTCTCTCCGGCCGCGTGCGCCGCCACCGCCAGTTCCCGCAGCGTCTCCTGGGCGACGACGGAGTCCTGGTGGTCGCCGAGCAGTTGCTGGAGCCCCTTGGCGCGCTTGCCCAGGCGCTTGACGGGCTTGCCGAGCACCGGACGCGCGACCTCCGCCGCGTAGCGCAGCTTCTTCGCCTGCTTGCGCGCCTGGTGCAGCGCCGCGTCCCGAGCGGCCCCCGGCGGCAGTTCCAGCGCGTGATCCACGCTCCCGGCCAGGCGGTCGTACTCCTTCAGCACCGCCCGGGTCATCGTCCGGGCGGGCTTCGCCGCGGCCCCGGCGCGCAGGGGCGGCCGCCGGAGCAGACCTTCCAGCGCGTCCAGGAGACGCAGATAGCGGTCCGAGGCCAGGGCCTCGCGGGTGTGCGTCCTGCTCTCCTCGCCCCCCGTCACGTCCCACACCCGCAGCCGGGCGGCGGCGGGACCGAGCACCAGGTCGCCGGGCAGCCCGGCCAGCCCGGCGGTCAGGCGCTCGCGCAGCACCTCCTGGTCCCGCTCCATCCCCAGTTCACCCGCGAGCCACTTGAGTTCCGCGCGCACCGGGTCGGTGGCCCGCCGGTCCAGCACCGAGCGGTAGGAGCGCAGGCAGCTGCGCAGGCGGCGACACGTGACGCGCATCCGGTGCACCCCGTCGGGCAGATCGCGCCGGGCGGCCGGATCCAGGGCCACCAGGGTGGCGACCTGCTGCTCCAGGTACGCGAGCACATACCGGCCGGGAGAGCCCGGAGCCGTCGCGGTGGCATGCCCGGGTCGCAGCGCACCCTCCGCCGCGGCCCCGGTGTCCCGCAGCGCCCGGACGAACTTCGAAGGGCTGTCCGCCCGGTTGATCCCCTTCTTGCGGAACTTCTTCTCCACGGTGTCGAGCAGCCCGGCCCCCACCCCGTCGGCGAGTTCCACCTCCACCTCCTGCCACTCGGCACGGCCGCCCCCGGGCAGCAGCGAGTCCGCGCGCACCTCGTCGATGCTCAGCTCCGCCAGCACCTCGCCCTCGGCGTCCCGCAGGTGCCGCACGGAACGGGTCGACCGGATCCGCATCACCGGACGCAGGGGCGCCCCCCGGGTGCGGGACGTGAGCAACTCGCGCAGCGCGTCCGGCACCTCGTCCGAGAGCGGTGCCCGCATCTCCTCCCGCGTGTCCCCGGTGAGCGGCAGCTTCAGGTGCCAGCCGGCGTCCGGCCCGCCCGTGCGCCGGCGCAACGTCGCCGAGGAGCCGGCCAGCCGCAGGTCGGCGGTGTCGTGGTACACCGCGTCCAGCTCCTCGGGCCCCGACGCGGTGACCGAGGCCACGGGCCCGGCACCGGTGAGGTCCGGCAGCCCGTCGACGCCGGAGGAGGACGGCTCGTACTTTCGCTCTGTCTCGCGCTTCGACTCGGTCATGCTCTGACCCTGGACGGTATCCGGCGGATCAAACGCGCCCGGCGGTGCCCGGTGCCGCGACACGTCACCGGACAGGCCCTAACCTGCGGGGACCAGCCAGGGGCGGGGATCGGTGTAGTAGCCGTCGAGGACCACCTCGAAGTGCAGGTGGGGACCGGTGGACAAGCCGGTCGAGCCCACCCGGCCGATCGTCGTCCCGGCCTCCACGGACTGGCCCACGGCGGCGTCCAGGGACGACAGATGACTGTAGGTCGTCTCCAGCCGCTTGCCCTCGATGGTCCCGTGGTCGATCACCACGCGGTTGCCGTACGCGGTGGTCGGCGCGGCGAACACGACGCGGCCCGGCCTCGCGGCGGCGACCGCCGTCCCCTGGGGTGCGGCGAAGTCCACACCGGTGTGCAGCTTGGTCACGCCGGTCAGCGGGTGCTCCCGCGAGCCGTACGGCGAGGTGATGGTGAGCGGGCTCACCGGGGCGGCGAGGAGTGCTCCGGCCGCCCGGCCCGCGCCGCCGGCGGAGTCGGTCCGGTCCAGCGCCCGGTAGCGCGGGACCAGCGCCTTCACCTCGGCGAGGTAGGCCGCGGCCGTCGGCGGGACGCGTCCCGCCTCCGTCACCGCGTCCGTTCCCTCCGCGTACGCGGCGAGGGTCAGGTCGACGAGGTCCCCGTTGATCCTGCCCGCGGTGCGCAGTTCGGTCACCTTCCCGGCCAGGGCGCAGTCCTGCCGGCCGAGTGCCATGATCGCGTCCGCCGGATCACGGGGGGACGAGTCTCCGTTGCCGTCGCCGTCCCCGCCCCAGGTCCGCCACTCGCTGTCGGTGAAGGCGGCGATGCCCTTCTGGCCCGAGAACTCGTCCGTGTCGTCGCTCCAGCCGGAGAGCTGGTCGATCTGCGCGGCGAGTACCGAAGGTTCCAGGACCGTGCAGGCCGAGGCCGCCTCGCGCAACCAGGGAATGTAGGACGGGTCGATGTCGACCGCCGCCTCCTGCGCCCTCGCGTCCTCGGGCCACGGTGTCGGCAGGCCGCCCGTCAGCGCCAGGAACGCGGCGACACCGGTGACGGTCACCAGGCCCGGGAACACCAGCAGGGTGAAGGGTCCCGGACCGCGGCGCCTGCGTTTCGGCGCCGGCTCCTGCTGTCCGTGCTGCCCGGGGTCTTCTTCCGGCCGTTCGTCGTTCACCCGGCCGCCCGCCGGGACGTGATGCTCACGGACGCACGGTAACGCCCGGTTCCCGCGGACCACATGGGACGCCGAGGCACACAACGATGCCCGTACGGGCAGAGCGGCGGAACCTCGCGGGCCGCTCCGCTCGTACGAAGGTCCCGTCCGGACCGTTGACCCCGCGGAAAACGCGAACTATCTTGCCGGACTGTACGAAGGTTAATGGACAGTAAGTCCATTAACTCGTGGTACGTCAACTGGTCTGTTGACCTGTCCGGTAGTCACCTGGAGCCGCTGTGGTCGTTCGCCCCCTCCCCTCCCGACGTCCCCCGGTCCCGCGGACCCCGGACCCGACCCCGTACGACCGGCGCCGCGCCTGGCTGATCCTCGTGATGGTCGTCGCCTTCATGATGATCAACTACGCGGACAAGTCCGTGCTGGGCCTCGCCGCGGTGCCGCTCATGGACGAGCTCGGCATCGACAAGAGCACCTACGGATTGATCTCCAGCTCGTTCTACGTGCTGTTCAGCGTCTCGGGCCTGGTCGTCGGGCTGCTGTCGGCCCGCTGGTCGACGCGCACCATGCTCCTGGTGATGGCGGCCCTGTGGGCGGTGGCCCAACTGCCCGCCCTGATGGCGACCGTCCCCGCGCTCGTCGCGGGGCGGCTGATGCTGGGCGCCGCCGAGGGGCCCGCCGCGTCGATGTCGATGCACACCCTCTACGGCTGGTTTCCGCCGGGGCGGCGCGGGATGCCCTCGGCCCTGCAGATCGGCGGCGCGGCCCTGGGCACCGCCGTCGCGGCTCCGGTGCTGACCTGGTTCATCGTGAACCTGGGCTGGCGTTCGGCCTTCGTCGCGCTGGCGATCACCAGTGCCGCCTGGTGCCTGGTCTGGTACGCCGTCGGCAAGGACGGCCCCTACGGCGGTGCCGCGGGCGCGGCGGCCTCCGGGCCGGCCGGGGCCGAAGAGCGGGACGCCTCCCGGCCCGCGGCCCGGACGCCGGCGCTTCCGCTGTCCCGGCTGCTGCTCAGCGGGACCGTCGTGGGCAGCGTCCTCAGCGCCTTCGGGTCCCACTGGGCGCTGGCGGTCTCCAGTGCCTGGCTGCCGGTCTACCTGCAGTCCCAGCTGGACCTGACGGCGTCGACCGCGTCGGTCGCCCTCAGCGCGGTCTCGGTACTCAGCCTGCTCCTGCTGCTGACCGTCCCGGCGCTGGTCGACCGGCGCAAGCGGCGCGGCCGGGCCGGCCGCGCCACCGACGGGCTCGCCCAGGGGGCGGCGGTCCTGGTGTCCGGCGCGGCGCTCGCCCTGCTGCCCTTCGCCGGGCAGCGCGCGGCGCAACTGGGGCTGGTGGCCGTGGCGTTCGCCGCCCACGCGGTGGCGATCCCCCTGCACTACGTGACCGCGGCGGCCGTCGTGCCCGCGGCCCGGCGCGGCGCCGTCTTCGGCGTGGTCGCGGCGACCGGCACGCTGCCGGGCATGTTCGTGCCCTACCTCACCGGCCGCCTGGTGGACGGCGCGACCTCCGAGGCGGCCGGTTACTCGACCGCCTTTCTGCTGTCCGCGGCCGTAATGGCCGTGTGCGGCGCGGTGGCGATGCTCGCCATCCGTCCGGACCGCGACGCCCGAGCCCTCGGCGGCGAGGGCTGAGCGGGCGGGGACGGCCGGTCCGCAGTCACTCGGGCCGGTCGAAACCGGTGGCCCAGTACCGGCCGTGCAGCGCGAAGTCGAGCAGCATGCGCACGACCTCCTCGGCCGGCAGCGGCGGGGTCTCGTGCTCGACCCACCACTGGAGCACCGACACCTGCTCACCGACCCAGACCCGGGCCAGGAGTTCCGCGTCGATCCGCGGTTTGACGTCATTGCGCTCCGAGCGGCCGCGGAACTCCTCGGCGGCGACGCGGGCGCACGCCTCGGTGAACATCCCCAGCGGCTTGCCGTCCCCCTCGCCCCGCAGCACGATCCGGTACAGGTCGCGCTCCTGCCGGGCGTGCCGCAGCATCTCCAGCACCGGCCTGCCGGTGAAGCCGACCGCGGTCTCCGCCATCGCCGGGCGCAGCCGTTCGTCGAGTTCGTCGAGCAGGTCCCGGGTGACCCGGGCGAACAGTTCGTCCTTGTCCCGGAAGTGGCTGTAGAACGTCGCCCGCGCCACGTCCGCGCGCTGGGTGATGTCCTCGACGCTCAGCGCCGTGAAGCCCCGTTCCAGGACGAGTCCGACCAGGGCGTCGCGCAGTGCCCTGCGCGTCTTGCGAATGCGTCGGTCCTCGGCCATCCCCGTCGTCCGTCTCCCTGTCCGGTGTCCGGTCCCTCTCGGCCCGGCGGTCCGCGCCCGCCCGAGCGGCAGTCAGTCTACGTACTCTTGACAGCCGATGTGTTACCGAACAAGCTGTCTGAAAACAATCAGAAAGTTCATGTTCTCGCATTGGGAGCCCGTCGTTGAACCTCGGCATCTACCTCACCCGCAGCGCCCGCCACTGGCCGGAACACCCCGCGCTGGTCTGCGACGACCGCACCTGGACGTACGCCCGTCTCGAGGAGCGCGCGAACCGGCTGGCCTCCGCGCTCGTCCGGCGCGGACTCGGCCCCGACGACGCCGTGGCCTCCCTGGCCTGGAACCGCGGAGAACTGGTGGAGGTGGAGTTCGCGCTGTACAAGGCCGGGCTGATCCGGGTGCCGGTCAACGCCCGGCTCGGGCGCGCGGAGATCGAGCACGTCCTGCGCGACGCCCCCGTACGCGTCCTCGTCTTCGACGAGGCTCACCGCGAGGACGCCCTGGCGGCCGTGGCGGCGTCGGGCACCGGCTGCCTCCCCGTGGCGCTCGACACCTCAGGGACCGCCGACGGGGCGCGTGGCACCTTCCTGTCGTACGACGACCTGATCGCCGAGGGCGGCACCGAGACCGTGGCCGTGGAGACCGCCGAGGACGCCCCCGCCGTCCTCAACTTCACCTCGGGCTCCACCGGTTCGCTCAAGGCGGCGGTGCAGACCTTCGGCAACCGGCTCGCCAACATGCGCAAGACCCTCATGAACGACGAGTCGCGCCCCCGCCCCGGCACCCGCTACCTCGCCTGCGGTCCCATCACCCACGCCACCGGCATGGTGCTGCTGGCCGGGGTCTTCGGCGGCTCCACCACCCACGTCCTGCCCGGCTGGAGCGCCGAGGCGTTCCTGGACGCCGTCGAGCGCGAGCGCATCACCGCCACGTTCCTGGTGCCCGCGATGCTCAACGCCGTGCTGGCCCATCCCGGCGCCGCCGGCCGCGACCTGTCCAGCCTCACCAGCGTCCGCGTCGGCGGGGCGCCCGTCTCCCCGCAGCGACTGCGCGACGCGGTCGCCCTGTTCGGCCCCGTCGTCGCCCAGGGGTACGGCCTGGCCGAGACCACCAGCGTGGTGGCCGGCATGTCCGGCGCCGACATCGCCCGCGCCGTCACCGACGACCCCGAACTCCTCCAGTCCTGCGGCCGAGCCGCCTACGACACCGAGGTACGGGTGGTCGACGAGCACGGAGACACGCTCCCGCCCCGCGAAGTCGGCGAGATCATCGTGCGCGGACCCGACTGTGTCGGCCGCTACTGGCAGGCCCCCGAACTCTCCGCCCAGACCTTCCGCGACGGCTGGGTGCACACCGGGGACCTCGCCTGGATGCGCGAGGACGGCTACCTGTTCCTCGTCGACCGCAAGAAGGACATGATCATCTCCGGCGGCTTCAACATCTACAGCAACGAGGTCGAGACCGTCCTGTACGAGCACCCCGCCGTGCAGGAGGCCTGCGTGATCGGAGTCCCGGACGAGAAGTGGGGAGAGGCGGTCAAGGCCGTCGTCGTCACCCGCCCCGGCACCCCGGTCACCGCCGAGGAACTGGCCGACTTCTGCGCCCTGCGCCTGGACCGCTTCAAGAAGCCGCGCTCCGTCGACTTCGTCGGCGAACTCCCGCACAACCGCAACGGCAAGCTCGACCGCAAGGCAGTACGCGAACCGTACTGGGCGCACGCCACCCGCCGCGTGCACTGAACCGGGCCGAGCCCCGGACACAGGCGCCCCGCACCGAGACCCCGGCGCCCCGCACCACTACCCCCCGGAGACCCGCCCCATGACCTTCTCCTTCCACCCCGTCCCCGACGACCCGCGCCTGGCCGGTCTGGTCGAGCGACTGCGCGGATACCTGGACGGCGAACTCGCCCAGTACGAACACGACAACGGCCTCACCCACACCTCCCGCCTCACCCGCGCCGACCTGGAACCGGTCTGGAAACGCTGCCGCGAGCTCGGCTTCTACGGCATCCACCTCCCCGAGGAGTACGGCGGCCAGGGCCTGACGTACACCGAACTCGCCGTGCTCAAGGAGGAGATCGCGGCCTCCGGACGGGTCCTCGGACACAGCGTCCTCGGCGACATGGGCGGCCCGCTGCGCGCCGGCGACATCCTGCGCCACGCCACCGCGCACCAGCTCGACACCTACCTGCTGCCGCTGGTGCGCGGCGAACGCGCCTGCTGCTTCTCCCTCACCGAGGCCGACGCCGGCTCCGACGTGCGGGCCATGCGCACCACCGCCGTGAGGGACGGCGACGGCTACCGGCTCACCGGCCACAAGGTCTTCAGTTCCGCCGGCCCCTTCGCCGACTTCGCCATCGTCGTGGCGCGCACGGCCGACACGGAGGAGGAGTCCTACTCCGCCTTCCTCGTCGACCTCGACAGCCCCGGCTGCCGGGTCACCGACGGCGCCACCCCCATGTCCGGGGAACACATCGAGAGCGACATCGTCCTCGACGACTGCCGTGTCCCGGCCGCCAACCTCCTGGGCGAGGAGGGCAAGGGGCTGCGCATCGCGCTGGGCCGCGTCACCGTCAACCGCCTCCTGCACTGCCCGTCCGCCATCGGCGCCGCCCGCCGCGCGCTCCACCTCACCCGCGACCGTGCCCTCAGCCGCACGGTGAACGGCAGGCCCCTGCTCGCCCTCCAGGCCATCCAGCACAAGCTCGCCGACATGGCCGCCGGCCTCTACGCGGCCCGCTCCATGACCTACGCCGCGCTGGCCGCCCTCGACCGGGGCGAGGACGTGCGCACCGAGGCGTTCATGTGCAAGCTGTTCGTCGCCGAGTCGGCCTTCCGCCTGCTCGACGAGGCGGTGCAGATCCACGGCAAGGACGGACTGACCCAGGGCCACGAGATCGAGTACCTGTTCCGCAAGATGCGCATGTTCCGGGTCCTGACCGGTACTTCGGAGATCCAGCGCAACGGCATCGCCAAGGGCCTCGCCACCCTGACCTGACCGCCCCGCACCCGAGGAACCACCATGCCCGCCACCACTTCCGCCCATCTCCCCGACGACGACCGGGACTTCGCCGACGCCGACCGGGGCTTCATCGCCCGGCTCCGGCCCGGGGTGGTGCGCGACGCCGAGGGCCGCACCGTCTGGGACACCGACGCCTACGCGTTCCTCGACGGCGACTGCCCGCCCACCGCGCATCCCTCCCTGTGGCGGCAGAGCCGCCTGACCGCCAAGCAGGGCCTGTACGAGGTGGTGCCGGGCGTCTACCAGGTCCGAGGCATGGACCTGTCCAACGTCACCTTCGTCGAGGGCGACCGCGGCGTCCTCGTCGTCGACCCCCTGATCAGCGCCGAAGTGGCCGCCGCCGCACTCGCCCTCTACCGGGAACACCGCGGCGACCGCCCCGTCACCGGCGTCCTCTACACCCACTCGCACGTCGACCACTTCGGCGGCGTCCACGGTGTCGCCGACCCCGAGGACGCCGCCGCCGGACGGCTCCCGGTCCTCGCGCCCGCCGGCTTCCTCGAACACGCCGCCGGCGAGAACGTCATCACCGGCCCCGCCATGGCACGCCGTTCCGTCTACATGTACGGAGCCGCCCTGCCCAAGGGACCGGGAGGGCAGATCGGCTGCGGCCTCGGCCAGGCCACGTCCCTGGGCAGCGTCGGTCTCATCGCGCCCAACCTCGACGTCCGCACCACCGGCCAACGCGAGACCGTCGACGGCATCCGCATGGTCTTCCAGCTCACCCCGGGCACCGAGGCCCCGGCGGAGATGAACATCCACTTCCCCGAGCTGCGGCTGCTGTGCGTGGCGGAGAACGCCTGCCACACCCTGCACAACGTCCTCACCCTGCGCGGAGCCCTGGTGCGCGACCCCAGCGCCTGGGCCCGCTACCTCACCGAGACCCTGCGCCTGTTCGCCGACACCACCGACACGGTCTTCGCCTCCCACCACTGGCCCACCTGGGGCCAGGACCACGCCGTGCGCTTCCTGGAGGAGCAGCGCGACGCCTACGCCTACCTCCACGACCAGTGCGTACGCCTCATCAACGCCGGACACACCGGCGCCGAGATCGCCGAGGAACTGCGCTTCCCTCCCGCGCTGGAGCAACGCACCCACATCGGCGGTCACTACGGCTCCCTCAGCCACAACGCCAAGGCCGTCTACCAGCGCTACATGGGCTGGTTCGACGGCAACCCCGCGCACCTGTGGCAGCACCCGCCCCGCGAAGCCGCCGTCCGCTACACCGAGTTCATGGGAGGCGCCGACGCCGTGGTCGCCAAGGCACGCGTCTCCTACGACCGCGGGGACCTGCGCTGGGTCGCCGAGGTGCTGAACCACGTGCTGTTCGCCGAACCCGAACACGCCGAGGCCCGCGCCCTCCAGGCCGACACCTTCGAACGGCTCGGCCACGGCGCCGAGTGCGGTCCCTGGCGCAACTTCTACCTCACCGGCGCCGCCGAACTGCGCGGCGGAGTGCTCGGCGCCCCGGGCCGCGGCGGGTCCGGCATGGCCGCCGCGCTGACCGTGGAGCAGATCTTCCAGTCCATGGCCGTACGGATCGACGGTCCGCGCGCCGCCGCGGCCGGACGCCTCCTGCTGCGCTGGGAGATCACCGACGGCACCCCGGACACCCCCGCCGACGTCTGGACGCTGCTGCTGTCCAACGGCGCGCTCACCCCGATGCCCGGCGACGCCCCGCGCGGCGAGCAGCCGCACCTCACCCTGCGCCTGACCCGCACCACCCTCGACGCCGTCGTCGCCCGCGCGACCACCTTCCCCGACGCCGTCGCGTCCGGTGAGATCGCACCGGACGGCGACCTCACGGCGCTCACCACCCTGGGCGGCCTGATGCAACGCCCCGATCCCCGGT
This sequence comes from Streptomyces sp. NPDC058796, assembly GCF_042745235.1. Taxonomy (NCBI): domain Bacteria; kingdom Bacillati; phylum Actinomycetota; class Actinomycetes; order Kitasatosporales; family Streptomycetaceae; genus Streptomyces; species Streptomyces sp. NPDC058796. The sequence continues at coordinate 83,882 of NZ_JBHYOP010000010.1, forward strand.
TCCCGATCGTCACCCCGTGATCCACGGGCATCGCGTAGACTCGCCGCCATGGGCGTCTCCTGAACCGACCGCACGGTCCGCAGCCATCCGCCCCGCACACGCCGGGCGTCGGTCCATCGCGCCCGCGCGCTCACTCAGGAGACAGTCACCCATGTCCGTTCGCTCCGCCTCCCCCGCCCTGGACGACCGCATCGCCCGCCTGCGCCGGCTCGCAGAGTCGGAACCCCGGCTCGAAGGCGTCCTCCTCTACGGCTCCTGGACGGTCGGCGAGGCCGACGCCCACTCCGACATCGAGGCGTACCTGTACGTCGAGGACGAGCACCTCGACGACTTCGACGCCCGGGCGTTCCTCGGGAAGCTCGCCCCGCTCGAGCTGGCGTACACCAACATGTACGGCATCCTCGCCGTCGTCTTCGACGACCTGATGCGCGGCGAGTTCCACATCACGCCCGCCGGCGAGGGCATCGAGGAGGTCCCGAGCTGGGAGGGCATGGTCCACCTGCCCCGCCCCGAGGCCGCCGTCCTCCTGGACCGCACCGGCCGCCTCACCCGGGCCGCCCGCCGCCTGGCCGAGTTCCGCCCGCCGGAGCCCGCCGCCACCGCCCAGCAGCTCTGCGACGAACTGGCCAACTGGACGCTGATGCTGGCCCACGTCCTGGCCCGGGGCGAAGTGGCCCGCGCCCACAACCTGTTGCACGCCGTCGTCGCACCGCTGCAGCTCAAGCTGTGCCGGCTCCTGCGTGACTCCACCGCCCACTGGCTGACCCCCAGCCGGGCGCTGGAGAAGGACCTGCCCGCCGCCGACGCCGACCGCTACACCGCCACCACCGCCGCCGCCCGGGAGGGCGAGGTGCGCACGGCGGCCCGCAGCAGCTGGCAGTGGAGCCGGGAGCTGAGCGCCGAAGCCGCCGGCCGCTGGGGCGTCCGGGTGCCGGAGGAGCTGCACGAGCGGATCGCGGGCCTGCTCGAGGGAGACCGTACCGGCTGACGCCCGGCGGTCGCGGTCACGAGGGGCGGACGGCGAGCAGGGCGATGTCGTCGGTGTTGTCGGCCCCCAGGCCGATCATCAGCTCGTCGCAGAACGTGTCGAGTGGCTCGCACGCCAGGTCGGCGGCGTGCCGCCCCAGCCGTCCCAGGGCCTCGTCGAGCGGCTCGTCCCGGCGCTCGACCAGACCGTCGGTGTAGAGCAGGAGAGTCGAGCGGGCCGGCAACGGGAGACCGGCCGTGCGGCGGGGCACCTCGGGGTCCATGCCGAGGAGCAGGCCCGCTCCCTCGTCCAGGTAGCGGGTCTCGCCCTCGGCCGTGGTCAGCAGTGGCGGCAGGTGACCGGCGGAGGAGAACTGGAACTCCCAGGGACCGCCCGGCACGCGGTCCTTGAGCAGACCGTAGACGCACGTGCCGGTGGCCTCCTGTTGGAGACTCTGGTTCGCCAGGTCCAGGCGGCGCAGCACCTCCGCGGGAGGCTCCTCATGGTCCACCGCGATGCCCCTGAGCATGCTGCGCAACTGGCTCATGGCGATGGCCGCGGTCAGGTCATGGCCGGTGACGTCGCCGATGACCAGGGCGGTGTCCCCGCTGGGCAGGACGAAACTGTCGTACCAGTCCCCGCCGACCTGCGCGGTGGTCGACGACGCGGCGTAGCGGGCGGCCAGCTCGAGCCCCTTCACCCGCGGCAGCACCGGCAGCAGAGAGCGCTGCAGCCGCTCGGCGATGGAGCGGGTTTCCTGGTACAGACGGGCGTTGTCCACGCCCAGCGCGAGGCTGTGCACCAGGTCGTCGACGAGGTCCAGGTCCTCCTCGGCGAATGGTCGCCTGCCGGGCGCACGGGCGAGGGTCAGCGCGCCCAGGACCTTGCGCCGGGCTCGCAGCGGGGCGACGACGGCGCTGCCGGCACGCAGCCCGCGAAACAGCTCACGGTAGTTCTCGTCCAGCCCGCTGTCGGACTGGCCCGGCGGCGGTGCGTCGGTGAGCAGCAGCGGTCCCGCACCGCGCAGCACTCGGGCGAGCGGACCGCGCGACTGTTCGGAGACGGCCGGAAGCCGGCCCTCGTAGGCGGCGGGGCGCAGGCCGTGGGGGTTCCGGTGGACGACGCGGACCCGGTCCACCTGGGCGTCCTCGGCGAACAGGTCCAGAACGCACCAGTCGGCCAGCCGCCGGGTGAGCAGCCGTCCGGCCCGCAGCAGCCCCTCGCCCAGGTCGAGGGCGTCGTTGAGCTGGGACCCCAGGTCGGCCAGCAGGGAGAGCCGGTCCAGCGCCGACATGGCGCCTTCGTCACCGTCCGCCCCCGGGCCGCCCGGCAGTGCGGACGCGGCGGAGTCCGCCTCGGGTGGCCGGGAAGCCTCCTGGGTGATGTCGGGTTCCCTCGGGCCGTCGAGCGATGTGGTCGCCCGCGGGGCGAGCTGAGCGACGAAGACGACACGGCCGTCGGCCGTCTCCTGCGTCTGGATGAACAGCCGCACCGGAATCAGCCCGCCGTCACGGTGCAGCGCCGGAAGCGGTACGGAGCGGCCCACGATGCGGGTGCGGCCGGTCAGCAGCATCGAGCTGAACGCCGTCATGTGCCGTCGGCGCAGGTGCTCGGGAATGAGCGTGGTGAGACGGCGCCCCACCAGATCGTCCGGAAGCCAGCCCAGCAGATCGGCCGCCGGCCCGTTCGCCGCGACGATCCGGTTGGCGTCATCGGCCGCGATGGTCGGGATGCGGCTGGTACGCACCTGGTCCGGGTCCCACGGGACCAGCTCGGCGGAGCTGATCTCGGAATCGTGGTGCACCAGGGTCCACGCGGTGGGCCGGCCCCCGTCCAATTGGTCGGCGATCTGGTCGAAGAACCAGTTCTGGAACGCCCGGAAGCGTGGCAGCAAGGGCAGCGTGAGCAGCCCTTCCTCCCTCGCCGCCTCCTCGGCCAGGCCGAGTGTCCGGCGCAGCGTCTGGACGGCGGGCGCGGCGTCGGCCGGGAGTGGCAGGAGCAGGGAGCGCAGGCCGGATTCGGAGAGCGGTTCCTCCGGCGTGGCCGTCACACACGCACTGATCACGTTGTTCATGTCGTTGGCGGTGACGAGCTCCCCGGACGCCACGTGCGCGGGACCGCCGGCGGACGCCGCGAGGAACAGTTCCCGCAGGACCGCGTGCCGGTGCAGCCGGCACGCGGACTCCAGCGCGCCGGGTACGTCGACGAGCATCACCGTTCGTTCGGCGGCGCACGGCGCCACTTGAGCCCGCCACCCGGACGGGGGCGGAGGCCCACCGTCGGACCACAGCTCGAACCAGACGGTCTTGCCCCCGTCGCTGACGTCGACCCCGTACCGGGAGGCCAAGCGTTCCACCAGAGCCAGCCCCTGTCCCGTGCCCGTGTGCGGCGGGCTGTGCTGCGACACGAGTGCGCGGTCCGGCCGCCGGTCGCGGACGCCGACCGCCACCAGGCCCTCGCGCCGGGACAGCGTCACCTCGGCCTCGGTGCGCGCGTGCAGCACCGTGTTGGTGACCAGCTCGCTGACCAGGAGCTGCGCTGTGTCCACCAGGTCGGAGGGGACACCGTCCAGCGCGCCCCGCACGAACCGGCGGGCCGCTGCCACGCCCACTGGTCCGTCCGGAAATCGTTGTGACATGGTCGCCGGATCGAGGGAACCCATGTCCTCAGTGTGTGCCCGGGACGGCCCGCCGCGCAGCACGCCGTCCCGGCGGGCCGGGACTTCGGGACGCCGCCGTCCGCCAGTCGGGTGAGCGCCCGACGGGACGGTCCTGCGGCGGTCGCGTGGGGCGGGCCGAGTGGGAGCCGTGATCACGGTGCCGGCGCGGTGCTGGTAGCGTCGCGTGGTCGCGGCGGGCGGAGCGAGGGAGGTGTCGGCGCGTGACAGAGCGGCAGGACCGTGAGTGGGTGGCGATGACACCCGGCGACTTCGACCGGGACGCGCCGCTGGTCCTCAACGTGGCCACCGGGCCCGCCACCGTCCCGGCCGAGCCGGACGAGTACGGCACCGCACCCCTGTTCGGAGAGAAGTCGCCCGCACCGACCGCCACACGCCGCAGCGGCAGGCGGGGACGGCCCTCGGCCGCCCAGGAGCGGCTGTTCTGACCGTCCCCGCAGACCGTCAGTCGGCCGGTACCTCGTCGACGAACGACGTCCCGGCGTCGCGGTACCCGGCGACCTCCGCCGCGACCTGGTCCGGGGTGAGCACCTGGTCCTTGACGTGAAGGACGTAGTCCACCTGCTGGTCGTAGGCGCGCGGGGTGGTCGACGTCTGGCCGTTCAGGTCGATCAGCCACTGGTTGAAGTTGATCGACATCGGCCGCTCGGGCAGGTACCGCGCGTCGTGCGTGCCGAAGTGCCGCCCGTCCACGTAGTACGTGATGGCGCTGTCGTCGATGGTGACGACGAGGTCGTGCCAGCCCGCGTAGCTCACGCGCTGCTCCGAGTGCTGGTTGACGGCCTGCCAGGGATCGGGGTTGTACGTCTCCCAGGAGGTCGCGTAGAGGATGTTCGACGGTTCGCCCCACCCGCCGTTCGGCAGGTACTCGAAGTCGTACTCGGCGTAGTCGTCGGCCATGGGCGCCTTGAGGTCGTTGATGGTGAAGAACGTCTGCACCAGGTGGTCCCCGTCGGGCCCGCTCCTCGGGGCGTCGGAGAACTTCACGCGGGCCGCGTAGGTGCCGTTGCGGAACTTCATGGCCTTGGTGAGGACCTCGGTGTGGGTGGTGGACGCGGCGGTGCCCGCCGTGGAGGTCTCCAGGTTCATCACCGTGTTGCCGCCGGCGGAGACGAAGGTGACCTTGGAGGGGTCCCAGACGGCCCCGGGCACCCCGGGCCCGCCGGAGTTGGCGCGGACGCTCCAGCCGTGCGCGGCGATGTCCGGGTCGGTGTGCGAGGTGTAGTCGAAGTCGTCGAACAGGGCCGGTCCGTCACCGGGCGGGTCCGTCGGGTCCGGTGGGTCGGTCGGGTCGTTGCCCTCCGGTGCCGTCCCCCACACGGTGGCGCCCGCCAACTGGGCGGTGACCTTGTCCCAGTCCGCGTACGAGGTCCGCGTGCCGTCGAACGAGTAGTCGTCGCTCTGCCGGACCGGCTGCCAGCTGGTCCGGTGGAAGCGCAGCTGCATGTCACCCGTGTCCGCGCCGGGCGCCAGCGTGCCGGCCGCCGGGGTGAAGCCGATCTCCAGGTAGCGGTCGGCGGTCGCGGTGGGGTTGCTCAGGGTGCCGAACGTGCCGGTGATGTGGGAACAGCCCTTCACCGCCCAGGAGCAGGCGAAGCGGTACGAGGCGTCCGGGGAGTCCGCCTTGAAGTAGTAGCGGATCTTCACCTGGCTGAGCGGCACGGCGGAGGAGCCGGTGTTGCGGACCTTGAGCCAGGGCTCCGTCTGGTCGGCGGTGGCTCCGCCCGCGCTCGTGCGGTACTGGACGGCGAGGCCGTCGGCCGTGGGGGCGGCCTGGGCGGCGGGCAGGGCGGTCAGGGCGCCGCCGCCCAGGAGGGCCGCGAGGGCGAGCGCCAGGCGGGCGCGGCTGACGCGGGGTCGGGTTCTCATCCGTGGGTCCTTCCGGTCGGGCTCCCGCCCGTGCGGGAGCGTCGGTGGGTGGTGTGCGGTGCGGGGGAGCGCCTCGGGGGGTGCCCGGCGACCGGCGGGCGGGCGTGCGGGACGTCCAGCGCGTCCAGCCGGGCCCGGTGGCCGTCGAGCCGGGCGTTGAAGTCGTGCCAGCCGGACGTGCCGTCCCAGACCCGCTCGGCGAGCGCGCACAGCCGGGGATAGGTCAGGTACTCGATGTGCTCGGCGGTCGCCACGAACTCCGTCCACAACTGGCCCTGCGCGCCCAGCACCCGCGCCGCGACCTCCGGGTCCGGGGTCGGCGGGGCGAGGTCCACGTCGTACACGGCGCGCAGGTCGACGATCCCGCCGGGCTGTGCGGGCGGTTCCCCGGGCCCGTCGCCGCGCGCGTAGTCGAAGTAGGTGGCGCGGTGGTCCGCGTGGACGACCCGGTGCCCGCGCTGTGCCGCCGCGCGGGCGTGCCCCGGTTCGCGCCAGCTCATCACCGTGCACTCCAGGGGGAGGGTGACGCCGTTCTCGGCCCACACGACCGGTCGCCGGCCCGCGCGCACCACGTGCTCGGCCATGCGCGCGATGAACCAGGGGTGCAGCGCGCGCGGACCCGGGAGTCCTTCGCGTGCGGCGCGGGCGCGCGCCGCCGGGCTGCGCTCCCACTCGGTGGTGGGGCACTCGTCGCCGCCGAGGTGGACGTGCGGCGAGGGGAAGACGTCCATCACCTCGTCCAGGACGGTGCGGAAGAAGTCCAGGACGTGGTCGTCGGTGCCGAGGACGTTCTCGCACACGCCCCAGTGCGTCCACACGTCCAGCCGGCGGCCGGGGTCCGTGCCCAGTTCGGGGTGGGCGGCGAGGGCTGCGCGCACGTGTCCGGGCACGCCGGTCTCCGGGACGACCGTGACGCCGCGCCCGGCCGCGTACGCGACCAGGGCGCGCAGTTCGGCCCGGGTGTAGGCCCCACCGTGCGGTACGCCGTCGAAGCGGTCGCTGCCCGCCGGGCCGGTCATCGACTGCGCCCGCCATCCGCCGACCTCGGTGAGCCGGGGGTGGGCGGCCACCGGCATCCGCCAGCCCTGGTCGTCGGTGAGGTGGAGGTGGAGGACGTTCAGCTTGTGCAGCGCCAGCAGGTCGACGTAGCGCCGCAGGTAGGACACCGGCTGGAAGTGCCGGGCCACGTCGAGCATGGAGCCCCGCCAGGGGTGGCGGGGCACATCGGTGATCTCCACGGCGGGCAGCTCCCACGGCACGCCGCGCACCGGACGCCCGGACAGGGCCTCGTAGGGCAGCAGTTGCCGCACCGTCTGCACGCCGCGCAGCAGGCCGGCGGGGCGGGCGGCGCGCAGCAGGGCGCCCCGCGGGCTGACGGTCAGGCCGTAGCCCTCGTCGCCCAGGCCGGTCAGGGCGGGATCGAGGGCGAGCACGAAGGCGCCGTCCGGGGACGCCTCGAGCCGCAGCCCCGTGGCCGGGGCGAGAAGCGTGCGCAGCAGGGCGGCGGCCGGTTCGGCTCCCGGCGTCACCCGCAGGCGGGTCGTGTGGTCCAGCCGGAGGTGTCCGGCGCGGGTGGAGAGGCGGCTGGGGCGGGGGAGGAGGGCCTGTTCGGGGCGTGGCAGGTCCACGGGACGGCTCCGTTGGTCGGGGCGGGTGCACGACGGGTGGGGAACGGCGTACGCGGTCAGCCCTTGACGCCTCCCGAGGCGAGCCCGGCGGTCACGTGGCGCTGCAGCGCGAGGAAGACGACCAGTGCGGGCAGGGCGAAGAGGGTGGAGGCGGCCATGGTGGCTCCCCAGTCGGTGCCGAACGTCGACTGGAAGGAGGAGAGCCAGACCGGGAGGGTGCGGCTGTCCTGCTGCTTGATGATGAGGAAGTTGGCGTAGGCGAACTCGTTCCAGGCGGTGATGAAGCCGAACAGCGAGGTGGCCATGAGACCGGGCGCCAGCAGCGGGAACGCGACCCTGCGGAAGGCCCCGGCCCGGGTGCAGCCGTCGACCTGGGCCGCCTCCTCCAGTTCGGGAGGGATGCCCGCGATGAAGCCGCGCAGCACCACCACCGTGAACGGAAGCGTGATCATGAAGTAGACCAGGGTGAGCGTCGGCAGCCGGTCGAGCATGCCGGTGTCGCGGGAGATGATGTAGACCGGGATGATCAGTGACTCCCAGGGCGCCATCTGCGCGATGAACACCGCCAGCACGAACTGACGGCGCCCGCGCCACCGCAACCGGGCCACGGCGTAGGCGGCACCGAGGGCGACCAGCAGGGCGAGCAGCACCGCGCTGAGGGTGACCAGGATGCTGTTGCGCCAGAACAGGGCGAAGCCGTCGGCCTGGACCGCCGTCCGGAAGTGGTCGAGCGTCCAGGCGCGGGGGAGCAGCCGGGGGTCGTACGACTGGATGTCCGGGGACGGTTTGAACGCCGTCGTCACCATCCAGTACACGGGGAACAGGCAGACCACCACGGTGAGCGCCGCGGCGGCGTGGAGCGGGAGGCGTCGGACGGACCGGCGCCGCGCGGAGCGCGTCATGCTCACAGCTGCTCACCCTCCTGGCGGAAGAGCCGGCGGAAGTAGAGGACGAGGACGCCGCTCATCAGCAGCACCGTCAGCATCGAGGCGGCGGAGCCGAGGTCGTAGCGCTGGCCCGCCAGCGCGGTCTGCACGGCGTACACCGGCAGGATCGTGGTGGCGTCGTCCGGGCCGCCGCGCGTCATCACCCAGATCTGCACGAACGCCTTGAACGTCCAGATCACCTCCAGCGACAGCACCAGCATGAAGATCGGCCGGATCAGCGGGAACGTCACCGAGCGGAAGACGCGCACGCCGCCCGCGCCGTCGATCCGCGCCGACTCGTAGAGTTCCGCCGGCACCGTGACCAGGGCCGAGTAGAGCGTGATCGCGGCGAAGGGCACGGACTGCCAGACGATCAGGATCACGATGACGGCGAACGCGGAACCGCCGTGCGCCAGCCACGGGTAGCTCTCGTAGGAGTCGAGACCGAGGCCGGTAAGGGTCTCGTTGACGATGCCGAACTCGCTGTGGAACAGCCACTGGAAGACGGTCGTGGCCGCCACCACCGGTACCGCCCAGACCAGCACCAGCGAGCTGAGGACCACGGTCCTGGCCACCCTGCCCAGCCGCTCGGTCATCAGCGCGACCAGCGTCGACAGCACCATGATCGCGACCACGTTGACGGCCATGAACACGAGGGTGCGGCGCACCACCTCCCAGAACTGGGGATCGTCCAGCAGGGTGCGGTAGTTGCGCAGACCGACGAACTCCGCGTCGCCCAGGATCAGTTGGCGCAGCCGGAAGTCCTGGAAGGAGATGAGCACGGCGCGGGCCAGCGGATAGACCAGCAGGTAGAGCATGCCCAGCACGGCGGGCGCGATCAGCAGGTAGGGCCAGGGCGCTCCGCGGCCGGTCCTGCCGCGCCGGTCCGCGCCGCGCGGGGCCGCGTGCGGTGGGCGGCGGCCGGGGTCGCGCGGCAGGCTCCTCTCACGGACGGTCGTCACGGTGCCACCTCCTGCGAGTGTCGGGACCGACCGGGTCAGGAGCCGCTGTTGAGGGTGTCCGTGATCGTCCGGGACGCCTCGGCCGCCTCGGACTCGGCGTCCGAGCCGGTGAGCACGGCCGTCATGTACTCCTTGATCGGGTTCTTCGCCTCGACCGCCGCCCACTGCGGGGTGTTGGGCGTGGCACGTCCGTTCGCGGCGCCGGCCGCCATGGCCGCGGTGCCGGGGTCGCCGGAGACGGCGTCCGCGAGGGTGGTCTTGTTCGGTACGTAGCTCATGGCGACCGCGAGCTTCTTCTGCCATGCGTCGCCGGTGAGTTCCCGGATGAAGGTGAACGCCTCCTCCTGGTGCGCGGCGACGGCCGGGACGACCAGGTCGGAGCCACCCGTGAAGACGGCCCCCGGTTCCTCGGCGGTCTTGCCGGGGATCGGGAAGAAGCCCAGCTTCCCCTTGAGTTCCGGGTTCTTCTCCTCGATGACCCTGGCTCCGCCGGGGACGGCGATGAGCTGGGCGACCTGCCCCTTCGCCATGACCTCCGCCTGCGGCGGCTGGGCCTCGTCGGAGTCCTTGGGGCCCTTGCCGAGGGCCTGGAGGCGCCGGTAGAAGTCCATCGCCCGCAGCGCCCCGGGACTGTCGAGGCCGCCCTTCCACTCGCCCCCGGACTCCACGGCGAGGTCACCGCCCTCGTCCCAGACGAAGCCGGCCAGGACGTACCAGTTCTGCCCGGGGAGATAGATGCCCTGCGTGCCGCCCTGGTCGAGCTTGCGGGTGGCGGCGATCCACTGCTCACGGGTCCTGATCGCCGCCGGGTCCACGCCGGCCTTCTCGAACAGGTCGGTGCGGTGGATGACCACCCGGTTCGCGGCGTAGTACGGGATGCCGTACTGCTTGCCGTCGTACGAGCCGGGCTCCGCGAGTCCCTCGAGCCAGTTGTCCCCGCCCAGCTCGTCCACCCGGTCCGAGAAGTCGGTGAGGCCGCCGCTCTGCGCGTACTGGGCGACCTGGGTGTTGCCGACCTCGATGACGTCGGGCGCGTCGTTGCTGGCGAGGGCGGCGGTGACCTTCTCGCCGATGCCCTCCCACTCCTGGATCTGGATCTTCAGGTCGATCTCCGGGTGGGACGCCTCGAAGCCCGTCTCGAACTCCTTCTGGAATTCGGCCGAGACGCTGTCGCGCATGAGCCACACGTCGAGGACGGTCCTTCCGTCGCCGGTGCCGTCGGACGTGCCGCCCGACGACGAGCAGGCGGCGAGCGAGGCACTGAGGAGCAGCGCGGGGAGCAGGGCGAGCGAGCGGTACTTCACGGTTCACCTCTGGGGGAGCTGGAGGGACGAGCTGGACGGAACGACGTACCCGAACTTGACCAGTAGAGGCGCCAGTGGTTTACCAGTCGGCGTTGGTTGAAGGTGGCATGGACCAATGAGGGCGTCAACCCCTCGCGTACTACCGGGAATCCGGCCGAACTGCGGGTAGTATGGCTGGTTCGCGACTGATCCGGGCAGGTAAACTCGGTTGACCAGCAGACCAGTTACAGGAGCCCTGCATGGAGATCGACGCCGCCGCCTCCGGTGCGGTGCTCAAGCGTGAACGCGTCCGCGACGCGATCCGGGAACTCGTCGAGGAACGCGAGCCCGGGGACGCGATCCCCTCCGAGCGCACCCTGTGCGCCCGCCTCGGGGTGTCGCGCCCCACCCTGCGCGCCGCGGTGGACGAACTGGTTCTCGCCGGCCTGCTCGTGCGCGAGCACGGCCGGGGCATGTTCGTCGCCGCCGAGAAGATCACCCAGGAACTCGCCCCGGACCGGCGCGCCTTCAGCCTCCCGCAGGCCGCTGGCGTCTGGACCAGCCGGCTCCTGGAGGTCCGGACCCTGCCCGCGGGCGCCCGGGTGGGCCGCAAGCTGCGCATGTCGCCGGCCGCGCGGATCCACTACGTCGCGCGCCTGCGGTTGGTCGACGGCTCGCCCATGGCCATCGAGTACCTGCACGTCCCTGCCGACTTCGTGGCCGACCTGACCAGTGAGGAACTGGAGGAGGGCGACCTCTACGAGCACCTGGCCGAGCGGCACGGCGTCCGGGTCAGCGAGGCCGTGCAGTCGATCGAGCCCACGGTGGTCACCCGTGCCGAGGCCGACCTGCTCGACGTGCCCGAGCTGTCACCGGCGCTGCTCTTCGAACGCCTGACCACCGACACCCGCGGGTGTCCGGTCGAGTACGTCCACTCCCTCTACCGGGGCGACCGCTACCGCATCGTCTCCCGGCTCACCCTGGGTGGCCCGCGCGATCAGGCCCCGCCCCCGAGCGACGGTCACCACCCGGGCATCCCGCCAGGTGACTTCACGACCAAAGACCCCGTCACGCTTTCGACGCGCGGCGTCGTCCAGGACGGCATGTAACACCGCCAGGACCGGGAGCCGCACCGTCCGGTGCGTGGAAGTGCTCGGAACGGCTTTGGATCGAGCACGTATTGACATGTAACGGCCGAGGCCGCAGAGTCATGCCCCGAAAGCGTGCCCCACCGTGATGCCGACCGCCCACGAGGAGTGTTGCCGTCATGTCCGAAACGCCCGCTGTCTCACGCCGACTCCTCCTGGGCGGTGCCGTCGCCACCGGCGCGCTCGCGGCCGGGATGACCGCGTCGGCGCCGTCCGCGGCGGCGGCCGAGCCCGCCCCCCGCCGCAGGCACGGCCAGAAGTCGATGATCGGCGTGCCGTTCGACGCCCACAGAACCGTCCGGGTCGGTGTCATCGGGCTCGGCAACCGGGGCGGGGGCATGATCATGGGCTGGGCGGCCGTGCCCGGCTGCACCGTGACCGCCGTCTGCGACATCCGTGCGGACCGCGCCAAGCGCGCCGCCGACCGGCTGGAGAGCAAGGGCCACCCCCGGCCCGCCGAGTACGGCGGCGCCGCCGACTCCTACGCCCGGATGCTCAGGCGCGACGACATCGACCTCGTCTACATCGCCACGCCGTGGGAGTTCCACTACGAGCAGGGCAGGGCCGCACTGCTCAGCGGCCGGCACGCCGTGGTGGAACTGCCCGTCGCGACGGAACTGCGCGAGCTGTGGGACCTGGTCGACACCTCGGAGCGCACCCGAAGGCACCTGCTGCTCTCCGAGAACTGCAGCTACGGCCGCAACGAACTGGCCATGCTCAAGGCCGCGCACGACGGCCTGTTCGGCGACCTCACCAACGGCCACGGCGGCTACCTGCACGACCTGCGGGAACTCCTGTTCTCCGACACGTACTACACCGACTCCTGGCGACGCCTGTGGCACACCCGCAGCACCGCTTCCTTCTACCCCATGCACGGGCTGGCGCCCATCGCGGCCGCCATGGACGTCAACCGCGGCGACCGCATGGCCACCCTGAGCGCCACCTCGACCGCCCCGAAGGGCCTGGCCGACTACCGCGCACGCTTCGTCCCGCGGGACCACCCGTCCTGGAAGGAGGAGTACATCAACGGGGACCTGGTCACCTGCATGGTCGAGACGGCGAAGGGCAGGACGATCCGCGCCGAGCACGACGTCAGCTCGCCCCGGCCCTACAGCCGGATCAACACTCTCGCGGGAAGCCGGGGCATCGTCGAGGACTACGCCGGGCCCGCCCCGACCGGCGCCCGGATCTACGTCGAACCGGACCACAGCGGCCACACCTGGCGCGACTTCGAGGGCTACCGCAAGGAGTACGACCACTGGCTCTGGCAGAAGGTCGGCGACGACGCGGCCAACAACGGCGGCCACGGCGGCATGGACTACGTGCTCCAGTGGCGCATCGTCCAGTCGATGCGGGCGGGCCTGGTACCGGACATCGACGTCTACGACTCCGCCGCCTGGTGCTCGCCGGTCCCCCTGAGCGTGAAATCGCTGGCCAGGGGCGGCCGCCCGGTGGACATCCCCGACTTCACCCGGGGCGCCTGGCGTGAGCGCAGGCCCGGCCTCGACTCGACACCCACCGACATGCCGCCGGTCGGCTGAACCGGATCGGTGGTACTGGCTGCCGGCCACGGCTCCCGTCGGGCAGCCGTGACCGGGAGCCGCGCCCCTGGGACAGGACGCCGCTTCAGCGCCCGCGCAACCGGCCCAGCCCCTCCGGCGTCCGCGCGGCGGCGCGGGCCGGACGAGGCCGCCGTGACGCGCCGGCCCGCTGCCCGGGTCGAACAGCCCGATCCCCTCGGCGACCGGCGAGGCCGGCTCCGCCGCCGCGTGGGGCGGGAACAGGCCCTGACCCGGCCTCGAACACGCGAAGTAGGCCGGGGGCAGGCACACCGCCCCGTCAAGCCCGGGTGACACGAACCGGTACCGGACTTCCAAGGCGGGTGGACACCCGCCGTGGCGCGCCCTACCGCGCCAGGAGCGACTCCGGTCCCATCACCACGACCGGGTCCTTCTCCGGGTCCAGGGCGGTGAGCAGCGCGCGCATGTGCTCCTCGCTCAGCGACACGCAGGCGTTGGTCGGCCCGTCGTGGTCCACGTGGATCCAGACACCGCCGCCCTTGTCCTCACCCAGCGGGCGGGTCTTGTCCAGCGGGGTGGTGCCGGGCACCCGGTTGTAGTCGATGGCGATCACGTAGTCGAACGAACCCTCCAGCGGCTCGCCGAGGTGCCCCGTGCCCGACACCGCGAACTCCGGGTCCTGGTCGTAGGGGAGCCGGGTGCCCGGGTCGGGCAGCCTGCCCCCGGCGTCGCTCAGCCGGAACACGCCGACGGGCGTGTGCAGGTCGCCCGCCTCGTGGTCGTCGGTCCAGCCGCGCAGTCCGTTGTGCGCGGGCCAGGGACCGGCGACGGCACGCCAGCCCTGTGCGGGGTACCGCTCGTACAGGACCGCCCGGGCCCGGTTCGAATTCTCCGTCGCCCCGGTGACGACCAGCGCCTGCCGGGAGGCGTCGGGGAGCCGGGCGCGCATGGCCGGCCCGATGCCGGGCAGGGGCCGGGGGAACGAGCGCGGGGGGCCTGCCTGCGGGGACGCGGACGCGCTGGGCGGCTGCGAGTTCCGGGACGAGGCCTGCGACGACTGCTGCGCGCACCCGGTCCCCAGCACGCCGGTGCACATGACGGCGCCGATCACCAGGGCCAGCGCTCTTGTGACGGTCATATCGGTCTCCGACTCCGTTGGTGGACTACTCATTGCTTCTCCACTAACGGAACCGGGTTGTGCCGCCGCCTCGCCGTCTCCCCCGTATGGCGCAGAGACGGCCGCGCGACCACCCGCCGAAACGCCCCGGTGGTACCGGTCCGTCGTGCCGCCACCGCCGGTCCGAACGCAACATCGTTCCCGCTCGGACCCCTTACTCACTGGTGGGGCTCGGACATGCCGTGTAGCGTCAGCAGCAGATGTCGTGGTTCGCCCAGACCGCCCGCGCCGGAGTGCGGGCGGTTTGCTGTGCAATGCCGGAGGACCAGGACGACCACCTCCGGGTTCGCACGGTGCGGATCCGATATCGGCTGAAAGGCAAAGGCATGGCCAGCGGAACCGTCAAGTGGTTCAACTCCGAAAAGGGCTTCGGCTTCATCGCGCAGGACGGCGGGGGTCCCGACGTCTTCGCGCACTACTCCAACATCAACGCCCAGGGCTACCGCGAGCTGCAGGAAGGCCAGGCCGTCACCTTCGACATCACCCAGGGCCAGAAGGGCCCGCAGGCGGAGAACATCACCCCCGCCTGACCGGGAGACCGCCGAAACGAACACGGTGCCCGGGAGCCGAGCGGCTCCCGGGCACCGTGCCGTCGTCGCGCGGCCGCCACACCACCGTCAGGCTTGCCGCCGCAGGAAGGCGAGCAGCGCGGCGGTGAGTTCGGCGGGCGCGTCCTCCTGCACGAGGTGGCCCGCGCCGGCGATCGGCTCCAGGCGGGCGCCGGGGACGGCCGCCGCGAGCTCGCGTCCCTTCGCCACCGGGATCCAGGCGTCGTCCTCGCCCCAGCAGACCAGCGTCGGTACCCCGATGGTGGCGTACCGGTCCTGGATCTCGTCGGTGTGCCGCTGGTCGGCCTGGGCGATCTGCCGGTAGAAGGCCGGCTGGCCCGATTCGCCGAGCCACGGCCCCACCAGCCGCTCCCGTACCGCCGGGTGCAGACCCGGACTGCTGGCGGAACCCACGTACTCGGCGACCAGAGCCCTGTGGAGCGACGGCGGCAGCTGCTCGAAGACCTCGGCGTGGTCGCGGACCAGCCGGAAGAACGGCGAGCCCCAGGGAGCCAGCGCGACCGGATCGACCAGGGCCAGAGCCCGGTAGCGGGCCCCGTGCAGCAGATGGGCGCGCAGCGCCACCGCGCCCCCGAAATCGTGGGCGACCACGACGGGCTCCGCCAGACCCCAGTGGTCCAGCAGTTCGGTGAAGACCCGGCCCTGGGCGGCCAGGGACACGTCCTGGCCCGGGAACTTGTCCGACATCCCGTAGCCGGGCATGTCCCAGACGAACACCTGGTGGTCCCGCGCCAGCGAACGGGCCACCGCGCGCCAGACGTACGAGGAGAACGGCGTGCCGTGCAGCAGGACCAGCGGCTGCCGGCCCGCCTCACCCAGCCGGTTCCAGCGGACGGCCCCCGTACTGCCGGCGAACGTCTCGGGCAGCGGCCACGTGGACATGTGCTTGCCTTCCTCTCCGGGCGGGACGTGCTCGCCGGGGCGGGCTCAGGGCTTGCGGGCCAGACCGCCGTGCTCGCCGATGGGCTCCGGCGCGGGGGAGGTCATGTCCGGACGCCACAGGGGGACGGAGACGACCCCGGGTTCCACCAGCTCCAGTCCGTCGAAGTACGCCGTGATCTCGTCCACGGTGCGCAGGTTGTACGGAACCGCGCCGCTCTCGTTGTACGCGTCCTGGGCCTGTTCGAACCCCGGATCGATTCCCCGGGAGCCGTCGTTGACGGAGAGGTAGCTGCCCGAGGGCAGTGCGTCCATCAGCCGGGTGACGATGGAACGCGCCTGGTCGTAGTCGGCGACGTGCCCCAGGATGTTGCTGAGGATGAGGGCGACCGGCCGTTCGAAGTCCAGCGTCCTGGCGGCGTCCCGCAGGACGCTGTCCGGGTCGAGCACGTCGGAGTCGATGTACGCCGTCGCCCCCTCGGGAGTGGAGTAGAGCAGCGCGCGGGCGTGCGCGAGGACCATCGGATCGTTGTCCACGTAGACGATCCGGGACTCGGGGGCGATGCGCTGGGCGACCTCGTGGGTGTTGTCGGCGGTCGGCAGGCCGGTGCCGATGTCGAGGAACTGACGGACACCGGCCTCGGCGACCAGGTAGGTGATGTTGCGGCGCAGGAAGGCGCGGCTGCTGCGGGCGATGGTGACGATGCCGGGGAAGACGGCGGTGTACGCGTCGCCGGCCTCCTCGTCGACCGGGTAGTTGTCCTTCCCGCCCAGCCAGTAGTTCCAGATCCGGGCCGAGTGCGGCACCGAGGTGTCGATCTTCTGGTGCGCTGCGGGGCCGGGGGTCGTCACGGGATCGCTCATGGGTACGGTCCGTCTTTCAGCCGAGGCATGGGTGCTTCGTCACAACCTACGCCGCAACTGCCCTCCCTCGCACACCGGTTCGCCTGCTCAGACGCGCGGGGCGCCCGTCACGGACATCACCAGCGAGTACAGGGAGGTGGTCGCCGTGATGAACAGGCGGTTGTTCCTGGGACCACCGAAGGCGATGTTGGACACCGGCTCGGGCACCCGCAGCCGTCCGATGAGGGTGCCGTCGGGGTCGTAGCAGTGGACGCCGTCGGCGAGGGCGGCGGCCCACAGTCGGCCCTCGTCGTCGAAGCGGATGTTGTCGAAGTGCACGTCGCCGCGGGCCTCGGCGAAGACCTTGCCGCCCGACAGAGTGCCGTCCTCGTGGACGTCGAACACGTGGATCCGGGCGGCCCGGGAGTCCGAGACGTACAGCCGCTTCTCGTCGGGGGAGAGGATCACGCCGTTGGGGCCGTCGAAGCCGTCGGCGGCGAGCCGCACCTGACCCGACACCGGGTCGATGCGGTAGACGTTGCACGCGCCGATCTCCGACTCGGCGCGGTGCCCCTCGTAGTCGCTGGTTATGCCGAAGTCCGGGTCGGAGAACCAGACCGTGCCGTCCGAGCGCACGACGGAGTCGTTCGGGCTGTTGAGCCGCTTGCCGTCGTAGCGGTCGGCGAGGACGGTCACGGTCCCGTCGGCCTCGGTGCGGGTGACCCTGCGGTTGCCCTGCTCACAGGTGACCAGGCGGCCCCGCCGGTCCAGGGTGTTGCCGTTGCTGTGGCCGGCCGGTGAGCGGAAGACGCCGACCGTGCCGGTGGCCTCGTCCCAGCGCAGGATGCGGTCGTTGGGGATGTCGCTCCACACGAGCTGACGCCAGGCCGGCACGTACAGCGGGCCCTCGGCCCAGCGGCAGTCGTCGTGCAGGACCTCCAGCCTGCTGTCGCCGCTCGCGCAGCGCCCGGTGCGGAAGCGGTCGTCCAGGATCTCGTACAGGCCGTCGGCGGACATGGTGTCCTCTCAGCGAGATGATCAGGGTGGGCTCAACGTATCCCCGGGAGCACGGCGATGCCCAGGGGCCGTTCGCCGGCCGGCAGCCGTGTCACCCGGCCCGTGGCGGTGTCGACCACGCTCAGACCGTTCCAGTAGCCGTCACGGGTGAAGCCGCCGGACACGTAGGCGGTGCGGCCGTCCGCCGAGGGGAGGACGGTCTCGTGCGCGCCGTCCAGCGGGATCACCCGTTCGTCGCCGCCGGGTGCCCGCACGGTCAGGGACGGGCCGTCGTCCTCGGACGGATCGATCGGGCCGGTCCCCACGACGTACAGCGTTCCGTCGGCACCGACCGCCACGCCGTGCTGGTGCGTGTTGGCCGTCATCTCCTCGACGGTCACCCGCCCGGTGCGCGGATCGACCACGGCGAGCCGCTCGCCCTCGAAGGGCAGCAGCAGAGCCCCGTCCGAGGGGCGTACGGCGGTGTAGTGCGGCTTGAGCCACGAACCGAGGCCGCCCTCGGTGCCGTACGGGGCGACCTCGACGCGGCGGGTCGTCCAGGAGCCGGTGTCGACGACGGTGACGTCGAAGGAGTCGTGGTTGGTGGCGTAGACGTGGCGCCCGTCGCGGGAGACGTCGACGTCGAAGGGCCGGCGCCCTACCGGCACGGTCCGCGTCACCTCCCGCCGCTCGGCGTCGATGACCTCCAGGGTGCCGCTGCCGCCGGGCACGTTGACGCCGACGTAGACCCGGCTGCCGTCCGGTGACAGGGCGACGCCCATGCCACCGCCCCGGTACTCGCCGGTCGTCACGGGACCGACGTCGGTCCTGTAGGGGATCAGGGCGGTGCGCTCGCGGGTACGGGTGTCCACGGCGGCCACGCCCTGTGCCGTCGCGACCCATGCCGTGCCGGCGTCGTCGACGGCGAGACCGTAGGGAGCCGTCCCCACCCGCACCGACCCCAGGTCGGCCGCCGCGCCCCGCCGGCCGGGGGCGACGAAGGTGACGGTGTCGGCGCCGAAGTCCGTCACCAGCAGCATGCCCTCGTGCGTGGTGGCCGTGTCCGTGCCGGGGGCCGGAGTGCGGGAGGGTGCCGTGGCGGCGGGCGGGACGGGCCCCGGCCCGCCGGCCTCCGTGCCGCCGCCGGACGTGCATCCGGCCAGCGTCGCGGTCACGGCGGCCAGCACGGCGAGGTGCGGAGCGAGAAGGCGTCGGTTCACCGCTGTCCGCCCTTCCGGAGGCCGCCGGTGCCGTCCGACTCGGCGCGCCGCAGCAGGTCCGCGATCGCGCGGAATCCCCTGCGCTCGGCGTGGGCCCGGGCCGTGACGCCGTCGCCGTCCGGCAGCGACGGGTCGGCGCCCGCCGCGAGCAGTGCCTCCACCACCTCCTGGTGCGGACGGCCGCCGTCACCGAGGACGACCGCCTCCAGGAGCGCGGTCCAGCCGAGCCGGTTGACGTGGTCCACGTCGGTCGCCGTCTCGGCGAGCAGGGCCCGCACGTAGGCCACGTGGCCGCGTTCGCTCGCCGGGATCACCGACACTCCGCCGAAGCGGTTGGTCAGCGTCAGGTCCGGGCCACCGGGCAGCAGCGCCCGCATCATCGCGACGCTGCCCGTGACCCCGGTGACCAGCCACGCGCTGTCCTCGCGGGCGTCCTGCGCGTTGACGTCGGCGCCCCGGGCGACCAGCAGTTCCGCGACCGGCACCCGGTCGGCCAGGGCGGCCCGCAGCAGTGCCGTACGGCCCTCCTCGTCGCGTGCTTCCACGTCGGCGCCCGCCAGGAGCGCCGCCCGGACGGCATCGGTGTCCCCGCGGTGCGCGGCGGCCAGCAGGGCGAGGTCGGCGGGAGTGGCTGATGAGGTCGTCATGGGGCGGGAACTCCGGAGTGTCGGGTGCTGGTCGCTCCAGCCTCCATCCCGGGAGCGGCGGAGGCGGTCGGTACACCGGCTCCTTCCGGTTCGCGGGACGGATGACGGGCATGTCGTCCGATCGGCTGACCCCGCCGGGGCGTGGTGCCGGTCAGCCGACCGGGACGGGGAGCCGCGCGGCCGTCCGGCCCAGTGCGGTCCGCTCCGCACCGGTCGGTGCCCGCCGTCCGGTGCCGGCCAGAAGTGCGTCCCGGTCGCCGAACGACGGCGGGAACGCCGCCCCGGCGATCCGCTCCAGCATCTCCCGCGACCGGGCGAGCCCCTCGGCGGACGGTCCCGGCACGCCCGGCAGGGCGCGACCAGGGCCGAGGTGGTGCAGTGTCCACTGCGGGACGTACGCGCCGAGGCGGTCGCCCGCGGTGAGCACCTGGTCGCGCGTACCGGCCCGGGCCGCGGGGTCCGCGAGGGCGGCGGCCCGGCCGGCGGCGGAACCGACGTCCTCCGGAGGGAACTTGAGGAGCCGGGGATCCCGGTACGCGGCGGTCAGGCGGACGATCAGTGCGTCGAGCGGGGCGTCGCCGGTCGGAGCGGCGACGGCGTCCCCGTACGTCACCGCGTCCCGGGTCGGTTCCGCGGTGGCGGGTGGCCGGCGTGATCAGGACGTCCTGGGCGTCGATGACCAAGGTGGCACACCGGGTCCCGGACGGCCGCGCGAAGTCCTCGTCACGCAGTCCGGCTACCGCGGCGCGCAACGCCGGCCAGGAGCCGGAGAAGAGATCCACGACCGCAGGCCGGCGGCAGGCGGCCGTGGAACGGGACGGTTCACGGACTCGAGACCGGTTGCTCCGGCGGGTCGACGAGCTGCTCGCGGACGTAGTTCCACACCACCGCGATCAGCGCGGCGACCGGCACGGCGAGCAGGCTGCCCACGATGCCGGCCAGGCTGCCGCCCAGCGTCACCGCCAGCAGAATCACCGCCGCGTGCAGCCCGAGACCGCGGCTCTGGATGATGGGCTGGAACACGTTGCCCTCCAGCTGCTGCACCACGACGATGATCGCCAGCACGATCAGCGCGTCGGTCAGGCCGTTCGACACGAGGGCGATGAGGACGGCCACGAAGCCGGCGAACAGCGCGCCCACGATGGGCACGAACGCGGACACGAACGTCAGCACCGCCAGCGGCAGTACCAGGGGCACGTCCAGGATCCACAGCCCGAGGCCGATGAAGACCGCGTCGAGCAGGCCCACGAGCGCCTGCGAGCGGACGAACGAGCCCAGGGTCTCCCAGCTGCGCAGGGCGACGGCCGGTACGTCCGTGGCGAGGCGGCCGGGCAGCTGGCGGCCGAGCCACGGCAGGAAACGCGGCCCGTCCTTGAGGAAGAAGAACATCAGGAAGACGCCCAGGACGGCGGTGATGAGGCCGTTGACCACCGTGCCCACTCCGGTGGCCACCGCGGTGACCACGCTGTCGACGCTGTCCTGGACGCGGGCCATCGCCGTGTCGAGCGCCCCGGTGATCTGTGCGTCGCCGATGTTCAGCGGCGGACCCGCGGCCCACTCGCGCAGCCGCTCGATGCCCTCCACCACGCCCATGGTCAACTCGTCGGTCTGGGAGGACATCGGCACCGCGATCAGCGCCACGACACCCGACACGACCAGCAGGAACGCCACGGTCACCACGGAGGCGGCGAGCGCCGGAGGCCAGCCGTGCCGCCGCAGGAAGCGGGCCGCGGGCCAGGTCAGCGTGGTCAGGAGCAGACCGACTATCAGCGGCCACACGACCGGCCACATGCGGCCGAGGAGCCACAGGGCCACCGCGAGCATGGCGAGTATCAGCAGCAACTCGGCAGAGACACGCGCGGTGGTGCGCATCGCGGCGCGCGTCCTCGCGGAACTCAATCTGGGAGACATGGGGATCACCTTATGGTGACGCCCGTAGCCCGCCGGACGTGGTCCTCAGGCCGGGGTCACTCGACCTTGACCCAGTCGAGCGTACGCTGGACCGCCATCTTCCAGCCGGCGTACCCCTGCGCGCGCCGGTCCTCGGACCACTGGGGCTCCCAGCGCCTCGACTCGTGCCAGTGGGTGCGCAGTTCGTCGGTGTCCCGCCAGAACCCCGTGGCCAGTCCCGCCGCGTAGGCCGCGCCGAGCGCGGTGGTCTCCGCGACCACGGGGCGGCTGACGGGAACGCCGAGGACGTCGGCCTGGATCTGCATGCACAGGTCGTTGGCCGTCACGCCGCCGTCCACCTTGAGCACGTCGAGGTGGACGCCGGAGTCCTGCTCCATGGCCTCGACGACGTCGCGGCTCTGGTAGCAGATGGCCTCCAGCGTCGCCCGGGCCAGATGCGCGTTGTCGTTGTAGCGGGCGAGGCCGACGATCGCGCCCCGGGCGTCGGAACGCCAGTACGGCGCGAACAGGCCGGAGAACGCGGGCACGAAGTACATGCCGCCGTTGTCCTCGACACCGCGCGCGAGTTCCTCGCTCTCGGCGGCCGTCTTGATGATCTTCATCTGGTCGCGCAGCCACTGCACGGCGGACCCGGTCACCGCGATGGAGCCCTCCAGGGCGTAGACCACGGGGCTGTCGCCGAACTGGTAGGCCACGGTGGTGAGCAGCCCGCTGCGCGAACGGACCAGCTCCGTACCGGTGTTGAGGACCAGGAAGTTCCCGGTGCCGTACGTGTTCTTGGCCTCGCCGGGCGCGAAGCAGACCTGCCCGACGGTGGCCGCCTGCTGGTCGCCCAGCACCCCGCCGATGGGGACGGCGGCGCGCAGCGGCCGGGAGGTGCGGGTCGTGCCGTACGCCTCCGGATGGGAGGA
This sequence comes from Streptomyces sp. NPDC058796, assembly GCF_042745235.1. Classification (NCBI taxonomy): domain Bacteria; kingdom Bacillati; phylum Actinomycetota; class Actinomycetes; order Kitasatosporales; family Streptomycetaceae; genus Streptomyces; species Streptomyces sp. NPDC058796. The sequence goes on from NZ_JBHYOP010000010.1 coordinate 106,015, forward strand.
CGGGTTGATGGTGGGCAGCATCGCGCGGGGAATGCCGAAGAAGCCGAGCAGTTCGTCGTCCCAGTCGAGCGTCTCCAGGTCCATCAGCATGGTGCGGCTCGCGTTGGTCACGTCGGTGGCGTGGATGCCGCCGTCGGGACCGCCGGTCAGGTTCCACAGCACCCAGGTGTCCGTGTTGCCGAACACGGCGTGGCCCGCCTGAGCCGCCTCCCGGACGCCGTCCACGTTCTCGAGGATCCACTGGATCTTGCCGGCCGAGAAGTAGGTCGCCGGCGGCAGTCCCGCCTTGCGCCGGATGACGTCGCCCCGGCCCGACCGCTCCAGGTTCGCCGCGATGGTGTCGGTGCGGGTGTCCTGCCAGACGATGGCGTTGTAGTACGGACGGCCGTTGCGCGGGTCCCAGACCACCGTCGTCTCGCGCTGGTTGGTGATGCCGATGGCCGCGAGGTCGGACCCCGACAGACCACCGTGGCGCAGGGCGTTCTGCATCACCGAGTTGGTCCGCTCCCAGATCTCCACGGGGTCGTGCTCCACCCAGCCCGAGCGGGGGAGGATCTGCTCGTGTTCCAACTGGTGCTTCGCCACCTCGTTGCCGCCGTGGTCGAAGATCATGAATCGGGTGCTGGTGGTGCCCTGGTCCACCGCGCCGATGAAGTCCGCCATGGTGTGCCGCCTCTCCGGCCGGTGTGTCAGTCCTCTGGCGCCGGTACGCGCCCTGTCGGTTCGGGCTCAGCGGCGGGCAGGAACCGGCCGATGAACACCTTGTACAGCCCGGCACCGAGCACGCCGCCGATCAGCGGCGCGATGATCGGCACCCAGAAGTAGAGATTCCCGTACTGGTCCCGCCACGCACCGCCGTAACCGGTCAGGAAGCTGGCCAGCCGGGGACCGAAATCACGGGCCGGGTTGATGGCGTAGCCCGCGTTGGTGCCGAAGGCCATGCCGATGGCGACCACCACCAGGCCGATGACGAACGGGGCCAGGTTGGCGCCCGGCGGTGTGTTGAGCAGGTCCGTGATGGCCATGATCAGCAGCAGCAGGATGGCGGTGCCGATGATCTGGTCGCGGAAGGCGCCCCACTCGTGGACCGGCAGCGCGGTGTTCCCGTTGGCGGGCAGTGTGGAGAACACGGTCTGCGTCTTGATGGTGTGTCCGGGGTCGGCCTTGGCCAGTGCCTCGGTGTAGTTCCAGCGGACGAGGAGCGCGGCCACGAAGGCGCCGGCCGTCTGGGCCAGCGCGTAGGGAGCCACCTTCCGCCACGGGAAGTCCTTGAACACCGCGAGGGCGAGCGTCACCGCGGGATTGATGTGGGCGCCGCTCAGCCGCGCGGCCACGTAGACGCCCAGTGTGACGCCGAGGCCCCACGCCCACGAGATGCTGTCGTGGTCCCCGAGGCCGCCCTCCGGATCGGTGAGGGCGCCGCCCGCGGCCACCTGTGCCACGACACCGCAGCCGAAGAGGATGAGGATCATCGTGCCGGCGAACTCGGCCGACAGTTCACCGAGCAGACCTGACTTCTTGAGCCGTGCAGCCATGGAAGCTCACCTTCCGCCGGCTGGACCGGCGTCGACCGACCGCGTCTCTCAGCCGACACATTAAGGTGATAAGCGACAAGCCGCACATAGAGTGCGGCTTGATGGGCGCGGGCGGAGCCTCAGGGGCCGATGGGCATCCGGCGCTTGTGGTCCGTCGCCCGGTAGCGGGTGACGATCTTCTCGAAGGCGTCCTCCTTCACCTGCTTGCCCTCCAGGAAGTCGTCGATGTCGTCGTAGGTGACACCGAGGGCGTCCTCGTCGGCCTTGCCGGGGGCGAGGGACTCCAGGTCGGCCGTCGGGACCTTGCCCACCAGCTCGGCGGGCGCGCCCAGAGCCTCGGCGACGGCACGCACCCGGCGCTTGGTGAGGCCGGTCAGCGGGACCAGGTCGGCGGCGCCGTCGCCGAACTTGGTGAAGAAGCCGGAGACCGCCTCGGCGGCGTGGTCGGTGCCCACGACCAGCCCGTTGTGCGCGCCGGCCACGGCGTACTGGGCGATCATGCGCTGCCTGGCCTTGATGTTGCCGTGCACGAAGTCCTGGTGGTGGGCGTCGCGGAAGGCCACGTCGGCGGCGAGCAGGGCGTCGAGCATGGCGTCGCTCGCGGGCTTGATGTCGACGGTCAGTACGTGGTCGGCCCTGATGAAGGAGAGCGCGCGCTGGGCGTCGTGCTCGTCGGCCTGGACGCCGTGCGGCAGCCGCATCGCGTAGAAGACCGCCTCGTGCCCCTCGGCCCGGGCCCGCTCCACCGCGAGCTGGCACAGCCGCCCCGCGGTGGTCGAGTCGACACCGCCGCTGATGCCGAGGACCAGGCAGCGCAGGCCGGTGGAGGTCAGCCGCTCGGTGAGGAAGGCCACGCGGCGCTCGATCTCCCGCTCGGCGTCGAAGGTCTCGGCGACCTCCAGCTCCCGGGCGATCTCCAGTTGCAGGGCGATGGACGCCGGCTCGCTCAATTCCGCTCCTTGTTCGATGTGCGGGGACTCCTCACTCAGCGTACCCAGTGGTCCCCGGCCGATACGGGCCGAGTGGCGTGGCGCACGACGAGCGGGGCGGCCGCCGACGGCCACCCCGCACACCTTTCCGCTCCGGCCGGGATCAGCTCAGCGGCTGAATCCGGATGTCACGGAAGCGGACCTTGTTCCCGTGGTCCTGCAGCCGGATCGCCCCGGCCGCCGGTGTCTCGGCCCGGCCGCCCGCGGTCGGACCGTCGAGGACCACGTCGTCGTGGACCTTCTTCCCGTTCCACACCACGGTCACCCGCGCGTCGGCGGTCTTGCGGCCGCCGTCGTCGTAGCGGGCCGCGCGGAAGACGATGTCGTACGTCTGCCACGTCTCGGGCGCGGTCGCCGCGTTGGTGTCGGGTGCCTTCTTCAGGTAGAGCGCCCCGGCCTCGTTGTTCGCGAGGGTGGTGTCCTGGTAGGAGTCGAGGATCTGGAGCTCGTAGCGGTCCTGGAGGTAGATGCCGCTGTTGCCGCGGTCCTGGCCGGTCACGTCCGGAGGCAGCTGCGGGACGCGGAACTCCACGTGCAGCTTGAAGTCCTGGTACGCGTCCTTGGTCCGGATGTCGCCGCAGCACACCTCCATCGACCGCTCCTCGGCCAGCGGCCAGGCCACGTCCCTGCCGTCCGTGTGCTGCCACTGGGTCTGCGAGGCGGCCGTGCCGTCGAACAGGTCGACGCGCGCGCCCCGCGGGTGCACGGTGATCAGGTCGAGGTTGACGTGGCCGGTGTCACCGGGGTCGTACCGGTAGGAGACGGTGTTGTGTCCGGCCCGCAGACGCAGGCGTTCGGTCCGCGTGGACCAGGTGTCCCAGTCCCCGGTGGAGGCCAGTTCCGTCTGCCGCACCTTCTTCCCGTTGGCGTACAGGGACAGGGACTTGGTGCCTTCGAAGGGGTGGGGGCCGTTGGAGTAGCGCAGCCCCACGTCGTAGGTGCCCGTCCTCGGGACCGTCACGTCGAAGGTCGTGGCGGCCTCGCCCTCGGTGGCATAGCGGTCGACGAATCCGCTGCCGGAGTAGCCGACGTGGTCGGTGTCGATGCCGGCCTCGCCGGTGAGCCGCGCCTCCTCGGCCTCGTAGAGGGTGGCGGGCGGCGGCTGCTTGCCGGGCATCTCGTTGAGCGTGTACCAGGCCTCCGTGCTCCACAGCGTCTCACCGGACGCGGAGGTGAAGGGGCGCGGTGAGCGCACGTGGACCACGCGGTCCGGCTTGAGCCCGTCCAGGCGCAGCCGGACGGTCCGGCCGTCCTTCGAGAGCGCCGCCGAGCGTACGGACAGCTCCTCCTCTGCGATCTTCGGGCCGCCGTAGTCGGCGGTCGGGGTGTAGTGCCACTGGCGGACGTCGTAACGGTCGGCCAGCTCCGCGGCGGTCTCGTCGGACACCGGGTGGGTGTACGTCAGGTCGAAGCCGCCGGGCACGGCCCGCATCTTCTGGATGTCGAAGGTGTCGCCGCCGTTGGGCGTGAGTTTCTGCAGGCCGAACTTCAGCTTCCCCGCCTGGCCCCAGTTGCCGTCGGCGCCCAGGCCGCCCGCGTAGATGGCTCCGTCCGGGCCCATGGTGACGCGGTTGACGCCGGCCTCCAGGCCCTGGGTGTAGCGGAAGACGGCGCCCTGGTACTGGCCCTTCACCTTCTCCAGGTAGGCGCGCTGCAGACCGCCGTAGGTGACGTCGCCGATCAGCATCTGGCCGGCGAACACCCCCTTCTTCACATACAGCGGGGTGGAGGGCGAGTTGCCGATCTCATTCTGCGGCAGCCACAGCACCGGCTCGGTGACGGGGGAGTCCTCGAAGGGGCCCGCGGGTTCGGTGTAGTGGTTGAAGAAGCGGTCCTGCTTGATCTGGACGAGCTTCGAGGCGGGCAGCCATCCGCCCTGGTTGTCGGTGACGAAGAGACCGCCGCCGGGACCCCAGCCCATGCCGTTGGGCGTGCGCAGTCCGCCCGCGATCGGGCTGATCTTCCCCGTCTTCTTGCTGATCCTGTACGTGGTCCCGCGGTCCGGCGCGGGCTGCGGGTCGGTGGTCGCGCCGCCCAGGTCGATGGCGACGGAGAGGTTCACGTAGAAGTAGCCGTCGCGGTAGAGCAGGCCGAACGCGAACTCGTGGAAGTTGCCGCCGTACGGCCAGGTGGCGACCGTGCGGTACTCGTCGGTCACGTCGTCGTCGTTCTCGTCGACCAGCCGGGTCAGTTCGTGCTTCTGGGAGACGTAGAGCGAACCGTCGACGTACTTGATGCCCATGGGCTCGCGCAGCCCGTCGGCCACCTTCTTGACGGTGACCTTGTCCCGGCTGGTCGCGTCGGTGACGTTGTCGAGCAGGTACACCTCACCGGCAACGTTGTCGGTGCCGCCCCAGGTGCTGATCGCGAGGCGTCCGTCGGGGAGCCAGTCCATGCCGGTGACCTGCGGTTCGAATCCTTCGGGGCGCAGGTCGGTGAGGGTGAGGTCGGGGCGCACCGAGGTCAGTGGCAGTCCGTCACCGGGGGTGTCGGCGCCGGTCTCGCACTCCTTGCGCCCGGGCGCCGTCACGCGGACGACCCCGGCGTCGGTGGTGAGCGCCTCGTTGGGTACGACGGTGAACTCGGTCTCGCCCGGGGGGCGCCAGGACAGGGTGAGCTGCTGCCCGCCTCCGCGGTCGAAGTGCTCGATGCGCAGCGGGTGCGATCCCGCGGTGAGGTCGAGTGCTCCGTCCTTCGGCTCGGCCCCGTGCAGTCCGTCGTGGTCGATCACCGTGGTGCCGTCGAGGGTCAGCCGTGAGCCGTCGTCGCTGGTGAGCCGGAAGGCGTAGGTGCCCTCGCGCGGCGCGACCAGGTAACCGGTGGCCTCCGAGACGAAGTTGTCGGCGATGCCCCCGAAGTCGGCCGTGGCCGACCAGTCGACCGTCGGCATCAGCGCGTCGTGGTTGGGGGTCTGGCCGGGCTTGAGGGTGCAGATCCTGCTCAGGGGCGTCTGCACGTCGAAGACGCGCAGGGTGACTCCGGGTTCCTGCGGCGGGATGTCCGCGCGGTCCGCGGCGGACGCGGGGGCGGCGAGGAAGCCGCCGGCCGAGACGGCCGACGCCAGCAGGAGGATGAGGTGTCTTCGGGCACGCGGGAACAGGCGTGGGCGCATTGGTCCTCCGGGAGGTGGGGACCGGACCGTGCCGGATATCGCTCCGGTCTTCGTGCGGTACGACTGTGGTTCCGCCGCCAAGGTAGGAGACTTCCGCTTGACATGTCCATACTTTGTCATCGATGTGTTCAAAGTCGTCGTCTCCGGGCAGGCGCCACCGGGGGCGACGGCCCCGCTCAGTCGCGCCGGCCCGTGCGGACGCGCCGGTGGCTCCAGGCGAGCAGGGTGAACAGGACGATGCCGGAGACGATGAGGCTCGCCCCGGTGGCCCATCCGGAGTACGGCAGCCGTGGGAACAGGCCCCAGGCCACCCCCGCGCCGACGAGGCACAGCCCGGCCGTGACCGAGCCGGCGATCCGCCACGGCGACGAGACGCTCTCCTCGGCCGCGCGCATCGCCTGCCGGCGGACGGGGGCGACGAACCGGTCCAGGGCCGGGACGGCACGCGACAGCAGCACCATCCCGGCGAACACCAGCAGCAGGCCCGGCCCGGGCAGCACCAGCAGCGCGACACCGACCGCCACCAGTACGGCCCCGAGGGAGCCCAGGGCCGCTCGCCGGACCGCTTCGACGCTGCGCGCCATGTCGCCGCACCTCCCCGGGGTCGGCCGGAGTTCCCGTTTGCCTCGGTGTGCCCAACCTTAGGCATGCGACGGGGTACGGGCGATTCCGCCCGGCTGGCAAGCTGCTCCCATGAATCACGCGGAAGTGCTGCTCGTCGGAGGGCGCGCGGGTGTCGGCAAGACGACGGTGGCATGGGAGGTTTCGGTGCTGCTGCGGGCCGCTTCGGTGGCCCACGTGGTCGTCGAGGGCGACTTCATGGGGCAGGTGCACCCCGCTCCGGAAGGAGACCCTCGCCGGTCGCGCATCACCGAGAGCAATCTGACGGCGGTGTGGGCGAACTACGCCCGGCTCGGCCACCGCCGCATGATCTACACGAACACGGTGAGCGTGCTGCCCGAGGCGGAAGGCATGTTTCGGCGCGCGATGGGGGCGGACGTACGGCTCGTCAGGGTCCTGCTCACGGCGTCCGACGTCACCGCCGGCGCGCGTCTGACGGGGCGGGAGCTCGGCTCGGAACTGGCGCAGGAGCTGGCCGGCAGCGCCCGCAAGGCGCGGCTGCTGGACGAGGCGGCGCCGGCGGACACCGTCCGGGTGGGAACCGACGGGCGCCGTGTCGTGGACATCGCCCGGGAGGTGGTGGGCGTGACGGGGTGGACGGCGAACGGGTGACCCCCACTGTTTGCTGTTCAAGCTTGACTAGAGTGGCCGCATGGCCGAGAAGACGATCCCGATCCTGCCGTGCCGGACCCTCCAGCCCGTGCTCGACTTCTACACCGCCCTCGGCTTCGAGGTGACGTACCGGCAGAACAGTCCCAACCCGTACGCGGTCGTAGAGCGCGGCGGCATCGAACTGCAGTTCTTCGCGGTCAAGGGGTACGAGCCCGCCGCGTCACTCGGTACCTGCTACGTCCTCACCGACGACGTGGACGGGCTGCACGCCTCCTTCCGGGCGGGGCTCAAGGCGGCGTACGGCAGGGTCCCCACGCGCGGGCTGCCCCGCATCGGGCCGCTCAGGGACATGGCGTACGGGGTGCGGCAGTTCCTCATGACCGACCCGGGCGGCAATTGCGTCCGCGTCGGGCAGCCCGCCGCCGACCCGCGCCACCGGCGCGCCCCCGAGGAGACCTTCGCCCGTGCCCTGCACCACGCCCTGCTCCTCGCGGACTCGAAGGAGGACCCGGCGGGCGCCGCGAAGGTCGTCGACCGGGTGCTGCGACTCGACGACGAGCGGCCCACCCCTGCGCAACTGGTCCGGCTCCTCGTGCTGCGGGCGGACGTCGCCGGGCGGCTCGGCGACGAGGGAGCCAAGGCGTCGGCGCTCGCCCGGGCGGCCGCGGTCCGACTCACCGGCGGGGAAAGGGAGTCGGTCCGCGAGGACCTCGTACGTCTTGCCGAACTGCGCGACTGAGGCCCGGTCACGTCATCGCTGCCGCTCCCCAACGCCCGGTCGCGGCCGGGAACTTGTACGCCCCATCGACGTACGACCGCATCACTGCTACACCTGCGTCACATGCACCACCGGCACCCACCGTCCAAGGAGGAGCATGTGAGAGCACGTCGCGCGGCTGCCCGAAGCACCTCCGCGCTCATCGCCACCCTCGCGCTGACCGCCGGCCTGGCCGGCCCCGCCGTAGCGGCGGGGGAGGCGCAGGTCCCCCCGGTCGCCACCGCGACCGACCCCGTCACCCACGAGGAGAACGACCGCGTCCCCGAGGGCTCGGTCTGGACCCAGCACTACTTCCCCTCCTCCGACGACTCCGGCACCGAGTTGCACGCCGACGTCCTGCTGCCAGAAGGGCTGTCCCGCAGCGAGAAGGTGCCCGTCATCCTCTCGGTCGGCCCGTACTTCGCCCACGCCGGGCAGACCGGCCCGGAGGGCTGGAGCCACACCGGGCCCTCGTCGCGCTTCCAGGACTTCATCGAGGGCACCGACCTGTTCGACGAGGGGTACGCCTTCGTCATGGTGGACCTGCGCGGCTTCGGTGGCTCCACCGGCTGCCTCGACTGGGGCGGACCCGGCGAACAGGCCGACGTCAGGGCCGCGATCGACTGGGCCGCGAAACAGCCGTGGTCCACCGGCGCGGTGGGCATGTACGGCAAGTCCTACGACGCCGTCACCGGCCTCATCGGCAACAACCTGGACCAGCGCGCGCTCAGGGCCGTCGTCGCCCAGGAACCCTTGTGGGACATGTACCAGTACATCTACTCCAACGGCGTGCCCCGCCCGAACGTGACCGGCACCGCCGGCGCGTACAACTCCATCGCCACGATGCCCCCGATGGCGGACGACGACCCGCGCTACCGGGCGAACGCCCGCTACGAGCAGGCGCGTCCGGAGTGCCTGACGGAGAACTCCGCCGGGTACCGAATAGCCGACCAGCGGGACGAACACTGGACCTCCCGCGACCTGGCCCGGATGGCCAGGGGCAGCGACACACCGCTCTTCGTCACGCAGGGCTTCATCGAGCCCAACACGAAACCCGAGGAGATGCAGGAGTACCTCGACAACCACGAGGGCCCCGAGCGCGGCTGGCTCGGCCAGTGGGACCACGTGCGCGGCGGTGACCGCACCCCCGACGGACGCCTCGCCATGGGCCGCGAGGGCTGGTACGAGGAGACCCTGTCCTTCTACGACCAGTACCTCAAGGGCATCAGGCCGGAGGTCCGCTACCCGGCCTACGCCGTCGAGGACTCCACGGGCGCCTGGCGCGCCCAGCGCACCTGGCCGGTCACGGAGCGGTCGGTCACCCTGCCGCTCGGCGGCGGATCGTACGTGGACGACGGCGGCGCGTCCGCCCGCGCGGCGCTGACCGCGTCCGGCACCCCTGCGCCGCGGCCGCCCGCGCCGCCGGCCGGGCGGTGGGACATGGAGAACGCACCGGCCACCGAGCACACCGCCCCTGAGGGACTCGCCGGGGAGACGGCGAAGCGGCAGCGGGGCGGTGAGGTCGGCTCCAGCTTCTTCGTGTGGTCGAAGCCGCTCAAGAAGGCGGTGCGCGTCACCGGCACCCCACAGGTCTCCCTGACCGCCCGGGGAGAGGGCAACGTCATGCTCAAGCTGTACGACGTCGCCCCCGACGGCACCGCCGTCATGTTCGACGAGCAGGTGTCCCTGGTGGACTCGGGCCGGCTGACCGTCGACCTGAAGGCCACCGACTGGACGCTGGCGGCGGGACACGTCCTGGCCGTGGAGATCGGTTCGATCCAGACCGGCTCATGGCGCGACACGCCCTCCGGCGAGACCATCGAGGTCCGGGGTGCCAGGCTCCGGCTGGCCCTGGACGACCCCGCCGACGACGTCGCCACCCCCGGCGACCGCTCGCCGTTCCTCGACACGTACCTGAGCCGGTACACGGTGGAACTGCCCGCCGGTCCGGGCACGTTCACGGTGGTCCGGGGCGGTCGCCGCTGACAGCGGACCGTGCCGCCTTCGCCGCGCGGGTCAGGGACGGCTGGTCAGGTATCCGCCCATGGAGGTGAAGTACTCCGTCGCAGGCAGCTCCCGGCCGTCCTCGGTCCGTACCCGGGTGATGGCCAGGCCGTGATTGCGGCCGGTCCGGGCGTCGGCCCCGGCGACGATCACCACGCCGTCGCCCTCTCGGTAGAAAACGCGGCCGGGAGTGCCGCCGTAGCGGCCCTGGGACACCACTGCGGCGAGTACTTCCAGCCGCCTTCCCCGGTGGTAGGTGAAGGCGCTGGGGTAGGGCTCGGACTGGGCGCGGACCAGGCGCTCCAGATCCTGGGCCGGCCAGCCCCAGTCGATCCGGACGTCCTCGGCGGACCGTTTGTGGAAGAAGCTGGCCCGGGAGCGGTCCTGCTTGGTGAACTCGGTCCGGCCGGCGGCGATGAGGTCCAGTGCGCCGATGGTGACCGGGGCGATGAGGTCGACGGTCTTGTGGAAGAGGTCGGTCGCGGTGTCCGCCGGCCCGACGGGCACCGCCTCCTGCCGGACGATGTCCCCGGCGTCGAGCTCGTCGTTCATCATGTGCGCGGTGACGCCCACTTCGGACTCGCCGTTGATCAGCGCCCAGATCAGCGGGGAGAAACCGGCGTACTTGGGCAGCAGTGAGTCGTGCACGTTCAGCGTCCCGTGGCGCGGCAGACCGAAGATGTGCGGCGGGATCCACGTCCGCCAGTTGTTTGCCACGATGATGTCGGGGTCGGCCTCCTTGAGGCGCTCGAACAGCTCGTCGTCGGGGCGGTTGCGGATCAGGACCGGGACGCCGTGTTCCTGGGCGAGGTCGGCGACGGAGTCGCTCCAGATCTTCTCGTACGCGTGCTCGCTCCTGGGGTGCGTCACGACCAGTACGACGTCGTGTTCGGAGTCCAGGAGCGCTTGCAGGGTGCGGTGCCCCCAGGTCTGGTAGCCGAACATGACGACCCGCATGGGGTTCCTCCTCGAGGCAGGGGACGGCGGCCCGGGCAGTAAAGCAAGGCTTACCTTAGTGGAGAACAGCCTTGCTCGACACCCCAGTTGGGGGCGGAGGCTTCAGGTTCGCCCTATCGACAGCCTGCACCAATTAGCTTAGGCTCACCTAAGTTTCGGCGGCCGCGGGATGGGAGTGACATGTCACAGGTTCTTCCTGATGACGCAACACTGGTCCACGACCTCATTGGTATCGGCTTCGGGCCGTCCAATGTCGCCATGGCGATCGCACTGAGCGAGCACAACGCACGCCCCGACGGACGGGAGCCGGTCACCGCCCGCTTCTTCGAGCAGCAGCCGCGCTTCGGCTGGCACCGTGGCATGCTGATCGACGACGCGACCATGCAGGTGTCCTTCCTCAAGGACCTGGTGACGCTGCGGAACCCGGCGAGCGAGTTCAGCTTCCTCTGCTACCTCCAGAGCAAGGGACGGCTGATCGACTTCATCAACCACAAGAACCTCTTCCCGCTGCGGGTCGAGTTCCACGACTACTTCGAGTGGGCCGCAGCCAAGGTCGACGACATGGTCTCCTACGGCCACGAGGTCGTCGGCGTCGCACCCGTCGAGAGGGACGGGTCCGTGGCACACCTGGAGGTGACGGTCCGTTCGGGGGAGGGGCTGGAGGTGCACCGGACCCGCAACCTCGTCATCGGCACCGGACTGCGACCCCTCTTGCCCGAGGGCGTCGAGCGCGGCGACCGCGTCTGGCACAACTCCGAGCTCCTCGCCAAGGTGGACGCCTTGGAAGGCACCTCGCCGTCCCGGTTCGTCGTCGTCGGCGCCGGGCAGAGCGCCGCCGAGAACGTCGCCTACCTGCACCGCCGCTTCCCGCGCGCCGAGGTCTGCGCGGTCTTCGCCCGCTACGGCTACAGCCCCGCCGACGACAGCGGCTTCGCCAACCGGATCTTCGACCCCGAGGCGGTGGACGAGTACTTCACCGCGCCCGCCGGCGTCAAACGCCGGCTGATGGGCTATCACGGCAACACCAACTACTCCGTGGTGGACATCGACCTGATCGACGACCTGTACCGGCAGATGTACCGGGAGAAGGTCCTCGGCACCGAACGGCTGCGCTTCCTCAACGTCTCCCGGCTCACCGAGGTCAAGGAGACGCCGGAGAAGGTCCGGGCCACCGTGACCTCCCTGGTCACCGGCGAGGAGACCCTGCTGGACGCGGACGTCGTGGTCTTCGCCACCGGCTACCGCCCGGCCGACCCCCTCGGCCTGCTCGGCGAGGTCGCGGACCGCTGCCTGCGCGACGACGAGGGCCTGGTCCGGGTCGAGCGCGACTACCGCGTCGCCACGGACCCCGGTCTGCGCTGCGGCATCTACCTCCAGGGCGGCACGGAGCACACCCACGGCATCACGTCGTCCCTGCTGTCCAACACCGCCATCAGGGTCGGCGAGATCCTGCGCTCGCTCCTCGGCCGGGGCGTCGGGACCGCATCCGGTGCGGCCCGCACGGTCACCGACGGGACCGGCAGCGCGGCGCGTTAGTGTACGTCGCCATGACCACGACTGCGGCCCGGAGTGCGGCGCCCCCGGGCACAACACCGGCCCGCCGAAGGCGCGTTGTGGGGCTCGGTGTGCTCGTGGCGCTCCTGGTGGTGGCGTCGGCGGCGTCCCTGGCGGTCGGCGCGCGCGCCTTGAGCCCCGCCGACGTGTGGCACGGGCTGCTCGCGGAACCCGGGTCCGGTCAACGGCTCACCGAGATCAGGCTCATCGTGCACACCGTGCGGATCCCGCGTACGGTGCTCGCGGTCGTGGCGGGCGTCGCCCTGGGCGTCGGCGGCGCGCTCATCCAGGGCTACACACGCAACCCCATCGCCGACACCGGCCTGCTGGGTGTGAACTCCGGTGCCTCGTTCGCCGTGGTGACGGGGATCGCCCTGTTCGGGTTCACCGACCCGTTCCAGTACGTCTGGTTCGGCTTCCTCGGCGCCGCGGCCGCGGGTGTCGTGGTCTTCGGGCTGGCGAGCATCGGCCGGGGCGCCGGCAATCCGCTGACGCTCGCCCTGGCCGGGCAGGGGGTCACCGTGTTCCTCGCGGCGATGACCACCGCCGTCGCCCTGTCGGACAAGGAGTCGCTCAACGCGCTGCGGTTCTGGAACGCGGGCTCGGTGGCCGGCGTCCGGTTCGACGTCATCTGGCCCGTGACGGCGTTCATCGCGCTCGGCCTGCTGCTGGCCCTGTCCACGCTGCCCGCTGTCAATCTGCTGAACCTGGGTGACGACGTGGCGCGGGGGCTGGGGCTGAACATCGCACGGAGCCGGACCGCCGGCATCGTCGCCGTCACCCTGCTGGCGGGCGCGGCGACGGCCGCGTGCGGGCCCATCGCGTTCCTCGGGCTGATGGTGGCCCACGTGGCCCGGTACCTGACCGGCCCGGACTACCGCTGGCTGGTGCCGTACGCGGGGCTGCTCGGGGCCGTCGTCCTGCTGGTCTGCGACATCGTGGGACGCCTGGTGGTGCGGCCGGGCGAACTGGACGCGGGGATCGTCGTCTCCCTCCTCGGCGCCCCGTTCTTCGCGGTGCTGGTGTGGCGCGGGAAGTTCAAGAGCGCGTGAACGGGGCGGACGTGAAAACCGATCAGGCGGACGCGAAGCCGCCCCTGACGCCGGGCGTGCGGCTCGGTGGTGTGTCGTTCGTCTGGCGGCCCTGGCTGGCCGGCGTCACCCTGCTGCTGGCGGCGGGGGCCTTCCTGCTCTTCTGCCTGTCCATAGCCGTCGGGGACTTCCCCATCGCCCTGCCCCGGGTGGTCGCGACGATCTTCGGCACCGGCGAACAGGTCGACGAGTTCGTCATCATGGACCTGCGGATGCCGCGCGCGCTGGCCGGGCTCGTCGTCGGTGTCGCGCTCGGGGTGTCGGGGGCGATCACCCAGTCCATCGCGCGCAACCCGCTGGCCAGCCCCGACGTGCTCGGCATCACCAGCGGCGCGAGCGCGGTCGCGGTCTTCCTGGTGACCGTGTCGGGCGGCACCGCCGCGGCGATCACCGACTCCGTGGGGCTGTCGGCGGCGGCGCTCGCGGGCGGGCTCGGCACCGGTCTGCTGGTGTACTTCCTGGCCTGGCGGCGGGGAATCGACGGCTTCCGGCTGATCCTCATCGGCATCTCGGTGACCGCCATGATGCAGGCGGTCACGACCTGGCTGCTCGTCACCGCCGACATCAGGGACGTGGCCAGGGCGCAGGCGTGGCTGGTCGGCTCACTGGACGACCGGTCCTGGGGCGAGGTGTCGCTCGCCCTGTGGTGCACGCTCGCCCTGCTGGCCGTCGTGTCGTGCGTCGCCTTCCAGTTCAAGCCCCTGCACTTCGGCGACGAGATCGCCGCGGGTCTCGGCGTCCGGTACGCGACGGTGCGGGCCGTGCTGCTGCTGTGCGCGGTGCTGCTGGCGGGCGCCGCCGTGAGCGCGGCGGGACCGGTCCCGTTCGTCGCGCTGGTGGCGCCGCAGGTGGCGATGCGGCTGGGCAGACATCCCACGCCGCCCATGGCGGCCTCCGGCTTGGCGGGGGCACTGCTGCTGACCGGCTCGGACCTGGTCGCCCGGGCGGTGCTGCCGGTCTCCCTGCCCGTCGGTGTCGTCACCGCCGCGATCGGCGGGCCCTTCCTGGTCTATCTGCTGGTGCGGGCGAACCGCCGGTAGCTGGTACAAAGTAAGGCGAGCCTAAACGAGGGGGCCCTGTGGGCGTTCAGTCCATCACCGGAGTGAAGCCGAACACCGACGGCACCGACGGAGCTTCGAGGCTGGCGGCCAGGGGCGTCACGGTCGGGTACGGCGCCCGGACCGTCATCGACGACCTGGACGTCACCGTTCCGCCCGGGGTCGTCACCACCGTCATCGGCCCCAACGGGTGCGGGAAGTCCACCCTGTTGCGCACCCTGTCGCGGCTGCTGAAGCCGGCCGGCGGCAAGGTGGTGCTGGACGGCGACGACATCGCGAAGCTCCGGACCCGGGACGTGGCGAAGAAGCTCGGCCTGCTGCCGCAGGCGCCGGTCGCGCCGGAGGGGCTGACGGTGTCCGACCTGGTCGCCAGGGGCCGCCACCCGCACCAGAGCTGGCTGCGGCAGTGGTCGTCGGACGACGCCGACGTGGTCGCCCGCGCGCTGGCCATGACCGGCGTCTCCGACCTCGCCGACCGCCCGGTCGACTCCCTCTCCGGCGGACAGCGCCAGCGCGTGTGGATCTCGATGACCCTGGCCCAGGGAACCGACCTGCTCCTGCTGGACGAGCCGACCACCTACCTCGACCTGGCGCACGCGATCGACGTCCTGGACCTCGTGGACGACCTGCACGAGTCCGGGTGCACGGTGGTCATGGTGCTGCACGACCTCAACCTGGCCACGCGCTACAGCGACAACCTGGTCGTGATGCGGGAGGGTGCGATCCTGGCGCAGGGGCACCCCCGCGACGTGATCACCGCCGAACTGCTGCACGAGGCCTTCGGGCTGCGCGCCAAGGTGATCGAGGACCCGGTGGGCGACCGGCCGCTCATCGTGCCGATAGGGCGGACACACGCCGAACTTCATTGACCACCAGTCGAGTTGTCGTGGTGAGGGTAGGCTATCCTCACTCGAGCGCGATAAGGTTTGCTGCCCTCGGACGGGGCGCACGGACAGCGCGACAGCAAGGGATCCCCGGATGCTCTTCCTCAGAACGACGCGTATCAGGCCCTGGCGACGACTGGCGGCGGCACTGTCCGCCGCCGCCCTCGGTGCCGGCCTCCTCGCAGGATGCGGTTCCGACTCCGACGACTCGGCGGACGAGGCGGCGGGCGGCGCCCCGGCCGCGGGCGGCGTCTTCCCGGTCACCGTGGAGCACGCGTTCGGCACCACGAAGGTCACCGAGGCTCCCGAGAGGGTGGTCTCCGTCGGCTACACCGACGACCAGACCGTCCTGGCCTTCGGCATCAAGCCGGTCGGCATGGTCGACCAGTACCCGAACCCGGCCGGCCAGCGCCCCGACATCAACACCCAGTGGCCGTGGGTGAAGGACAAGTGGGGTGACACCCAGCCCGAGGTCGTCATGAAGAACGGCGACGACGGCCCCAACTACGAGAAGATCGCCGCCCTGCGCCCCGACCTGATCGTCGCGGTCTACTCCGAGATCGACCAGGCCGGCTACGACAAGCTGTCCAGGATCGCCCCGACCGTGGCCCGCACCAAGACCGAGAAGGAGCCCTTCAGCGCGCCCTGGCAGGACAACGCGCTCCACATCGCCAAGGCGCTCGGCAAGGCCGAGGAGGGCGAGAAGATGGTGGCCGGCATCCAGGCCAAGCTCGACACGGCCAAGAAGGAGCACCCCCAGTTCGCGGACCAGACCGCGGTGGTGCTGTCCTGGTACGAGAAGTCGGTGGCGCCCTTCACCTCCACCGACGTACGCGGACGCCTCGTGACCGGCATCGGGTTCAAGTACCAGACGGAGATCGACGAGGTGGCGGGCGGCGACTTCTACACGACGCTCTCCCCGGAGCGGCTCGACCTGATCGACGTCGACCGCGTCTTCGTCATCAACGACCAGGCGGACCAGGACGCGCTGAAGAAGTTCGAACTGTTCAACAACCTGAACGCGGTGAAGAACGGCAAGGTGTCGTACCTGCTCGACAGCGAGGGCCCGGCGGTCGGCGCCGCCATCTCCCAGGGCACCCTGCTGTCCATGCCCTACGCCATCGACGAACTGGTCAAGGCGGCCGGGCAGGGGTGAGCCGCACCGACACAGCCGTCGCCCCGGCGATCCTGCGCACGGCGAACGGACGCGAGGCCGCCCGCTGGGTCGCGGCGCACTGCCGCGAGGTGCCGTGGCTGTCGACCGCCACCGTCCTCACCACGGTGGCGGGAGCGGCACTCCAGGTGCTCCCGGTGCTGCTGCTGGGCCGGGTGGTCGACGCCGTCGTCGAGGGCGAGTCCCAGTCGGTCCTGGTCACGATCGGCGCCCTGATGGTGGCCGCCGCGCTGCTCGGCGCGGCGGCCGGCGCCGCGTCGACGTACCTCATCGGGCGGCTCGGCGCCGACCTGCTCGCCCGGCTGCGGGAAGGAGCCGTGCGGGCGGTGCTGGGGATGCCCAGCGCCCGCGTCGAGCAGGTCGGCCGGGGAGACGTGCTCTCCAGGGTCGGCGACGACGTGGCCGTCATCTCCAAGGGCATCCGCACCGCGGTCCCCACGGTGTTCTCGGCGGGTGTCCTCGTCGCCATCGCCACGGCCGGGATGTTCGGGCTGGACTGGCGGCTCGGTCTCGCGGGCGCCGGCGCGCTGCCCGCCTACGCGCTGGCCCTGCGCTGGTACCTGCCGAGGTCCGCGCCGCTGTACCGGAAGCAGCGCAGGGCACAGGCCGACCGCGCACAGGCCCTGATCAGCGGTCTCAACGGCATCGACACGGTCCGCGCGTACCGGCTCGAGGAGTCCTTCCGCGAGCAGGTCACCCGCGAGTCCTGGCGGGTGCGCGACCTCGGCATCGAGGTGTTCCGCTTCTTCGGCCGGTTCGTCGGCCGGGAGAACCGCGCCGAGTTCATCGGCCTGTCCCTGATCATCGTGGTGGGGTACGCCCTGCTGGAGGCCGGTGCCGCCACCCTGGGCGAGGTCTCGGCCGCCCCGCTGCTCTTCCACCGGCTGTTCACCCCCCTGGGCGCCATCATGTTCACCTTCGACGAGGCGCAGAAGTCGGGCGCCAGCCTCACCCGGCTGGTCGGCGTGCTGGGGGAGGAGGCGCAGGAGCGGCTGGTGGGCGACGCGTCCGCGACGGCGGCCGCCGGGCCGTACCCGGTGACGGTGAAGGGACTGACGTTCCGCTACCCCGGCACCGAAGAGCCGGTCCTGCGGGACGTCTCCCTGACCATCCCGGCCGGCGGCTCGCTCGCCCTGGTCGGGGCGACCGGTGCGGGCAAGACCACGCTGGCCGCGCTCGTCGCGGGCATCGGGACCCCCGAGTCGGGGTCGGTGCGGGTCGGGACGACCGACCTGGCCGCCCTCGACGAGGCCGCGGCGCGGGCCCTGGTGAGCATCCTGACCCAGGAGACGCACGTGTTCTCCGGCCCGCTCGCCGACGACCTGCGGCTGGCCGCACCGGGGGCGACCGACGCCGAACTCACGGACGCCCTGCGCACGGTGGGGGCCGGCTCGTGGGTCGACGCGCTGCCCGACGGGCTGCACACCGTGGTCGGCGAGGGCGGCGAGCGCCTCGACGTCACCAAGGTCGCCCAGATCGCCCTGGCCCGGCTGGTGCTCAGCCGGTCGCCGGTGGTGGTGCTGGACGAATCGACGGCGGAGGCCGGCAGCGAGGGCGCCGCCGAGCTGGAACGCGCCGTGCTGGCCGCCTGCGCGGGCCGGACCACCCTCTTCGTCGCGCACCGGCTGACCCAGGCCATGGCGGCCGACCGGATCGTCGTGCTGGACGCGGGGCGGGTCGTGGAGGAAGGCACGCACGAGGAGTTGGTCGCCCTGGGCGGCCGGTACGCGCGGCTGTGGCGAGCCTGGCGGGAGGGCAGCCAGGCGGCCTAGTTAGGTGACCCTAAGTCAGGCTAGCCTGCCTTCATTCCTTGGAAGGGGCGTTGAGTCTTCGATGATGGAACCGAGCGCTCGTCACATCCCGCTGTCCCCCGAGCAACTGGCCGGCATCCGCCGCCGCACCGGCGACTTCTCCGACCGCACCATCGCCGAGGCCTGCGCCATCGGACTGGAGTACTGGGCCACCGGCCGCAGCCCCGACGGCATCGACCTCGCACCGGGCACCCTCTTTCCCGACGTACTCGGCTGGGTCGACAACGGCGGCTCCGCCGGCGGTGGCGGACCCGTCGGCACGGACGGCCGGAGCGTCCTCCTGCCGCCGGGCGTCGCACCCGACGACGCGCGGCGCGCCCTGGACGACCTCGCCGACTTCCCGGACCGGCCCGTCGGCACCATCGCACCGGCCGACGCGGCGTCGCGGCTGGAGCAACTGGCCCGGTGGAACGACACCGGCGCCGACCGCATCCGCCCGACCCTGGTGGCGATGTTCCGCGAGCAGGCGCGGACCAGGCCGGACGCCGTCGCCGTCGTCGACGAACGGCGGACGCTGACCTACCGCCAAATGGCGGAATTCTCCGCCCAGTTGGCACAGCACCTCGTGGAGCGGGGGCTCACGGCCGAACAACTGGTCGGCGTCTCCCTGGAGCGCTCCGCCGACATGGTCGTCGGACTGCTCGGCGTGCTCCAGGCGGGGTGCGCCTTCGTGCCGCTCGACCCGCACTGGCCGGCCGAGCGCCGGGCCGCCGTCATCGAGGACGCCGGGGTCGTCGTACAGCTCAACGCCTCGGGGGAGCACCCGGCCGGCGAACCGGAAGCGGTCGCCGTGGACCTGGCGGACTGGCGCCACGGCGCACTCCCCGCACAGGCGCCCGAGGTCCCCCTCCCCGGCGACGCCCTGGCCTACGTGATCTTCACCTCCGGCTCGACCGGGCGTCCCAAGGGCGCCATGATCCGGCACGAGGCCATCAGCGAGCGCCTGCTGTGGCAGGTCCACGAGATCCTGGGCTTCGGTCCCGACGACGCCTCGCTGTTCAAGGCCCCGCTGTCCTTCGACATCTCCGTCAACGAGATCTTCCTGCCCCTGGTCTGCGGCGGCCGGCTGGTCGTCCTGCGCCCCGGCGGCGAGCGCGACCCGCACCACCTGCTGGGCGTCATCGCCGAGCAGCGCGTCACCTTCACCTACCTCGTGTCGTCCATGCTCGACGTACTGCTGGAGATCGCGGGCGACTCCGGGCGCCTGGACGGCCTGCGGCACGTTTGGTGCGGCGGCGAGGTGCTGACCCCCGAGCTGTACGAAAGGTTCCGCACCCGGCTCGGCATCCCCATGTACCACGGCTACGGGCCCGCCGAGACGACGATCGGCGTCTCCCACGTCGTCTACCGGGGGGCGGCCGAACGTCTGTCGACGTCGATCGGCAAGGCCAACCCGAACACGCGCCTGTACGTGCTCGACGACGAACTGCGCCCGGTCCCGGTCGGTGTCGGCGGCGAGCTGTACGTCGGCGGTTTCCTCCTGGGCCGCGGATACGTGAACGCGCCGGGGCTGACGGCGTCCCGGTTCGTGGCGAACCCCTTCGCCGACGACGGTTCCCGGCTCTACCGGACCGGCGACCTCGCCCGCTTCAACCCCGACGGCTCACTGGACTTCCTCGGCCGGGCCGACAACCAGGTCAAGATCCGCGGGATGCGGCTGGAGATCGAGGACGTGGAGACCGGACTCGCCGAGCACCCCGGCGTCCGGCACACCTGCGTCGTCGCCAGGAAGAACGCCGCAGGCGGCACCTACCTGGTGGGTTACGTGATCCCGGCCGCCGGGAACGAGACGCTGCGGGCCGCCGACGTCAAGGCGTGGGCCGGCGAACACATGGTGGAGTACATGGTGCCCGCCCACGTAGTCGTCCTGGCGGAGTTCCCGCTCACCGCGAACGGCAAGCTCGACCGGCACGCGCTGCCCGAACCCCAGCTCACGACGACCGCGACCGTGCCGCCGACGACGGAGAAGGAACGGGCGGTGTGCGCGGCGGTCGCCACGCTGCTGCGGCTGGACCGTGTCGGCGTCGACCAGGACTTCTTCCAGCTAGGCGGAGACAGCATCCTCGCGATCTCGCTGCTCGCCGCCCTGCGCGAGGCGGGGCTCCACGTCACGGCGCGCCAGATCCTCACCCACAGTACCCTGGGGGCGCTCGCGGCGGTGGCGAGCGGCGAGGACACCGCGGTCGTGGACCACCGCGATGTGGCGACCGGCCCCGTGGTCGGTTCCCCCATCGTGCAGTGGCTCGGCGAGACCACGGACGCCATCGACGGCTTCGTGCAGTCGGTGGTCCTCAACACTCCGCCGGAACTCACCGCCGACGCCCTCGGCGAGCTCCTCGCCGCCCTCGTCGCGCGGCACGCCATGCTGCGCGCCCGGCTGGTGCGCGGCGAGCGCTGGAGCTTCGACATCCCGGAGGCGGACGGCTCCACGCCCCGGTGGCGGGAGAGCGACCGGCCGCTCGACGAATGCCTGGCCCTCGCCACGGCCGGACTGGACCCGGACCACGGTGCCATGCTGAGCGCCGTGTGGAACCGGGACGCCCGCCGGCTCGTCCTGGCCGCCCACCACGTCGTGATCGACGGCGTCTCCTGGCGGATCCTGATGGAGGACCTGGCCACCGCGTGGCGCCAGTACGCCTCGGGAGCGCCGGTCGGACTGCCCCCTGTCGGCACGTCGTTCCGCCGCTGGACCCAGCTGCTGGAACGAGCGGCGTTCGACGCGGACAGCACGTACTACCGCCGGCCCCTGCCGGGTCCGGACCGGCCGCTGGGCAGGCGGGCACTGAACGAGTCGGACACCGTCGCCCGGGAACGGCTCCGCACCGTCTCGGTGGGCCCCGAGGCCACGGCCGCGCTGCTGGGCGAGACGCCCGCGAAGTTCCACGCGGGCGTCAACGACGTCCTGCTGACCGCGCTCGCCGTCGCCCTCGCCCGCCGACGGCGCGACCTCGGACAGGACCAGACCTTCGCGTACGTCGAACTCGAGGGCCACGGCCGCGAGCCGCGGTTCGTGACGCCGGCCGCCGGCTTCGAGCCCGAACTGTCCAGAACCGTGGGCTGGTTCACCACCCTCTTCCCGGTGACCGTGGATCCCGGGCCGGCCGCCGACCCCACCACCCCCGAGTACCTGGCCGCCGCGCTCAAGGCGGTCAAGGAAGACCTCTCCAGGGTCCCGGACAACGGCGTCTCCTACGGTGCCCTGCGCCACCTCGCCGACTGCGAGTTCGGCGCCCCCGCACCCCAGGTGCTCTTCAACTACCTGGGCCGCTTCGAGGCGGGCGCGCCCGGCGACTGGCAGCTCTCCGACACGACCGGGCAGCTGGGCGAGCGCCGGGACCCGAGGATGCGTCTGCCGCGGCTCGTGGAGTTCAACGCGATCGCCGAACCCGACCCGGCCGGCGGGTACCGACTCGCCACCACCCTCTCCTGGCCCGAGGGAACGTTCACCGAGGAGGACATCGACACCCTCGGCGCCTACTACCTCCAGGCCCTGAACGGGCTGGCCGTCCTCGAGCACGGCGGCCACTCGCCCAGCGACTTCGCCCC
Source organism: Streptomyces sp. NPDC058796 (assembly GCF_042745235.1). Taxonomy (NCBI): domain Bacteria; kingdom Bacillati; phylum Actinomycetota; class Actinomycetes; order Kitasatosporales; family Streptomycetaceae; genus Streptomyces; species Streptomyces sp. NPDC058796. The sequence goes on from NZ_JBHYOP010000010.1 coordinate 127,720, forward strand.
GCTGACGCTCACACAGTCCGACGTCGACGCCCTGGACGGTCCGGCGCTGCGGGACGTCCTGCCGCTGACCCCGCTCCAGGAGGGCCTGTACTTCCACTCCGTCTACGACGACGACTCCGCCGGCAGCTACGTCGAGCAGCAACTGCTCACCCTGGAAGGCGAGGTGGACGCCGACCGGCTGGCGGCGGCGGCCACCCGCCTGCTCACGCTCCACCCGAACCTGGCCGCCAGGTTCGTGCCCCTCGCCGACGGCCGGGTGGTCTCCGTGCTGGAGGGCGGGGCCGAGGCGCCCTTCACCACCCTGGACCGCCCCGGCATCACCGACGACGAGATCCGCGACCTGGCCGAGCGGGACCGCCGCGCCGGCTTCGACCTGGCCACCGGCCCGCTGATGCGCTACACGCTCATCCGCCGGGGCCCCGGCCGGAACGTCCTCGTGCAGACCGTTCACCACATCGTCGCCGACGGCTGGTCGGTGATGCCGATGCTCCGCACCCTGCTCGCCGAGTACCACGCGCCGGGGACGGTGTACCCGCCAGGCGGCTTCGCCGACCACGTACGCCGGCTCGCGCGAGGCGACGACGGGCTCGGTGACCGGGTGTGGGGCGAACAGCTCGCCGGACTCGCCGGCCCCTCACTGGTCGCCGAGGGGCACACCCCGTCCGACCGGTTCGCCGACACCGCGGTGGAACCGGCGGACGACATCGACGCGGCCGCCCGGTCGGCCGGCGTACCGCTGAGCGTGGCCGTGCACAGCGCCTGGGCGGTGACGCTGGGCGGCATCCTGCGCCGCACCGACGTGGTGTTCGGCTCCACGGTGTCCGGACGGGACGCCGACTTGCCCGGCGTCGAGGACATGGTGGGTCTCCTCATCAACACCATCCCCCTGCGCGCCCGGTGGTCCGCGGCCACCACCGCCCGCGAACTGCTCGCCTCGGTCCGTGAGCACCAGAGCGCGGTACTGCCCCACCAGCACGTCTCACTGTCCGCGCTCGCCCGCGCCGCCGGCACCGGAACCCTCTTCGACACCCTGGTGGTCTTCGACGTCGCGGCCGACGTCCAGGCTCTGCGGCGACCGGACGACACGCTGGTCATCACCGGTGTCGAGAACGAGGGCGCACCCCACTACCCGTTGACACTGGTGGCGGAACGCACGGCCGACGGCCGTCCGCGCTTCAACCTGATCCACGACGGCGAACTGCTGCGGGAGGACAGTGCCCGGGGGCTCCTGCGCACGTTCGTCCGGACCCTCACCGGCCTGCTCACCCGGCCGGACGCCCTGGTCGACGACGTGACCTCCGAGGGGAGCCGGCGGACCGAACCGGTCATCCGGACCACCCTGGCCGGGCTGTTCGACGCCGCCGCGCGCCGCGACCCCGCGGCCGTCGCCGTCACCCAGTGCGCCCTCGACGGCGCCAGGCGGTCCCTGACCTACGGCGAACTGGCCACCGCGTCAGCCGCGTCGGCCTCGGCACTGCGCGCGGCCGGTGCCGGGCCGGGCCGACTGGTCGCCGTCGCCGTCCCTCGCTCCGTCGAACAGGTCGTCGCCCTGGTCGCGACCGTCGGCGCGGGCGCCGCGTACGTGCCGCTCGACCTGTCCTATCCCGACGACCGACTGGAATACGTCCTCGCCGACGCGGCCCCCCAAGTCGTCCTGGTCGACGCGGAGCGGCACGACCGAATCACGCGGCTGCTGTCCCGGGCGGGTGTACGTGCGCGCGTTCTCGTCCAGGGAGACGAGCCGCAGGGAATCGAACCGCGGCGGAACGACTCGCCGGGAGACCTCACCGGCCGGGACGGCGGACCGGGGTGGCACGATCCCGCGTACGTGATCTACACCTCCGGGTCGACCGGCAGGCCCAAGGGCGTCGTCGTCCCGAACTCCAGTGTGGTGACGCTGCTGGCGAACACCCGGCGCGACATGGCCTTCGGCCCGGACGACGTCTGGGTCCAGTTCCACTCCTTCTCCTTCGACTTCGCGGTCTGGGAGCTGTGGGGCGCGCTGGCGCACGGCGGGGAACTGCTCGTGCCGGAGTACGGCCTGACCCGTTCCCCGGTCGACTTCCACCGCCTGGTCCGCGAGCGGGGGGTGACCGTGCTCAACCAGACGCCGTCGGCGTTCTACCGGTTCGCGGAGGCCGACCGGCAGGCCGGCGCACCACTGCCCGCACTGCGCCGCGTCGTCTTCGGCGGCGAGGCACTGGACCTCGGGCGGCTGCGCGACTGGGTCGCCCGGCACGGCACCGGCTCGCCCGAACTGGTCAACATGTACGGCATCACCGAGACCACCGTCCACGTCACCCATCGCGTGCTCACCGACGCGGACTTCACCACCGGCGACGACGTCAGCCCGATCGGCGGCCCGCTGCCCGGCCTGGTCACCCACCTGCTCGACGACCGGCTCCGTCCGGTCCCGCCGGGGGAGGAGGGCGCCATCTACGTCGCCGGTGACCAGCTGTCGCTCGGCTACCTGGGACGGCCGGGACTCACCGCGGGCCGATTCGTGGCGAACCCGTTCACGGGCGACGGCTCCCGCATGTACCACACCGGCGACCTCGCCCGCCGCACGCTCGACGGCGGGCTGGAGTTCACGGGCCGCGCCGACGACCAGGTGCAGCTGAAGGGGTTCCGCATCGAGCTGGGCGAGGTGGAGTCCGCGATCAGGGAGATCGACGGCGTGGCCGACGTGGCCGTCACCGTCGCGGACAGCGGCGACCACCTGATCGCCCACGTCGTGGGCCGGGCACCCGGCAACCTCACCGAGGCCCTGGCGGCGAAGCTGCCCGCGTACATGGTGCCGGGACGGGTGCTCGCCCTCGACGCCCTGCCGCTGACGGTCAACGGCAAACTGGACCGCAGGGCACTGACCGAGCGCGCGGCGCGGGAACGCCCCGACGGCGTGCCGCGAGGCGCGGCCGGCGGCCCGGACGGTGCCGCACTCGACGCCCTGGTGGAGATCTTCACCGACGCCCTGCCCGGCGTACCCGTCGACGCCGACACCGACTTCTTCCGCGCCGGAGGCGACAGCATCGTCGCCATCACCGTGATCAACCGGGCCCGCGCCCTCGGTCTTCCGGTCGCCCCGAAGGACGTGTTCCTCCGGAAGACCCCCCGCGCGCTCGCCGCACACCTGGCGACGGAGGGAGCCGATCCACGACCAGCGGCGAAGGAGGCACCCGCCCGCCACGAGGACGGCCCGCTGCCGCCCACGCCCATCATCCTGCGCCAGCGGGAACTGGGCGGCTCGCTCGCCCGGTTCGCCCAGGCCAGGGCGGTACCGGCGCCCGAGGGCACCGGGTTCGCCGACGCCGAACGCGCTGCCCGTGCCGTCGTCGCCGCCCATCCGGTCCTGCGGCTGCGGCTGCGCGTCGACCACGGGGTGTGGTCCCTGCGGACCGGACCCGCCCGCGAGGTCACCGTCGAGCGGGTGGACTCGGACGCCGCCACCGCGGCGAACGGGGCCGCAGGACGGCTCGACCCCGAGTCCGGACACGTCGTCGCGTTCTCCTGGCTGGAGTCGAACCGGACCCTGGTGGTCACCGTCCACCACCTCGCCGTCGACTCGGTTTCCTGGCTGATCCTGCAGGACGACCTGACCACCGCCATGCGCGGAGCGCCCCTGCCCGCACCGACCACCCCCTACGCCGAGTACGCCCGAGCCCTCGCCTCCCGGCCCGTCCGTGAGGCCGACGACGTGGACCGCTGGATCACCACGCTCCAGGCGCCCGCGCCGCTCCCCGACGGCGGCACACGGCGCGAGACCACGGTCGTGCTCGCGCCCGACGTGAGCGAACGTCTGACGCGCACCGCACCGGCCGCACTCGGCATCGGCGTCACCGAGTTGCTCTGCGGCGCCCTGCGCGCGGCACTCACCCGCGTCCAGCTCGAGCCCACCGACCTCGCGATCGACCTGGAGCGGCACGGCCGGGTGCCCGCCCTCCCGCACCACGACTACACCCGCACCGTCGGCTGGTTCACCGCCGTCGCGCCCGTGCGGCTGACGGCGCACACCGATCCCCTCGCGGCCGCGAAGGAGGCCGACGCACGCCGGCCGGACGACGACGCGCACGTCGCGTACGGCCGGCTCAGGTACCTCGATCCGCAGACGGCTCCCCTGCTGACCGCGCGCCCGCAGGTGCTCTTCAACTACCTGGGCCGGGGCGGCGAATCCCGCGTACCGCACCTCACGCCCGAAGACCAGGGCAGCCCGTACGCCGTCGAGGTCAACGCCTGGACCGACGAGGCCACCGGCAGCCTGCACGCGGCCTTCACGCTCGCCGAGGGCGTCCCGGACGAGATCACCGGGCACTGGCACGACGCACTGGCCCGCGTCGCGGACGCCGCCGCGACGGCCGAGCGCACGGCACCGGTCACCCCGCTCCAGCGCGGCCTGTTCTTCCAGGCCCAGCTGACGGGCCCCGCCGGACACTACGTCGCGCAGAGCTGGTTCACCTTCGACCGGCGTCTCGATGCGGGCGCGCTGGCCGACGCGATGGCGTACGTGATCGCGCGGCACCCCGTCGCGGGCGCCGGCTTCACCACCGACGCGGACGGAAACCCGGTACAGGTCCTCTCGGCGGGCCGACGGGTCGACGTGCGTACGGTCGAGGCGGCTGACGACGCGGAGGTGGAGGCCCTGCGGGCCAGGGACCGGAGCACCGGCTTCGACCCGGCGGCGCCACCGCTGATCCGGCTCACCGTGGTGCGCCTGCCCGACGACGGTGACGGACTGCTGCTCAGCTACCACCTGCTGCTGTGGGACGGCTGGTCACGCGAGATCGTGCTGCGGGACCTGTTCGACGCCTACCGGGCCGTCCTGGACGGGAGGCCCCCCGTCCCGGCCCCGGCCACTCCGGGCTTCGAGGACCACGCCCGGTCGCTCGCCGCCAAGGACACCGCCGTCGCGGAACGCTTCTGGGCCGGGCACCTGTCCGGCCTGTCCGGGCCGACGCTGCTGGCCGGACCGGCCCCCGACCTTCCCGACGACCTGCCGCGCGCCCTCGTGCACACGCTCTCCGCCGAGCGGTCCGACCGGCTGCGGGCGGCCGCCAGGACCCACGGCGTCACCCTCAACTCGGTGCTGACCGGCGCGTTCGGCCTGCTGCTGGGCGCCCGTACGGGCCGGGAGGACGCCGTGTTCGGCGTGACCGTCTCCGGCCGGGAGGGCGAGGGACTCTCCGGCGTCGTCGGCGTCCTGCTCAACACCGTGCCGACGTGGACGCGGCCACGGCCGGGCGACACGGTGCGCGAGTACCTCACGGCCGTGCAATCGGCCCGCATCGAGGCGATGGAGCACGAGCACCTCGGACTCGGGGAGATCCAGCGGGCCAGTGGGCACGACACCCTCTTCGACAACCTGTTCGTGCTGCAGAACTTCCTCGACCTGGACGCCCTCGCCGAGATGAACGCCGAGCACGGCATCACCTCGGTACGCGCCGACGACTCCACGCACTACCCCTTCACCTGGGTCGTCACCCCCGGCGACCGGCTCACCGTCAAACTGGAGTACCGCGACCACGACACCGCGCACGCCCGCCGTCTCCTCGACGACTACCTGCGCGTACTCGACGACCTGGCGCGGTCGACCGGACGGGTCGGAGCACTGCCGGGTGCGGGACCCGAGCCGACTCCCGCCGTCCGCACGGACGTCGGCACGGACACCGTCGTCGACCGCTTCGACCTGGCCGCGGACCGCGACCCGGAACGGGTGGCGCTCGTCGCCCACGGTGCGGCCATGACCTTCGCCGAGCTGCGGGACCGCAGCCGCGAGGTGGCGGGTGTGCTCGTCCGGCGCGGCATCGGACCCGAGACGACCGTGGGCATCGCGGTCCCGCGCTCCCTCGACTCGATCGTGGCGCTCTTCGCCGTACTGCGCGCCGGCGCCGCGTACGTGCCCCTGGAACTGGACCACCCCGACGAGCGGATCGCCGCGATCGTCGCCGACGCCCGCCCGGAGGTGATCCTCACGGTGAGCGCCGTGTCGCCCCGCCTGGCCGGCGACCTGATCGAACTGGACCGCCCCCTTCCCGAGGCCGACCCGTTCACGACGTTCGACCCCGACGACCCCGACCGGCTGCGGCACCCCGCCTACACGATCTACACCTCCGGCTCGACCGGGAAGCCCAAGGGTGTGGTGACCGAGTACGCCGGACTGACCAACATGCTGGTCAACCACCAACGACGGATCTTCGGACCGGTGCTGGCCGAGCACGGGCACCGGGTCTTCCGGATCGCGCACACGGTGTCGTTCGCGTTCGACATGTCGTGGGAGGAACTGCTGTGGCTCGCCGACGGCCACGAGGTGCACATCTGCGACGAGGAACTGCGCCGCGACGCGCCCCGGCTGGTCGCGTACTGCCTGGAGCACGGCATCGACGTCGTCAACGTGACCCCCACCTACGCGCAGCAACTGGTCGCCGAGGGCCTGCTCGACGATCCGGCGCGCAGGCCCGCGCTGGTGCTGCTCGGCGGTGAGGCCGTCACCCCGGCCCTGTGGCAGCGGCTCGCGGACACGGAGGGGACGGCCGGCTACAACCTGTACGGGCCCACCGAGTACACCATCAACACCCTCGGCGTCGGCACCTTCGAGTGCCCCGACCCGGTGGTCGGCGTGGCGATCGACAACACCGACGTGTACGTCCTGGACCCGTGGCTGCGACCGCTGCCGGACGGTGTGCCCGGCGAGCTGTACGTGTCGGGCATCGGCATCGCGCGCGGCTACCTCGGGCAGCCCGCGCAGACCGCGCACCGCTTCGTGGCCTGCCCCTTCGGCGTGCCCGGTGAGCGCATGTACCGCACCGGGGACCTGGTGGTGCGGCGGCCCGACGGCAACCTGACGTACCTGGGCCGCACCGACCAGCAGGTCAAGATCCGGGGCCACCGGGTCGAACTCGGCGAGGTCGAGGCCGTGTTCGCGGCGCACCCGGCGGTGCGGTTCGTCGCCGCGGTCGCCCAGCCCGACCCGCAGGTCGACGGCGTGTACCGGCTGGCCGCCTACCTCGTGCTGGACGGCGCCGACCTGGCGGAGGTCGCCGCCGAAGTGGGCGCCGGGCTGCCGGACTTCCTGCGCCCGACGCACTACGCGCGGGTCGACGGCATCCCGCTGACCGTGAACGGGAAGGCCGACACCAAGGCGCTGCCCGAGGCCAGACCGCTGGGTGCGCTGACGACGGCGGGGGAGCGCGGTCCGCTCACGGAGACCGAGACCGCGGTGTGCGCGTACTTCGCCGAGGCACTGGACCTGGACGACGACGAGGTGAGCGCGGTGAGCGACTTCGTGTCCCTCGGCGGACACTCCATGCTGGCGGTGCGGCTGACGGGGCTGCTCCGCCGGGAGTACGGTCCGGTGATCACCATCCGCGATCTGTTCACCCTGCGAACACCGGAAGCGATTGCGCGCCACCTCGATGACCACTGCTGACACGAAGCGGCCCCGACCGGGGTCCGAGATCCTGCGGACCGCGTTGCGCCGGAACGTGGGCGCCATGGCCGGGGGTACGTTCCTCATGGGCCTGTACCAGGCCGGTGAGACGGCCTTCCCCATCGCCCTCGGCCTCATCGTCGAACACACGATGCGCGACCGGAGCCCCGGCTCGCTGGGCGTGTCGATCGCCGCCCTCGCGGTGATCATCACGACGGTGTCGCTGTCGTGGCGGTTCGGCATGCGCGTCCTGCAGAAGGCCAACACCACCGAGGCCCACCGCTGGCGCGTGCGGGTGGCGGAGTGCGGACTCCAGCCGGTGGCCAGGGACGTCGACCTCAAGTCCGGCGAGGTTCTGACCATCGCCACCGAGGACGCCGACCAGACCGCCGACATCATCGAGGTGGTACCGCTGCTGATCAGCTCGCTGGTCGCGGTGCTGATCGCGGCCGTCGCCCTCGGGCTCGCCGACCTGCGGCTCGGGGTGCTCGTGATCGCGGGGACGGTCGCGATCCTGACGGTCCTGAGCGTGATGTCCGGACGGATCGGCTCCAGTACCCAGGAGCAGCAGGCCCGGGTGGCGCGGGCCGGCGCCAAGGTCGCCGATCTGATCACCGGCCTGCGCCCGCTGCACGGCTTCGGCGGCAATCACGCGGCGTTCCGGTCCTACCGGAAGCTCAGCACGGAGGCGAAGCGCCAAGCCGTCACCGTCGCGAAGGTGAACGGCGTCTACGCGGGCACCGCGCTGGCCCTCAACTCCGTCCTCGCCGCCGCCGTGACGCTCACGGCCGGCTGGCTGGCGTTCGAGGGCCGGATCAACATCGGTGAACTCGTCATGGCGGTGGGGCTCGCGCAGTTCATCATGGAGCCGCTCAAACTGTTCTCCGAGATGCCGAAGTACGTGATGATCGCGCGCGCCTCCGCCGAACGGATGGCCCTGGTGCTCAACGCACCGCCGGTGACGACCCCGGGGACCGAGCGGCCGGCCGCGGGCGGCGCGCTCGAGGTCGACCGCGTGCGCCACGGCGCCCTGCGCGAGGTGAAGTTCCACGTCGCGGCCGGGGAGTTCGTGGCGATCGCCGCCTACCAGCCGCGCGCCGCCGCCGACCTCGCGGCGGTGCTCGCCCTGCGGGTGCCGCCCGACGCCTACGAGGGGGTGGTGCGCGTCTCGGGCCGGGACGTCGCGGACCTGGCGGTGGAGGCGGTCCGCGCGCAACTGCTGGTCAATCCGTACGACGGGGAGATCTTCGCGGGTACCCTGCGCACCAACATCGACCCGTCGGGCACCAGCCGGACGGTCCCGGAGGCCGTCGAGGCGTCCATGCTGACCGACGTGGTCGCCCTGCACCGCGACGGCCTCGACCACCCCGTCCGCGACCGGGGCGCGAACCTGTCCGGCGGACAGCGCCAGCGTCTCTCCCTGGCCCGCGCCCTGGCCGCCGACGCCGACGTCCTCGTGCTGCGCGACCCGACGACGGCCGTCGACGCCGTGACCGAGCAGCTCATCGCGCGCAATGTGGCCGGGCTGCGCCGGGGCCGCACCACCGTCGTGATCACCAGCAGTCCCGCACTGCTGGACGTGGCCGACCGGGTCCTCGTCCTGGACGACGGCGTCATCACCGCCGAGGACACGCACCGCAACCTCCTGGCCGCCGACGAGGGCTACTGCCTGGCGGTGGCCCGGTGACCTCCGGGAGCGGTGACGCGCGCCACCTGTTTGCTTCCGTTTCGCGTGTTTGCGGCCGCGTGGCTGGGAAAGGGGCTCTGTGATCACCGGTGGTGACAATCCGGTGCACACTGTCCGGAAATCTGAGAAACAGGAGGTTTCGATGTCCTCGAAGCGACGTCGCAAGAAGAAGGCCCGCCGCAAGAACGGTGCCAACCACGGCAGCCGTCCGCAGAGCTGAGGGCGGCACGAAGCACCGGGTGGGTGGCCGACGCCACCCACCCCGGACACCGCGGCGCCCGCGACGGGGCCGCGGGGTCACCACTACGACCGGCGGCCGGATCCGGCGAGAGCCCAGGCGACGTCCCGCAGCAGCGCGTGCCGCCAGCCCGCCCGGTCGTGGCCCGACGGCGACCGCGCGACCCGCACCGTCGCACCGGCCCCCGAGACCAGGCTCTCCACCAGCTCGCAGTGCGGAAGCATCCGCCGCTCGTGCTCCCCCACGTCGAAGGCGATCCGCAGGCCGGAAAGATCCGGCCCCTCCCGCAGAAGTCCGGCGAGAAACCCGCCGACCGGACCGCCCAGCGGATCCGCGAGCTCCGCCGAACCGGGCGTCCACCAGCACGACGCCGACTGGCAGGCGACCCGCGCCACCAGGTCCGGAAACCGCAGTGCCGCGTACAGGGCGCTGAGCCCGCCGAGGCTCTGCCCCGCGACCACCAGCCGCCCGGGGTCCGCGGGCACCCCGGAATCCACCACCAGCGGCAGCAGCTCGTCCCGGACCGCCTCCCACAGCTGCGGACGGCACCCGAACTCCGTCGTCCGGTCCCTGGCCGGCAGGAACACGAGGGTGACCGGCGGCATGTCACCGCCGGCGACCGCCGATTCGAACGCGGTCATCGCCGGGTGCAGATGCAGCCAGTCGTCCCCGTCGAGCAGCAGGACCACCGGCCCGCCGCCGCCCACCGGGTGGACCCGCACGGTGCGCCGCCCGCCGAGCAGCCCACCGGTCCAGCGCAGCCGGGTGCGCGGCAGCGGCAGCACGCCGTCGGCGCCGACGGCCGGCCAGTGCGGCTGGGCCGGTGCGTCGGGCGTCGCGGCGACGGACCGGTCGCCGCCCGCGCCCACCGGGTTCAGCGGGTCGGCGTACGCCGCCCCGCCCACGCGGAACCAGTACGTCACCCGCAGCCGTACGGGCATCCGCACCTCGGCGTACCAGCAGTCCGTGTCACCCCACCGGCGCAGCGGCACCGGCTCCGACCAGCTCTCGAAGACGACGCTCGCCGCCTCGAACCCTCGCCGCAGGAACAGCGTCGTCCAGCCGTCGCCTTCCGGTACCGACAGGGGCGTGCTCGCGGCCGCCCAGAAACCGTCGCTGCCCGGCGTGCCGCGCAACCCGTACGCGGTGAAGGCCTCTTCCCCCACGAGCCTCATCGACGTCTCCTTGTGGAGCGGAAAGCGGGAAAGCTAAGCTCGATCTCGATTTAGGCGAGCCTAACCTAACGCATCGGGAGGCCCCGCGCATGAGCACCAACCCGTTCGACGACGCCGACGGCCGTTTCCTCGTCCTCGTCAACGACGAGGGCCAGCACTCGCTCTGGCCGTCCTTCGCCCAGGTGCCCGGCGGGTGGACGACCGTCTTCGGAGAGGACTCCCGCGACGCCTGCCTCGCCTACGTCGAGGCCAACTGGACGGACCTGCGCCCCCGTTCCCTCACCCGTGCCACGAACGCCTGACGCCCCGTGCTCCACACCCGGCTGACCAACGCCCGCTTCCTCACCATGGACCCCGGCCACCCCGTCGCACACGACGTCGGCGTCTGGCGGGGCCGGATCGTGGGGCTCGACGACGCCGTGACGTCCCTGCCCGCCCGCGAGGTCGTCGACCTCCAGGGCGCCACCGTGCTGCCGGGCTTCGTCGACGCCCACGTCCACCTGGCCTGGGCCGGATTGAAGCAGAGCACCCCCAGCATCGCCGGGTGCACACGGATCGACGACGTGCTCGCCCGCGTCGAGGAGGCCGTCACCCGCACGGGTTCACCCGGCACCTGGGTGAGCATCGCCGGATACGACCAGCGGGCGCTGGGCCGCCACCTGACCGCCGCCGAACTCGACGAGGTCAGCCACGGCCACAGGCTGTACGTGACGCACGACTCCGGCCACGGCTGCGTCGTCAACTCCGCCGTCCTGGACCTGCTCCCCGCGGGCACCCCGCACGAGAACGGATTCCTCGCCGAGGGCGCCATGGGTGCCGCCCGCGCGCTGCGACTGCCGTACGCCCAGGAGGAGCTGGCCGAGGCGATCGGGCGGGCCGCCCGCACCTGCCTGGCCGAGGGGGTCACCGCCTGCGCCGAAGCGGGGATCGGCGGTGCCCTCCTGGGCCACAGCCCGGTCGAGCTGGGCGCCTATCAACTCGCCCGCGACGAGGGCCTGCTGCCGCTGAGGATGCGGCTCATGGTGGCCGCCGACACCCTGCACCCGGTCGCCGCCCACGAGCGCGACGGCATCCCCCGGGCGCTCGACCTGGGCCTGCGCACCGGCTTCGGCGACGACCGGCTGTCCGTCGGCGCGCTGAAGGTCTTCACCGACGGCGGCATGATGGCCCGCACCGCCGCACTCACCGGCCCGTACCAAGGGCTCGACCACGCGGGACAGTTGCAGGACGACCCGGACGTCATCGCCGCCACGATCGTGGACGGTCACCTCGCCGGCTGGCAGCTCGCCGTGCACGCGATCGGCGACCGCGCCGCCGACGTGGCGCTCGACGCCCTCGAACGCGCCCAGCGGGTGCGCCCGCGCCCCGACGCCCGGCACCGCGTCGAGCACGCCGGCCTGATCCGCCCCGACCAGCTCCCGCGCTTCGCACGGCTCGGTGTCAGCGCGGTCGTGCAACCCAACTTCCTGCGGTACTTCGGCGACGACTACGCCGCGATCATGGGCGAGGAGCGCGCCCCCTGGCTCTACCGCGGCAGGTCCTTCCTGGACCACGGGGTCCCCCTGGTGGGCAGCTCGGACCGCCCCGTCACGGACGGATCGCCGCTGCGCGCCGTCCAGTTCATGGTCGAGCGCGCCTCCGAGTCCGGCCTGACCATCGGCCCCGAGGAGGGGATCACCGTCGACGAGGCCCTGCACGCCTACACGGTCGCCGCCGCCCACGCCTGCCACTGGGAGGACGACCTGGGCAGCCTCACCCCGGGCAAGCGGGCCGACCTGGTGGTGCTCGGCGACGACCCCCGGCGGGTCGACACCTCGCGCATCGGAGACATCGACGTCGTGGAGACGTATGTGGACGGCCACCCGACCGGAGGCCCGGCCGCGTGAGCCCACCGCCCCTGGACGCCACGCGCCGGAGGAATCCGGTCGACACGGCGGCGGGCGGCGCCGTTCCATGGCCCTGACCGCCCGCCGCACGCAGCGGGCCGAGATCAGGAGACGTCCTTGCCGACCGGAAGCGCTCCGGACCGCCCCTCGATCGACACCGCGCTGGTGAGACGTCTGGTGGACAGCCAGTTCCCACAGTGGGCGAAACTGCCGCTGGAACGGTTCGAACCGGCCGGCTCGGACCACGTGATCCACCGGCTCGGCGAAGAGCTCGCCGTCCGGCTGCCCCGCCATGCCGGTGCCCTCGGGCAGGCCGGGAAGGACTCCGAGTGGCTGCCCCGGCTCGCCCCGCACCTGCCGCTGGCGGTCCCGGTACCCGTGGCGGTGGGCGAACCCGGCTTCGGCTATCCGTGGGCCTGGGCGGTCACCCGCTGGCTGAACGGTGAGGCGGCCACCGTCCGGACCCTGGGTGACTCGTGCGAGGCCGCCGTCGAACTGGCCGGTTTCCTGAGCGCACTTCAACGGTTCGCGCCAGGGGAGACCGCGTCCCTGGGCGCCCGCCGGGACCTCACCGGCTCACCGCTGGCCGCCCGGGACCGGGCGACGCGTGCCGCCATCGCGCGGGTCGACGGCGTGTTCGACGCCGCCGCCATGACCGGTCTGTGGGACGCGGCGCTGAGCGCCCCGGACTGGGACCGTCCTCCGGTGTGGTTCCACGGCGACTTCCACACGGGCAACCTGCTGACCGCCGACGGCCGCCTCAGCGCGGTCATCGACTTCGGCGAACTCGGCATCGGCGACCCGGCCCGTGACCTGACCATCGCCTTCACCCTGATGTCGGCCGCGCCGCGGGCCGCCTTCCGCGCCGCGCTCGGTGTGGACGACGCCACCTGGACCCGAGGGCGTGGCTGGGCCCTCGCGACGGGCCTCAACGCCTACACGGCCTACGCCGCCGTCAGCCCGAGGGTCGCGGCACAGACCACCCGGCAGATCACCCAGGCCCTCACGGGCTGAACGGCGGACGGTCCGCGCCGACTCCCCGCCCGGTCACCGGACTCCGGCCCTCAGGCCACGCCCCGGACGCGATAGGTGACGTGCGTGACCAGACTTGCCGACCGCGACGCCACCTGCTCCAGCCTCAAGGGCGGTACGCCGTCGAACAGGCGGGTGCCCGCCCCGAGCGTGACCGGCGCGATGTGCAGCCGCAGTTCGTCGATCAGGCCGGCGGCGAGGTACTGGTTCACGGTGGTCGCGCCGCCCTGGACCTGCACGTCGCCGTCGCCGGCCGCCGCGCGGGCCCGCGCCAGCGCCGACGCGATTCCGTCGGTGACGAAGTGGAACGTGGTGCCGCCCTCCATCGGCTGCGGCTCGCGGGCGTGATGGGTGAGCACGAACACCGGGGCGTGGAACGGAGGATCCTCGCCCCACCAGCCGTTCCAGCGCCGGTCCCACCCGCCGCGCACCGGGCCGAACATGTTGCGTCCCATGATGAAGGCCCTCGCGGCGGCCAGCCGCTCGACCTCGGCCCGGTTCTCGTCGGGGGTTTCGAACATCCACGCGTGCAGTCCGGCCCCCGAGCCGTCGCCGCCGTCGTCGCCGAAGGGGCGGTCCTCCGTCTGGTTGAGCCCGGCCGAGAAGCCGTCGACCGAGATCGTGATGTCGCTGGTCACCCTGCCCGGTCGACCGGTCATTGCTTCTCCTCCGCACCGCGAGTGGCGGGTCTGCTGGGCCAACGGACCGATGTCTCACATCCTCGCCCTCCGGCGGGGAGCTGTCGACTCGCCCGGCCGAGGGCGGCGTGCGGCCCACACCGTGCGTTCGGTGCGGACGGCCAGATCGCCGCGGCGCAGCACGCTGTGACTGCTGTCCGTGTCGAGGAGCCGGTCGAGGGCGGCCAGGTCCGCGGCGGCCAGGGTGGAGGCGACGCCGTCGCGGACACGACGCAGGCCCGCCAGCGCGTAGCGCGCCACCGCCGCGCCGGCCTCCGACGGTCCGGCGTCGACCGTGACGGTGCGCCGGTCCTCGACCGTGAACCCCGCGTCGGTCAGCATGGGCCCCCAGTCGGCTCCCCGGTGCGGTACCCGTCCGGCGTGGTCGTGGTCGGCCGCGACGTGACAGCGCTCCTCAAGACCCGGTGCCTCCGCCGGGGCGTCCTCGGGCAGGAACCGCGGGAAGCCGTCCAGTTCCACGACGGCGAACAGCCCGCCCGGTGCCAGCAGACCGTGCACCTGGCGGAGGGTACGGGCGGGGTCGGCCATGTGATGCAGGGACGCCGACGCCCACACCAGCTCAGGTGTGCCGAGCCCGGGCCAGGCAGGCGCGTCGAGATCGGCCCTCACCACGCGCACGCGGTCGCTCACCCCGTCCGCCTCCGCCTTCTCCAGCAGGCGGTCCAGGTGGGCGGCCGAGGAGTCCACGGCGGTCACCTCGGCGCGGGGGAACCGCCGGAGCAGCGCCAGGGTGCCGGCGCCGGTCCCGCAGCCGAGGTCCACGACGTGGCGTGGAGCGGACGTGAGCGGGAGTCCGGCGACGACGGACGAGAGGGGGCCGGCGAGCACTTCCGCGTCGAGGTCGAGGATCTCCGCCTGGTCGACCGGGCCGTGGCCGGACTCGTGCGGGTGGCCCGGGTGTGCGGTTCGGTGCGGCGGGTGCGCGTGAGCGTGGTTCATACCTGGACGCTAAACGGCCCCGTGCGCGCCCGGCCCGCCGCGTTGCGCAAGAAGCAAGCCGATGCCGGCTCGCGGCGCGTGCCGCGCAAGGCCGGTTCACGGTGCCGGGCGGCTCGTCCTGCGGGTGGCCTCGCCGCGTTGGTGGCCACGCCGGGCGTCGCGGTCGAAGATCCCCATGATCTCGCACGGACCGCCCTCGGCCCTGCCGATGGCGTGCGGAAGCATCGTCGGGAACTCGGCCGCCTGGTTGGTCTCGATCCTGAAGCGCCGGTCGCCCAGCAGCAGGATCGCGGTGCCGGACAGGACGACCAGCCATTCGCGCCCCGGGTGCGCCCGCATTCGTGCGGGATTCTCCGGCGGTGGCTCGGTCATGCGCTGGCGTACGACCGACATGCCGGGCTCGGCCTTCAGGGACCACCGCATCAGCCCGTGGGCACCGTCGATCACCGGGTTGGAGACGACGTCGTCCGTGGCGGTCTCGACCAGCTGGTCGAGCGACGTGTCCAGTGCGCGGGCGAGGGTGACGAGCTGGTCGAGGGCCAGTCGCCGGTGGCCGTTCTCGATACGGCTGAGGGTGGACTGGCTGACCCTGGCGCGCGCGGCCAGCTCCTCCAGGGACCAGCCCTGCGCCACCCGCAGGGCGCGGATGCGTTTGCGTACGAGGCCGTCCAGATCGCCGTTGTCTTGCGTCATAGGCAACATGGTATGCCTCACAGGCATGGTGCCTCTAGCGTCGTCCGTGCTCGGCCCCACCGTGTCGGCCGACGCCTCCTTCCGGCTCTCGCCGGCATTCGTTCGCACCGCTGAGAGGACCCATGAGTACGCAACAGCCTGCCCAGACCGGACACGACCCGAGTGGCGCCGCCGGTGACGGGGGAGTGCCGGACGCGCGCCGACGCCGCACGATCCTGATCGCCGTCTGCATCGCGTTGATGGCCGTCATCGCCTCCGTGTCCGGCCTGGGCGTCGCTCAGCCCGACCTCGCCGTCGCCTTCGGCGCCTCGCAGAGCACGGTCCTGTGGATCATCAACATCTACACCCTGGGCCTGGCCGCGCTCCTGCTGCCGCTCGGCGCACTCGGCGACCGCCTCGGCCGCAAGCCCGTGCTGATCACCGGGCTGGCCGTCTTCGGGACGGCCAGTGCGGCGGCGGGCCTCGCCCCTTCCGCCGAGGTCCTGCTCGCCGCGCGACTGCTCGGCGGTGTGGGCGCGGCCATGATCATGCCGATCACGCTGGCCGTCATCACCTCGACCTTCCCGCGGGAGGAGCGCGGACGGGCCATCGGCGCGTGGACGGCGGTGGCCGGTGGCGGCGGCATCCTGGGCATGTTCCTCTCGGCCGTCCTGGTCGACGTGGCGAACTGGCGGTGGATGTTCGTCCTCCCCGTCGTACTCGTCGCCGTCGCCCTGGCCATGACGCTGCGGTCCGTCCCCAACTCCCGGGAGACCACCGGGCACGCCTTCGACACCGTCGGCGCGCTGACGTCCGTCGTGGCGGTGGCCGGACTCGTCTTCGCCCTCCAGGAGGGGCCGGAGCGAGGGTGGACGGACCCGGCGACCGCGCTCGCCTCGGCCGTCGGAGCCGTCGCCGCGGCCGGCTTCGTGGCCTGGGAGCTGCGTCGCCGGGACGCCGCGCTCCTCGATGTGCGCCTGTTCGGCGAGCGGGCGCTCGCGGGGGGTTCGGTCACGCTGCTGGCCGTCTTCGGCGTCCAGGCCGGCATCTTCGTGGTCCTCTTCCCCTTCCTCCAGGCCGTGCTCGGCTGGTCGGGGCTGCTGTCCACGCTGGCGCTGATGCCGATGGCCGTTCTCATGATGGCCGCCTCCGGCCTCGCCCCGCGCCTGGGCGCGCGCGTAGGCCCCCGGGCGACCATGGCCACGGGTGTCCTGCTGGCCGGCGCCGGCCTGGCACTCATGGCGTCCGTCGTCTCGGTCGACGGCGGATACCTCTCCGTCCTCCCAGGGATGCTCGCCATGGGACTCGGCATGGGCCTGTCGATGACCCCCTCCACCGAGGCCATCACCGGCGCCCTTCCGCGCGACCGCCAAGGCGTCGCGTCCGCCCTGAACGACGTCACCCGCGAGCTGGGCACCGCACTGGGCGTCGCACTCCTCGGAGCGCTCCTTTCGACCGGCTACCGGGCCGCCGTCGGCCCCCGGCTCGACGGCGTCCCGGAGGGCACCGCGGACACCGCACGCGAAGGAGTCGCCAACGCCCTCGACGCCGCCCACCAGGGCGGCCCGTACGCGCGGGAACTGATCCTGGCGGCCCGCGAGTCCTTCGTCGACGGCTGGCAGAACGCCATGTGGGCCGGGGTCGCGGTCATGGCCGTACTCTTCCTGTACATCTCCGTCCTGGGCCCCCGGCAGTCCGCCGGCGGGCAGAGCGACGCCCCCGAGCCGGTCGGCGCGAAGGTCCCGTGAGGCCGGGGCGGCGGGGCCCGCTGCCCTCCGGGCAGGCGGCGCATACGATCGACTGCCGTCCGAGCCGGAAGGTGCCCCACATGCCCATGTCCCCGCCGAGCCTGCTCGCCGTCTTCGCCCACCCGGACGACGAGTCGTTGTCGGCGGGCGGGGTGCTCGCCCGGCACGCCGCCGCGGGAGCTCGCACCGCGGTCGTCACGGCGACCTGGGCCGAGGACAGCCCGCGCGCCGCGGAGTTGGCGGTGGCCCTGCGGACGCTCGGCGCGGGCGCGCCGCGGATGCTCGGTTACGCCGACGCGCGCGTTCCGTCGTCTGCGCCGGGCATGCCGAGGTTCTGCGACGCGCCGCTCGACGAGGCGGTGCGGAAACTGGTGGCGCACATCCGGGACTTCCGCCCGGAGATCGTCGTCACCCACGACGCGTACGGCGGGCTGACCGGCCACCCGGACCACCTGCACACCCACCGGGTGGCCGCACTGGCGGTCCAGGCGTCCGGGCTCGACCTGCTCCACCCGGACACCGGTGCCCCCTGGAGCCCCCGGGCCCTCTACCTCGCCACGCACCCGCACTCGGTCGTGCCGGCACTGAGCGAGGTGCTCGGGGCGCGCAAGGCGCGGTTCAGTGTCCCGGACGAGCACGTCACCGCGACCGTCGACGTCCGCCCCTGGCTGGACCGGAAGATCGCCGCGGTTCTGGCCCACCGTTCCGAAGTGCGGCGGGGTGCGCTGCCGGGCGTGATCGCCGGACTCGCGCCCGAGGCCCGGGAGCGGTTGCTGGCGACGGAGTGGTTCATCCGGCATCCGCCCGCCCGCCTGGCCCCGGTCCGGAGCGAACTGACGGTCTGACAGCCGCCGGACGCACGGCCCAGGTCGAAGGCCGGTCTGGTGACTCCGAGGGTGTGGCGGAAGCCGCCCACCTGCATGGGATAAAGTCCCGAGGCCGACCGCACACACGGTCGTCCGCCGCGCCGTCCTTGGACGGGTCGCCGCGCTCAACACCATTCCGGGGGCCCGTCATGACGTATGCGTCCACACCCGTGCCCAGTTCGCACCCGCCCGCGCCCGGCCCTGTGCTGCGTTCGCCCGTCGGCCTCGCGCAGGCCGTCACCGCGCTGCTCGGTGTGGTCGTCGTCGCCGATCTGCTGATCGTCGCGGCATCGCTCAACATGCGGTCGCTGATGGGCGAAGTCGCCTCGGGCGGCGTGGCCGACTTCGACGAGGGCGAGGCGAGCCGCGCCGACTACGCGATGGCCGGGTCGGCCGTCCTGTACGTCGTCGCCATGCTGGCGACGGCCGTGGTCTTCGTCATCTGGTTCCACCGGGTCCGCCACAACGCGGAGGTCTTCGCGCCCGACACCCAGAGGAGGGCCCCCGGCTGGGCGATCGCCTGCTGGTTCATCCCGATCGCGAACCTCTGGATCCCGCGCGGCATCGCCGCCGACGTGCTGCGGGCCGCCCAGCCGGACCCCTACAGCGGGTCGCCGCGGCACCGGGGGCTCCTCAACGCCTGGTGGGGTGCCTGGGTCTGGGCCGTGGTCTTCGACCGCTACGCGTCCAGGACGTACGACGACGCCCAGGACGTCGACGCGATCCATGACGCGGCGGGGCTGGTCATGGCCGGTGCCGGTTTCGACGCACTGGCCGCGGTGCTCGCGATCCTCTTCGTGCGCCGGCTGACCGCCGCACAGCACGAGAAGGCCCTCGCGGGGCCGGCCGTGCCGCGACACTGAACGCCGCCCGGGCCCGCGGGCCCGGGCCGGAGAAAACACGGCGGTGCCGCGAGCCTGTGGTGAGATGAACGGCGACGGGGGCGGCTCCCCGGCGCGCATCCTTCTCACCTTCCTGCAAAGAACCGGCGCGCCCACTCTCCGCCCTCGTTCTTCCGTCCTGAGCCGTCGTGGAGGGCTTCCTGTTGCTCGCTGCCGAGTCCGGTACCGGGGAAGGGCCGGCTACTCCGGCCAGGCGGAGTTCTCGATGACGTCGACGAAGTCCGTACGCCGGAAGCCGGGCACGAAGTGCTCCAGCACATCCGCGTTCACCGTGCCGAACGTGGTCTCCGGGCGGTGCTCGAAACCGTCGGTGAACGCCCGCAGGATCTGTCTCTTGAAGTCCGGGCGGGGGTGCGCGGCGGTGACCGCGTCGATCTGCGCCCGCGTGAGCCGGTCCAGGCGCAGGCCGAGTACGTCGGTCTCGACACCCGCGGTGGTCGCCGCGATCTCCGGGGCCATCCGGTACGGCACTTCCGGGGTGGTGTGGAGGGCGACGGCCGCCCACACGGTGTCGGCGCCGGCCTCGCGGATGCCGCGGGCGAGCAGGAAGGCGCGGGCCTGGTCGGCGCCGTCCATCTCGAAGCGCTGGTCGCCGCGGTAGGGCGGCACCAGGCCGGTGTCGTGGAAGAGCGCGGCGACGTAGAGCAGCTCCGGGTCGGGGCGGATGCCCAGGGCGACGGCCTGGAGGCTGCCGAAGAGGTACACCCGGCGCGAGTGGTGGAAGATCAGCGGCGGTGTGGTGTCACGGATGAGGTCGGTCGCCTCCCGCGCGAGCTCGCTGTCGGGAATCTGGATACCGGCGATCGTCTCGGCCATGGCTGCCCTCCCGGGGATCGGTGCCGTCGTTCGTGTCCCCACTTTCCGCCGGGCGCCACCCCGGCGTCCGCTGCCCGATGGCCGACAACCCCTCGGAAACGGCCATGGCACGCCACCGCCGGCTCACCCGCCGTCCGGCCGCGCGCGGGCGCCCGGCCCCGTGGTGGCGAAGCGGTGCCGGTAGCGGGTGGGGGACAGGCCCAGATGCCGAGCGAAGGCGCGGCGCAGGCTCTCGTAACTGGGAAAGCCCGACAGCGCGGCCGCCTCCGTGGCGTTGTGCCCGGCGTCGAGCAGGGCCTTGGCCAGGTCGAAACGGATCAGTTCCACGTACTTCACCGGTGTGACGTCCAGCTCCGCCCGGAACATCCGGGTCAGGTGCCGCGGACTGACCCGCACGCGCGCCGCCAGCGCCTCCAGACTGTGGTCTGCGGCCGGATCGGCCTGCACCGCGTCCTGTATCTGGCGCAGTACGGGCGTCCGCGGCGCCGGGCCCCGCAGCGAGGCCGAGAACTGTGACTGGCCGCCGGCCCGCTGCATGTACACCACCAGGGAGCGGGCGACCTTCCGGGCCAGGTCGGGCCCGTGGTCCTCCTCCAGCAGGGCCAGGGCCAGATCGATGCCCGCCGACACACCCGCGGACGTCCAGGTGGCACCGTCCTTCACGAAGATCGCGTCGGGCTCCACCCGCGTCGACGGACAGCGTCGGGCCAGCGTGCCGGCGTGCTGCCAGTGCGTCGTCGCCCGCCTGCCCTCCAGCAACCCGGCCGCGCCCAGGACGAAGGCGCCGGTGCACACCGAGGCGACGCGTCCCGCCCGGTCCGCCAGCGACCGCGCGGCCTCGGTGAGCACCGGATCCACGGACGAGCCGGGCAGCACGTCACCGCCCACGACGACCAGCGTGTCGTAGGCGGCGGGCGACCGCGCGTCCGCGTCGGCCGGTACCGGCATGCCGATGGACGAACGCACCGACGCGCCGTCCGGCGAGACGAGGGTCAGCCGGTACCGGGCGCCGTACCGGTTGGCCTCCGTGAAGACCTCCGCGGGGCCGGACAGGTCGAGCATCTTCATGCCCTCGAACACGAGGACGCCCACGTCGTGCGGTCTCCCTGTCATGTCTCCCTCTTCCGTGGGCCTCGCGGGGGCCCGAACGCATTCTCCCGGTGAGACATACCGGACATGGGCGTAGGGTGGCTGGCGTGGATTCGACCGGGGCTCCTGGTCGCGCGACCAGGTCCGCCGGCCGCTTCTGACAGATCTCACAGGGACGCGGAAGGAACAGTGATGGGCAGGGTCACCACCTCCGACGGCACGAGCCTCTTCTACAAGGACTGGGGGCCGCGCGACGGCCGGCCGGTCGTCTTCCACCACGGGTGGCCGCTCACCGCGGACGACTGGGACAACCAGATGCTGTTCTTCCTCTCCCACGGTTTCCGCGTGATCGCCCACGACCGGCGCGGTCACGGGCGTTCCAGTCAGCCCTCGACGGGCCACGAGATGGACACCTACGCCGCCGACGTCGCGGCCCTGACCGACGCGCTGGACCTTCAGGGCGCCGTGCACATCGGGCATTCGACCGGCGGCGGCGAGGTCGCGCGCTACGTGGCACGTGCCGAGCCGGGCCGGGTGGCCAAGGCGGTGCTCGTCGGCGCCGTGCCGCCGGTGATGGTCAAGTCCGAGACCAACCCCGGCGGCACCCCGATCGAGGTCTTCGACGGATTCCGGACGGCGCTGGCCGCCAACCGCGCGCAGTTCTACATCGACGTGCCCTCCGGCCCGTTCTACGGCTTCAACCGGGAGGGCGCGAAGGTCTCCCAAGGACTCATCGACAACTGGTGGCGGCAGGGGATGACGGGCGCGGCCAACGCCCACTACGAGTGCATCAAGGCGTTCTCCGAGACCGACTTCACCGAGGACCTCAAGCGGATCGACGTCCCGGTGCTGGTCGCGCACGGTACGGACGACCAGGTTGTGCCGTACGAGGACGCGGCGCCGCTGTCGGTGAAGCTCCTCAGGAACGGCACGCTGAAGTCGTACGAGGGACTCCCGCACGGCATGCTCGCCACACACCCCGAAGTCCTCAACCCCGACCTGTTGGACTTCGTGAAGTCCTAGTGCGGCTCTATCATCGCCCCCATGGATGTTGAAAGTGGAACTTTCATGTCGGCGTCGGCGACGGCGGGGGAGGTGCGGGGAGCGTGAGCAATACGGAGACACACCCCGCGGAGATGAGGTGCGGCGCGTCGGAGGACGACGTGCCCGCCGCCGGCATCGAGGTCCTCACCGCCCGTGACGTCCCCCTCGGCGGCCCGCGTGCCATGCGGGTGCGGCGTACGCTGCCCCAACGGGCCCGGACGCTGATCGGAGCCTGGTGCTTCGCCGATCACTACGGTCCCGACGACGTGGCCGGATCGGGCGGCATGAACGTCCCGCCGCACCCGCACACCGGTCTGCAGACGGTCAGCTGGCTCTTCAGCGGCGAGATCGAGCACCGGGACAGCCTGGGAACCCACGCGTTGGTCAGGCCCGGCGAACTCAACCTCATGACCGGCGGCTTCGGCATCGCCCACTCCGAGGTGTCCACCTCCGGCACCGCCGTTCTGCATGGTGTCCAGCTCTGGGTGGCGCTGCCGGACGAACACCGCGGCACCGACCGGGACTTCCAGCACCACGCGCCGGTACCGGTCACCCTCGACAACGGCACGGTGCGCGTCTTCCTCGGCTCGCTCGCCGGGGACACCTCACCCGTCAGCACCTTCACGCCGCTGCTGGGCGCCGAGGTGTCGCTGGACCCGGGCGGCACCATGAGCCTGGAGGTCGACGCGGGGTTCGAGCACGGCGTTCTCGTCGACAGCGGTGACGTACGCGTCGACGGCGACACCGTACGGCCGACCGAACTGGGCTACCTCGCTCCGGGCCGCCGGACACTGACACTGACCAACGAGTCGGCCGCGACCGCCCGGCTGGTCCTGCTCGGCGGACCGCCGTTCCCCGAGGAGATCGTCATGTGGTGGAACTTCATCGGACGGTCGCACGACGAGATCGTGCAGGCGCGTGAGGACTGGACGAAGGGGAACCGCTTCGGCGAGGTGCACGGGTACGACGGTGCTCCGCTGCCCGCGCCGGAGCTGCCGAACGCGCCCTTGAAGCCGCGGCGAAGGGCGCGCTGACCAGCGGATACGGCGCGCCGCACGTCGACAGGTCAGATCGCTGCTGCGCCTGCCTGGTAACGCGACAATCCCGCAGCCGCCACGTCGGCTCCAGCCGCGTACTGGAGTTGGGTCCGTCGCGTGATGCCCTCCACGCGTGTCCGGAACGCCTCCGGGCCGCCCCGCGAGGGCTGCGCTGCGGAGGCGCCGGCAACGAAAAACGGGCTCGCAGCGACGTATGCTCCGAGCCCATTCGGTGAATCCGAAACGAACTGCTGGTGACGCGGTTTTCCGGCGGTCCGGAATCGCGAACGAGTCAGGGCGCGGTGGCGGACGCACCAGGGGTGCGCGTCAGGTTCCGCAGAACGAGGGCGAGCACGATGGCGACGACGGAGCAGACGGCCAGGGCGAGGAAGCCGCTTGCGACCCCCTCGCTGGTGGCCGCGGCGACGGTGTCTCCGGCTGCGAGGCGGGTATCGACGGAGGAGGCGAGGACGGTTCCGATCACGGCGATGCCGAGGGCGGCCCCGGTCTCGTTGAAAGTGTTCAAGAGGCCGGAGCCGACGCCGGACTCCTCCACCTTGACGTGTGAGGTGCCGATGCCGAACAGCGGGACGAAGCAGGCCGGCAGGCCCGCACCGATGACGGCCAGCGCGACGATGGTCAGTGTGACGCTGTCGGTGCCGACGGCCAGCACCCCCGCGCCCGCGAGTTGAAGCGCGGTGCCGGTGGCGTACATTCCGCCGAGTCCGAGGACGTTGGCGACCGAAGGGGCGGCCAGGGCCACGACCAGTGCGGCCAGGCCCATGGGGAGCAGGGAGAGGCCGGTGGCGAAGGCGCTCATTTCGTGGACGCGCTGGAAGTACATGCTGCCCAGGTAGGTGCTGCTGATCATCACGGAAGCAACCAGGAGCAGTCCCATGCTGGAGAGCCAGTAGGTGGGCTTGCGCAGCAGATGCAGCGGCAGCAGTGGGTCGTCCTGGCCGAGTTCCATGAAGGTGACCGCGGTGAGCAGGGCGACGGCGACGGCGATGCTGACCCAAGCGGCCGTGTCGCCGAAGCCCTCGTGCAGGCGGATCAGGCCGTAGGACAGGCTCGCGAGGCCCGCAGTGGACACGATGGCGGAGGGCAGACGCAGCTTGCGTCCGATGCCGGCGTTGAGTGCGGGCATGCTGCGCAGAGCGCCTGCGAACGCGGCGATGCACACCGGAATGTTGATGAGGAAGGCCCAGCGCCAGCTGATCGCTGTGACGATCAGGCCGCCGAGCACGACGCCGATGGTCGCCCCGATCACGCCGAGGCCGCTCCATGCGGTCAGTGCGATTTTGCGCTGCGCCTCGTCCTGGTAGACGGCCAGGATGATGGACAGGGCCGCCGCGGAGAGCAGCGCGGCCCCCACGCCCTGCGCAGCGCGACCGGCGACGAGGACCTGCTCGTTCGCCGCGATGCCGCACAGGACCGACGCGGCGCCGAAGAGGGACAGCCCGCCGAGGAAGGTGCGCCGCCGACCGAAGACGTCGGAGACCCGGCCGCCGAAGAGCAGCAGGCTGCCCAACAGGAGGACGTAGGCGCTGATGGTCCACTGCAGGGCCTCCTGGCCTGCGGGGAGCTGTGTGCTGATCGACGGCAGCGCCACGTTCACCACCGTCGAGTCCAGCATGACCATCAACTGGGCGACGCCGACCACGGCCAGCGTGGTCCACGGGGCCTGGGTGGGCCGGGTGGTGGCCGGTTCCGTCGGTTGCCTCTCGGACGTCAGCATGTCCTCGGTCACTGTGCCTCCTTCGTCTGTATGTGCCGCGTGAGCGCCTGGATGTGGCGCCCGGGCATCGGAAGCTATATTCATGCGGATGAATTGATCGCACACTACATACATGTGCATGGATCGACAAGCGGCCCGGGTCGCCATAGGCTTACTGGCGTGACTGATACCGCTCTGACTGATCGTTGGCTGGCCATGCTCCGTGCCTGCGCGCAGATCAACCAGGTCGCCGAACGCGAGCTGTCCGAGCACTACGGCCTCTGTGTCAGCGCCTACGAGATCATGGACGTGATGTCCCAGGACCCCGGCTGGGTCCGGGTGGGGGAGCTCAGTGTGCGAGCGGCCCGCAGTCAGCCGCAGGTTTCGCGCCTCCTGGCGCAGATGGTCGACGCCGGGTATGCGGAGCGGAAACCTTCCCTCACTGATCGCCGGGGCTTCGAGGTGAGGCTCACTCCGGCCGGCGAGCAGGTCTTCGCCCAGGCTGTCGGCACGATGGGCGACGTCCTGCGCGCGGTGGTCGGTGAGAGCGCCGACGTGCGCCGGGCGATGAGTGTGCCCACCCTCGAGTCGCAGTAGACGGCGGGTGTGCATCTCGCCGGCATGGGATAATCGATCAGGTTCACGTCAGACGGCTAGGCTGGCCGACGGTGGGAGGCTGACCGGTCCCCGACCTCATCTGCTTCCTGGCCTGTCAGCCGGTACCAGATCTTGTAGGCGTGCGGGCACTTCGACCACCGCGACTGCGGATGCCCACACTCCTTGAAGAACGAAAATGCCATGGAGTTCGCTATGTGGTGGAACTTCATCGGACGGTCGCGCGACGAGATCGTGCAGCCGAGTGAGGACTGGATGAAGGGCACCCGCTTCGGCGAGGTGCACGGGTGCGACGGTGCTCCGCTGCCCGCGCAGGAGCTGCCGAACGCGCCTTTGAAGCCGCGGCGAAGGGCGCGCTGACCCGCGAGAGCGGTGGATTCCGCGCGGCCGCCGCCTCGGACGGCGGCCCCGCAGACCGAGCTGGTCCTGTACGGCGTCAGCGGCGGTGTCCTCGCCGTTGCCGGAAGGCCGTCAGCGCAGTCTGATCAGGACGGGAAGACGAGGTCGGCCGGCCGGCCGCACCACCAAGCAGCCACGCGCCGGCGAGGCGGGTTGCGACACCCAAGACGAAGCCGACGCTGGGACCTGCCCTGCCTGCCTGTAAGGAACGCACGGGCACAGAAAATCCGTCACCCGTTCGGTCGAAAAACTGTAGCGGCTGCTGTAGACATTCGACCGTCGGCAGGGTTAGTGTGTTGTTGTAGCCAGGAAGTCAGTGAGGCGCGGCAGAGACGAACTGCCCGCATGCAGAACAGTGGTTGCGGCACGGCGGTGGAGTGGCGAGGCCAGAGGTTCCCAGGGTCTTGCCGCTGGCCGCCGGGCCGGGCGGCTTGTCAGGGTCGCCGGTATTGCGCAGTACCAGCAGTACGAAGAGGTGCATCAGAAGGAAGAGAAGGAGGCGAACGCCATCAGGATCGCCCGGGCGAGAACGGTTTGCCCGGGTACCGCAGGCCCCGGAACGGAAGGTGGTCCCACGGTCACGCATCCGCGATCCCTCAACTGCCCGCCCCCCGCAGGGGGACGGCGCGGAGTCAGAAGGCCGGCAGTGCAGTAGGCCGGCAGATGGTGTTGCAAATCCCTCGGGGCCTTGGTGCCGTACGGCACCAAGGCCCCTCGACGCGTTCCCCGATCAGAGGTGCAGATGACCGCAGAAACCCCGCTCGGCCGTATCGACGACGACGACTACCCCGCCTACACCATGGGACGAGCAGCCGAGATGCTCGGCACCACGCCCGCCTTCCTGCGGGCCATCGGGGAAGCACGGCTGATCACGCCGTTGCGTTCCGAAGGCGGCCACCGCCGCTACTCGCGCTACCAGTTGCGTATCGCCGCCCGCGCCCGCGAACTCGTCGACCAGGGCACTCCTGTCGAAGCCGCCTGTCGCATCATCATCCTGGAAGACCAGCTCGAAGAGGCCCGGCGCATCAACGAGGAGCTGCGGCGACGGCCCGCCGGCCGTTCCGGTGAGGACGACGCCTGACCCGGCCCGCCGCCGCCCTGCTGGGCAGTCATCCGGGCACCGACTCCGCCTACGCGGTGTCACCGGCGAGGGAAGGGCGGGGCTCACAGGGCTACGGCCGCCCGCGTGCCGGATCGATGCGGCTGTGGACGCGGAACCGGGCGGTCATGTCATCTGGTGCGGGGCGCAGCGCGACCGTGACCGGGCCAGGTGTAACCCCGTTGGGCGGCGTGGCGGCGTACTTCGCAGGCGAGGGCCGCCGCCACGGGCAGCGGGCTGGCGGAGACCAACTGGTGGATGTCCGGCAGTAACTCAACGACGAAGGCGTTGGGTACCACCACGTTTCGCCGGCCGACGATCACCGTGTTGTCGTCGCACTGCCGCAGAAGCACGGCCAGGGCCTCGCCCCGTGCGTGCCTGCTCGGGAGCAGGCGCACCCACGCCTTCGTGGCCCACCGTTCCATGACGCGTTCACTGGTTCCAAGGACACCCATCGGGGGCACCTGCCCCACAGCACGGGAGGCAGGCTCACCCGTAAGGGTGTACCGCGGCGCCGCGGCCTGTGCCGTTTCCTCCTCACGCTTGCCCCGGAGGCCGGCGTTCCCCTTCCGCTGACGCGCGGATCTGCTCTGTGTGGCGGGTCAGGGCGTCGATGCGGGTGATCAAGTCCGACTGGTCGGCCGCCAGGTGATCGCGTGCGCGGACCAGTGGGCCGATGAGTCCGACGGCGTCGTCCTGGCCGAGTGCCTGCAGGAGGGGAGTGCGGGCCTCTGAGGGGAGACCGGTGAGAGCGGTGACCTGACCGGCGAGCTGGCGCAGGTCACCGGCGTTGCCGCGGGCCCAGGCGGTGACCGTGCGGTCGGCGGCGCGGCGGTCCCGGGTGGCCTGTACGCGCTGTTCGCCCGTGGTGCCGGGGGCCCCGGGGCGCAGGCGCAGATAGCGGCGTTCGGCGGCCTGCCGACTGGCGACACCGAGTGGATGGGCGAGATCGGCCCAGCTGGCCCCCGCGGAACGTGCGGTTTCGATCAGCCCGGTCTCCCAGCCGGCGAGATGGGCGCGGACCTGGCGCAGGAGGAGCAGCGCGGCGAGTGCCTGATCCGGGCTGATCTCGTCGCTGGGCCGCTCTTCGGACTGTGGTGCCTGGGCGGTGTGGACGGCTTCGTCGATCGCCGCCAGTGCCGCCTCGGCGGCAGGGAACGACGCGGGCTGCGTACCGGCTTGCCGGGGGTCTGCGGTCATGATTCACCTCCGCTCGAGGGCGTCACCCGACAGGTGACATCTGCGCTTGTCATCGTTTCGATGACATGCTACAAGAAATACAGGAAGCAGCGCATGAGCGGTTCTGCTCGAAGTGGAGGTGTTTCACGATGCTGATGCGCACTGACCCTTTCCGTGAGTTCGACCGGCTCACCCAGCAGCTGTTCGGCAACACGTCCGGCACCTGGTCGCGCCCCACGGCGATGCCCATGGACGCCTACCGCGAGGGAGACGCCTACGTGATCGCCCTCGACCTGCCCGGTGTCGACCCGGACGCGATCGACATCGACGTCGAACGCAACATGCTGACCGTCAAGGCCGAACGCCGGCCCGTCACCAAGACCGACGACGTGCAGATGGAGCTCTCGGAGCGCCCCCTGGGCGTCTTCTCCCGCCAGGTGATGCTGGCCGACACCCTCGACACCGAGCACATCAGTGCCGACTACGACGCGGGCGTACTCACCCTGCGCGTCCCGATCGCCGAGCGAGCCAAGCCCCGAAAGATCTCCATCTCGGGCAGCGCGGACCGCAAGGAGATCTCCGGCTGAAACGGGGCCGCGCACCCCGGCGGAGGGCTGGCGGCCTCTCCCGCGGCCCAAGCCCTCCGCCCGCCGTCACGGACTCCCGGCGAAAGGAGGACGGCCCCGATGGCCATGCACTGGGACGTGTTCCTCGACCAGGTGCAGGAACGCGGTGAGTACAAGACCCGAGCGGAGGCGGACCGCGCCGCACGCACCGTGCTGGGGCTGCTGGGCGCGCACCTGGTGGGCCAGGTACGGGCGGAGCTGGCCGCCCGGCTCCCGGAGACCTTCGCCCTGATTCTCCTCAACCCGCTCCAGGCGGCCGAACCCCTCTCGGCCGAACGCTTCGTGCGGGCCACCGCCGCCTGGATCGAAGGAGCCACCGAACAGACTGCGGCCTGGGACGTCGGCGCCGTGCTCAGCGTGACCGCCGACGCCGCGGGCGAGGACCTGACCCGCCGCGTCCTGCTCCAGCTCCCGCCCGGGTACGACCTGCTCTTCGGCCGGCCGCAGAACGGCACCACCTTCGCCACCACATCCGGTGACTGAAACCTCGCGGTCACCGGCCCACACAACCGAGACGATCCACGAGCGAGAAAGGCACCTTTCACCGATGCAGACCACGACGGCCCCGGAGACGATCACCACGATCCCGGCCATGTCGTACCTCCACATGCTGGAACAGGTCCGTTACGACGGCGCCTACCCCACCCGAGAGCGGGCCGAGGAAGTCGTCTCCGCCGTCCTGGCCGCCCTCGGCCGCCGCATCACCGGCGAGGAACGCGTCGAACTGGCCGCCCGCCTGCCACGGGAGGCCGCACAGATCTTCGCCGCCCAGATCCCCGCCACCGACTCGATGACCGGCTGGGCCTTCGTCAGGGACCTCGCCACCCGTACCGGCGGCAGCCTGGCGACCACCCGCTGGGACGTCGGCTCGGTCCTGGGCGTCGTCGCCCGCATCGCCGGCACTGACCTGCTCGACCGCATCCTCACCCAACTCCCCTCCGGCTACGCGATCCTCTTCGGCCGCGCAGAACTCACCCAGGCAGCCTGACCTTTCGAAAACCCCCACCCCGAGGAGCATCGCTGGGATGGGCCGGGAGGTGGGCGGGGCCCGTCCGTGAATCGCGACCGGACCGACCGAAGCAGGAGCGCGCTGCGAAGATGCCGGCCGGGCGCTGTGGTTGGGACTGTTCAGCGGTCTGTTGCGCTGACGGTGTGGAGATGCTCGAGGGCGTCCAGGACGACGGTGTGCCGGTGCCAGAGCAGCCATCGGCCGACCTGTGTCCCCAGTCCGTCCAGGGCGGTGAGCTGGGCTTGGGTCAGGCCGGGCAGGGGCCGTTCGTGGTGGCAGGAGACCATGCCCAGCACCGCCCCGGACGGACTGGTCAGAGGCAGGCTGTGAACTCCCCGGGCGCCTGCCTGCAGGATGGCGTGGCGAGAGCCGTCGTCGAAGATGTCCGCGACGGCCGCGTCCTTCACCGTGACCTGGCGTCGTTCCTGGGCTGCCTGCGCGCAGGCCGTGGTCGAGTCCTGGACGAACGCGAAGAAGTCAGTGAACTCCTGGTTCAGGCCGGTGTGCTTCTCCAGGCGTAGCAGCCCGTTCTCCGCCAGTTGGACGTTGCCCATCCCGGTGTCGGTGATGTGCAGCATCCGTCGCATCGCAGCCCGCAGCACCGCCCCGTGGTGCCGGCGCTCGGCTCCCTCCACTCCCAGGCCCGGCAGCGGGGGCGGACTGTAACGGGCTCGGCGGGGAAACCACTGTGCCGCGCCGGGGCCGGGCGGCGGAACATGAGTGACGGCATCGGCCAGGGTGTGCAGCTTGATGTTGAACCGCTGCGACGTCTGGCGGAGCAACTCGAAGGAAGCCTCGGGGCCGGCCAGCCGGTAGCGACCGACGAGTATCTCCTGGGCACGTGCGACACCGGCATGAGCCAGCCGGCGATTACGGTGCTCGGCGCCGTCCTGCGGGGCGTTCCCGACCGTCATGCCGATACGACGCGCCCCGCGACCGGTCGAGGCCGCGTCCTGGCATTCGTGGCTCACGCTGCAGACTCCCTGAGAACCTGGAGGAAACAGCGCCCGCGCCGCGCGTACACGTGCACACCGCGGGCGTGCCTGCTTCCCAAGCACCCTGTCCACCATAACGAACACCACCACTGGGCGAGCTGCCGTCGGCCGCGCAGGAGCACGTCGCGGAACGGGCAGGCACCGAACTCCGGTTGACCGGCGGTCAGGACCGCCGCCATCGGCGCGCTCCTGAGGGTCGGGTGCGCACTACCGCGGCAGATTCGGTCCCCGATCGCCGTGCGGGCCACTTGGTGTTCGGCACGGCATGGAAGCCTTCGTGGGCTCTGAGGGCCCCTTTGGCACTATTCCGTTCGCACGCGTCACTGGTGCCACTGGGCCGGCACGGCGACACCCGGTTGACTTCGGGGCGTCCGATGGAAATCGCCCCGAAGGAAGGGGTCATCCCCCTCATGAATCTCGTGTCACCGGTGCTCGTCGGCATCATCTACTGCCTCCTGATGTCCCTGATCAAAGAACCGCACCGGCGCCGCTTCAACGCGGTCATGGTGGGCGGGGCGGGAGCCGCGTATCTGAGCGGGGGCGGATTCGGCCCCTGGGAGATCCCGTTCGTCGCGCTCGTGGCCTACGTCGCCTATCGCGGCTTGGACTCCTGGACGTTCATCGGTGTCGGCTGGCTGCTGCACACCGCTTGGGACTTGGTCCACCACCTCAAGGGCAATCCGATCCTGCCCTTCTACCACGACTCGTCCCTCGCCTGCGCGATCTGCGATCCGGTCATCGCCCTGTGGTGCTTTCGCGGAGGACCCTCCCTGGTCAGGTCCGTCCGCCTCCGGTTCGGGCCCGACCGCAGGGCGGACCACGCGCACGAGCACGCTTCCGCCGCCCCCTGACCGGATCGGCGTGGCGCTTCCACACGACCGTCGGCTCAGTGCGCGTCCTCGGGCGGCAGGGTGGGCAGGTACACCGGTGCTCGCCAGGCGTCCAGCCGGTGCTCCACCGCCGCCCCGAGGGACAGCAGCCCGGCGTCCTGGTGGGCGCCGGCCATCAGGAGCAGTCCGACCGGCAGTTCGCCGACGAACCCGGCGGGCACGGACAGGGACGGGTATCCGGCGACGGCGGCGGGCGTGGAGGACGGGACCACGTCGTTGTCGCCGCGCGCGCAGTCGGTGGTCCACGCGGGCGGGTTCGCCGGGGAGGCGATGGCGTCCAGGTCGTGCTCGGCCATGGTCTCGTCGATGGACCGCCGGGAGAGGTCTCGCAGCTCGGCGCGCATCGCCCGGTACCGCGGGTCGGTGGTCGGCGGCGCGGCCAGCGCCTGCTCGAACAGCTCCTGGCCGGCGAAGCAGGTCTGCTCGGCCGGGTGGGCGCGGTTGAACTCGATCAGCTCGGCGAGGTCCCGAGGCCAGTCGCGGGTGGTGAGGTAGGCGTCGATGTCCCGGTGGAACTCGCTCAGCAGGGCCGGGAACTCGAGTTCGGCGAGTCGCTCCTGATGGGGCGGGGTCACCTCGACGACGTGTGCCCCCGCGGCACGCAGGTCCCCCGCGGTACGGGTCATCAGGGCGTCCACCTCCGCGCCGAGCGACGGGAGTCGCCACAGCCCGATCCGCTTGCCGCGCAGTCCACCGGGCCGGGTGGCCGCGTCCGCGAGGTCCTGCGCGCGATCACCGCCGGTCGCCGTGCTGGTGACGTCCTCGCTGATCGCGGAGAGGGTGAGCGCGGTGTCGATCACGTTGCGTGCCATCGGGCCGGCCGTGTCCTGCTCGGCGGAGATCGGGACGATGCCCGACTGGCTGACCAGGCCGAGGCTGGGTTTGAGACCGACCACGCCGTTCATCCCGGCCGGGCAGACGATCGAGCCGTCGGTCTCGGTGCCGATCGCCACCTGTGCCAGCGACGCGGCGAGCGCGGCGGCCGAGCCGGAGGAGGACCCACAGGGATTGCGGTCCAGCACGTACGGGTTGTGCGTCTGGCCGCCCACCGCCGACCAGCCGGAGGTCGGCTTCGCCGCGCGGAAGTTGGCCCATTCGGACAGGTTGGTCTTGCCGAGGATCACCGCGCCGGCCGCCCGCAGCCGCTTCACCACAACGGCGTCGGTGGCCGGCGGGCTCCCGGCCAGGGCCAGCGATCCGGCGGTCGTCGGCATGCCTCGGGTGTCGACGTTGTCCTTGAGGAGGACCGGGATGCCGTCGAGCGGGCCGCGGGTGCGGCCGAGTCGGTGCCGTACGTCGCTGGCGGCCGCCTGGCGCAGCGCGGTCGGGTCGGTGCGCAGCACCGCGTTGACCGCCGGGTCGACGGCCTTGATCCGCCGCAGGTAGGCGAGGGTCAGCCGGTACGACGTCAGTGATCCGCGCCGCATGTGCTCCTGCAACTCGGGAATCGTCGCCGTGTTCAGGTCCACCCCACGCACGAGCGCGGCCTCCGCGTCGGTTGACGAGACGCCGGTAGCGTAGGCGGTGGGCTCGGCGGCCACCGCACGGTGGCCCGGGGCGCCCGCTGCCGGGAGCGGTGCCACCGCCAGGGCGGCGGTGAGCGCCGCCACGCTTGTCATCCTCATGGGCCACAGCTCACTACGCGCTCCTCTCGGACACAAGACGCCGTCTCTCCAGGGGTGTTCGGGTGAGCCGGCCGCCCGCGCGTGCCCGGCGCGAGGTCCTGGCTGCCCGGCGGTTGCCCGTGTCCGCCCCCTTGACGCCCCCTCGTCTGCCGCTAAGGTCTAGACCTGCGGGGTGAAGGTCTAGACCTTCATCGGGTGTTGAGCGGCGCCGCCGCAAACCGGGGCCGGCTGGTTCGGTGTGCATCGAGCGGATCGAAGGGAAGGCATGTCATGCGCATGAAGAGAAGAGTCGCTGTCGCTGTGGGAGCACTGGTCGCTCCGGTGATCGCCGTGAGTCTTCCGGCGCCCTCGGCGAGTGCCCACGGCTGGGTGGTCTCGCCGGGGAGCCGTCAGGACCAGTGCGCCGCGGGCGTGGTGGACTGCGGTCAGATCAAGTACGAGCCGCAGAGCGTGGAGGGCCCCAAGGGACTCAACAGCTGCAGCGGCGGCAACCCCCAGTTCGCCGAACTGGACGACGACGGCAAGGGCTGGCGGGTCACGCCGGTCGGCTCCACGCACACCTTCACCTGGCACCACACGGCACGGCACGCCACCGCCAACTGGCAGTACTTCATCGGCAACCAGAAGATCGCCGAATTCGCCGGCCACGGCGCGCAGCCCGCCCCCGACGTCAGCCACCAGGTGAACTTCGGCGGATTCACCGGCAAGCAGAAGGTGCTCGCCGTCTGGAACGTCGCGGACACCGGCAACGCCTTCTATTCCTGCATCGACGTCAACATCGGCGGAACCGGTGGTGGTGACGGCGGCGGCGACGGTGAACCGGGCGACTGCGTCGCGGCGGCCTGGAACTCCGGGAACGTCTACAACGGCGGCGACACCGTCTCCCACGGCGGCCACACGTGGCGCGCCAAGTGGTGGGTGACCGGTGAGGAGCCCGGCACCACCGGTGAGTGGGGTGTCTGGGAAGACCTCGGAGCCTGCTAGAGCTCCCCGCACCGATCGCGACCGGCCGGCGTACGCTTTCGCGAGGGGCGCACGCCGGCCTCCGCACGCTCCCATTCGGGCCGGGGTGTGTCCGCACCCGTGCCCGGGTACCCGTTCGCAGCGAACGGCTGGCCCTCCGGGATGTGAGCACGATGGTCTCCGAAACCGCACGGTTGCCTTCGGCGGACGTGACCCTGACCGGCGACCTCACGGTCCCCGCCGGAGCGCGGGGCCTGGTCCTGTTCGCGCACGGCAGCGGCAGCTCGCGTCTCAGCCCCCGCAACCGGGCGGTCGCCGCCGGTCTGCGGCGGGCCGGGCTCGGCACTCTCCTGCTGGACCTGCTGACCGAG
This sequence comes from Streptomyces sp. NPDC058796, assembly GCF_042745235.1. Taxonomy (NCBI): domain Bacteria; kingdom Bacillati; phylum Actinomycetota; class Actinomycetes; order Kitasatosporales; family Streptomycetaceae; genus Streptomyces; species Streptomyces sp. NPDC058796. The sequence goes on from NZ_JBHYOP010000010.1 coordinate 162,457, forward strand.
GACGAGGAGCGCGAGGACGCCGCCACGGGCAGGCACCGTTTCGACGTCACCCTGCTGGCCCGGCGCCTGGCGGACGCCGTCGACTGGCTGGCCCGGCGCCCGGACACGGCCGGCCTGGCCGTGGGCCTGTTCGGCGCGAGCACGGGAGCGGCCGCGGCCCTCGAAGCGGCCGCGGAGCGACCCCGACGGGTCTGCGCGGTGGTGTCGAGGGGAGGCAGGCCGGACCTGGCCGGCGACGCGCTGGCCCTGGTCGCCGCGCCGGTGCTGCTTGTCGTCGGCGGCGACGACACCTCCGTCCTCGGTCTCAACCGTGAGGCCGCGCAGAAGCTGTCGGCGCCCCATCGCACCCATGTCGTGCCGGGCGCCACCCACCTCTTCCCGGAACCGGGTGCCCTGGAGGAGGTCACCCAGGCCGCAGCGGACTGGTTCCGTGCGCACCTGACCGGGGGAGCGGCCGACCAGTGCTCCGGCCGAAACCGTCCCGGACGGACCACGGAGTGACAGCCTTCCACACTCACCAGCAGACAGGCGGAGCGGTCATGCGATTCCACAACCGCCGGGAAGCCGGCCGGCTACTCGGTCTTCGGCTCATGGAGCGGGCCAGTGAGCGTGAGTTCCTCCGGCCCGTGGTGCTCGCGCTGCCCCGCGGCGGCGTGCCGGTGGCCGCCGAGGTCGCCCAGGCGCTCGGCGCACCACTGGACGTACTGGTCGCACGCAAGATCGGCCTTCCCGGCCGGCCGGAGACCGGCATCGGAGCCATCGTGGGCGACGATCCGCCGCTGTTCGACCAGCGCGCCCTGGAGATGCTCGGTCTGACCGAGGAACGGCTCGCTCCCGACGTGGCCCGCGAACGTGACGAACTGAGGCGTCGCACGCTGCTCTACCGGGGGGACCGCTCCGCACCCGACGTCAGGGACCGCACCGTGATCGTCGTCGACGACGGCCTGGCCACCGGCGCCACCGCACGCGCCGCCCTGCGGCATCTGCGCCCGCTGCGACCCGGCCGGCTGATCCTGGCCGTCCCCGTCGGCGCGCCCGAGACCGCCGCCGAGATGCGCTCGGAGGCCGACGACGTGGTCTGCCTCCAGCAGCCGCCGGACTTCCGGGCGGTCGGCCTTTGGTACGACGACTTCGACCAGGTGGACGACGACGAGGTCGTCGAGGTGCTGGACGCGCGGCGCGCCTCGACGCGCGGCACCTGAGACGGCGGCGGTCAGGCAGGCGCCCCGCAGCCCGCGGCTCAGGGCAGCGGCGTCCCTCCCGTCGCGTTGAGGATCTCCGCGGTGACATAGCCGGCCTCCTGCGAGGCGAGGTAGACGTACGCCGGCGCCAGCTCGGCCGGCTGGGCGGGGCGGCCCAGCGGACTCTGCTTGCCGAACTCCACCGTGTCCGGCAGCGTCGCCGGGATCAGCGGGGTCCACACGGGGCCCGGCGCCACCGCGTTCACCCGGATGCCGCGCTCGGCGACCATCTGGGCGAGACCCTGGGTGAAGGTCACGATCGCGCCCTTGGTCATCGCGTAGTCCAGCAGGTGCGGGCTGGGCTTGTACGCCTGGACCGAGGTGGTGTTGATGACGCTGCCGCCGGCGGGGATGTGCGGCAGCGCGAACTTGGTCAGCCAGAACATGCCGTAGAGGTTGGTCCGCACCACCCGGTCGAACTGCTCCGTCGGGATCGCCTCGATGCCGTCCGGCTGCGCCATCTGGTACGCCGCGTTGTTCACGAGTACGTCGATGCCGCCGAACTCCGACACCGCCCGGTCGATCAGCGACCGGCAGGCATCCTCCTCACGGATGTCGCAGGAGACGGCCACGGCCTTCCGCCCGGCCTCCTCCACCAGCCGCGACGTCTCCCGTGCCTCACTCTCCTCCTGCGCGAGGTACGTGAACAGCACGTCGGCGCCCTCCCGGGCGAAGGCAAGGGCCACCGCGCGGCCGATGCCGGAGTCACCGCCCGTGATGACGGTCCTGCGGCCCCTCAGCCGCCCCGAACCGCGGTACGAGTCCTCCCCGTGGTCGGGCGGCGGGTCCATCGGCCCGCTCCAGCCGGGGTGCGGCTGGTCCTGGGCGGGGAAGTCGGGGCGGGGGTACTGGTCGGTCGGGTCCCGCTGCTCGCGCTGGTCGTCCGCCACGTCGGCCTCCTGTGTCTCGTAGGGCGAAGTCAGCGACCGTGTTCCCCGAGCGGGCGGGCCGAAAGGTGGGAGTGCGGGCCGGGGACACCGCCGGCGTCGAGAAACGACAGTGCTCAATGCCATGAGCCGTTCTTGTTGGACGGCCGTACGAACCGCGCGCGATGATGACGCGACGTCCGTCGTCACGGACCACCCACCTTCCTCAGCAACACGGAGAACCCCCATGAACCACGTCGCCGACCCCGGCCGGTACGACGGCATCATGCAGTACCGGCGCACCGGACGCTCCGGTCTCGACCTGCCCGTGCTGTCGCTCGGCTACTGGCACAACTTCGGTGACGACAAGCCGTTCGAGTCGCAGCGGGAGATCGCCCTGCGCGCCTTCGACCTCGGCATCACCCACCACGACCTGGCCAACAACTACGGCCCGCCCTACGGCGCCGCGGAGACCAACTTCGGCAGGATCCTGCGCCAGGACCTGGCGCCGTACCGGGACGAACTGGTGATCTCCACCAAGGCCGGCTGGGACATGTGGCCCGGCCCCTACGGCCAGGGCGGCGGCTCCCGCAAGTACCTCCTCGCCTCCCTCGACCAGTCCCTCAAGCGCACGGGCCTGGAGTACGTCGACATCTTCTACTCCCACCGCCTGGACGCCTCCACGCCGCTGGAGGAGACCATGACGGCGCTGGACACCGCGGTGCGCCAGGGCAAGGCCCTCTACGTCGGCATCTCCTCGTACGACGCCGAGCGCTCCCGGCAGGCCGCGGCGATCCTGCGTGACCTCGGCACCCCGCTGCTGATCCACCAGCCGTCGTACAACATGCTCAACCGGTGGATCGAGACCGAGGGCCTGCTCGACGCCGCGGCGGACGAGGGCTTCGGCGTCATCGGGTTCACCGCGCTCGCCCAGGGCCTGCTCACCGGCCGCTACCTCGACGGGGTCCCCGAGGGGTCCCGCGCCACCCAGGGCAAGTCCTTCACCGCCGACTGGCTCACCGAGGACACGCTCGGGCGCCTGCGCGCCCTGAACGGCATCGCCGCCCGCCGGGGCCAGAGCCTGGCCCAGATGGCCCTCGCCTGGGCCCTGCGCGACCCGCGCGTGACCTCGCTCGTCATCGGCGCCTCCCGCACCGAGCAGCTGGAGCAGAACGTGGCCGCGCTGGACAACCTCTCCTTCAGCGAGGAGGAACTCGCCGAGATCGACAAGCACGCGGTGGCCGTCGCCGGTGTCGACCTGTGGCGGCAGGCCCGCACGGGCGCCCTCGGCTGAGGCGCGGGGCTTCACAGGACGTCGTAGGTCACGTGGGTGGCCGTCGTCGTCGGCGTCACGTCGCGCCGCACCAGCGTGCGCCGGGTTCCGCCGGTGAACAGGGGCGTCCCCGAGCCCAGCACCACGGGCGCGAGGTGCAGCGACAGCGTGTCGACCAGCCCCGCCTCGAACGCCGAGCCGATGGTGGCCCCGCCGCCCATGAGCACGACGTCGAGGTCCTCGCCGCCGCGCGCCGAGGCCGCCTCGGCGCGCTCGCGCGCGGCGGCGACGGCATCCGGCAGGCCGGTGGTGACGAACGTCCAGTCGAGGCCGGCGAGGCGCACCGCCCCGGGGGGCGAACTCGTCACGACCACGAACGCGGGTCTGCCGACCTCGCCGGCGCCGTAGCCGGACGTGTCGTCCCAGCCGTACGGCCCGTCGACCACGTCGAAGAGCCGGCGGCCGAGCACGACGGCCCCCGAACGGGCGGTCGCCTCCCGCAGGATCCGCCGGTCGTCGGGGTCGTCGGAGAACGCCCAGGTGTGCAAGGCCTCGCCGCCGGTGCCGAGACCGCTGTCCGGGCCGGGATCCGGGCCGGTGACGAAGCCGTCCAGGGAGACGGAGATGTCCGCGATGATGCGTGTCATACCAGTGCGGACCCGAGGCGTCACCGAAACTCATCGCGTCCGGTGACGCGCTCTGGTGTTATCGATGCCAATTCCACTATGGTCCCCGTGTTCTCCGGTCGGCAGTGCCGGCCGTCCCGAGGAGCCGCTGGATGGTAGCGATGAACCTGCGAGAACCCCGAACAGACCGAACTCCCCGAACACCCACGCCGACTCCCCGGGGAACGGCCCGATGGAGACCGGGCGCGGCGGCCGCCGTCGGCGCGATGCTGGTCCTGAGCACCTTGTCGACCGCTGCCATGCCGGCCCACGCGGGCGACCGCGCCCCCGCCTCGCCCGCGGACGCGTCCGCGGCGTGGGCGCCGGTCCCGCCGCCCGAGCCCGACGACCCGGCCACGCCCGTCGCGCTGTCGCGCGCCGGACTGACCGTGCGGGTCGCCGAGGAGTTCCCGCAGGTCGTCTCGTACGACCTCGACGGCCGCCGGCTGCACGGCAATGCGGAGGTCCTGGACACCTTCACCGTCAACGGCAAGGCGCACGAGGCCCGCACCACGATGAAGGCGAACCGGCACAAGGCCACCTACACCTCCACCTTCGCCGACCTGCCGGACCTCACCCTGACCTCCAGCATCACGGTCACCGACCGGCGCACCGTCGTCTTCGCCGTCGAGAAGATCTCCGGTGACGCCGCCGCAGCCGTCAACGAGCTGTCGGTACCCGGCCAGTCACTCGTCTCCGTCGACTCCGCCGACCGCGGGGCGAGCCTGGCCCGTACGAAGATCTCGACCGACTCCACGACGACGGCGGACCGTTTCATCGACATCACCGGCGCCACCGAGCCAGACGAGGCGCGGGTCGGCACACCCTACGGCTTCGTGTCCCACGACGGACTGGCGGCGGGGCTGATCACCAACGCCACCGACGACTCCGCGCAGGGCGACAACGGCAACTGGAACACCCGGCTCCAGTCCCGGATCGTGGACGCCGGCGACGGCGCACGCCGCGCCGAGCTGTCCGTAGGCGACTACACGTACGCGCCCAAGGGCGCCCAGGACCCGCGGGTCGCCCGCTACGAGCTGCCGAGGACCACCGTCGTCCTCGCCGGGGACGCAAACGGCGACGCCCGGGTCGACTGGCAGGACGCCGCCATCGCCCACCGGAACGCCATGACCCGCCCCCTGGGCGCCGACCGGGTGCCGGAACGGGTCGTCCAGCACATCCCGTTCAACTTCGCCAGCCAGGCCACCAATCCGTTCCTGAAGACGCTCGACAACGTCAAGCGCGTCTCCATGGCGACGGACGACCTCGGCCAGTGGGTCCTGGAGAAGGGCTACGCCAGCGAGGGCCACGACTCCGGGCACCCGGACTACGGCGGCAACGAGAACGTCCGGGCGGGCGGACGCGCCGGACTGGGCGAGCTGATCCGCGAAGGCGCCCGCTACAACGCCGACTTCGCCGTGCACGTCAACGCGACCGAGGCCTACCCCCAGGCGAGGAACTTCAGCGACTCGCTGATCAAGGGCCGGGGGCTGGGCTGGAACTGGCTCAACCAGGCCTACCACATCGACCAGCGCACCGACCTCGGCAGCGGCGCCGTCCTGGACCGCTTCCGGCAACTGCGCAAGGACCACCCCCAGCTCAAGAGCGTCTACATCGACGTGTACTACTCCAGTGGCTGGCTGGCCGACGAACTGGCTTCAGAGCTGCGCAAGATGGGCTTCGAGGTCACCACCGAGTGGGCGTACAAGTTCGAAAGCACCTCCATCTGGTCCCACTGGGCGAGCGACAAGAACTACGGCGGCGCGACCAACAAGGGCATCAACTCCAACATCGTGCGGTTCATCGCCAACTCCGACCGCGACGTGTGGAACGTCGACCCGCTGCTGGGCGGCACCAGCATCAAGGAGTTCGAGGGCTGGACCGGGCAGGACGACTGGAACGCCTTCTACCGCAACATCTGGACCGACAACCTGCCCACCAAGTTCCTCCAGCACTACCGGGTGGTGGACTGGGACTTCGGCAAGAGCGCCCGCCTGACCGGTGACGTCACCGTCACCAAGGCCGACGGGGAGAAGCGCCGCATCACCATGGGCGACGCGGTGGTCCTCGACGGCGACACCTACCTGCTGCCCTGGGGCCGCGCCGACAAGAAGGACGGCACCTCGTCACCGAGCGACGCCGACAAGATGTACTACTACAGCGCTTCCGGCGGCACGCACACCTTCGACCTCACCCGCCAGTTCGCCGGGACGGAGGACTTCACGCTGTACGAGCTGACCGACCAGGGCCGCACCGACGCCACCCGGGTCCGCGCCCGTGACGGCCGGGTGACACTGACCGCCGAGGCGGACCGGCCGTACGTGCTGGTGCCCCGCGGCGGCAAGGCGCCGCACACCGACCCGCGCTACGGCGCGGGCACCGGTCTCGACGACCCGGGCTTCAACGCCGGCGACCTCGCCGACTGGCACCCGCGCGGCGGTGCGACGATCGAGCGGGCCGGCAACGGCGACAACGTGGCCCGGCTCGGCACTGATGCCTCCCGCATATCCCAGCGGGTGGACGGCCTGACCCCCGGCAGGCGGTACACGCTCAGCGCCGACGTGGAGATCGCCGCGGGACACCGGCGCGCCACCACCCTGAGCGTGACGGGGGCCGGCGAGGAGGCCGAGAACACGTTCGACATCACCCCGGCGCGCAACTGGATGGCCGCCGACGAGAAGCGGGACACATACTCCCAGCGCGCCTCCGTGGCCTTCACCGCCCCCGCGAACGGCGAGGTCGCCATCGCCGTCGCCGCAGAACCCGGGGCGGCCGCCGTCGTCCTCGACGACCTGCGGGTCATGCCCGACACCACCGCGCCGCTGCCGCCGCGCGACAGCGGAGTGATCGCGCGGAACGACTTCGAGGGCAACCAGCCCGGATGGGGCCCGTTCGTCAAGGGCGACGCCGGCGGAGTCACCGACCCCCGCACCAGTATCAGCGAACTGCACGCTCCCTACAGCCAGAAGGAGTGGAAGAACAGCCACGCGCCGTACGACGACGGCACCCTCGACGGCAAGGCGGTCGACGACGTCATCGGCGCCGGGCACTCGCTCAAGTCGCACGCGGAGAACACCGGCCTGGTGTACCGCACGGTCCCCGCGACCGTGCCCTTCGAGGCCGGGCACAAGTACGCCGTGTCCTTCCGCTACCAGACAAACGTCCCGGGCCAGTGGGCCTGGGTGACCGGCGCGGACACCGTCGGCGACGGGAGGACCGAGGCCCGGGAGATCACCCGGGAGACCTTCGAACCCGCTCTGGACACCGCCACGTACACCAGGGAGATCGTCGCCGGCTGCGGCGACACCTGGGTCGGCCTGCGCAAGCTCGGCGGGGCCGCGGGCACGGACTTCGTCCTCGACGACTTCCGCGTCGAGGACCTCGGACCGGTGGACGGCGGCCCGGCCTGCGCCCGCCTGACCGCTCCGGCGAACGCCGATCTCAGCCCGGGCTCGCCCGGCGAATACCGGACGACCTTCACCAACCACGAGGCGGCCGACGCGCGAAACGTCGCGGTGAGCCTGGACGACGTACCCGCCGGCTGGACCGTGGAGGTGAAGGAGAAGGACGGCAACCTCTTCGACTCGGTCGCCCCCGGCGAGACCGTCACGACGAGCTGGCTGCTCACCCCGCCCGAGAGTGCCGCGGGCACCACGGCCGACTGGCAGGCGACGGCCCTTTACGACGAGTCCGGCGCCACCAAGACCGTCACTGCGCGTGCCGGAGCCGCGATCTCCGAAGTGCCCGTGCTGTCCCCGGCCTCGATGACGGCGACCGCCGACTCGGAGAACCGCTCCTCCGGCAGCGCGGAGGGACCGGTCGGCAACGTGCTCGACGGCGACCCCGCCACCATCTGGCACACCGACTACACGGACACGGCCGCGCCCTACCCGCACTGGGTGACCCTGGAGCTGGGCGGGGAGGCCGAGGTGAACGGCCTCGGCTACCTCGGACGGCAGAGCGGAGGGCCGAACGGCCGGGTCGGGGGCTACCGGATCGCCGTGTCCGACGACGGCCGGGAGTGGACGACGGTGGCCGAGGGGTCGCTCGTCGACGCGCACGACATCCAGCGCGTCTCCTTCGAACCGGTACGGGCCGGCTACGTCCGGTTCACCGCGCTCAACGCGCTCAACGGGCAACCGTTCGCGGCCGCCGCCGAGCTGCGCGTCTACGGCGCCCCGGCCGACCCGCCGTCCGGATTCCCGCCGGGCACGCGGCCGTAGCGGCCACCGCGCGCACCGCCCCGCTCAGCCGGCCCCGCCGGCGGCCGGGGCGGTGCTGGCGCGCACGACCAGTTTCGGCTCGACCGAGGCGGGCTCGGGCCCGGCCGCCGGGTCCTCTATGTGCCGCAGCAGGTGACGGAACGCCAGCGCGCCCATGTCCGTGAAGGACTGCGACACGGTCGTCAGTGACGGCGAGCAGTAGGCGGCCAGGTCGATGTCGTCGACCCCGACGACGGAGACGTCCCCCGGCACTTCGCGGCCCGACTCGTGCAGTGCCCGGACGACGCCGAAGGCCATCTCGTCACTCGCGGCGAATACGGCGGTCACCTCGGGGATCCGGGCCAGGACCAGGCCGTTGCGGTAGCCGGACGACGGCGTCCAGTCCCCGGTGAGGACGGGCGGGACACTCCGGCCCTCGGCCTCCAGCGTCTCCTGCCAGCCCTTGAGCCGGCTCTGCGCGTCCAGCCACGCGTCGGGCCCCGCCACGTGCCAGACCGTCTCGTGGCCGAGGTCGAGCAGGTGACGCGTGGCCAGGCGGGCCGCCTCCACCTGGTCGACGGCCACCACCTCCGAGGCGGCGGTGCGGGAACCGTCCACCGTCACGGTCGGCAGCGACCGGGTCAGCTGCTCGATGCGCGGGCTGACGTGGATCAGGGGGACGGCGAGGACGATGCCCTCGACGCCCTGGTCCGCGAGCCGGGTCAGCGCCGCCTCGACGACGGAGGTGTCGAGCGACTCCGTGGAGGCCGTGACCACCGCCCAGCCGGCCGCACGGGCCGCCTGCTCGATGCCGAAAGTCAGGGTGACCCGCGAGTAGAACGTCGTCTGCAGCGTCACCACGCCGATGGTCCGGCTGCGTCCGGACGAGAGCGCCCCCGCCGCGCTGTTCTTGCGGTAGCCGAGCTGTTCGACGGCGGCGAGCACCTTGGCGCGGGTCTCCGCGCGGACATTGGGGTGACCGGACAGCGCGCGCGACACGGTCTGCGCGGAGACCCCCGCCACCCGGGCCACGTCCGTCATCCCGGGCGCCCGACCGGCCGCCGCCGCACCCTTCGCCGTCTCCATGGGGTCCTCTCTCGCGTAAGCGCTCAGGATGATACCGGGCGGATATGGACCATGAGCAATGCGCTATTGGCATCGATAACATTCTGTGCCATAGTTCCGGCCACGGGAGCGGGAGCCGCGCGGCCCCGCCCGTGCACTCACCAGTCCACGCAGCCATAAGGAGGCGCCGTGCCCGCAAGGCGCACGCGAACGGCGGGAGCGGCCGGATGAACCGCCCGGCGCCGGCCCCCCTGCTGACCCACCCGGACGGCCGTCTGCTGCGCGCCGGGCGGCCGCACCGCGTCCTGGCCGGCTCGCTGCACTACTTCCGGGTGCACCCAGGCCAGTGGGCCGACCGCCTGGCGCGTCTCGCGGCGATGGGCCTGAACACGGTGGACACCTACATCGCCTGGAACTTCCACGAGCGACGGCCGGGCGAGCGCCGCTTCGACGGCTGGCGGGACGTCGAACACTTCGCGGCCCTCGCCGCGGACGCCGGGCTCGACGTGATCCTGCGTCCCGGGCCCTACATCTGCGCCGAGTGGGACAACGGCGGCCTGCCCGCCTGGCTCACCGACCGGCCCGGCATGCGCCTGCGTTCCTCGTACCCGCCGTACCTCGACGAGGTCGCCCGCTGGTTCGACGTCCTCGTGCCCCGGATCGCCGGCCTCCAGGCCGCCCACGGCGGACCCGTCGTCGCCGTCCAGGTCGAGAACGAGTACGGCAGTTACGGCGACGACCACACCTACGTCCGGTGGGTGCACGACGCGCTGACCGCGCGGGGCGTCACCGAGCTGTGCTACACCGCCGACGGCCCGACCGAGCTGATGCTCGACGGCGGCACTCTGCCCGGGGTGCTGGCGGCGGCCACCTTCGGCTCGCGCGCCGCCGAGGCCGCCCGGCTGCTGCGCTCACGCCGGAGCGGGGAGCCGTTCGTGTGCGCGGAGTTCTGGAACGGCTGGTTCGACCACTGGGGCGAGAAGCACCACACCCGGTCGTCCGAGAGCGCCGTGGCCGCCCTGTCCGAGATCCTCGCCGAGGGCGGCTCCGTCAGCCTCTACCCCGCGCACGGCGGCACCAACTTCGGCCTGTGGGCGGGCGCCAATCACATGGACGGCGCGATCCAGCCCACGGTCACCAGCTACGACTCCGACGCGCCGATCGCCGAGCACGGCGCCCTGACCGACAAGTTCCACCGGATGCGCGAGCTGCTGCTGACCGCCACCGACCGCCCGCCGCGGCCGCTGCCCGAACCGCCCGCGCTCCTGCCCGCCCGCACCCTGCCCGCCACCCCGGGGCCGCCCCTGCTCGCGGCGCTCGAAGCCGTCGGTGAGGCCGTCCACTCGCCCGACCCGCCCAGCTTCGGGGAGCTGGGCCTGTCCGGCGGGCTCGTCCTGTACCGGGCGCACCCCGTACTGCCGCACGGCCGGGTCGAGCTGGGTGTGTCCGGGCTGCACGACCGGGCGCAGGTCTTCGTCGACGGAGAACCCGCCGGAATCCTCGACCGCGAGACGGACGCCCTCACACTCGACGGAGCGGGCCGGGCCGTCCGCCTCGAACTCCTGGTCGAGAACCAGGGGCGCATCAACTACGGCCCGCTCCTCGGACAGGGCAAGGGCATCCTCGGCGGGGTACGGATCGACCGCCGGCGGGTGCACCGCTGGACCGTGCGGCCGCTGCCCCTCGACGAGTGGACCGCCGACGACCTCGACCGGGCCACCGCCGTGCCGGAGCCCTCCGCGACCGCGTCGACGGCGGACCCGGGCGTGCCGGGCCGCCGGGCGGGATTCGCGACGGCCACCTTCGCCTCCGGCGGAGCGGCCGACACCTTCCTCGCCCTCCCCGGCTTCCGCAAGGGCTTCGTCTGGATCAACGGCTTCCTGCTCGGCCGCTACTGGAACACGGGTCCGCAGGTCACGCTCTACCTGCCCGCCCCCCTCACCACCACCGGCGACAACACCCTCACCGTTCTCGAACTGGAGCGGGCGGGCGACCGCGTGGAACTGCGCGAGGACCCCGAACTCGGCCCGCCGCAGGAGTACGTCGAGACCTTCGACTGAACCCCCGGACCCGGCGGGCGCCGGTATCGAGGCGCGCTCCCTCCGCCTGGCCCGCTCGGTGTGCCCGCGTCGCCGGCAGGTGGGAGACTTGCCGTGTTCGGGGCACAGGGAGGTGCCCCCCGGCGAAGCACGGGCGGAACGGATCATGCGGGGAGAGCAACCCGTCGGAGCCGCCCGGTCCGTGCGTGAACCCGGAGCGGCCGATGTTCCGCAAGCGTCCGGCACCTGACGGCGAAGAACTCCTGGACCGACTCGCGACGCTGACCACACGGGCGCGGGAGCTCGCCGAGCTGCGACGCTCCCAGGTGGAACTCGCCATCGCCCTGCAACGCGACATGCTTCCGGCCGACCTGCCCTTGGTCCCCGGCTTCCACCTCGCCGCCCGGTACGCGCCCGCCTACGCCGGACTCAACGTGGGCGGCGACTGGTACGACGCCTTCATGCTCCCCGACGGCAGGGTCGGCCTCTCCGTCGGCGACGTGCAGGGCCACGCCATCGACGCGGCGGCGTTCATGGGGCAGGTCCGCGCCGGCCTGCGCGCCCTGGCCTCGGTCACGGGCGAACCCGGCGACCTCCTCGCCCGCACCAACGACCTCGTCCTGTCCCTGGGCAAGGACCTCTTCGCCACCTGCACCTTCATGCGGTTCGACCCCGCCACCGGGGTGATGGAGAGCGCCCGGGCCGGTCACATCCCCTGCGTCTGGGCCACGGCGGACGGAAGGGCGGGGGTGTCCGACGACGAAGGGGGACCGCCGCTGGGTGTGGTGAGTGGTGTCGAGTACCCGGTGACCCGGTACCGGCTCGCCCTGGGCGGAGTGTTCGTCCTCCTCACCGACGGGGTGGTCGAGGGGCCCGCGCTGAGCGTCGACGAGGGGCTGGAAAGGGTCGTCCGCCTGGCGGGCATCGCGGCCGTCGCCGGCATGGACGCCCCCGCGCTCGCGGCGGCCGTGCTGAAGAACGCCGAGCTGGTCGGCCACGACGACGACGCGGCCGTCCTGGTCGTGGGCCACGACGCGCGCGCCGTTACCCCATAGGGGGCGTACGGGGTGCCTCCCGCCTCGCCGACGCGGCTCGGGCGGTGTCTGATGGCTGCTGTGGTGGGTATTCGCGCGTGGCCCCGGCCGGTCGTCCTCGCTCTCGGGACGCTGCTCGTCGCCGCTTGCTACTACGCGGCGGGACGGCTCGGGCTCATGCAGCAGCTGGTGGCGGAGGGTGCCGTGGTCACCCCCATCTGGCCGCCCACCGGGGTGGCGGTGACCTGTCTGCTGCTGTTCGGTCCGGCGTGCGTACCGGGCATCGCCATCGGCGCCCTGCTGGTCGTCGCCTCCATCACCCCTCCGGGACCGGCCGCCATCGGTGTGGTGGCCGGGAACACGGCCGCCCCGGTCTGCGCGTACCTGATGCTGCGCGCCGTGGGTTTCCGCACGGACCTGGCCCGCATCCGCGACGGTGTGGCACTCGTCTTCCTCGGGGCGCTGGCCGCCATGCTGATCAGCTCGGGTGCGGGCGTCGGCATGCTCGCCCTCGGGGACCGGCTGCCCGCGGGCCACGTCTGGTTCGTGTGGCTGGCCTGGTGGGTGGGGGATGCCATGGGCGTCGTCCTCGTCGCTCCGCTGCTGCTCCTGCTCTACCGCGGTCGCCGGGCGCCTCCGCGTGGCCGGTGGGCGGAGGCGGCGGTGCTCGTCGTGGCCGCGGGCGCGGTGGTGCCGCTGGCCGCCTACAGCCGGGTCAGCATGCTGTTCCTGGTGTATCCGCTGCTGATCTGGGCCGCGCTCCGCTTCCAGCTGGCCGGCAGCATGCCGTGCGCCCTCTTCGCCTCCGTCGTGACGACCGTCGCGGCCCGCGACGACGCGGGCTCCTTCGGGCGGCTGACCGACGTCGAGGTGATGGTGAAGCTGCAGGCGTTCAACGGCACCATGGCCCTCACCGCGCTGCTGCTCTCCGCCGTCATCAGCGAGCAGCTGCACACCCGGCGCTCGGTGGAGCGTGCCTGCCAGGAACTGGTCGAGGCGCTGCAGCACCTGAGCGCCGGAACGCCTCCGGGCCCGCCCCGGCACACCGGGGGAGGCCCGGCCGGCGCATCGGGGGAGTAGGGAGCAGGCGCCCCGGGGCGGGCGCCCGCCCCGGGGCGTCCGGCATGTGACGCAGATCGCATGGAAAAGTCAGGACGCCGGGAATCGGCCGGTGCTGCGATAACCGGATATCGGACAGTCCCTGCCCGACTGTCGAGATCAGTGGCCGCAGGCGTTCGTCAATCTTTGAACTGAAGGTTGAATGCCGATCATGGCCCGGGAAACCATGGTGAAACGTACCAGCGGGGGAGTGGCACCACGAACCGGAACCACGGAAACCGCAGGATTTAACGTCTCGTTCATGACTCAGCTGGACGTAAGGCCCGGGGCCGACGACACGGGCGACGGAGCCACCGCCGACGGCATGCGGGCCAAGGGCCTCAGCGGCAACTCCGTGGGGCTGCTGGGCAGCGCCGTCATCGGTGTCTCCACCGTGGCCCCCGTCTACTGCCTCACCTCCACCCTCGGCTCCACCGCCGGTGAGGTCGGCGTGCAGATGCCGGCCGTGTTCCTCGCCGGGTTCCTGCCGATGCTGCTCGTCGCCTTCGCCTACCGCGAGCTGAACAGGGCCATGCCCGACTGCGGCACCTCCTTCACTTGGACGGTGAAGGCCTTCGGCCCGCGGGTGGGCTGGATGTGCGGCTGGGGCCTGGTCATCGCCACGATCATCGTGCTGTCGAACCTGGCGGGTGTCGCCACCTCGTACTTCTGGCTGCTCGCCGGGGAGGTCACCGGAAGCGAGTCGGTGGCGGCGCTCGACGACAGCAAGGCCGTGCACATCGTGACCTGCCTGGCGCTCATCGCGATCGCCACCGTGATCAGCTACCGCGGCATGACGGCGACCAAGGGCCTGCAGTACGCACTGGTCGCCCTGCAGCTGGTGGTGCTGGCCGTGTTCGTCGCCATGGCCTTCAGCAAGGCGGGCGACGCCCGGTTCGCCACCTCCGCAGAGTTCTCCTGGTCCTGGCTGAACCCCTTCGCCGTCCAGTCCTTCGCCGCCTTCACGGCGGGGCTCTCGCTGTCGATCTTCATGTACTGGGGCTGGGACGCCTGCTTGACGGCCAACGAGGAGACCAGCGGCAGCAGCCGTACGCCGGGCCGCGCGGCGCTGGTCGCCATGGTCGTGCTCGTCGGCTCCTACCTGGCCACCGGAGTCGCCGCGCAGATGGTCGTGGGCTCCGGCGACCAGGGACTGGGGCTGGCCAATCCCGAGACCTCGGACAACGTCTTCGCCGCGCTCGCCGGTCCGGTCATGGGACCGGCCCTGGGCGTCCTGCTGTTCGTCGCGGTCCTCGCCTCGGCGGCGGCCAGTCTGCAGACGACCTTCATCCCGGTGGCCCGTACGGTGCTCGCCATGTCGGCGTACGAGGCGCTGCCCGCCTCCTACGCCGACGTGCACCCCCGCTTCCGCACGCCGGGCCGGGCCACGGTGACCGCCGGTGTCGCCACCGGCGTCTTCTACACGGTGATGACCCTGGTCAGCGAGCACGTCCTGGTCGACACCATCTACGCGCTCGGCCTGATGATCTGCTTCTACTACGCCCTGACGGCCTTCGCCTGCGCCTGGTACTTCCGCGCCGACCTCCTGCGGTCCGGCCGTGACCTGCTGTTCAAGGGGATCTTCCCGTTGCTCGGCGGAGTGCTGCTCGCGGCCGTCTTCACCAAGACCCTCGCCGACATGTGGGACCCCGCCTACGGCAGCGGATCGTCCGTCCTCGGCGTCGGCTCGGTGTTCGTCATCGGCGTGGGCCTGCTCCTGCTCGGTGTGGTCATCATGACGGTGATGAACCGGCGCAGCCCCGCCTTCTTCCGCGGCGAGGTGCTCACGAGGTCGACACCCGCACTGATCGCCGAGGACTAGTCAGCTCAGGCGACCTTCCCTCATGGCGAAGGACCGTCGGCTGGTGCCGCGGAATCCCAGGATGTTCCGTGCCCGCGTCGTGCGCACCGAACGTGTCTCCCCGTCGATGCACCGGGTGACCGTCACCGGAGCGGACCTCGGCGAGTTCCCGTTGCTGGGCTACGACCACTGGTTCCGCCTGTTTCTCCAGCTGCTCCACCAGCGCCGCCTGCGGCTGCCGGAGTTCACGGGCACCCGGTGGTGGCAGCCGTACCTGGACGTCCCCGAGGAGGAGCGGCCGCACTGCGCCAACTACTCCGTGGCCGACTTCCGCCGGGAGACGGCGGAGATGGACATCGACTTCGTGGTGCACCGGGACGCCGCCGGCGCCGTCGAGGGCAGGGCGGCCGTCTGGGCCTGCGCCGCCCGCCCCGGCGACGCCCTCGCCGTCCTCGACCAGGGCGTCCTGTCCGACCGCCCGCGCGACGCCGCGGAGGTCGTCGTCGTGGCCGACGAGACCGGCCTGCCCGCCACCGCGTCGATCCTGCGCTCACTGCCGCGGGACACCGTGGGACGGCTCATCCAGGAAGTGCCCACCGACGGTGACAGGCGTCCCCTCGACGCCCCCGCCGGAGTCACCGTCACCTGGGTCGTGCGCCGCGACGGCGCCTTGGTGCCCGGCGTCGCGGCACTCGACGGGGTACGGAGGATCGGCTCCGTCAGCCCGGTGGGCTACGCCTTCGTCGTCGGTGAATCGACCTTGGCCACCGAGGAGCGCAAGCACCTGCACCGGCTCGGCCTGCCCAAGGAGCGCATCACCTTCTCGGGCTTCTGGCGGCACGAGACGTCGGCCCAGGCCGCCTGAGACGGACTCAGCGACGGCGGCGCGCGAGACGGCGGAACGCCCGCGCACCGCCGGTGGGAGCCGGCAGCCGGCCCGCGACCGCGTCGGCGAGCAGCGTGCCGACCGTCTCGGCCGCGCACCGGCGGTTCGCGCCGATGCCGCCCGACGGCCCGCGCTTGATCCAGCCCACGACGTAGGTGCCGGGCAGGCCGGTCACCCGTCCTCGCTCGTGCGGTACGGTCCCGGAATCCTCGTCGAAGGGCAGCCCCGACTGCGGCACGCCGCGGTACCCGATGGCCCGCAGCGCCAGGCCCGCCGGGATCTCCCGCTCGCCGGCGCCTCCGGTGACCCGCACGGCCCTGAGGTTCTCGTCGCCGCGCATCTCCAGTGGCTCGGAGTGGAAGCGGAAGACGATGCGGCGCCGCCGCCCGGACGGGTCCGGCGGCGCGGACCAGTCGACGGCCTCGCGCGGTACGTCCCGGAACAGTGCGGCCTTACCCGCTGCTCCGGCCGCGTCGATCGCCGCGCCGACGCGCGGATCGTGGTCGTCCACGACCAGGTCGACGCCCGGGAGGTTCTTCAGGGCGAGGAGCTCGGTCCCGGTGCAGGCGGCGTGCTCCGGGCCCCGGCGTCCGAGGAGCACCACCTCGCGCACCTTGCTGCGGCGCAGCTCCTCCAGCGCGTGGCCGGCGACGGCCGTGCCGGTCAGGGAGCCGGGGTCACGGGCCAGGATGCGCGCGACGTCGAGGGCGACGTTGCCGTTCCCGACCACGACGACCCGGTCCGCCGAGAGGGCGACGGCGTCCGGGGCGACTTCCGGATGGGCGTTGTACCAGGCGACGAACCCGGTCGCGGCGATGCTGCCGGGCAGGTCCTCTCCGGGTATGCCCAGACGCCGGTCGGTGGCCGCGCCCACCGCGTAGATCACCGCGTCGTGGTGTGCGGCGAGTTCGGCGGCCGTGACGTGGGTGCCCACGTCGAGGCCGAGGTGCATGCGTACCCGGGGATGCGTGTGGAGGCGGGCGAAGGTCTCGCCGATCCGCTTCGTGGCCAGGTGGTCGGGTGCCACGCCGTACCGGATCAGCCCGCCGGGTGCGGGGAGCCGGTCGACGAGGGTGACGTCGGACCGGGTGTGCAGCAGCAGGTCCTCCGCGGCGTACATCCCGGCCGGTCCGGTGCCGACGACCGCCACCCGCAGCGGCGCGAAGTCGGCGGGCAGCACGCGTTCGAACTCCGGCGTGCCCCAGGCGTGGAAGTTCGGCCCGTGGTCCGCCCCCTGCCGTTCCGGCTGCCCGGACCGCTCGAAGTAGGCGGCGTTGACCGCGGCGTACGGCCGCTGCGCCGGCGTCAGCTCCTCGGCCGGACGGACGGCGTCCACCGGGCAGGCGTCGGCGCAGGCGCCGCAGTCGATGCAGGCGGCCGGGTCGATGTACAGCATCTCGGTGGCACCGAAGTCCCGTTCCCCGGGGGCCGGGTGGATGCAGTTGACCGGGCAGACGGCCACACAGGCGGCGTCGGTGCAGCAGTTCTGGGTGATCGCGAAGGTCATGTCGTCCGCTCGCCGGGTGGCCGTCAGATGAGGTCGGCGCGCTTGTAGAAGAACAGCGCGGGCTTGGTGAGCAGTCCCACCGAACTCAGGAACGTCATCAGTCCCGAGCAGCTGGAGCGCATCATCGCCTTGTGGTGCTCGTTGGCCTTCGCCTCGCGGAGCGCGCGCTCCTCGTCCAGCCCCGCGTTGGCGTACACCTTCCGGTTCACCATGCTGGTCACGATGACGTAGGCGGCCACCGCGATGAGCACGGCGTGGACGCGCAGACGTATCCGTCCGGCGCGCGCGAGGTGCTTGCGGGTCTCGTCGCGGGCGAACTTCATGTGCCGCGACTCCTCCACGACGTGGATGTTGTTGATGGTGCGGACGAAGGGCACCACCCGCTCGTCACGCATCCAGTCCCGCTGCATCACGTCGAGGACCTCCTCGGCGACCAGGATCGCCGCGTAGGCCGCCTCGCCGAACGCGACGGTCTTGAAGACCCTGCCGAGTTCGACCGCCACGCGGTGCGGCCGGTAGGCCGGCGCTCCGAGCTTCTTGGCCCCGCGGGCGAACATGATCGAGTGGCGGCACTCGTCGGCTATCTCGGTCAGGGCCCACTGGAAGGTGTCGTCCGTCGGGTCCTTCGCGTAGATGTCCCGCAGCACCATCTGCTGGAGGATCATCTCGAACCAGATCCCGGTGCTGGCCACGGACGCGGCTTCCTGGCGGGTGAGGGCCTTGCGCTGGGCGTCGGTCAGTTCGTCCCAGTACCGCGTCCCGTACAGGGTGCTCCACTCCGGGCTGGCCCCGTGGAAGTCCTCGTCGAGCGGGGTCTCCCAGTCGACCTCGGTGAGGGGGTCGTACGAGAGCTGCGCGGACGAGTCGAGCAGCCGCCGCGCGACGCCCACGTCCGGGGTGTGGCTCTTGGTCCTTGGCCGCGAGATGTGGATGGCCATGCAGGGGCTCCTCGAGTCGAGTCGGGGACGGTCCTCGCCCAGCGCTGCTATTACCGTCGGTAACACAGTCTTCTTGTTGACGGACTTTATAGCAAGGGCCGCCGTGTGACTACCCACTGGTAACGGGGAAGTGCGCGGCGGCAGGTCGGCGTGGCGGGGCGGCGAGGGCCGCGAGCAGGCGGTCCCCCGGGAGCGCGGGTGCCGTGCGTCCGCCGAAGCCGGTGGTCGTGGTGGCCGCGAGCAGGGAGTTGAGCACCGCTTCCTCGACGCCGTCGAGCACGGCCTCGAAGAGCGGGCCGAGTCCGGCGTCCGCCACCGGGCCGGCCGTGGGGGAGCCCGTGCCGAAGGCGATGGCGTAGTCCCCGCTGCCGTGGCTGTACGCCGCCCCCGTGCGGGCCAGCGCGAACACCGCGCGCCGCGCGACACGGGTGAGCTGCCGGGCGTCCAGCGGGGCGTCCGTGGCCACCACGATCATGCAGGAACCGGCGCCGGAGCCGGGTGCCGGAGTACCGGAACCCAGCGATGACGGGGTGAGGGCGCGGCCGAGGACCCGCAGGGTGCCGCCGAAGTTGGCCTGCACCAGTACGCCCGCGGTGCAGCGGCGGCCCGCCAGGTCCGTGACGCGTGACGCGGTGCCGATGCCGGCCTTGAAGCCCAGCGCGACGGTGCCCGTGCCCGCGCCGACGCACCCTTCGTCCACCGGCCCGCCGGAAGCGCTGTTGAGCGCCGCCCGCACGTGCTCGTCCCGCACCGGCCGGGAGCGGATGTCGGACAGCAGGCCGTCGTTGCACTCGCCCACCACGGGATTCAGGCTCAGCACCTCCTCGCACCCGGGCCGCTCGAGCATCCAGCCGACGAGCGCGTCGGCGACGCGGAAGGCCGACAGGGTGGAGGTGAGCAGTACCGGGGTCTCCAGCGTGCCGAGTTCGGCGAGCTGGGTGGTGCCGATGAGCTTGCCGTAGCCGTTGCCCGTGAAAACGCCGGCCGGCAGGGGCGTCCGGGGGCCGACGAGGTCGGGTACGACGGCGGTGACTCCGCTGTGGATGTCGGGCTCGCGCCGCACGGTGGCGTGTCCGACGCGGACGCCGGGCACGTCCGTGATGGCGTTGAGGGGGCCGGGGGCGGCCCCTCCGATGACGATGCCGAGGTCCCGGGACCGGGGCCGGGCGGGGACGGACGGGCGCTGGGGGAGAGGCGGTTGTTCCATGCGGGGACGCTACTCGTCGCGTCCCCCCGGCCGCCGCGCGGTCTCAGCGGGACCTCGGCCTGCCCTCCGCCTCGCAGCGCAGGCACCGTTCGAGGTGGGGGAAGGCGTGCAGGCGCTCGGGGTCGATCGCCTGGCCGCACCGCGCGCAGCGCCCGAAGCCGCCGGTGTCCAGGCGGGCCAGGGCCGCCTCGGTCCGGGCCAGCTGCTCGCGAGCCTCGTCCGTCTCCCTGCGGTGCCGCTCCAGCGCCTCGGCCGCCGCGCCGGCGTCCGCCGCGTCCAGGAGGCAGTCGGCCCGCAGCGCCTCGTCGCGCGACGGGGCCGCGGCGATCCGACGGCGGAGTACCGCTGCCTGCTCGGTGAGCCGACGGCGCGGCTCGTCGCCGGCCGCGGGGGCGCCGTCGGCCGGCCGGTCGTCGGTCATGGTCGTCCTGCCTCCTCGGTGGCGTCCCGCACGGTCGCCGTCTTCGGTGTCCTCGCCCTCCATTGTCCGGACGCGGACCGCCCGGCGCGCCCGCGCGCCCCGTCAGCCGAGTGTGAAGCGCACCGGCGTCCCGGCCACGGCCTGGGCCGCCGCGGCGAGGGCGCCCCGCGAGACGACCGCGACGACGGGGTAGCCCCCGGTCGTCGGGTGGTCGTGCAGGAAGATCACCGGACGCCCGTCGGGCGGAACCTGCACCGCGCCCAGGACCATGCCCTCGCTGGGCAGTTCCCCCTCCGACGCCCGTTCGAGCGCCGGTCCCTCCGTGCGCAGGCCGATGCGGTTGCTGTGCGGGGAGACGCGGTAGGTGGCCGAGGCGAGGACGCGCAGGGCGCCCGGGGTGAACCAGTCGGCACGGGGGCCCAGCCGCACCGGCAGGACCAGCTCGGCGGGGGGCGCGGGCCAGGGAGCGGCGACGGGGAGGGCAACGGGTGGGGCCGGGGCTCCCAGCGGGACGACCGCGCCGTCCCGCAGCGGCTGTGGGCCCAGCCCTGACAGGAGGTCCGTCGAGCGGCTGCCGAGAACGGGTTCGACGGCGACGCCTCCCGCCACCGCCACGTACGAGCGCACACCCGCCGTCGCCGCCCCCACGTCCAGGATCGCGCCGGCCGGCACCCGCACCGGGCCGCCCCAGGCGGCGGGGCGCCCGTCCACGGTGACGGAGCAGGGGGCGCCGCCGACCACGACGGTGACGGCGCGGCCCGGTCGCAGGGCGCACCCGGTCAGCGTGGTCTCCAGGACGGCCGCGTCCCGGTCGTTGCCCAGCAGCCGGTTGGCGAGCCGCATCGCGGGCGCGTCCAGGGCACCGGAGCGGGGCACTCCCAGGTGGGCGTGGCCGTGCCGGCCCGCGTCCTGGACCGTGGTGAGCGCGCCGGCCCGCACGACGGTGAGCTCGGCCGTCATGCCGTGACCGCCCCGGGAGCGGTGTCCGCCATGACGAACCGGACGCGCGTGCCCGGCGCGAGCAGCGCCGCCCGCTCCCGCGCCGGGTCCCACAGCGGCCCGGGGTCGGGCATGGTGCCGATCAGCTGCCAGCCGCCCGGTGTGGCGCGGGGGTAGACGGCGCTGTAGGGCCCGGCGAGGGCGACCGCGCCGGCCGGCACCCGGGTCCTGGGCGTGACCCGGCGGGGTACGTGCAGCTCCTCGGGCAGCCCGGTGAGGTAGCCGAAGCCGGGGGCGAAGCCGCAGAACGCGACGCGGTAGGCGTGGGCGGTGTGGAGTGCGGCGACCTCCTCCGGAGCGACCCCCCACAGGGCCGCCACGTCGGCGAGGTCCGGCCCGTCGTAGCGCACGGCGATCTCCACGGCGTCCCCGTGGTCGTCGGCGGCCGGCGGCACCTCCCAGCCGCCGAGCGCGCGGGCCAGTGCCTCCGGGTCCCGGACGCCGTCCAGCAGCACCGTCCGCGCCCCCGGCACGACCTCCTCGACGGACGGCAGCGTCCCGGTGGCCCGCCGGCGCAGCACCTCGGCGTGGAAGGCGGCGGTGTGCCCGGCGTCGGGCAGTTCCACGAGGAGCGCGTGCCGGCCGACGGGACGCGTCGTGAGGACAGGGCTCCGCGTCATGCGAAGGCCCCGATCGCGACCCCGGACGACTCCAGCTCCTCGCGGACCCGCGCCGCGATCCTCGCGGCGCCCGGAGTGTCGCCGTGCACGCACAGCGACCGGGGGGCGACCTCCACCGTCGTGCCGTCCACGGCCTCCACCGAGCCGTGCACCGCGAAGGCGAGCGCCCGCCGGACCACGGCGTCCTCGTCCGTCACCACCGCGTCCGGCTCGCGCCGGGACACGAGGGTGCCCCGCGGGGTGTAGGCCCGGTCCGCGAAGGCCTCGGGCACACCCGTGAGACCGGCCTCCGCGGCGGCGGTGAGCAGCAGCGAGCCGGGGAGCCCGAGCACGGGCAGCGTCCCGCCCGCGAGCAGCACGCCGGCCACCACGGCGCGGGCCTGCTCGGCGTCATGGACGGTGCGGTTGTAGAGCGCGCCGTGCGGCTTCACGTACGCCACCTGCGCCCCGGCGGCCTCCGCGAAGACCCGGAGGGCGCCGATCTGGTACGCCACCTCGGCCGTCAGTTCCCCGGAGGGTACGTCCATGGCGCGCCGTCCGAAGCCGGCCAGGTCGCGGTAGGACACCTGGGCTCCGATCCGCACCCCGCGTTCGGCGGCGAGGTCGCAGACGCGGCGCATCACCGAGGGGTCGCCGGCGTGGAAGCCGCAGGCGACGTTGGCGCTGGTGACGACGGACAGGAGGGCGTCGTCGTCGGTGAGGGTCCAGCGGCCGAAGCCCTCACCGAGATCTGCGTTGAGGTCGATCACACCTTGAACGTAGACGATCGTTGAACGATCCGACAAGAGATCGATGGCTGGTCGACTCTTGTTAGATCGTTCAACGATCGCTAGTGTCCGTGCATCTGCCACGTATCTGCGGCTATGGTCCGGACCGATGAAGCGTCGGTTCCGTTCGTCTCGGATGCGCGCCCTGCCCCCTCCTGCCTGAAGAAGGCCACCGAATGATCGTTCTACTCGGTGTGGTCGTGGTGATCCTCGGATTCGTCACGCGCCGCAACCCCGTCCTCGTGGTGGGCGTCACCGGTATCGTCACCGGACTGCTCGGCAAGATGAACCCGCTGGAGGTCCTCGCGGCCTTCGGCCGGTCCTTCGCCGACAGCCGCTCGGTCACCGTCTACGCCATCGTGCTCCCGGTGATCGGCCTGCTGGAGCGCTACGGCCTGCGCGAGCAGGCCCGCAACCTCATCGGCCGCCTGGGCAAGCTCAGCGCCGGCCGCTTCCTCACCGTCTACCTGCTGGTCCGGCAGGTCACCGCGGCCTTCGGGCTGAACAGCATCGGCGGCCCGGCGCAGACCGTACGCCCCCTCGTGGCTCCCATGGCCGAGGCGGCCGCCGAGCGCTCCACGGGGGCGAAGCTGCCCGACCGGCTGCGCGAGAAGGTGCGCTCCTACTCCGCGTCGGCCGACACCGTCGGCGTCTTCTTCGGCGAGGACTGCTTCATCGCCATCGGCTCCATCCTGCTGATCACCGGCTTCGTGAACTCCACGTACCACCAGGAGATCGAACCGACCCAGCTGGCGCTGTGGGCGATCCCGCTCGCGGTCTGCGCCTTCGTCATCCACGGTGCCCGGCTGCTGCTCATGGACAAGCAGCTGGAGCGCGAGATGGCCGTCGCCGCCGCCGAGCACGACCTGCCGCTTCCGGAGGAGGCCGACAAGTGATCAAAGTCGAATGGCTGTACTGGCTGATAGGCCTGGTCTTCGTCGTCATGGCCGTCCAGATGGCCGGCGACCGCAGCAACCCAAAGCGCTGGACGTCCGCCGCGTTCTGGGGCCTGCTCGGACTCACCTTCCCCTACGGCACGGGAGTCGCGGGCGCCACGGCCGGCAACGGCGGCTGGACCCTGCCCGCCGAACCGCTCGGCGTCGCCGTCCTGGCCCTCATCGTGCTCGCCGGGTTCAACTTCCTCGGCAAGGGCGTCCCGGTCACCACCACCGGCGAACAGCGCGAGGCGTCCGCCGCCCGGCTCGGCAACAAGATCTTCGTCCCCGCGCTGACCATCCCGCTCGTCGCCATCGTCTGCGCCTCCGTGCTGGACGAGTCCGGTCTGTTCGAGCCGGGCAAGGCCACGCTCCTCGGGCTCGGCCTCGGCTGCGTCGCCGCGCTCCTCGTCGGCATGCTGATCACCGGCGAGAAGAAGGTGACCGTCCCGCTCCACTCCGGCCGCTCCATGCTGGAGGCGATGGGCTCCGCACTGCTGCTGCCCCAGCTCCTGGCCGTGCTCGGCGCCATCTTCGCCGCAGCGGGCGTGGGTGACCAGGTCGGCAGGATCGTGAACGACGTCCTGCCGGAGGACTCCAAGTACCTCGCGGTGATCGCGTACTGCGTCGGCATGTTCCTGTTCACCGTGATCATGGGCAACGCCTTCGCCGCGTTCCCCGTGATGACCGCGGCGATCGGCTGGCCCGTCCTCATCCAGCAGATGCACGGCAACGAGCCCGCCGTCCTGGCGATCGGCATGCTGGCCGGTTTCGCCGGCACGCTGTGCACACCGATGGCCGCCAACTTCAACATCGTCCCGGCCACCCTGCTCGAACTGAAGGACCAGTACGGGCCGATCAAGGCACAGCTGCCGACGGGCATCGCGCTGCTCGGGTGCTGCACCGTGATCATGGCGCTCTTCGCCTTCTGAGCCAAGGAACATCCATGACCCGTGTCCTCATCACCGGCTTCGCCCCCTTCGGCGGCGAGAGCGTGAACCCGTCCTGGCAGGCGGCGTCCCTGGTGGCCGCCGAACCGCCCGCCGGGCTCGACGTCAGGGCCGCCGAACTGCCCTGCGTCTTCGGCGAGTCCCTCGACGTCCTGCGCGACGCCGTCCGCGCCCACACCCCCGGCCTGGTGCTCTGCCTGGGCCAGGCGGGCGGACGCCCCGGCGTCACCGTCGAACGCGTCGGCCTCAACGTCGACGACGCGCGCATCCCCGACAACGCGGGCCGGCAACCGGTCGACGAACCCGTCGTCCAGGACGGCCCGGCCGCCTACTTCTCCACCCTCCCCGTCAAGGCCTGCGTCGCCGCCATGCGGGAGGCCGGCGTCCCCGCCGCCGTCTCCAACACGGCCGGCACCTTCGTCTGCAATCACGTGGCCTACGGCCTCGGCCACCTCATCGCCACCGAGTTCCCGCACGCGCGGGGCGGTTTCGTCCACGTGCCCTGGGCGCCGGAACAGGTCACCGACGGCACCGCGCCGTCCCTGCCGCCCGCCACCGTCGCCCACGGCCTGCGCGCCCTCCTGGCCACCGCCGCCCGCACCCCGGCCGGGCAGGACCTCAAGGTCACCGAAGGAGCCACCCACTGATGCCGCTGCGCACCCACGCCGCGCCCTTCGCCCGGCTCGCCCTCGCCAACATCACCCGCGAGTACCCCAACTTCCCCGCCCACCTGATCACCTCGCCCGACGAGCACCTCGCACCCCGCGCACTGCACCCGGCCTTCTACGGTGCCTACGACTGGCACTCCTCGGTCCACATGCACTGGCTGCTCGTCCGCCTGCTGCGCCGACACGGCGGCACACCCGCGCTGCCGGACACCGCGCGGGCCGTCGCCGTGCTCGACCGGCACCTCACCCCCGGCAACGCCGCCGCCGAAGCCGCCTACCTCAGCGACCGCCCCTCCTTCGAGCGGCCCTACGGATGGGCGTGGCTGCTCGTCCTCGCGGCGGAGTGCCGGGCCCTGAAGAACGAGTCCGGCGCCCGCTGGGCCGAGGCGCTGGAGCCGGCCGTCGCCGCCGTCGACGGGCTGCTGGCCGACTGGCTGCCCAAGGCCACCTACCCCGTGCGCCACGGCAACCACCCCAACAGCGCCTTCGCGCTGGGCCTCGCGCTCGACTCGGGAGAACTGTCGCCGGCGACCGAGCGTGCCGTGCGCGAACGACTCCTCGCCTGGTTCGCCGACGACCACGACGCGCCCGCGCACTGGGAACCGTCCGGTCAGGACTTCCTGTCCCCGGCGCTGAGCGAGGCCGACGCCATGCGCCGGGTGCTCCCGAAGGACGCGTTCGCGACGTGGCTCGACCGCTTCCTGCCCGCGCTGCGCTCCGGCGCCCCGTGCCCGCCGCTGGACGTGCCCGTGGTCTCCGACCACGCCGACCCGCAGATCGGCCACCTGCTGGGCCTGACCCTCAGCAGGGCGGCCGCCCTGCGCTCCCTGGCCGACGCCCTGCCCGACGGGCCCGCCCGCGGCCGCCTGGACGAGGCGGCCGGCGCCCACCTCGCGGCCGGCCTGCCCGCGGTGGAGCGCGGCGACTTCACCACCGACCACTGGCTGGCGACGTTCGCGGCACTCGCCCTCGACCCCGTCGGTCTCGGCTGACCAGCGGTGCGTGACGCCCGGTCGGGCTCCGGGGGTGAGGGCGTCGGCGTACGCCTGATCGGGCCGGGAGGCGCCGGTGATCGCGGAGGCGGCCCAGGTGCGGCGCAGCACTCAGGCCGGCACCAGGACGGGCATGCTGATCCCGGCCTCTGCTGCGGCGAGCGGGACGAGGCGCTGGACCGCTCCGGGGCTGGCGTCGCCGTGGACCAGACCCTGGGAGAGCGCCGTGTCCGCCGACGCGAACCGGCTCCCTCCGGGCCGGGCCGGCCGGGCTCGTACGTGCCGGTGAGGACGCCCGAGACACCCGGGTCCCGGCCTCGCTGACGCGTAATCAACGTTGCGCTCGCACAAGTGTTTTGGGAGCCTCCGTTCGACTCAGGACTCAAGCGTCGAACGAGCAACGGAGGACTCCCCCCACATGCTGAGAAGTCGAATACGCCGTGCCTGGCTCACGACCGCCGCCGCGGCCACGCTCGCGTTCACCGGCCTCGCGGTGCCCGGTCACGCCGACGACCTCCCGCCGGACGTACCGGACTCCTGGATCCAGGAGCCCCGGGCGACCGAGGGCACCCCCTCACCGGGCCTGGCGGCGCGCGACTGGACCGGCCCCGGCGGCGCCGCCTCGCCCGGCGACTTCACGCTGTCGCCCGGCGCGATGAACGCCGAGACCACGCGGCGGGTCACCCGCCTCGACTCGGTGCTGCCCAAAATGGGCGTGCAGAACCTGCTGGCCGGCGCGAACCGCGACGCCCGGCCGTGGTGCTCGCGCGATCCGTTCGGCACCGCACCGGACCCCGATCTCAAGTACTGCCTGCAGAACGACGACTCCGTCTCGCGAGAATGGGTCCCGCAGGGCTTCACGGGCGTCTCCGACGCCAAGGACAACGAGCTGTGGGGCGACGCCGGGAACATCCAGCTCTTCGCCTCCTACGACGGCTGGGACCCGGGCCGGGAGAACGACCCCGACCCGGGCGGCGACTGCACCGCGGGCGAACTGGAGGACAACGACGCCTGCAACCAGAAGGGCGTCCGCGTCACCTTCGTGCAGAGCCGCACCAACCCGGCCACCGGCAGTCCGGAGATCAAGTACCGGCACGTCCTGCTGGGATGGACGTACGTGAACTCGGCCGACCACGTCTCCTTCGACGGACTGCACGCCTCCGAGTATCCGATCCAGAAGGGCGTCCACGCCGGCGGCATCGTCTGGTACGGCAACTACCTCTACCTCGCGGACACCCGTAACGGCCTGCGCGTCTTCGACATGCGCTACATCATGGACCTCAACCCGGACGGCGACGCGAGCACCAACGACCCGATGGGCTCCGACACGGACGGTGTGAAGACCACCGCCAACGTCCAGGACAAGACCAAGGTCGGCCGGCACAACAACGTCTGGTACAGCTTCGGTTACCGCTACGTCATGCCGCAGGTGGCCGCGTGGAGGTTCAAGGCCACCCAGAGCAATCCCAAGGGCTCCTACGCCTGTGTCTCCACCGGTGCCCCGAAGGCCTCGCACATCTCCCTGGACCGCAGCACGGTCCCGGACCGGCTGCTCATGGGTGAGTACTGCCGTCCGCAGAGCGGCTACCCGTCCACGGGGCGCATCGCCTCCTACCCGGTCGCCGACCTGGCCGGGCGCTCGGCCGACGTCCCCGCGCAGGGCTGGGCCAATTACCTGCCGATGACCAGCGGCGGCGCGCAGGGCGCGGTGGCGTACGACGGGACGCTGTACGTGAACCAGTCCGCGGGCACGGACGAGCCGGGCAACCTGTGGCGCTACAAGTGGGACAACGGGCAGTTGGTGCAGGACGGCCAGGCCGTCAAGACCGCCCGCGGCGCCGAGGACCTCTACGTCGAGCGCGGCACGGGACGCCTGTGGTCCGTCTCCGAGCACCGCCCGGGAGTGGCGGCGGACTGCACGGCGAACCCGGACCCCGGTGATCCGGCGGGCACCGACTACTGCCAGCGAGTGCTCTACGCGCACAAGCTGAGTTGGCTCGACGGCCGGCCGTGACCCAGGCGGACCGGTGGGGCGCGGGACGGCACGCGGCCGTTCCGCGCCCTCCCCGGGATGCCGCGGACCCGTTCCCGTAGTCTCCTGCCTGCAGACGTCGGATGCCGTGCGTGGTGCCACGGTGAAGGGAGGGGGCGGCGGTGTTCGCAAGGGGGACGCGGTGGCTCGCGGGCGTCATGACCGTCGCCTGTCTCGTGCTCCTCGGTCCCAGCGCGCCGGTCGGAGCCCTCCTGGCCAGGCCGCTGCCCGTCGGCGCCGCCGACGGCATCGTGCCGAACCGGGTCATGACGTGGAACATCTGCAACCCCTGCGAGGTGAGCAACGTCGACCGGGCGGCGGACATCGCCACCTACGCGCCGCAGGTCATCGGCCTCCAGGAAGCGTGCGTGCGCGACGTCGAGCAGATCCGGGCCTACCTGCGGAGCCTCTACGGGCTGGCGTACCACGTCGAGTACGGAACCGTTCTGCGCAAGCGCGGCCGCTGCGGAGGAACGCCGTGGAACCCGGGAGCCTTCGGGCAGGCGATCCTGTCCGCGTCACCGATGACCGACCGCGTCAGCGTGGAGTACCCCGAGGGCGGTTCCGAGGACCGCGGTTACATGGCGGTCACCACCGTGGTGGGCGGCCACCCGGTGCGGGTCTTCAACACCCATCTCGCCCACCGGCGTCAGCAGCCGGTCCGGGCACACCAGACCGGAGTGCTCGCCGCGGCCGTCGAGCGCCATGAACGCGCCATTGTGCTGGGCGACTTCAACGCCGTACCGGACGCCTCCGAACTCTCCCCGCTGTGGGCACTGGCCGCCGGCTCGGACGCCGAGTGCCGCCCGTCTCCGGCCGCCATCTGTGAGCCGACCACCGACTGGAACAGCCGGTTCGACTACGTCTTCCTGCGCGGCGTCGGCTCGGTCGAACAGCACGTGCACCCCACCGCGTACTCGGACCACCACCTGCTGCACACGGACGTGGTACCGGCCCGGGACGCCTGAACCGGGCAGCGGCTACGACGCGGGCGGGGCCGCCGGCCGGCGGCCGGGTCCGTCGCCGTCGGCGGGAATGCCCAGCCGGTCCGCCACGGTGGTGAGGGCCGCTCCCAGGGGGAGCGAGACCCGGGTGAGGGCGTGCCGGTCACCGCGGGTCGGGTCGCGGTTGACGATCAGCACCGGCTTCCCGGCCCCGGCCGCCTGACGGACGAAGCGCAGCCCGGACATCACCGTCAGCGACGAGCCCAGGACCAGCAGCGAGGCCGCCTCCCGCACCAGCGTCCGGCAGTGCTCCACGCGCCCCGGCGGAACGTTCTCGCCGAAGAAGACGACGTCCGGTTTGAGCACGCCGCCGCAGACCGCGCAGGGCACCACCCGGAAGTCCCCGACCTGTTCGTCGGTGAGGTCGGCGTCACCGTCCGGGTTGATGCCCGCGGCCACCGGGGCGAAGCCCGGATTGGCCTCCTCGAGCCGCCGGGCGAGTTCGCGGCGCGGGCTGAAGGTGCCGCAGGTCAGGCAGACGACGCGGTCCAGGCTGCCGTGGAGTTCCACGACGTCCTCACTGCCGGCCGCCTGGTGCAGGCCGTCGACGTTCTGGGTGATCACGCCCGAGAGCAGGCCCCGCCGTCCGAAAGCGGCCACGGCGCGGTGCCCGGCGTTGGGGCGGGCCCGGCCGAAGGTGCGCCAGCCGAGGTGGCTGCGTGCCCAGTACCGTCGCCGGGCCAGGGGATGGGCGGTGAAGTCCTGGTACGTCATCGGAGTGTGCCGGCTCAGGCTCCCGCCCTCGCCCCGGTAGTCGGGAATGCCCGACTCCGTCGAGATACCGGCACCGCTGAGCACGAGCACCCCGCCGGCTCCCACCGCCTCGGCGACCGGCCGCAGGTCCGTGGTGCCCGGCGGCAGGTCCTCGCCCGGGGTCCAGCTCAGAGTGGGGCGCATGCGCATGCGGCAAGGGTACGTAACGGGCGGCCCGGGCAGAGGCGGTGGTCCGGGCCGCCGTACGAGCGTCAGTCGTCGAGGGCCTCCAGGACGTCCGCGAGATCGACGAACTTGAAGCCGGTGGCCTCCCGGTCGCCGTCCTCCGGGGCCATGTGGCCGTCCTGGACGACGAGCAGGCCGTTCGGGTACCTGGAGCCGAGCGGCTCGGCGAGGGCGTCCGCGCCGTCGCACTCCTCGGAGCCGTCCAGCGCCTCGGACGCCGCGGTCACCCGGAAGCCGCCCTCGTACTCGTGGCCGTCGGACCGTTCGCGGTCGTAGGCGACGAAGGTGTCGTCGCCCTGGCTGGAGGCGAGCAGGTAGCCGTCCCCGTCCTCCTCCTTCAGCAGGGTCAGGCCCTCGACGTCCGCGGACACGCGCTCGCCCCCGAAGCCGGGGTCGTCGCCCGCCACGCACTCGTCGGACGGTGCGTCGTAGCGGGCGGGGACGCCGTACTCGCGGACCTTGTCCTGGAGGACCGGCCTGCCCCTCAGGTCGGCCGGCAGGCGCCAGATGCCGACGTCCTCCTGTCCGGCGAAGAGCGTTCCCGTCTCCGGGTCGACGACCATGCCCTCGACCTGCGGCCCCTCCCCGGGGTCGCCGCAGGGCGTCCATCGTGTGCCGTCGGGCATCCTGAACGCGGCGGGCAGGTCCAGAGTGCGGACCTTCCGGTAGGAAACCGTGCCGCCGCGGGCCGGGGTCAGTTCCAGCAGTGCGACACGGGTGGTCGCGTTCTGGCTGACGACGGCGTACGACCGGCCGGTCGCGGAGTCGGTGTACGTGGCCAGGCCGTACGCCGTGCTCTCCCCGTCGACCTCCTCCTGGGAGGCGGAGAAGATCCACGGCGCGGAGGCGTCCGTGACATCGGTGAGGGGGGCGTCGGGCCGGTCTCCGTCGATGCGGTAGACGCGCAGCTTGTCGCTGCCGCGGTCGCTGACGACGGCCAGGTCCGCGGTGCCGGAGCCCAGGGACACGCCGTGCACCAGGTCGACATTGTTGAAGCGGCCCGGGGCGTGGTCCGGGCCGGGCGCCGCCGGGGCGGGGACCGACTGCACCTCCCGTGCGTCGAGGTCGTAGACCCTGAGGCCGCCCTCCTTCGCCGTGGCGATGACGAGACTGGCGTCGGGGTCGGCGGCGTTGCGCCAGATCGCGGGGTCGTCGGCGTTGGCGTTCCCGCCCTCGTCGTCGTCGAACATCGCCTCGGTCTCGGCGCGGGGGACGACTCCGGGCGGGGCGGCCTGCGCCGCCGCACCCGCCGGGGGAACGGCCGCGACGGCGGCGGCGAACACCAGGGCCGCCGCCACCGCGACGGCACCGGAACAGCGTTTCGGGAACGCGTGCACGAACGGTCTCCTTAGTCGGGGAGCGTATGCGTGACATGCTCACGAAGTCAGGCGGAGGTCCGGCGTCGCGTCGGCCACCCGCCGGCGACGGACGAGCGGCCACGAGGTGAACGGCGCCGCCCACCGCTCTCCACTGCGCGATCGGCCCGTCCCCGGGGCCCCGCCGGACGGTCCGCGCGGGCACGATGGCCGGCCCGGCTTGCTGTACTGCAAGTAACAAGATCAAAGTTGGTCTCCGCCCCTCACAGGCCCCCTTGAGGCGGCTCCCCGCTTCCGCGCACCCGTGACCGCGGGTGCCCGGACGAACACAGAAAGAAGTCGGATGAATCCGTCGTACGACCGTCTCGGGCAGGCGCGCGAGGACTACGAGACCCACCTTCGGACCTGCCGCCAGTGCGAGGCGGACGGCGCGAGGTGCCCGGTGGCCAAACACCTCAGGCGCCTCTACAACAACCTCCTCAGATCGGCGTGACCCGTCAGTCGATCCGCACGACGAACTTGCCCCGCACGCCTCCCGCTTCCAGCGCCCGATGGGCCGCCCCGATCTCCTCGAGCGGGAACACGGTGTCCACGACCGGCCGGATCGCGCCGTCCGTCACACGGGCCGCGAGGTCGTTGAAGAGCGCGGTCCTCGGGTTGCCGCTGAAGAAGCGCACCCGGCGGCGGCCGTGCACGGCACTGGCCAGGAGGTGGCCGAGGGAGGCGGCCGGGCGTTCGATGTCGAAGGCGATGGACACCATGCGGCCGGCGGGAGTGAGCAGCCGGCGGTGCGCCTCGACGTCCTTGCCCACGGTGTCGAGGACCACGTCGTACCGGCCGAGGCCGGCCGGGCCGGTGGCACGGTAGTCGTGGACCTCGTCGGCGCCGAGGTCGCGGACGAGGGCGAGGTTGTCCGCGCGGGCCAGCCCGGTGACGTGCGCTCCCATCGCCCTGCCCAGCTGGACGGCGACATGACCGACGCCGCCCGCGGCGCCGCGTACGAGAAGGCGCTCTCCGGGGCGGAGCCGAGCCTTGTCGCGCAGCGCCGTGATCGCGGTGGTACCCGCGGGCAGCGCCGCCGCCTCGACCAGGTCGAGTCCCTTCGGTACCCGGCCCAGCTGACGCGCGCGGACGGCCACGTACTCGGCGGCGCTGCCGAAGCCGGAGGCCCGGGGCATGATGCCCCACACGCGGTCGCCCACCGCGGGACCGGTGACGGCCGCGCCGAGCGCCACGACCTCCCCGGCGAAGTCGAGTCCCGTCCGCTGGGGGAACTTCCGTCCGGTGACCAGGCGCACGCGGCCCGCGCGGGCCAGCAGCTCACCACCGTTGACGCTGGTCGCCCGGACCCTCACCAGGACCTCACCGGGTCCCGGCGCGGGCTTCGGCGCCTTCCCCACGTAGAGCACCTCGGGACCACCGAAGCGGTCGTACATCGCGGCTCGCATCATCTCGGACACTGTCTGCACCTCGTTCGTCATGGCTCTCGCCGTCGAACGTACGATGCCAAGTGGAAGCTGGCGTCCACTTGTGCCGGAGGTGAGAGGGATCGACGGGAAATCCTCTCGGTTGCGCGCCGACGCGCGGCGCAACCGGCGACAGATCCTCGAAGCCGCCCAGGAGGTCTTCACCCGGGACGGCGTGGACGTGCCGATGTCGGTCATCGCCCGCAGGGCGAAAGTGGGTGTCGCCACGCTCTACCGGCGCTTCCCGACCCGCGACGACCTGGTCCGGGAGGTGTTCGCCGAGCAGGTCGAGGCCTGCACGGCCGCACTGGACGAGGCGCTGGACGACCCCGACCCGTGGCGCGGCTTCTGCCACGTGATCGAGAAGATCTGCGCCTTGCAGGCGGCTGAGCGGGGCTTCACCACCGCCTTCCTCAACGCCTTCCCGGAGCGGGCCGCGGACCATTCCCGCCGCCGCCTGGACGGGGAGCGCGGCTTCGCGACCCTCGTGCGACGGGCGCAGGGAGCCGGGAAGCTGCGGCCGGACTTCCACCCGTCCGACATCACCGTGCTGCTGCTCGCCAACAGCGCGCTGTCCGGGACCCCCGACCCCGGAGCCGCGTCCAGACGGCTCGTCGGTCTGCTCCTCGACGCGTTCCGCGTCGGCCCCGGACGGGCGGCACTGCCGCCGCCGACCGGCCTCGGCCTGACACACCTGCACGCTCCGGCGCAGTGAGTCCCGCGGCCGGCGGAGGGGCGCGGGCTCCTCCCTACCGCGACGGCCGGCCCACCCGGCGCAGAGCCAGCACCGCGTTGTGGCCGCCGAAGCCGAAGGAGTTGCTCAGGACGAGGTCGCCCGCACCCGGCAGGGTCCGCGGCTCGCCGCGTACGAGGTCGAGATCGACCGCGTCGTCGAGCTCGGCGCAGCCGACCGTGGGAGGCACCACCCCGTGGTGCAGCGTGAGCACCGCGGCGACGGCCTCGACTCCGCCCGCGGCGCCCTGGAGGTGTCCCAGGTGGCCCTTGAGCGCCGTGACCGGTACCTCACGTCGCCCCAGCACGCCGCGCACGGCCCGTGCCTCGGCGAGATCGCCGTCGACCGTGGCCGTGGCGTGGGCGTTGACGTGGACGACGTCATCGAGGCGGGCCCCGGCGTCCCCCACCGCCCGCCGCAGCGCGAGAGCGATGCCGTCGCCGGACGGATCCGGCGCCGCGACGTGGTGGGCGTCGGCGGACAGCCCCCAGCCGGCCGCCTCGCAGTAGACGCGCGCCCCGCGGGCACGGGCGTGCTCCTCGGACTCCAGGACGAGTATTCCCGCCCCCTCCGCGTTGACGAAGCCGTCGCGGCCCTTGGCGAACGGGCGCGAGGGCGAACCCGCCGACGGGTCACCCTCGGCCAGTGCCCGCATGGCGGCGAAGGACGCCATGATCGCCGGTGTGACCACCGCCTCGGCACCGCCCGCGAGGGCCACGTCGACCCGGCCGTACCGGATGCGGTCGACGGCCTGCCCGATCGCCTCGGTGCCGGAGGCGCACGCGCTGGTGACGGTGCGCGCCTCGCCGGTGATGTGCAGGTCGAGCGAGACCTGCGAGGCCGCCTGCGAGGGGACCGTCATGGGCGTGGTGAGCGGGGAGACGCCGCGCGGCCCCTTCTCCCGCAGTTTCCGGTCCCCGCCGACGAGCACCGACGCGTCCCCGAGGATGGCGCCGAGGCTCACTCCGACCCGCTCCGGGTCGAGCCCGCTCTCGCGGGTGCCGCCGTCCTGGTAACCGGCGTCGGCCCAGGCCTCGCGCGCGGCCAGCACGGCGAACTGCGCGGCGCGGTTCATCCGGCGCGCCGCCTGCCGGGGCAGCAGCCCGGCCGGGTCCACCGGCACGGTCCCGGCGATCCGCACCGGCAGTCCGTCGAACTCGTCGTCCGCCAACTCCCGTATGCCGTGCCGCCCTTCGAGAAGCCCGTGCCACAACTCGCCGGTGCCCACGCCCAGCGGGGTGACGGCGCCGAGCCCGGTGACGACGACGCGCCGCTCTCCGGCCGCCCGGGCCTCCCGCGCGGGGCGCGGCTCATGCCGTACGACCTCGCCCTCGCGGTCGGCCACGGCGGCCCACCGGCGTACGTCGGTGTCGGTCACGCCGCCGTCCGAGTCCGAGTCCGGGCCCCGGTGCCAGGCGCCCCAGCGCCGGACGTACGTCACCTGCCGGGCCTGCGGATCGACGGCGCGGAGACGGGTCACCCGGTCGCCGTCGTGGAATTCCACGTCGTCGAGGGCGGGCGAGCTCACCAGCGGCACAGCGGACACGTCGAGCCGCCGCCCGGCGACGGTCACCCGCTGCTCGCGCCGCAGCTCCTCCTCGTGGTCCACCCCGCCCAGCGGGGGCCGTAGCGCGACGAGGATCACCTCCGGGGAGGCGGGCTGGGTGTGCGTGACCACGTACCACCGGTTCTCGGCCGCGTCCTCGGGGGACAGGGCGAGCAGATCGCCGGGGACGACCTCGGCGGCGGTGACCGGGTAGGGGCGTATCGGTACTTCAGGCGTTTCGGGGCAGTGGGTCATGTCCGAGCATGCTCTCTTTGGTCCGAACTGTCGTACTGGAAGCGTTTATGAGTGTTCTGTACGAAGTGCGAACCGGCCATTGTTGAACTTAAGACATGTCCGTTTTGTTCCGTTCTACCAGTTGGGTGACGTGTGACACAGGGAGCAAGTCCCATGCGGGACAGGGGAGTTGACCCGTCGGGAGGGCTCTGTGTGAAAGGTCACGAAAACCGTCGTCGGTGAGGGACAGGCCGGTGGACGAGCTCGACCGCCGTCAACGGGCCGGTCGAGGGGTGCCCGGTCGTTCACCTGCCGGAGCGCTGAGCCGTTGCACCGGTCAGGCCTCCGACAAACGGTCCAGCCGCCTGCGATGAGCCGGTGTCAGGTGGAGGCGTTCGGCGGCGAGGTTCTCCTCCAGGTGGTCCTACGGGCTCGTGCTCGCGGTCCAGCAGGTTGTAGCGGTTCTGCACACTGGCGATCCCGACGATCCGGCGGGCCCGCTCGAGTTCGTCGACCGTGACCTCGGACAGCCCGATCCGCCCGATCTTGCCTTCGGCCCGCAGCTCCCGCAGCGCCCCGAGCTGATCGGCGAGGGGCGTATCCGGATCGACGCGGTGCAGCTGAAGCAGCCCGATCCGCTCGACGCGCAGTCGGCGCAGCGCCCGCTCGACCTGCTCCCGCAGCACGGAAGGCCGCCCGTCGAGCTTCCACTCGCCCGACGGCCCCGAGCGGGCGACACCGACCTTGGTGGTGACGAGTAGCCCGTCCGGCCAGGGATGCGGCGCCTCGGCCAGCGGTTCCTCGTTGGCGCCCCCGCCGTACAGATACGCGGTGTCGACGAGCGTGACGCCCAACTCGACGGCCCGCCGGGCCACCGCCACCGAGGCCGCGCGGGCCCGGCCCGGTTCCGTCGGCAGATGCATGGTCCCGAACCCGAGCCTCCGCACGTCCAGGTCCCCGGCGATACGCGACACAGTCGTTGCCACGTGCGGTCCCTCCCTCTCGTCACGGGCCGGGGGCCTCGGGCGGAACGGGAAGGGTCCGTCCCACACGGGTCAGTGGGGACAGGGCCATCAGCGCCGGCGACAGCAGCATGCCCGCCGCGGCGGCCAGCAGGCCGGTGCGCGTCCCCCACGCCTCGGCGAGACACCCGCCGAGCAGCGAGCCGAGCGGGGTCAGCCCCATGCCGACGAAGGTGATCGTCGCGGCGGCGCGTCCTTGCATGCCGTCCGGAGTGACGGCCTGCCTCACGGCCATGACCGTGACGTTCACCAGCTGGCCGAAGGCCCCGAACACCAAGTTGACCGCGACGAGCGCGGGAACCGTCAGGGCGGAACCGCCGTGCA
This sequence comes from Streptomyces sp. NPDC058796, assembly GCF_042745235.1. Lineage (NCBI taxonomy): Bacteria > Bacillati > Actinomycetota > Actinomycetes > Kitasatosporales > Streptomycetaceae > Streptomyces > Streptomyces sp. NPDC058796. The sequence goes on from NZ_JBHYOP010000010.1 coordinate 199,247, forward strand.
GCGCGGGCACGAGCAGGAAGACGCCGTCACCGATCGCCGCCGCGGACACGAGGACGGCGCCGTGCCCGAAACGGCCGGGCAGCCGGGCGGCCAGCAGTGACCCCAGCAGCGCGCCCGGCCCCGTCGCCGCGAGTGCCAGGCCCATGGCGGTGCCCGACAGGTGCAGTTCCCGTGGCAGATGCAGGAGATAGACGGTCATCACGGCCGAGAAGAAGAGCTGGAACGCGGCCGACGCAAGGCAGACGGCCCGCAACCAGGCGTCGCCCGCGACGAAGCGGAGGCCCTCACGGATGCGCCGCCGGACCCGAGGAGGACCTTCCGGGCGCACCGGGACGGACTCGTGGCGGCCGATCCGCCGGATCGACAGGAACGACAGGGTGAAGAAGACCGCACCAAAAGCGGCGGCGGCCGGAGCCGACAGCACGGACACCAACGCGCCGCCGAGGGCGGGACCGCCGATCTGCGCTGCGGACCGGCTGCCCTCCAGCGCGCTGTTGCCGCGCACCAGCTGGTCGCGCCGCACCAGCCGGACCAGCGACGCCTGGTAGGCCACGTCGAAGAACACGGAGAGAGCCCCTACGGCGAGGGCCACCACGAGCAGCGCCGGCAGACCGAGCCCGCCGAGGAGACCGGCCACGGCGGCCGCGCCCAGCGCCAGCGCCCGGCCCGCGTCCGTCAGGACCATCACCGTGCGGGTCCGCCATCTGTCGACGCACGCGCCCGCGAAGAGCGACAGCAGCAGGACCGGTGCCTGTCCCACCGCGCGCAGGACGCCCAACTGACCGGCACCGGCATCGAGCGTCAGGACGGCGAAGAGCGGCAGAATCACCAGCGTCGCGTGCTCACCCAGCTGGGAGGACGTCTGGCCGAGCCAGAGCATGCGGAAGTCGCCGTCCCGCCACAGACGTGAGGCGGGAGAGGGACCGGAATCGGACGAGGTGGAGGAAGCGCACGGCACGGAGGACCCCTCGGAAGACCGAAGACGAGACCCGCCGACCGGCACACGACAGGAAGAGCCGGCCGATTCGGGCAGCGGGAGAGGAAGGCTCGCTGTGCCGCGTGGTACGAGCAGCACGCGATGACGGGCCGTTCACGGCCTCGAACGTCAACGCGTGCTCGGACGACCGACCATGCTCCGCTCCTCCCGGTCACTCTCGGCGTACACACTAACCCGCCCTCGCCGGTGGCCGCTTGACCTTGAGCGGACTTGAGCTTCTAGGTTCGTTCCAGAGCCGCGGGACCGACCGGTGGCACCGTCCGAGGAGATACGCCATGGCAGAGCGCACGGAACCCATCGAGATCCCCGACCGCTACCGCTACGCCGTGATCCCGCACATCATGGTCGACGACGCGGCCGCCGCGATCGACTTCTACGAGCAGGCGTTCGGCGCCCACGAGGAGTTCAGGATCGAGGCTCCCAGCGGCGGCGTCCTTCATGCAGAGATCACCGTCGGACGCTCGTCCCTGATGCTGGGAGACGCCGGTGCGGGCGGAGCGGAGTTCGGCGACTTCCGCTCGCCGGCCGCGCTCGGCGGAGGCACGTCGGTGACGCTGCACGTCTTCGTGCCGGACGTCGACAGCCTGGCGCGGCGTGCGGAGGCCGCGGGTGCCGAGATCCTCCAGCCGCCGACGGACATGTTCCACGGGGATCGCACCGTGGTCCTCAGAGACCCCTCGGGACACATGTGGGTCTTCCTGACCCATGTCGAGGACGTCTCGGAGGAGGAGCTCATGCGCCGCCTGGCCACCGCCGGATGACCCGCGGTCCCGCATCCGGCACGCCTCGTCCGCGATGACGGCCGGCGAGGCCTCCGCGTCCTCGCCCCGCCCCGCCGGCACCCCGCCCACCAGTGGTGAAGTCGCGCGCGCCGCGGGGGTGTCCCGGGCCGCCGTCTCCTGCGTCCTCAACGACACCGAGGGCGGCCGGGGCAGTGATGCCACCCGGCACAGGGTGCGGGAAGCGGCCCGGCAGCTCGGCGGCGGGCCGCACGCCGTGGCGCGGGCCCCGCGGGCCGGGCGCAGCGGGATCGTGCTGCTCACCGCACCCGCGGTGACCTTGGGGCCGCTGTTCGCGCAGGCCTGCGCCGACCTTCGGCAGGCCCTCGCGGAGGCGGGCCGCACCGCCGTCCTCTACGGACCGGCCGGGGCGAGGGGACCCGCCGCCCCGGAGCGCCGTGCGGCCCGGTGACGAGGGTCAGCGGTCGCTGGGACCGCTCTGGACGGGTTCGGGCAGTGTGAGGGCGGTGTGCGCCGGGCGTCCGGTGGCCGGTGGCGAGGCGGTGAGGGCGCGGAGTCTTGCGTTGCGCCTTTCGAGGGCCGCGGCGGTGGTGGGGAAGAGCGCCGCGTCGCCTTCCGTGACCTGTGCCTGGTTCAGTTCGACGAATCCGCGCAGATCCCTTTCGTAGGCGGCGAAGGCCGCGGTGTGGTCACGGTGCGCGGCCAGCGAGGCGGCGAGCACATAGGCACCGACGAGGGCGAGGCTGGAACCCTGCCCGGTCAGGAACGACGGGGCGTAGGCGGCGTCGCCCACGAGCGCGGTCCGGCCACTGGACCAGCGCGGCATGCGGATCTGGCTCACGGTGTCGAAGAACGGGTCGCTCGCGCGGCGCATGGCGGCGACCATGGCCGGGATCTCCCATCCGGCGTCGGCGAAGGTGGTGGCCACGAGGTCACGCTGGGCCTCGGGGTCGCGGAGCACCTCGTACCCGGGCTCCGGGCCCGCGAAGTTGAGGAAGGCGTGCACCTCGTCGGCGTCCTCGACGGCGTAGAGCGCCGCGGCCCTCCCAGGGGTGTTCCACATGAGCACCTCGTGGGAGAGGCCGAAGGTGTTGGGCATGGTGAAGACGGTGAAGCAGTACCCCAGATAGTGGTGGAACCGCTGCTCGGGGCCGCACACCAGCTCCCGGGTACGGGAGTGCAGCCCGTCCGCGCCCAGGACCAGGTCGAAGCTGCGCCGGACGCCGCTGCGGAAGGTGACGTCGACACCGTGCTCATGCTCCGTGAGCACCTCGACGGAGTCGTCGAACACGAACTCCACCTCGTCACGGACGGCCCCGTACAGGGCCCCGGCCAGATCGCCGCGACGCACCTCGACGTCACGGCCCTCGACACCGCCGGCCACCGCCTGGGGATGCACCACCGCCGCCTCGCCGCCGTCGGCGTCCAGGAAGGTCAACCGGCGCGACTCGACGTGCGCTTCCCGGAGTTGCGGCAGGATCCCCATCCGGCGGGCCACCTCCACCGCGGTGCCCCGCACGTCGACCGGATACCCGCCGGCGCGCAGCCCGGCGGACTTCTCCACCACCGTCACCGCGAATCCGTACCGCCGCAGCCAGAACGCCACGGCGGGACCCGCGATGCTCGCCCCGGAGACCAGGACGGTGCCCTTCGTCGCTGTTCCCATGACCATGTGTCAGCTCTCCTTGCTGTGACGGGATACCGGGATGAGGCGGGCGCCGCTTCGTACGAGCACGAGGGCCAGCACCGCGGCTGCCGCGAACGCGGCGGAAGCGATCGCGAGGTAACTGAACACACCCGTGGCCGAGTTCGTCGTCTCTCCGCCGACGACCACCGACGTGGACTCGAGCACGGCGGCACCCGCGAAGTTCAGCACCACCGACCCCATCGAGACCATGACCATGACCAGGCTGGAGACGATGCCCTGCCGTTCGGGGGGAGCCAGGCTCCCCGCCATGTTGAATCCGGACGTCCCGAGCGCTCCCACCGCGACACCCAGCAGGAAGCCGCAGCAGAGCGCCACGGGAAGCCGTGACACCCCGGCGAACATCCCGACGGTCACCACCGTTCCGAGCAAGATGGCGCCGGCGAGTGTCCGGGCCGGTCCGACGCGTGCGGCGAGCCATCCGGCCGACGGGCCCCCGAGCGTGACGCCGAGTCCCGGCGCCGCGAGGAGCAGCGCCACCGACCCCTGGCCGGCCAGTCCGTAGCCGAGTCTCTGATCCGCCGGCACGTCACCTATGAGGGGGATGAGCTGCAGCACGCTCTGGTACGAACCCGCGGCGAGGAAGACCACGAGGAGCGTGAGCACCAAGGGGCCGCCGAGGTTCCTGACGTCGATCAGAGGGTCGGGCTTCCGGCTGGAGACCAGGAACCACCTGGCCAGTGCCGCCACGCCGCCGACGAGGAGGGCCAGCGGAACAGGGGTGAGCCAGCCGAGGTCCGAGCCGAGACTGACGTAGCCGAGTACGCCGGCGAGACCCCCGCCGAGGAGGAGGGCACCAGCGACGTCGAGCCTGCCCGGCGTCCTGGCCGGGGCCTCCGGGAGGACGTGGTGCACGCAGATTGCCATCGCGGCCGCGACGAGGGCCGACACGAGGAAGAGGATCTGGAAGCCGAACCGCTCGGCCAGGTCCTCGATGACGAAACGCGACGCGATGTTGAGGACCGCGGAGCCGGAGGTCACGATGCCCACGACGATCATCGCGATGCGGGGCGCGCAGAGCCCCCGGACCATCGCCACGGAGAGGAAGACCGTGGCCAGGGCCGCCCCCTGCAGCACGCGTCCCGGCACGAACAGCCAGAGGCCGGGCGTCACGGCACACAGCAGGGCCCCCGCGCAGCTCAGGAGCAGTGCCAGGACCAGCACCCTGCGCCTGCCGTGGAGGTCGGCGGCCTTTCCCAGCAGGGGCGCCCACAGCACACCCGCCAGCATCGCGGTGGCGTTGAGCCACGCCGCCTGGCCGGTGCCGAAATGGTCGAGCATCTCCGGGAGGACGACCAGCGGGGCGGTGATGGCCGAGTCGACCACGAAGTTCACCAGGGCCAGGACGGCCACCAGGCCGACGAGCCGTCCGCTCCACCTCGTGTGCCGTCCGGCGTCCGTACGTGCGGGGTCCGTGCTTCCGGTCCTGCTCTGCTGCATGGCTGGCTCCTTGTCGGAGGTGCTGCCGCGGGCGGTCTCAGACATTGCGGTCACGCAGTGCGGCGCGGGCCGGGAGGGTCACGGCGACGAGTCCGAGGGACACCGCGGCCGCGGCGAACGCGGCGTACAGCAACGGGGGCACGTACGGGAGTTCGCCCGTCAGGCCGCGCATCATCGGGGTCAGCGTGATCATGGCGATGGCGGTGCCCAGGGCCACGCCCGCCGCCGACACCAGCAGGCTTTCCCAGCCCAGCATGCGCATCACCTGGCGGCGGGTGGAGCCGACGAGGCGGAGCGTGGCCAGTTCACGCCGGCGGTCCAGGACCGTCATCACCAGGGTGTTGACGGCGGCGACGGCGGCGAAGCCGCCCAGGACGGCGGCCATCATGTAGTTGGCCCAGGCGCCGAACTCCCGGTCCACGTTCTGCGCGACGGCGTACCCGGAGGCGTCGGTGACCTCGCCGAGCGCGGCGAGCGGACCGGCGTCGCCGCCGCTGACGAGCAGCGTGTCCGCGAAGGCCGACGTGACGTGCCCGTCCAGCGAGGCGCGGTCCATCGTCACCGCGGGCAGGCCCAGGCCGCGGCCGTAGACCGCGACGACTTCCGGGGCGGCCTTCGTGCCGTCGGGGAGGTAGAGCGGCAGCTTGTCGCCGAGCTCGACCTTCGCCGCGGTGGCGAGGGTCTTGTCGATGGCGATGCGGCCCTCACCCACCCGCTCCAGGCTGCCGCCGCGCACGTCCAGGTCCTGCACCTGGGCGAGCCGGGCGCCGGGGCCCGAGACGCCCTGGGCCGCGGTCCCCTGCAGCGACGTCTCGCCGCCGCCCTCGACGGGCACCAGTACCTGCGTGTCGAGCAGGCTCACCGCCGCGTCGACGCCGGGGACGCGGGCGGCCCGGTCGGCGGCGTCGGCGGGCAGGCCCGCCGGGTTCGTGACCACGTGGTCCGCCGTGATGCCTTCGCGGAGCTGCTGCGAGGCCACGTGGCTCTCGCTCGTGTGCATGAAGACGAGCGTCGAGGCGAAGGCCATCGCCAGCACGATCGGCGTGATCGCGGAGGCCAGCCGACGGGCGTTGGTGCGGGAGTTGGCGGCGGCCAGCGACGCGGAGGCGCCGCCGCCGCGCAGCAGCAGGCCGAAGAGCGCCGCGCACAGCCGGGCCAGGACCGGGCCGAGCAGAGCGACGGCCAGCATGAAGAGCATCACGACACCGAGGGAGGCGTTGGCCGCGTCGGAACCGGCGGCGGAGGCGGCGACGCCGGCGAGTGCGGAGCCGCCACCGACCGCGCCCAGCCCGAGGACGGTGCGGACGACTCCCGGCCGCAGCCGCTCCACCGAGGCTTCGGCCAGCGCCTGCCCCGGCCTGGTCTTCGCGGGCCTGCGCCCGGCCGTCCAGCCCGCGCCGAGTGCCGTGAGCAGGCCGACCCCGACGGCGGCGAGCAGCGGAAACCCCGAGACGTGCAGGTCGACCGCCTCCGGGACGGCCCCGCGGTCCTGCATCTGCCCGAACCACCAGTGCGCGAGCCCGATGCCGGGCAGACAGCCGAGCAGCCCGGCGAGCGGGGCGACCAGCAGCGCCTCGGCGGCGACCGCGCGACGGATCTGCCGCGGCGTGGCACCAACGGCACGCAGCAGCGCGAACTCGCGGGAGCGCTGGCCGACGGAGAGGGCGACCGTCCCGGCCGCGGTGAAGACCGCGACCAGGGTCGCGATACCGCCGAAGGAGCCACCGACCGCGAAGAGCGTCTCCTTGGCGTAGGCCAGACCGCGGTCCTCGACCTCGCCGCGGTCGTCACCGGTGAGCACTCGCGCGCCGGAGCCCGTCAGGGACTTCTCGACGGCGGCGGCGAGGTCGCCGGGGCCGGCTCCGTCCTCGGCCGTGACGGCGATGGCGTCGGCCTTGCCGGGGTGCCCCGCCAGCACGGACGCCTCGGCGTCGGCGAACCAGGCCGTGGCCCCGCCCACCCCTTCCTCCGCGGTGTCGCCCGGACCGGCCTCGGCCAGCCCGGACACCCGGAAGCCGGCGCGGCCGTCGGCCGTTTCCAGCGTGATGGTGTCGCCGACGCTGGCCCCCGCCGCGCGGGCCGCGTCGGCGCCGAGGACGACCTCGCCCGTCTGCGGCGCGGCGCCGTCGGTGAGCTCGCTGCCGGTGAAGGTGTGCGCGCCCCAGCCGTGGCCGGTGAGCGCGCTCGACGAGGCGGCGCCCCGGTGCACCGGGAAGGTGAAGTCCGGGACGGCGGTGGCCGCGCCCGGCACCTCGGCGGCCCTCGCCGCCAGCCCCACGTCCACGCGGGCGGTGTCCGGCAGCGGGTACGCGGTCTCCTCGGGGCCGTCGATGGTGTCGGCGACGACCCGCGCCGACTGGTCGGCCGCCACGACGACCGGCGCGTTCGCGTACCGCTCCGCCGGCACCGACGCCCTGAGGCCGGTCTCCAGCAGGACGCCGCAGGCCGCGACGATCAGCGCCGACATCATCAGCGCGACGAACGTGCCCGTGAACGAGGCGGGCTTGAAGCGAACGGCCGCGCGAGCGAGGCCGTTCGGAGTGAACTTGCTCATGCCGCCGCCCCCGCCATCGCCCGGGCACGGCCGGTGAGTGCCGTCATCCGGGCCGCGATCTGCTCCGCCGAGCCGCGCTCGAGGTGGTCGGCGAAGGCGCCGTCGGCGAGGAACAGCACCCGGTCGGCCCAGGCGGCCGCGGCCGGGTCGTGGGTGACCATGACGACGGTGGCGCCGAGGGTGTCCACCGCGTGCCGGAGCAGGCCGAGGACCTCGGCGGCGGTGCCGGTGTCGAGGGCGCCGGTGGGCTCGTCCGCGAACACCACGTCGGGGGCGGTGACCAGGGCGCGGGCGACGGCCACGCGCTGCTGCTGACCGCCGGAGAGCTCACCGGGCCGGCGCCGCGCCTTGTCGGCGAGCCCGACCTGAGCCAGCACTGCCGCGGCACGGGCGCGGTCCTGGCGCTGCCCGGCGAGGCGCATGGGCAGCAGGACGTTCTGTTCCACGGTGAGCGACGGCAGCAGGTTGAACGCCTGGAAGACGAAGCCGAGGCGGCTGCGGCGCAGCTCGGTCAGCTCGTTCTCGCTCATGCCGGTGATCTCCGTACCGCCGAGGCGCACGGAACCAGCCGACGGCCGGTCGAGCCCGGCGGCGCACTGCAGGAAGGTGGACTTGCCGGACCCGGACGGGCCCATGACGGCGGTGAACGTGCCGCGCGGGAGGGCGAGGTCGACTCCCGCCAGCGCGTGCACGGTGCCCGCGCCCCTCCCGTACTGCCGCCGGACCCCGCGCAGTTCGACGGCGAGACCGGGAGTGGCGGCCGGCGCCTCCTCCGGTCGGTCGTCCGCCTTCTGCCTCTTGGTGCTGCGCAGCCTCATCTTCGGCCCTCTCGTGATCTTCCGTGCTGACGGGATCAAGAGTGCGAGGGCGGCTGCGCTCCGGGCGTCATACCCGGGAGCCAACGTGGAGGTGCTACCGCGGTAGGGGGTGGAGGAGGGACGAGGGGCGGAGACCGGCCTACTCGCCCGGCGCCACCAGGCCCGATTCGTACGCGAAGACCACCGCCTGCGCCCGGTCGCGCAGGTCGAGCTTGGTGAGGACGCGGCTCACGTGTGTCTTCACCGTCTGTTCGGCCAGCACCAGCGTCCGGGCGATCTCCGCGTTGGACCGGCCGCGGGCCACCAGGGTGAGGACCTCGGTCTCGCGTTCCGTCAGGGCCTTCAGCCGCAGCGCGGGCCTGCCCTTGGCGGCGGGACGTTGCCGGGCGAAGTCCGCGATGAGCCGGCGCGTCACGGAGGGGGCGAGCAGCGCGTCGCCCGAGGCGACGACGCGCACCGCCGCGATGAGGTCGGCCGGCGGGGCGTCCTTCAGCAGGAAACCGCTCGCACCGGCCCGCAGCGCCTCGTAGACGTAGTCGTCCACGTCGAACGTGGTGAGCATCAGGACACGTGGCCGGTGCTCACCAGCCGCTCCGGCGCCCGCGCCGCCCGGCGGGGGAGCGAGGATGCGGCGCGCGGCCTCCAGCCCGTCCATCTCGGGCATGCGGACGTCCATCAGCACGACGTCGGGACGGGTGCGGCGGCTCAGCTCGACGCCCTGCGCGCCGTCGGGGGCCTCACCCACCACGTCGATGTCGCTCTGGGCGGCCAGCAGTGCGGCGAAACCCGCCCGCACCATGGCCTGGTCGTCGACGATGATGACGCGCGTGGTCACGTGAGGTCCTTTTCATCGAGGGGGAGTCGGGCGGCCACCCGGAAACCGCCGTCCGGCAGCGGTCCGGTGTCGAGGGTTCCGCCCACGAGCCGCACGCGTTCGCGCATGCCGACCAGGCCGTGCCCGGTGCCGCCCTCCTCGAGCGGCGCGACGGGTGGCTCGGGCGGCGGCCCGTTGACGACGAGGACGGTGAGCCGCGCACCGTCCTCGGCGGCGGACGCCGACACCGACACCCGCGTCGGAGCACCCGGCGCGTGCCGCACCACGTTCGCCAGGGCCTCCTGGACGATGCGGTACGCCGAGAGGCCCACCGTCTCGGACACGTCGGCGTCGCAAGGGGTGAACTCCACCGGCACGCCCGCCCGCACCGTCGCCTCCACCAGTTGACCGATCCGCGTCAGGCCCGGCTGGGGCACGAGCTCGCCGTGCGCCTCCTCGCTCCGCAGCACGCCCAGGAGCCGCCGCATCTCACCGAGGGATTCGCGCGCGGTCGCCGCGATGGACGTGAACTCCTCCTGGACGTCCGGGGGCAGCCGGTCGAGACGGTACGCCGCGGTGTCCGCCTGCACCGTGATCACGGACATGTGGTGCGCCACCACGTCGTGCAGCTCGCGGGCGATGCGGGCGCGCTCCTCCAGCAGCGTCCGCCGGCCGCGCTCGGCCTCGCTGATGGTCTCCTGCTCGGCCAGTCTGCGCTGCGCCTCGTACCGTTCGCGGAGCGCTGCGGCGAGCAGGAGCGTGATGCCGCCGAGGATGGTCGGCAGCAGGGTCATGGCATCGGTGCCGTGGGGCGAGGCGAACCCCAGGCCGATGTTCGCGCCCGCCGTCGCCAGCCACACCACTAGCAGCGTCCGGCGCCGCTCGCTGAGGCCCAGGGCTAGGCAGAGGCCGACGTACCCGACGATCTCCATGGGCGGGAACGGCCACAGGAGCCGCTCCTCGAAGTCGACGGTGAGCAGGGCGAGCGCCCCGGCGACATCCGCGGCGAAGACCACGTACCAGGCCCGCAGCGGGCGGACGACGGCGAGCAGCAGCGGTGCCGACTGTGCGACGGCCAGCGCGCTCGCCAGGCCGCCGTTCAGGCCGTAGTCGGCGGTGAGGACCTGGATGGTGGTGGGCAGCAGGGCGACGCAGAGCACGAACGCGACGCCCCACGGCAGCAGCCGCACCCACCGACGCGAAGCGCCCGCGAGCAGCGCGCGTGGGCGTTCCTCATCCACTGACGTCATGGGCATCACCTTATGCGCGTCGTGTGCGCAGCCGTTCACGCCGCCGGCGTGAAGCAGGACCCGTCCGTCCGGCGGTGTCCGGCGCGGTCGACCGGACGATGACGGCGAGAAGGCTAGGAAGGCGGTGCGGTGCGGGGCGTCCCCCCGGGGAGCCAGACCTGGTGTGATACCCGGGTAGGGGGTGGGCGACGGGCCGTCGGGGAGCAGGGCGGCCGGTGCGGGCACGCGTGACGTGTCCGCACCGGCGGCATCCTTGGCACCGGCAGCGATCAGGAGACGGCGGTCCCGAAGATGCCCGGTTCGTGGATCGCGTGACCGCGCAGGGCCTGCTTGCAGGCCGAATCCGTGTTGTTGCAGGCGGTTGCGGCAAGTCCACCGTCGGCCGCTCCCTGACCCAGCTGCCGCGCCCGGCTCCGGCACCGTCCGCCCGGCGTCCGGTTCGCCGCGCCCCTCGGCGGGGAGGGAGTGCCGCTCGCCCTCGCGGCACAGTCGGAGAGGGCGGCCGCCCTGGGACCGTCCGCCCACCCGCGACCAGTGGCCGTAGGCTGATCGGCGAAGATGGCTGGGTCAGCCACAACTGCCGGTGAGGGGTGTCCGTTCCACATGGCTCCGTCCGCCTCGGGTCCGAGGCCGCCCACGATCACGGACGTCGCACGCGCCGCCGGCGTTTCGCGCACCACCGTGTCGCACGCCCTCAACGGGCTGGGCAAGGTCGACCCCCGCACGCGCGAGCGCATCCGGCAGGTCGCCACGGAGCTCGGTTACCGGCCCAATCTGCGGGCGCAGCGGCTGCGGCGCGGGCAGGCGAAGGCCATCGCGCTGGCCTCCTCGATGCCGTTCGCCGTGGCGGGCGGGCCGTCCCGGCTCGGGTTCTACATGGAGGTCGCCGCAGCCGCCGCGGAGAGCGCCCTGCTCCACGACTACGCCCTCGTGCTCGTGCCGCCCGTGCAGTCCGGTTCGGCGCTGTACTCCGTCGACATCGACGGGGCCATCGTGGTCGAGCCGGACGTCGAGGACGCGGCCGCCGCCCAACTGCGCGAGCGCGGACTGCCGTACGTGGCGCTCGGCCGGCCGGTGTCGCCCGAGGAGGACGCCCCGTACGTCGACCTCCGCGGCCACCTGGTCGCGGACCTGCTCCTGGACCACCTGCGGGAGCAGGGCGCCGTTCGTCCGGCGCTGATCGTGGGCGCCGGCTCCCGGCACTCGTCCGTGGAAGCGGTCGCCGCCTACGAGCGACGCGCCGAGGAGCACGGCTGGACGCCGGTCGTGGCGAGGGTGCCGGAGTCGGGCGGTGAGCAGGCCGGGTACGAGTGCTGCGCCGCCCTGCTCGCCGAGCACCCCGGCACCGACGCCGTCTGCGCGCTGGTGGACGCCTTCGCGGTGGGCGCCGTCCGGGCGATCCGCGACAGCGGACGTGCCGTACCGGACGACGTCATGGTCGTCACCCGCTACGACGGCCTGCGCGCCCGCACCTGCGAGCCACCGCTCACGGCGGTCGACCTGCACCTGGACCGCGCGGCGTCGGACGCCGTGGAGCTGCTGCTGGGGCGGCTGCGCGGGGACACCGCCGCACCCTCGGTGGCGGTGTCCCCCGAACCGCGGGTGATAGCCCGCGCGTCGTCGCTGCGTACCGCCCGGGCCTGAACCCGGGCGGTACCGGCCCGTCACACTCCCAGCATCAGGACGAGCCCCGAGACCAGCGCGAAGACCAGGACGAACAGGCGCGTCCTGCGGGCGTCCAGCCGGTGGTGCACCAGACGGCTGAGCCATGCGCCCAGGGCGATCGCCGGCAGCAGGACGACGGCCCGGCCCAGCTCCGCGGCCTCTGCCTCCCCCGTGCCGAACAGCAGCGCCAGGGAGGCCACTTCCCCGACCAGGAAGCAGGCGGCGACGGTGGAGCGCAGTTCGGCGGGCGGCCGGTGCTGGTAGACCAGCGCCAGCGGAGGCCCGCCGACGCCGGTCGCGGTCTCGGTCAGCCCGGTCACCGCACCGGCGCCGACATAGGCGGCCCGGCCGGGCGTGAACGCGGGCGCGGCCAGGCTCACGACGGCCGCGAGCACGGTGGCCACGCCGACGAACACACCGAGGCTGCGTTCCGGGATCAGCCAGAGCACCGCCAGCCCGGCCGGGGTGGCGGCGAGCCGCGCACCGGTGATCCAGCCCGCGCCGCGCAGATCGAGCGACGCCCGTTCCCGCCAGGCCACGTACAGGTTGAGCGGGATCATCGACGCCAGGACGAAGACCGGTACCAGGTGCGGGTCGATGATGCCGGCCACGGGGGCGACGATCAGCGCGAAGCCGAGGCCGCTGCTGCCCTGGACGAACGCGGCCACGGCCACCGTGACGGCGAGCACCGCCAGCGTTGCGAACGTCACCGTGCCGCGCCCCGTTCCCCTGCCCGGCGCAGCGCGCGTGCCGCCGTGGAGGTCGGGTGGACCCGGGTCACACCCGCCCGGTCCACGACGGCGCGGGCGAGTTCGGTCGCGCGCCGCACCAGCGCGGGACCGTCCCAGTCGACGGGCGTGCCGTGCCACAGACGCAGCCGACCGGCGACGAAGACGGCAGCTATCTGGTCCCGGTTGCCGCGGCGTACGAGCTCCCAGGGCAGGTCCCAGGAGAGCGCGAGTTCCGGCGTGTCGACGTCGACGAGGAGGAAGTCGGCCGCCATGCCCGGAGCGACGGTGCCGGTGCGGGCACCGAGACCGACGGCGTCGGCGCCCCCGCTGGTGGCGCGCTCCAGCCAGGTCCAGCCGGCACCGCACGAGGAGTCACCGTTGACGAGACCGTACGCCAGCCGCTGGGCGAACTCGGCGGCCTCCGCGAGCCGGAAGCCGTCGCCGCGGGTGCCGTCGGTACCGAGCCCGAAGCGGATGCCGCGCTCGGCCATCGCGGTGGCGGGCGCGACCGCGTTGCCCTTCCACGCGCTGGCCACCGGGTTGTAGCTGACGGCGGTGCCGGTGTCGGCGAGCAGGGTCAGCTCGCGCGGTGTGAGGAGCGTGGCGTGCGCGGCGAGCAGCTGCGGGCCGAGCGCGCCGACGGCGTGCAGGTGCTCCAAGGGCCGCGACCCGTGCCGTACGAGGGAGCGTTCCACGCCCGCCAGGTGCTCGTTGACGTGGATCTGCACGACCGCCCCGGCCTCGGCGGCCAGGCGTGCGGTCGCGCGCAGGGTCCCTTCGGTGGCCGCCTCGGGGATGGAGACGGCCAGGGACGCGTGGACGAGCGGATCCCCGTCGTACCGGGCGAGGTGTTTCTCGGCCCGCTCCAGTACGGCCACGGAGCCGTCACCGCCACCGGTCTCGTCGGTGTCGTTGCAGACAAGGCCGAGTACGCAGCGGATCCCGGCGTCGCGCGCCGCCGAGGCGACCACGTCGGCGTCCACGTCGGCGCGGGTGCCGGCGTCGGCGACGGTGGTGAAGCCCCCGCGCAGCGCCTCCAGCGCGGCCAGCTTGGCCGCCGTGTACGCCGACTCCTCGTCCAGCGCGCCCTCCAGCGGCACCCAGACCCGGCGGAAGATCTCCGACGGCTCCCCGAAGGCGAGCGCTGCGCCGAAACTCTGCGTCAGGTGGTGGTGGGCGTCGACGAAGCCGGGCATCAGCAGCCGGCCGGGCAACGGTACGGCCCGCAGTCCGGGGTGGGCGCGCCGCACATCCTCCGCCGGACCGACGGCCTCGAAGCGGCCGTCGCGGATCACGACGGACCAGCCGTCGACGGGTCCTTCGGGGAGCAGGAGCTTGTCCGGCACGAGGAGCAACGGGCCGGGGGCGGCGAGGAGATCGCGTTCAAAGTGGGTCATCGGTCGCTTTCTGTGCGTGCTGCGGCCAGCCGGGCGGCGACGCCCGGACGGACGTGGTGGAAGAGGATGTTGAGGACGGCGGCGACGAACGCACCGACGGCTACGCCGCTCTCCAGGAGGATGCGGACGTTCGGCGGGAACCGGCCGTACACCCCGGGCACGAGGATCGGCAGCAGCCCCAGGGCCAGGGCGACGGCGCAGATGAACGTGCTGGTGTGCTTGTCGAGGTCGGAGCGGCCCAGCATCTGGATGCCGAGCACGGTGATGACGGCGAAGACGACCATGGCGGTGCCGCCGACGACGGCGGACGGGATCACGCTGATCGCGCGGCTGACGGGCGCGAGGAACCCGATCACGATGAGGACCACCCCGGCCGCGGCGGTGACGAACCGGCTGCGGACGCCGGTGACGCGGACGATGCCGATGTTCTCCCCACTGGTGACCATGAGCGGCAGTCCGAAGCAGCCGCCCAGGAGGGAGGTGAGGGCGTCACCGCGGACGGTCTTGGGCACGTCGGTCCGCGCGTCGATGTCCTTGCCGACGGCCTCGGCGTTGATGACGGTCTGCCCGGTGGCCTCGGCCATGGAGGCCAGGCTGTAGAGCATCAGCGGCAGCGCGGCGACGAGGTTGAAGACCGGCGAGCCGAACGGCATCGGCTCCGGGACGCTGAACAGGCCGCCACCCCCGGCGCTCCCGGTGTCGATCGCGCCCAGCACACCGGCGAGCGCGGTGCCGGCGAGCAGGCCCATCATCACGGCGAGTTGGCGCAGGATGCCGGTGAAGAGCAGGTAGAAGGCGACGGTGAACCCGATCGTCGCCATGCCGAGAGCGAGGTTGGAGGGGTCGGCGAAGCCGGTTGTGCCGGGCTGTCCGGTGACGAGCACCGCGCCGACCTTCACCAGGTTGACGCCCACGATGACGATCATGGTGCCGATGACCAGGGCGGGGAAGAACCTCAGCAGCCGGGAGAAGACCGGGAGCACGACGAAGTAGAACGCCGCCGTAAGGATCACCGCGCCGGTGGCAGTACGCAGCCCGTGCTGGTCGGCGATCGACAGGAACAGGATGAGCGGCGCCCCGCCCGGAAGCATGACGAACGGCAGCCGCGGCCCGAACTTCCAGGGCCCCAGCGACTGGATCAGTGATCCGACGCCGGACAGCACGAAGGCGGCCGAGAGCAGCTGGACGGTCAGTTCGGCGCCGAGCCCGAGGGTGGCGCTCATCAGGAACATCGCCGAGATGGGGGTCGCGGCCATGACGAGGACGTGCTGGACGCCGAAGAGCACGATCCGCAGGAGCGGACGTGACTCGTCGACCGGGTGGGGCGCCGGCCGGGCGCCGGTCCCGGCCAAGGCATGGACCTCTCCGGTACGGACCGCACCGGGGTCGTCGTGCTCGGCGGGGTGTGCGGTGGCTGATCGGCCGGCCGGGTGGGTGGCCGGCTGGGTGGCCGTTGTCGGGCCGGCTACGGGCGGTTGGCCGGCCACAGGCCGGCTCTTGCGGGGATCGGACACGCTCGGGCTCCGTTCGGGCGTACGGGCACAACGCTCGGGTTTCAGCCGCGATCCGGCCCCGGACGGGAGGCCAAATCGATTTGGCCAAATCGATTTGGCCGTCAGTATGGAAGGCCGTTCAGCCACCGTCAAGGGCTAGGCCGTCCGGCCCGGCGACGCCCCGTCGCACCGTTCGGCGCCCGAGCGGCGGTCACCGGTAGGTGTCCGGCCCGCGTGGCACACCTCCCCCGCAGTCGGGCCGGGTGAGCATGGAGCGACCCGTGTTCCCCCGAGCCGAGGCGATGCGATGCCCGACCGCGCCCACCACGTCCCTTTCGAGGCCACCGCACCCAGGGGTGGCCTGCGGCCACGACTGGCGGAGCGGTGGCTGTTCCGGGGCATCTACGGTCTGGTGCTGGCCAGCGCACTCGTGGCCGCACTGGACGTGCCGGGCGAGGAGGCCGATCCCGGCCAGGACGCGCTGTGGGTACTCCTGACCGCGCTGGCCGCGGGCGCCGCCCACGGGTACGCGCACGTCATCGCCCAGCGTGCCGCCGCCGAAGGAGCGGCGAGGCACGGCAGGACGCGGGCGGTTCTCGCCGAGTGGCCGCTGGTCGCCGCCGTACTGCCCACCGTGCTGCTCCTGCTCGGCGCGCTGGCTCGGTGGTGGAGCGAGGACACGGCCGCCGAAGTGGCCCTGCTGTTCAACACCGTCGCCCTGTTCTGTCTGGGAGTCTCGGCGGCCCGCACCGCCGGGCTCGGCTGGCCGGCCTCCTGCCGGGCAGGAGTCGCGGACATGCTGATCGGGCTGGTGGTCATCGCCGCGGACGCGCTGATCGAGTGACGCGGCGGCCGTACCGGCGCATGCCCCGGGGGGCCGGAGCGGGCGGGCCATTCGAGACACATTCACTTCGCCTGTTTTGAGTCTGTGACGCTCCGGTAACAACGGTCCGGCCGCGCAGCGCCGCCCCGCCCGCCGGGTACCCGCCGCCACGGCACCCGACGGGAGCAGCCAACGCGCATCCCGCCCGTCGGACGCGCCGGGGAAGCCCGGTGCGCCACGGACGTGTTCCGGCCGCGTCCCGCCTCGCCCGGGGCCGCCTTCCGGGCGTCGAGAACGGCGCGTTGGCATCGCTTCCGCTCCGAGGCGACGGGACTGCGTGCTTCTCGGGCGGTGACCAGGGGCAGACGGCTGGGGACTGGGGGACGAGCCCGGCGGTCCGCAGGGGCAACCGGGGAAGGCAGGGGGTTGTACATGGTCCGTGTTCTCGTGGTGCACGACGCCGCGCTGCTGCGGTCGGCGTTGGTGCAGTTGCTGCGGTCCGCCGACGGACTCGAGGTGTCGTCCATGCCGGCCCGCGGCGACGAACCTGACGACCACGACTTACCCGTGGACGTCTGCGTCGTCGACGGGGACTGTCTGGAGGGACCGCGGGAGGAAGTGGCCCGCGCGTCCTTCTGGAACCGGTGCGGGACGCGCCTCGTCGTCCTCGCCGCGCCCGAGCGGCCGGGGGTGTTGCGCAGGGCCTTCGACGCGGGCGTGCTCGGTTTCGTGGACAAGGACGCGCCCGCGCGGCGGCTGGTGGACGCCGTGCACACGGTGGCCAAGGGGGAGAGCTTCCTCGACGAGCGGCTCACGGTGGCGCTGCTGCGGGCGTCGCAGACGCCGCTGACGGCCCGTGAACTGAGCGTCCTGGCCGAGGCCTCACGGGGCTCGTCCGTCGCGGAGATCGCCGGCGGCCTGCACCTGTCCCGGGGAACCGTCCGCAACTACATGGCCAGCGCGATCCGGAAGGTCGGGGCACGCAACCGCGTGGACGCGATCCGCATCGTCCAGAGCGCCGGCTGGTTGTGACGGCGGGCGGGGTGAACCAACACCCCGCCCGCCCCCACTCGCACGCTCAGGTACGGCTCCAGTGCCCCACCAGATCGCGGTAGAGGGGCGAGCGTTCGAGCAGTTCCTCGTGCGTGCCGAACGCCGCCCGGACGCCGTCCAGGAGGAGGACCCGGTCGGCCCGGACCGCCGAGGACATGCGGTGGGCCACGACGAGCAGCGTCCCCGGACGTCGTGCGAGCGCCTTCTCGGCGCGCTCCTCCGACGCGGCGTCCAGGTGGCAGGTCGCCTCGTCGAGCAGGAGCAGCCGGGCCGTGGACAGGTACGCGCGCGCCAGCACGATCAGCTGGCGCTCGCCCTGCGACAGGTCGTCGGGCCGCAGCTCCGCGTCGAGCCCGCCCAGCCGCTCGACGAGGGGCGCCGCGCCGAGGTCCAGGACGGCGGCCTCGACGTCGGCCCGGGAGGCGCCGGGCCGCAGGTACGTGAGGTTGCCGCGGACGGTCCCGGTGAACACGTACGCCTGCTGGGGGGCCAGGACCCGCAGCGCGCGGAGCTCCGCCGGCCGACGGCCGGCGACCTCCCTGCCCGCGACCCGCACGGTACCGGTCTGCGGCGTGCACAGGCCGGCGATCAGCCGGGTGAGGGTGGACTTGCCGATGCCGCTGGGGCCGACGACGGCCACGTGTTCGCCGTCCTCCACGCGCAGGTCCAGCGCGTCGAGAACCGGCTCCGCCCGAGCGCCGTACCGCACGGTCACCGAGCACAGCTCCACCGCGGGGGCCTCCCGCGACCGCGCCGCGGCCGCAGGGCGGGGGAAGCTCGCCCGCCACCCGAGCGGGGGCGCTTCGGCGACGGGCGGGCTCGCCGCCTCCGGGCCGGTGAACCGCTCGAGGACGACGAGCAGTCTGCTCCCCGCCGCGCCGATGGCGGTCACCAGGGAGTGCACCGCGGGCAGCAGCGCCTGCGCGAGGTAGGTGAACGCTCCCAGCAGAGCGCCCGTGGTGACGCCCTGCGCGCGCAGCCACGGCACGGTCACCAGCAGGAGCAGCACGGGCAGCTGTGCCGCGGCCCCGAGCGCCAGGGCCCGTACCGCCGCCCAGCGGGCGAGGACACGGGAGGTCACCGCGGCACGTGCGACGAGACGTTCTCCGTCCCGGGACGTCTCCGGCAGGATTCCGCAGGCGGTGACGTCGCGCAGCGCCTTCCTCACTCGCGCGGCGTGGTCGCCCAGCGCCTCGTCCGCGGCGAGGGCCCGCCGCTGGGCCGCCGCCATCGGACGCAGCGTCAGCAGGAACAGGGCCACGCCTCCGGTCAGCGGTGGCACGACGATCAGCACCAGAGCCGGGTGCAACGAGAGCAGCCCGGCCAGTGCCCCGGCCGCCGTGAAGACGAAGGAGCGCAGGGTGAGCACGAGACCGGCGAAGCTGTCCCGCACCATCTCCACCTGGTTGGTGAGCCGCGAGACGGCCGCGCGGTCCCCGCCACCGGGCCGGGACAGGGCGCGGGACAGCGACCGGTCCACCGCGCGGCGCACGAGACGGTCACGCAGCGGTTCCGTCAGCCCGGCCAGCTCGGCGAAGACCCCTCTGATCACCGGGGCTCCCAGCAGCACCGCGCAGGCGGCGACCGCCAGCCAGCCGAGGCCCGCGGCGGTGTCTCCGGCGAGGAATCCACGGTCGAGGGCCTGCGCCACGCCGTAGCCGACCAGGAAGGTCTGGACCGACTCCGCCACCGACCACGCGGCGAGCCGCACGAGCACGCCCTTGCGTTCGGCGAGGAAACGACGGGCGGACGGCCCGAGCCGGTGCTCGGCTCCCGAGCCACGGCGGGAGCCCGCCGTGAAGGCCGGTTCCTCGGTGGGCGTCACGGTCGTGCCTCCTTCCGCAGCGCGCCGACCCGCCCCTGGGGGGCTCCTTCGCCGGTGGACGATCCGCCGCCTTCCTCCCGCCCGCCGAACACCGCCCGGTAGGCGGCCTCCCGCCACAACCGTCGATGCGGGCCGACCGCCCGGACCCGCCCGTCCTCCAGCCAGATCACCAGATCGGCCCGTGCCGCCACCGACGGCCGGTGCGTGACGACCAGGCGGGTGGCGACGGAGGGGGAGCGCCGCTGAGCCCGTTCCACCGCGTGCTCCGTGGCGGTGTCGAGGCTGGAGGTGGCGTCGTCCATGACCAGCATCCGGCCCGCGTGCGCGAACGCGCGTGCCAGCCCCAGGCGCTGGTACTCACCGCCGGACAGCGGCGCGTCGGCGAGCGGTGTGTCGTACCCCTGCGGCAGCCGGAGTACGAAGGCGTCGGCACCGGCGAGGCGGACGGCCGAACGGACCTGGTGGGGCGAGACGGTGCGAGGGCCTGCGGCCACTGCCTCCGCGACGGTGCGGTCGCCCAGTTCCGGACGGGCGAAGGCGAAGCCCACCTCGGCGCGGAGACTCGGCCGGGTCAGCGCGTCGAGGGGTGTGCCGTCCAGCAGGACCCGTCCCCGGTCGGGATCGGTCAACCGGCCGGCCACCGCGGCCAGGACGGACTTGCCCGAGCCGCTGCGGCCCACGACCGCGGCGGTCCGGCCGCCCGGCACCGTCACCCGGTCCGCCCGCAGGACCTCCGCGCCCCCTCGTGACACCCGCACCCCGCGCAACTCCAGCGTCCCGGGTCCTCCCGGGGAGAGCGTGCGGGTTCCGTAAGACAGCGGGGGCAGCTCCTCCAGGGTCCGGGTGCGCTCCCGCGCCGCGCGGCCCCGGGCCACCGCGCCGACCAGTGTGGCCGCGCCGCCGATCCCCGCGGCCAGTTGGGCGTACCGGATCACCGCCAGCAGTTCGCCGGCGCTCAGTACGCCCGCGCCGAGCCGGAGGCCGCCCACGGCGGTGGCGGCCACGGTCAGCAGCGGCACGAGGACACCACCGGTGGCCAGCGCCCGCCCGTGCAGCTTCCACATACGTTCACCGAGCGCTCCCAGTTCGGTCAACGGGCGCAGAACGCGGTCGCGTTCACGGGCGGCGGTGCCCGCGGCGGCGATGGTCTCCGCGCCCTCGACGGCCTCCAGCAGCCGGGACGCGATGTCCGACTGCACCCGCTGGTAGGCCCCGACCGACACGCCCGTGTCCCGCGCGAACGCCCTCAGCAGCAGGGCCAGGGCCGGCAACCCGACGAGGACGCAGGAGGCGACCCACAGATCGACGACGGCCAGCGCGACCAGGGCGCCGGCCGGTGTCACGAGTGAGGCCGCGAGTGCCGCCCTGGCCGCCGGAGCGGCACCCGCGTCCGAGGCGTTGAGGGTGAGCCGCGTCGCGACGTCCCCGGGAGGGTGCGCGCGGGCCGTGTCCGGCACGGCGTACAGGAGCCCGCGCAGTGCGCGGGAGCGGATGGCGGCGGTCCAGTCGGCGGTGCACCGGCCGGTCAGGAACGCGGTGAGACCGTCGAGCAGGATCTCGCCGACGAGGAGTGCGACGCTCGCCGCGAGCCAGGGGCCGGCGTCGCCCCCGCCCAGCAGCAGGTCGAGGGTGCGGCCGAGGGCGAAGGGCTGGGCGACGGCGGCGGCCGCCGCGGCCACCGAGCATCCCAGCACCAGCAGTTCCGGCCCGCGCCCCGGCTCGGTGCCGGGCGACTTCTCCACCGGACGCGAAGGCCCTGGGACCGGAGCGCTTCCCACCGGTCTGCCCCTCTCCTGATCGGCGCCAACGGGCGCGACACGGTGAGCGCGGAGTGCCGCGCCCACCGTGTCGGCTGGTCCGGACGACGTCAGTTACACGTCGTCACGCTGAGGCTGCTGTCGCCGCAGAGCAGCAGGCTCGCGCGGCTGCCGGTCTCCACGTCGCCCATGGCCTCTTCCTTCGGGGTCTCCAGCGACTGCAGCTCGAACAGGTTCATGTGTTCTTCCTTCCATGTGACAAACGGGTGGTGTTCTCTTCACGGCCCCGTCGGGGACCGGCTCATGGGCGCCGCTGGTCCAGCGGCGCTGGGAGGAACGGCAGACCGGCGGGCCGGTCGCCGTGGACGGAGGCGACGGCCAGCAGACATCCGGCCGTCCCGGTGGACAGGTCCATGGACAGGCGCATCATCTGCTCGCCGGGGAAGGCGAGGTGATCGCGGTACGACATGGCGTGCCAGGCCAGCGCGTCGATCTGCCGCCGGACCGCCGCGGGGCCGGTCCCCGGTCCGGTGGCGGACGTGCGCCCCAGGAAGAGCACCATGCCGGCCACCCCCCGGTACAGCCCCGGCTGGGCGTAGAACATGGCCTGCGCCGCGCGTACGATCTCGTGCCGCGCCCGCTCGAACCGCTCGTCGGCGCGGTGCGCGAGGTAGTCGTCGAGCACCATGCCGATGCCCACGCTCCCGGCGCCGAGATACGGCATGGTGCGCCAGCCCTCGTCCACCTGGAGGGCTCCTCCCGCGCCGTGCACGCAGTGCGAGAGGTCCCGGCGCAGCGCGTCGCGCGCCAGATCGAGCAGAGCGGCGTCGCCCGTGCGCTCGTACCGGCGCAGGAACAGCAGGGCGCTGCCCGTCGCGCCGTACAGCAGGCCGGCCCGACTCCGGCGGCCTGGTGCGTCCTCCGCGGAGCGGCGGGCGCTGAGCTCGACGCACCGTGTCGCCGCGTCGCGCAGGGCGGTGTCGCCGGTGCGGTCGGCCAGGGAGTCCAGCGCCAGCCCGACCCCGGCCGTCCCGCTGTGCAGGTCGGTGGAGAGACGGTCGAGCGACTGCTCGGCCAGGAGCCGCGCGAGCTCCAGCGACCTCGCCCGGTGACCGAGACGGTCCAGGACCCACGCGGTACCGGCGATCCCGTCGTGGAAGCCGAGCGGCATCCCCGAGGGCAGGTCCTCCGTCCGGTCGAGCAGCCACTGCTCCGCGTTCTCGTCGCGCTCGGCCCCGCTCTCGGCCAGGGCGTAGAGCACCCCGGCCGCTCCGTGACCGAACGAGAGCCCGCCGCCCGCGGTGGCGAACTGGGCGACGTCCCCCGGGTAGAGACGGTCGTCGCGCGCGGGCGTGGCCGACGCGCGGATGGCCGCCGTCATCGAGTCCCGGCTGCGGGGCCAGTCGCCGGGCGGGACAGGGACGAACCGACGCCCCGTACGGCGGGCGGCCGGTGACGCGCCGGACGCGCCGGTGATCTCGTCGACCGCCGCGTCCAGGAACGCCCGCGGTACGGGGAACTGCCGCGCGACCAGATCCGCGAGGTGCTCCGCCTTGCGCCGGTCCAGGGCCAGCAGGCTCGTCAGCGGCAGGAAGAGGGCCAGGCGCAGACAGGCCAGCGCGTACCGGTCCACGGCGGTGCCCCGCCGGCCCGAAGGAGCCACGAACCCGGGGTGGGCGACCGTCTGGCGGCCCGGCTCGTCGACGTGGTGCGCGGCCTCGAAGTCGAGCAGGGCCACCCGTCCGTCGTCTCGGACCATGATGTTGAACAGGTGCAGGTCGTTGAAGACGACGCCCCGGGCGTGCACTTGCGAGACGGCCCGCTCCACCTGGCCGTGCACGTCGAGCGCCCACTCGGTGTACTCGGCCAGCCGCCGGTCGTCCGGGTCCGCCTCGATGAGCGGGTGACGCCGGGCGAAGAAGGTGTTGAGGGGCTTGCCGTCCAGGTATTCAAGAACCAGGAAGTGATGCTCGCCCACGGCGAAGCGGTCCCGCACCTCGGGGGTGCAGTCCAGCCCCGACAACCGCTCGAGCGCCCGCTGCTCGCGGTCCAGCCGCGCCACCGCGTCCGCGCCGTCCGCCGCCAGCCCGGCGTACGGACGGGCCTCCTTCAGGACGACGGCCTCGCCCGTGCGGGTGTCCCGGGCCCGGTAGACACCACCGCCGTTCGAGAAGTGGATCGCCGACTCGACGGTGTACGGGATGCCGGCCATCGTGACCGTCGCCCGCGCGTCGAGGTGCGGCTTCAGGAAGGCGGGGACACTCACCCAGTCGGGCACGCGGAACACCGGTCCGCGGACGTCGGGCACCAGCTCGCCGGACGGATCGGCGATGGCCGGCCGCAGCTCCCCCTGGTCGTCGTAGCAGTCGCGGCGGGTGAAGCTGCCGTAGCGCACGTGCACCGGGCCCCGGCCGATCCTGAGGTCGCTGAGGATGTGCGGCCCGGCCTCGCCGTCCAGCAGGGCGGCCAGCTCGCCCACGACCCGCTCGAACCGCCCCTCGTCCGCCGGGTACACCGTGACGAACTTCCCGCTGCCCGACCGGTCCGCGTACTTGGCGTTGCGCCGGTGCAGCAGGTAGCGGCTCGGCACGAACTTGAACGCGATGCCCCGGGCGAGGCAGTACTCCCGTACTCGCGCCAGCACGGACTCGGCGTTGTCCAGACAGGCGGACACGTGGAGCTTCCAGCCCTGCGCCGGCAGTACGGCGTCCACGGGGCGCAGTGCGAGCCAGTCGCCCGTCTCGGTGCGCCGCCATCCCGGCGGTACCGGCAGGTCGGCCACCGCGTACCGGGTGCCGGCGGTCGCCGTGCCGGGAGTGGCACGGTGCGGCGCGTCGTAGAAGTGCGGGTCTGCGTCGCAGTACACGGCGTAGCCCTTGTTCACGCCTTCTCCCTCCACCGGGTCGGTGCCGGGTAAGACGCTGTCACGGGCCGCCTCGCCGGGGACAGTCACAGCTGTCACCTGTCCGGCGTGCGGAACTCACAGGTAACCGCACCTACGTTCGGATTGCGTTCGCGTGCCCGAACACCGCCGCAGTTCCCGGTCCTTTCTCTCGCCTCCGACCGGTACACGGCCTCCTCCACGGCATCGAACCCCAGCAGGGCCAGCAGGTCCGGGCCGGCCTCCCGCGACGTGCGCTCTCCCACGCCCGCCCCCACTCTCCCGTGCTGCTCCGGTTCACCGGCGGCGCCTCCGCCGCCCACCACGGTGGGATCATGAGGCGCATGGCGTCCGGACAGGTCATCTTCCTCAACGGCACTTCCAGCTCCGGGAAGTCGAGCATCGCCCGGGAACTGCTCGACGTCCTGGACGACGGTGTCTACTTCCACCTGGCGGTGGACAGCTTCAACGCGATGCGCACCAAGCGGGACCTCGGCCCCGAGGAACTCGACGCCGCCCTGCGGCGTACCAGGCAGGGCTTTCACCGCTCGATCGCGGCCATGGCCGAGGTGGGCAACAACATCGTGGTCGACCACGTCCTCAGCGAACCCTGGCGCCTGCTCGACTGCCTCACGGTGCTACGCCCCCAGGACGTCCTGTTCGTCGGTGTCCACTGCCCCCTCGATGAACTGGTCCGTCGCGAGCTGGCCCGGGGCGACCGCCCCGCCGGCCTCGCCGAGCTCCAGTACGACCTCGTGCACGCGCACGGCGACTACGACATGGAATGCGACACCGGCACGGCGACTCCACGCGAATGCGCCGAGCGGATCAGAGACTTCCTTCCCGGGCGACCCACCCCCACGGCCTTCACCCGGCTGCGCGAACGCTGTCTGCCGAGCCGACGCCGGACGTGAGGCCGTGCTTCGTCGACGCGGCGAGGAAAGGGGACGCGTGATGACGGAAGGGCCCGCGTTGCCTTCCCGCGTGGCAGCCGCGCAACGTGCCGCTGCCGAAGCGGGGTTCGAGCAGAGCTGCATCCCGGACGTGGGCAGACTGCTCGGTCTGGCCGCCACCGCGAAGCCTCACGGGATCATCGCCGAGAGCGGCACCGGCTTCGGAGTGGGGACCGCCTGGCTGCACAGCGGACTGGGCGCCGGCGCCCGCCTGATCACCGTCGAGCATGACGAGGAGGCGGCCCGTCGAGCGGCCGGTGTCTTCGCGGACGACGACCGCGTCAGCGTTCTCACCGGGGACTGGCGGCTGCTCGCACAGCACGCCCCCTTCGACGTCTTCTTCTGCGACGGCGGAGGCAAGCTCGACGATCCCGAGGGCGTCGTCGGCATGCTCGCTCCGGGGGGCCTTCTGGTACTGGACGACTTCACGCCCTCGCCCCACTGGCCGCCCCGCTTCGGTGGCGAAGTGGATGAGCTCCGCCTGTTCTACCTCGCTCATCCAGCACTGAGGGCCACCGAAGTACTCACCACACCGTTCAGTTCCGCGATCGTCGCGGCACGCCGCCCGTAGCCGGGAGGACCGCACCGCGCGCTCCCGCCGGCACGCCGGGCGGCCCCGCCCGCTCCGTGCCTCAGGCGACCGTGCGGCGGAAGACCTGCCGTGAACCGCCCTCGGGCCCAGGGGCGGCGGCCTCTCCGGGGACGAAACCGAGGCGCTCGTAGAAGACCCGGGCGCCGCTCACGTGCGCTCCGGGGTGGTCGCTGCCGAAGGTGACCACCTCGACCGTGCCGGGGCCGCGAACCCACCGGCGCATCGCTTCTTCCATGAGCGCGCGGCCGACGCCAGTCCCGCGCGCCTGCTCGGACACGACGAGCCAGTGAACGTGGTAGTCCGGTGCCGTCGGGCCGAACAGCATGGCGCCCAGGAGGGGCGAACCGACGGGGCCGGCCACGAGCGCCTCCGACCGGTCGATGTGGTCCCGCACCGCCGCGTGGAAGCCGGCCTCACCGACCATCGGACCGAACCAGTGCTCGACCTGCCCCGCCAACGCGAGGAAACCCGGGACGTCTTGCGCTTCGGCGAGTCTGACGTTCATCCCCACAGTCTCGCAGACCGGCCGGTGCCGCCACAGCCGCCGACCAGTGCGGCGCGGGTGTCCGGCCCGTGCCGGCCGAGCACCGCGCCCGCCGCTCGACCGGCGCGGACCGGTCGGTAGCATCGGCTGCCGTGGCAGACGATCGGACGGACTCGGCCTGGGGGACCTTCCTCGAACTCGGCCACCCCGCCGAGGGCCCGATGCACGTCCGGCTGACCCGTGCGCTGCGGACGGCTGTGACCGGCGGACGGATCGCCTCGGGCAGCGCCCTGCCGCCGAGCAGGTCCCTCGCGGCGGACCTGGGCTGCTCGCGGTGGGTCGTGACGGAGGCGTACGCACAGCTCGTCGCCGAGGGGTACCTGGAGGCGCGCAGCGGCTCGGCCACCAGGGTGCGGGCGCAGGCCGTCCCCGCGTCGGCGAACAGCCACGCCGATGCCCCCGCGCCGTGGGAGCCGGAGTTCGACATGCTGCCCGGCGTGCCCGACCTGCGGGCGTTTCCCCGCAGACGGTGGGCGGACGCGGTGCGGGAGGCCACCGGCGCACTGACGTGGGGCGAGCTCGGCTACCCCGACGCGGCCGGTCTCGCCCGGCTCCGGCAACGGCTCGCCGCGTACCTCGTACGGGGCCGCGGCGCGTCCCTGGACGCCCGGCGGCTCGTCGTCTGTGCCGGCACACTGGACGCGGTGCTCAGGCTGTGCCGTGCCCTGCGGGCCGACGGCCACACCCATGTGGCCGTGGAAGACCCCGGCTGGTCGCGGCTGGGCGCCACGGCCGGGGCGGCGGGTCTGGTGCCCGTCCCGGTTCCCGTGGACGGTGACGGTCTGCGGGTGGACCTGCTCAGGCGCACGCCCCAGGTGCGGTCGGTGATCCTGGCCCCCGCCCACCAGTTCCCGACCGGCGTGGTCCTCGCCCCGGCCCGCCGAGCCGAACTGGTCGCCTGGGCCCGTGAGGTCGACGGCCTCGTGCTGGAGGACGACTACGACGCCGAGTTCCGCTACGACCGCCACCCCGTCGGCGCCCTCCAGGGCATGGCTCCCGAGCACGTCGTGCTGATGGGCTCGGTCAGCAAGACGCTGTCGCCGGCCCTGCGGATCGGCTGGGCGGCGGCGCCGCCGCGCTGGGCCGACGCCCTGGCCGCGGACCACGTCGGGGGCGTGCCGCCGCCCGTCATCGACCAGGAGGCGTTCGCCCGGTTCCTGGACCGCGGAGCCTACGACCGGTACCTGCGGGCCTCCCGGCTGCGCTACAAACGCCGCCGCGACCACCTCCTGCGCGAACTCGAGGAGTCGCTGCCCGGGTTCCGGGTGTCCGGCGCGGCGGCCGGTTTCCACCTGCTGCTGTCCCTGCCGGACTGCCCGGCGCCCGCCGTCGTCGACGAGGCCGCACGGCGCGACCTGAGGCTCGCGGACCTCGACGACTACCGCATGGTGCGGACCGCGGGCACCGCGGGCACGACGCTGGTCCTCGGCTACGGCAATCTCACCGACCGGGCCGTCCCCGGCGCCGTGCGACGCCTGGCACAGGCCGTCGACGCGGCTCGGCGCACCGGCGGCCCGCCGAGCCGGTGAGGGCCGGGGAGCGACCGGCCCGAGGGGCGGCGCGGGGCACGTCAGCCCGTCGCGGCGTGGTCGAGCCGCGCCCTGCTCTCCGCGGGCAGCCCCAGCTCCACCGCGCCCAGCACTTCGTCCAGCTGCGCGACGGAGCTCACCCCCACGATCGGGATCACCGGCGGATCGCCCCCGAGCAGCCAGGCCAGTACCACCTGGTTGGGCGTGGCACCGAGTTCGTCGGCCACCTCCCGCAGGACGCTCAGGCGCTGCCCGGTTCCGGGGTGGTCGTAGGCGGCCGGCAAGGTTTTGTCGGGCCGTGTATAGGCGCCCGAGAGCAGCGACGAGTAGGCCATCAGCGTCAGGTCCGGCTCACTGCGCACGTAGTCGAGGAGCTCGGCGGTCACGTGGACGTGGCCGCTCTCCGGGAGTCCGATGTCGAAGCGCGGCTGGAGGTAGGAGTAGCGCTGCTGGACGCAGGTGTACGCGGTCCAGCCGTTGGCCCGGGCGATCGAGCGGGCCCGCTCGGTGCGCCAGGTGGTGTGGTTGGAGCAGCCGAGCACCGACACCTTGCCGCCGCCGACCAGTTCCTCGAGCGCACCGAGCGTCTCCTCCAGGGGGACGGACCGGTCCTCGATGTGCGTCCAGTACAGATCGAGGCGATCGGTGCCCAGGCGTCTCAGGCTGTCCTCCGCGGCCTTGCGTATCACCGGTGCCGACAGCCCCTCGGCCGTCTCCAGGCCGCTGCCGGGCACGGTCGGCCGGGCCCCGGCCTTGGTGGAGATCACGACCTTGTCGTGCATGCGGCGGCTGGCCAGCCATCGGCCGACGGTGCTCTCGCTCTCGTCCCCGGTCCCGCCGGGAACCCAGAACGCGTAGTTGTCGGCGGTGTCGACGAGATCGCCGCCGGCCTCGGTGAAGCGGTCGAGAATGGCGAAGGACGTCTTCTCGTCCACGGTGGTGCCGAAGGGCAGTGCGCCCAGGCACAGGGCGCTGGCGACGGGGCCCGACGGGCCCCCGACTCGGCGTCGGAGCAACGGTGTCACCTCACTTCGTGCCCGCACGCCGAAGACGCGCGGGATCGGACAGGAACGTCTCCACCGTAGGAAGACAACGGTCCGGTGTCCCGGTCCGTTGGGACACCGGAAAACCGGACCGATTCGCGCCGGACGACGCCCGGCCCGCCCCCCGGCGCTTGACCCTCACGTGGCGTCATACCGCATAGTCCGTGGCATGGAAGACCACCTGACCGTGGGACGCGTGGCCGAGCTGGCCGGGGTCAGCGTCCGCACGCTGCACCACTATGACGAGATCGGCCTCGTGCGGCCGTCCACGCGCACCGCGGCCGGGTACCGGGCCTACGCGGCGGCCGACGTGGAGAGACTGCGGCAGGTGCTCGCCTACCGGCGACTCGGTTTCGGACTGCGCGAGATCGCGGACCTGGTCGACGACCCCGCCACCGACACGGTGGCGCACCTGCGTCGTCTGCGCGGTCTGCTGCTGGACCGGCGCGATCGCGCCGCTGCCGCCGTGACGGCCATCGACAGGGAACTGGAGGCACGGGCCATGGGGATGAGGACCACACCGGAGGAGCAACTGAGGGTGTTCGGCGCGCAGCTGTACGACGTCATCGGGTCCGCGTATCCGGCGACGCGGCGCACCGAACCGCGGATCGCCGCGAGGATCTGGGACGCGCTCGGGGACGCGCGGACCGTGCTGAACGTCGGGGCCGGCACCGGCTCCTACGAGCCCCCCGACCGTGACGTGACGGCGGTGGAACCGTCGGCCGTGATGCGCGCGCAGCGACCGGCGGGCTCGGCGCCGTGCGTGGCCGCCGCCGCGGAGCGCCTGCCCTTCGAGGACCAGTCGTTCGACGCGGCGATGGCGGTCAGCACCGTTCACCACTGGCCGGACCCGGTCGCCGGTCTGCGGGAGATGCGGCGCGTGGCCCGCAGGGTGGTGGTGTTCACCTATGACGCCAGCAGCACCGGCTGGCGTGACCGCTTCTGGCTCACCCGCGACTACCTGCCCGAGTTCGGCGGCCTCCTGGCCGACTGGCCCTCACTGGCCGACCTGACCCGCGCGATCGACGGTCGCGCGGAACCGGTGCTCGTCCCCTGGGACTGCGCCGACGGCTTCTTCGAAGCACACTGGCGCCGGCCCGAGGCCTACCTGGACGAACAGGTGCGCCGCGCGGTGTCCGTGTGGACCCGGGTCGGGCCGGAGGCGGAGCAGCGGGCGGTGGACGGTCTCCACGACGACCTCTCCTCGGGCCGGTGGGCCGAGCGCAACCGCGACCTCGTCGCCCTCGACGCCGCAGAGCTCGGCCTGCGCCTCCTCGTGACGTGAACCGGCGCTGAGGGTCGTCAGCGCCGGTCCACGTCACGGTCTGTGCCGAAGGGCCACGGTGGTCACCCCGTCCCCGACCGCCCGGGGCACCGAGAGGCGGAAGCAGTCGTCCGGTGTCCGGGCGGCACGCGCCTCGGCGTCCGGACCTCACCCTGTGGTCGTCCATGTCACCGGGCTGCTGCACCAGTTCGCAGCCCGGGGCGGCGACCGCACCGATCCGTTCACGTCGCCGCCCGGGCGGGTGCAACTCGTCGCCTGCGCGGGTCCTGGCGGCCCGCACCGGCCACCTGCTCGGCACCCACCACATGGCCGCCCGCACCTCTGCCACCCGCAGGCCGTTCGGCGAACCCGGTGCGCACACCGATGAGTTGGAACCACCCGGCGACAAGCCGTTCCGCACTTCGGTCGCGTTGGTGGCGCCGTCGGAACGGTCACCCGGCGGGCGATGACTTCGGTCCAGTGGGGGAGTCTCTTGTTCGAACACCTGCCGGACGAGCACGTTTTCCGGACCAGGTGCGTCCCGGAAGCACGGCTCGTGACAGGAGACTCGCCCGCATGACTGGTTCGGAACTGGCGGCAGACCGCAATCCGAGGACTGAGGTCTGGTCATTGATCCACACGGAGCGAGCGGCGCTGGCGGCCGACCTCGCCGACCTGCCCGACGACCAGTGGTCGGCCCTGTCGCTGTGCGCCGGGCTGACGGTGCGTGAGGTACTGGCGCACCTCACCGCGGGGGCGAGCCTCAACGCAGTGCGCTGGCTCGCGGGTGTGATCCGCTGCCGGTTCGACTTCGACGAGCAGGTGGCGATGCGGCTGGCCGAACAGCTCGGCGCGACCCCGGCCGAAACACTGGACCGGTTCCGACGCGTCGTCCCCAGCAGGACCAAGCCGCCCCTCCCCGCCGTGGCCATGCTCGGCGAGACGATCGTGCACGCGGAGGACATCCGGCGTCCGCTGGGCATGCGTCGGGACTACCCGATCCGGGCGGTCACCCGGGTCGCCGAGTACTACCGAGGGTCGGATCAGGTGGTCGTTGCCAAGGGACGCATCACCGGCCTGCGACTCGTCGCGGACGACGGCCCGTTCGAAACCGGCTCGGGTCCGCTCGTGTCCGGCAGCACTCTGGCCCTGACGATGGCCATGACCGGACGCGCGGCCCACCTCGACGACCTGGAAGGCGAGGGTGTCGAGCGCTTGCGCGAGCGCTGCGGAACGGTGTGAGGGGAAGCCTTCCAACGATCCTCGTTCCAAGGTCGCGGTCGGGACCAGCCCATCGGCCGAAGCCCTCCGCGGTCACCGAGGCGATCATGGGAGTCGTCCGTTCAAGCCGAGGAGGAGCCGTGCGGGTGGAGCAGGTGGACTGGGTCGAGGTCCCCGCCGGAACGCTGCGTCGGGGTACGCCGGGTGACGAAGTGGCGGCGGTGGCCCGCCGCTACGCGGACACCGGGGTGCCGGTGGACTGGTACCGGAAGGAAGTCCCGCGTGCGGAGATCCACGTTCCGGCGTTCCGGATCGCCCGCACGCCGGTCACGGCCGGCCAGTGGGCACCCTTCGCGGCGGCTCCGGCCGACCGGTCCCGGCGACGCCGGCGGACCACCCCGTCATCGGGATCTCCTGGGAGGCGGCGACCGCCTACTGCCGGTGGCTCGGGGGCCGCCTCGGGCTGGGCGTGCGGCTGCCCACGGAGGACGAGTGGGAGCGCGCCGCGCGGGGCGACGACGGCCGGGAGTTCCCGTGGGGCGAGGAGTACCGCACCGGTCTGGCCAATCTCGTGGACCTCGGCATCGGCACCACGACGTCGGTCGGCTCGTTCCCCGACGGAGCCAGCCCCTTCGGAGTGCTCGACATGGCGGGCAACGCCGACGAGTGGACCTCGACCCTCTACGCGCCCTACCCCGGTGCCCCGGCCGATGTGCCGGGCACCGAGGACTGGGCCTTCGACCGGCACATCACCCGGGGCGGCTCGTTCCGCCACGACCGGGACCTGGCCCGTTGCGCCCGTCGGCACGGCGCCTACGAGCCGGACCTGGCGGCGATCGGCGTGGGCTTCCGCCTGGCGGCACCGGCCCGGCCGGTTGCCGGGGCTCAGTAATTGCGCCACTCGTCCAGGACGTACTCGAGCACCGCGGGATCCATCAGGGTGCTCGGCCGTACGTCGGTGCGGCGGCGGTCGACGGGGAACACGGCCGCCGCCCTGAGCACCGCGTCGTCCAGGTACCGCAGCTCGGGAGCCTCCGCGGCGAGCCGCAGCTCGGGCGCCGCGCCGCCGCGGGCGGCGAGCACGAACCCCCAGTTGCCGAAGCTGGGCACATCGACCTGGAACTCCGTGGTCGAGTACCCCGCCGCCTCGATGGTCTTCGCGATCGACCAGTACGTCTTCGGCGCGAAGAACGGCGATCCACTCTGCACCATCACCTTGGCCTGCGGTGTCAGGACCCGGCCGAGCAGATGGTAGAACTCCACCGAGTACAGCTTGGCCAGCGATGCCGAATCGGGGTCGGGGAAGTCGATGACGACCGCGTCGTACTGCTGCCGGGCACCGCGCAGCCAGTTGAAGGCGTCGGCGTTGACCACCTCGGTCCGCGGGTCGTCCAGCGCGTCCCGGTTGAGCGTGCGCAGCGGCCCGTAGTCCCGTGCCAACCGGGTCATCGCGGGGTCGAGTTCGACGAGGGTGACGTGCCGGACGTCCTTGTACCGCAGCACCTCGCGCAGCGCGAGACCGTCACCGCCCCCCATGATCAGCACGCTGGAGCGGCGGCCCGACAGCGCCGGGTGGACGAGGGACTCGTGGTAGCGGTACTCGTCGACCGAGCTGAACTGGAGGTCGCCGTTCAGGAACAGCCGTATGTCGGGGTCCCCGGTGAAAGCGGTGGACCGGGTGATCACGATGTCCTGGTACTGCGTGGTCTCGGCGTGCACGATGGGGTCGGCGTACATGTGCTGACGCGCGGTGATCTCCAGGTCGTCCGCGAACACGTACGTCGTGCAGAGCACGGCCAGCACCGCGGCGACGCCCGCCAGCAGACCGGCCTTCACCATGCGACGGATCTCGTGGCGGAAGATGAACACCACGACGATGACGCCGGCGACCGCGTTGACCGAGCCGACCACCAGTGCGCCCTTCAACTGGCCGAAGGTCGGCAGCAGGAGCAGCGGGAAGCACAGGCCGCCGACGAGGGCACCGATGTAGTCGACGGCGAACATGTCGGCGACGGCACTGCTCGCGTCCTGCCGGCGGATCCGCTGCAGGAGGGTCATCAGGAGCGGGATCTCGGCGCCGATGAGAACGCCGATCACCAGGGACACCACGATCATCGCGGGCATGTAGAGCTGCAGCCAGGCGAATGCCGCGTACAGGGCCAGGACGGACAGGCCGCCGATCAGCGCCAGAGCACCTTCCAGCACCGCGAACGCGACGACCGCGCGGCGCCGCAGCGGTTTGGCCGCCAGCGAGCCCACACCCATGGCGAAGACCATCACGGAGATGACCACAGAGGTCTGCAGCACCGAGTTGCCGACGAGGTAGCTGCCGAGCGCGGTCAGCGCCAGTTCGTAGACGAGGCCGCAGGCGGCACAGAGGAAGACGGCGAGCAGCAGGAGGAACCGCGCCCCCCGGGGCGGAGGAGTCACCGGGGGGCGGGAGGCGGTCGTGGTGTCGCGGTCGTCCAGGGTGGTGGAACTCATGGGAGCCGTTCTAGGAGAGGGCCGCGCCGACCATGAAGGCGGTGCCCAGATACATGCCGGCCTGCACCCAGGCGGCGGGGTGCGGGCGGTCCCCGACGTCCTCCAGGGCGACCGCGCCCATCTGGCCCGGTGCGAGCTTGCCGATCACGATGCCGACCAGTGTCATCACCAGCACGCCGGCCAAGCCGTAGAGGAGTGTGCTGAACAGACCCTGGCCCAGTCCTTCCTCCGACTCGCTCGCCCGGATGGCCTCCATGATGACCAGGCCCACCGCTACGGACTGGCTGCCCAGCAGCACGGCCGCGCCGCGGTTGCGGTCCCGCCACACCACATGGAAGAGCTTGCCGGGCGTGACAAGGTCGAGGGCGACGAAGCCGACGGCCATCACGACCAGGCCCACGACTCCGTAGAGCAGGGCCTGACCGGCCGACTCGAAGATCTCGGTCACAGGGATGCCTTTCTGGAGAGCGTCGTCGGAGCGAGGAGGTGGTGCTGCCTGGACGGCACGGGGCTCACTTGCCTTCGCCGGGACCGCCGCCGCGGTAACTCTGACTGTTCGGGTTGGGCCAGTTGACGAGGTGCTGCTGGTGGCGGCGGTAACCGTTGCGGTAGTCCTCGATCTCGATCATGCTGCCGCCCCGGTACGGCGAGACGGTCACCATGTCGTCGCCGTAGCGCAGGAACTGCATGCCGCCCCCGGAAGACCGGTCGAGCGCCTCACGCTTGTCGTCGATCGCGTCGGCGACCCGGGTCGGGCCGCTGTCCTTGTCGAGCCACCGGGACCCGCTGGCGGTGTACTTGTCGCGGATCCAGGAGCGGGGAACCCCGTCGTCCCCGTCGCTGGAGCAGGCCGCGAGCGAAACGGTGATCAGAGCGGCCGCCACCGCTGCGCGGACGAGTCGGGCGCTGTTCATCGGGCCTCCAGTCGAGTGCGCGTCGATACGATCTGCCCGTTCTGCGGGTACGTGTGCCAGGTGCGCCAGGCCAGTGGGGGGCGTGACGCCTCATCGGATGCCTCGACGACGACTGCCGTCACCGCTTCGGGCGAACCCGGGAAGGTGCCGCACAGGCTGTGTTCCGCGTCCGCCGCCCGGCCGAGAATCCTCGCCACCCGCGCGCTGAACTCTGCAGGGTCGAGACGCGCCGTGGAGGCGCTGAAGTCGTAGGTCCAGCCCGCCAGTTGCCGGGTGAGTCCGGCCGGCAGTCCTCGGGCGGCACCCGGCAGGCACGCCACGGTCTCCCGCACGAGCCCGGCGAACACCTGGTGTGAGGCGCCCAGCAGCCGCATGCGTACGGTCAGTCCCCCCACGAGCACTTCACGTTCGGCGAGCGCCGGCCGCTCGCCCAGGTCCAGTGAGAAACAGAGTTGGTCCGCGTCCGTGTCCAGATAGGGGGCTTGCAGTGTCAGTGCGTGCATGCGGCCCCCGGTCCGATATTGCTACGAGCGGCGCTGAGTATGGCACACGGCCCCCAGGGTGTCGGAACGGCGGGTGCCCGCGGCAGGTCCTTGCCGAACCGGCACGCTGCCGTCGTCACTCGAGCCGGTCGGTTGTCCTTGAACTCTTCCGGAATTGTCCGTGATCGGTAACGGACGCATCCCGCGGCCGTGGTCTTCCGTCCTGCCATGTGGTCCCGACGGGACCGGGGAACGGCGAAGAACTTACGCGAAGGCGGGACGGACATGGCGCGGCACGGCGGCGGACGGGCCTGGTACGGCAAAGTGGTCGGGGCGGCGCTCGGAGTGACGGTCCTCGCGGTCGGCGCCTCGGTGTGGACCGCGCAGGCCGGACCCGTGGGCGCGCCGCCACCGAAGCCGTCCGCATCGGCCACGCCGGGCAGTGACGTCGACCCGGTCGACCCGACCATCGCGCACGCCTCCGACGAGGGGGCGCGGGGCGTCAACATCACCATCGACGACGGCCCCGACCCTGCCTGGACCCCCCAAGTGCTCGACCTGCTGCGCGAGTACGGGGCCAAGGCCACGTTCTGCATGACGGGCACGCAGGCCCAGGCCCACCCGGGCCTCGTGAAGGACGTCGTCGCGGCCGGGCACCGCCTGTGCGACCACTCGGTGTCGCACGACACCGCCATGGACAAGAAGTCCGAGGCGTACCAGTCCAAGGAGATCCTCGACGCCGAGCGCATGATCACCGAGGCGTCCGGGGGCGTGCGGCCGATGTACTACCGGGCCCCCGGCGGTGCCTTCACCCCCCACAGCCGCACGCTGGCCGCATCCCGGGGGATGCGGCCACTGGGCTGGAACGTGGACACCAAGGACTTCGAACGGCCCGGCGCGGACGCCATCGTCGCAACCGTCCGGCGCGAGCTGCGCAACGGGCCGACGATCCTCTTCCACGACGCCGGGGGCGACCGCGCCCAGACGGTCGAAGCCCTGCGCAGGGTCCTTCCGTGGCTCAAGGAGCAGGGATACTCGTTCGGCTTTCCGGTCCACTGACGCGTCCCGCCGCCAAGGCCGTCTCCGTGCCGCAGCGGAAGGTACTCGAGGGAGCTTCCACCGTCCTGGAGGCCGTGAGTATCACAGCATCCCGGGGCGCACATGTCCGTTCGTCCCGCCGGATCCCCGGCATCCGGCACCGGACGTCGGTTCGGTACCGGATGCCGGGGAGTCGCAGGGCGGGGGAGCCTGCCCTGTTGGGCTGTCCGCTACGGCCGTGCGTACGGACGCGTCATGATCTCCATGTTGTGGCCGTCCGGGTCGTCGAAGTAGGCGCCGCGACCGCCGAAGAGGCGATTGATCTGGCCGGGCTCGGTGTGACCGGGGTCGGCGTAGTAGGTGACCCCGACCGCCTCCAGACGCGCGATCATGGTGTCGAACCGCCCGTCGGGCACGAGGAACGCGTAGTGCTGGGACTGGATCGGCTCGTCGCGCTTCTCGTAGTAGTCGAGTGTCACGCCGTTGCCCAAGTCGACCGGCAGGAACGGGCCGAAGGGCGCGCCGACCTCCAGGCCGAGTATCGCGGCGATGAACTCGGCCGACAGCTGCCGGTCCTTGGCGTAGACGGCGGTGTGATTCAGCTGGACGGTGGCCGCCGATTCGGGTTCGTGCCGATGCTGCTGGTCATGGGGCATGTGAACGTGTCTCCGAGTCTTGGATCCGCTGTGGAACGCCGCGTAGGGGCGTTGGAAGGCTGGAAGGGAGGACACGGAGAAACGGCGGGGCTCTTACCCGCCTCGCGCTCACGCCGAGGCCGGGCGCCTCACTCGTGCATGGCCTAGGGCCGACCCGGCAGTCACCTGACCGACTTTAATGCCGCACCGTGCGTCACGGCAACGTCAAGTGTCCTTGCCTCCCGGCTGGGTTCCACCCACCTCACGGCCCGGTCCGGTCGTCGATACGTGACACGCCGGACCAGCGTCTCGAACGGGCCCCGCTGTCCTGCCTGGCGCATGCGGTGCGCCAGCAGCACCGTCGCGATCCAGGTCGCGAGGGCCAGGAGTGCCGTGGTGGCGACGGTCATGACCGCGGAGAGGTTGAGCAGGAAGGGTGTGAAGACCAGCGCCCAGACGACGGACTGTGCCAGATAGCAGGTCATCGACCGCTGACCGACGGCGGCGATCGCGTTCACCACCGTTCCCCGTCGGGGCTCGAGCCGACGAGTGAGCAGTGACACCAGCGCCGCGTACCCGAACCCGCCCAGGACGCCCGTCGAGTCGTGCAGAGGGCCGATCAGCTCCAATACCGGTTGTCCCGGAACGTCCACGATGCCGGTGAGCATCAGCGAAATGGGCTGGGCGCCGAGTACGGCGGCGGCGATCCCCGCGGAGGCCGTGACACGCAGCAGTATTCGGTACCGTTCCGGTCGCTCCAGAATCCGTCGCCGTCCTGCCCAGAGTCCGACGGCGAACGGGCACATGAACCCGAGCGGCCCCAACAACGCGACCAAGGGCGCCACCTGCACCCGCTCGGTGACCATCGTGAGCACGTCCGTGGGAAGCATCGAGCTGTCCGGCGGATCGCCGCTGATGGTCGACGAGTCGCCACTCGGCAAGGAGACGAGCACGAAGAACAGCAGAGCGGTCAGCAGCAGCCAGCGGTCCTTCCAGCGGACCATCCATGCGCCCGCCAACAGCAGCACACCGTATGCCGCCAAAATGTCACCGACGTAGAGCAGCACCGCGTGCACGACACCGACGACGATCAGCACCAGACTGCGCCGCCACAGCAGTCGCCGCACTGACCGCGGCTTTCGGGCCTCCTGCCGGCGCACGATGAGGGCGACGCCGTAGCCGAAGAGGAGCCCGAACATCGGGAACGCCCGGCCGTCGACGAAGGTCGAGATCAGCCAGATGACGAGCGAGTCCGAAGGCGAGCCGTCCCGCGGGTAGCCTCCGAGCACTGACGGTCCCCTAAGGAAGTAGTGGGAGTTGGCCAGCGCGATGAACAGCAGCATGAGGCCTCGCGCCAAGTCGGGTGCAAGGGCGCGCGCGGCAAGAGCGGTCGGTTCGGACACTTGGATCGTCACCCGATCAGTCAACGGCGTCCAGGCACACGGTGCATCGGCCATAAGTCGATCGCTCCATGACTTTCGTACACCAGGTCGCCACAGCCGCTTCCGGCGAGGCCGGCCGGCCACGGTCTCTCCGCATCGAGCGCCGTCCCCCGAAGAAATGGTTGGCGGCCCCCCGTGCTCACTGCTACGTTTCCGGAGGCCGTGCGAGAGATCGAGGAGGTGGTACCCGTGAGCGAATCCACATGGGTGCTCTCCTCCGGAGCCGCGGTCGGGCGATAGGTCGTCCGGGAGCGCCGTTCAACAGCCCTCCCGAAAGGCACGACCATGCGGTTCACTTCCGAGCAACACCTCGACGACGGTCTCCGCGAGCGCGCGTTCGCCATCGGCGAGATCCCCGGCATCCTGTGGTCACCCCTGTCCGCGTCCCCGTCCGCAGCGGCACCCCTGGTCCTGCTCGGCCACCCGCCGCTCGGACTCCACCGGATGTACCCCCGACTGGTCGCCCGGGCCCGGCGCGCCGCGGCGGACGGTTTCGCCTCGGCCACCATCGAGCTGCCCGGAAGCGGCGACCGCCCCCGTTGGCCCGCCGCCGAGCAGGCCCGCGCCGATCTGCGTCGTACGGTGACGGCGGGCCGGCGAGTCGGTGACGAGGCCGTCGACGCCCTCGTTCTGCCGCTGGTCGAGCGGGCGGTCCCGGAATGGCAGGCGGCCCTGGACGCACTTCTGTCACTGCCGGAGATCGGCGGGCCGGTCGGCTACTCGGGCGGAGTCATCTCCATCGGTGTCCGGCTCGCGGTGGTCGAGCCGCGTGTCTCGGCGGCCGTCCTGTTCGCCGGGAGCTTCGTGCCTCGTGCCATCCTCGAGCAGGCTCGGCAGGTCACCATCCCGCTGCACGTCCTGCTGCAGTGGGACGACGAGGCGAACGACCGGCAGTCGGCCCTGGACCTCTTCGATGCCTTCGGTTCCACGGCGAAGACGCTGCACGCCAACATGGGCGGTCACACGGGCGTCCCGGAGTTCGCGGGGGAAGCGGCGGCCCGGTTCCTCACCCGGCACCTGAGGTGAAGCCGACGGGCTGGGCAGCACCCCCGCACGCGATCCTCAGCTCGTCAGGCTGTGACTTCGCGTATACGCCGCCTGTGGGCCGGCCAAGGCCTTCACCGAGGCCGACTCGCCAAGCCAGACCGTCGTATCCATGAGATCGCGGCAGAGCAGGCCGGTGCCCGCGCTGACCGATGTCTTCTCCCACCCCCTATCCGCCGTGCGGCGCGATCCGGCGCAGGGCGAGGAGGGTGGCGTCGTCCGAGCGGTGCGGGCCGTCGAGGCGGGCGACGAGGTGCTCCGCGTAGGCGTGCAGTCCCTCCCGGACCGGGCCCGGGGCCGCCGTCCGCAAGGAGGACTCGGCGGCGTCGAGGAAGCGCAGTGTGTCCAGGTCCGGGTCACCGTCCCGCCGCTCGGTGAGGCCGTCCGAGTAGATGAGGACGATGTCGCCGATCCGCAACGGGGTCTCGTCGGCGGTGTAGGACGCGCCGGGCAGCACGCCGAGGGGGAGTCCCGGTCCGCCGGGCGGGGCGGGCAGGGACGTGGCGCGCCCGTCGCGGACGAGCACCGGGGTGGGGTGCCCGGCAGACACCCAGCGCAGCAACTGCCGCTCGGGGTGGTAGCTGGCGATGATGCCGGTGGCGGTGGACTCGGTGCCGTCGGCGCAGGCGGTCTCGTTGAGCCAGTACGTCAGCTGCTCGACCGGCTGTTCCGTGTAGGCGAGCCCGGCAAGGGCATAGCGCAGTTTCGCCATCAGGGTGACCGCGGACAGTCCGTGTCCCCGGGCGTCGCCGAGGGCGACGAGGAGCCGGCCGTCCGGCAGCTTGCGAGCCTTGTACCAGTCGCCGCCCACTCCCGCCTCGCGCGCGTCCGGCCGGTAGACGGCTGCGGCCTGGAGACCGTAGGCGGCCAGCTCGTCGTGGAAGTGCGGGAGCACCGCTTCCCGCAGGGCCTCCGCGACCTCCCCGAGCGTCTTGGCGTGCTGGCGCTGGCGACGTGCTTCTTGCTCGGCGTGGTCTGCCGTCTCACGGCGGCGGTGTTCGGCGGTGACGTCGGTGAGCACGGCACGGACGCCCCAGACCAGGGCACCGGGGGTGATCCGTACGGGCTCACCGATCATGCGGGTGATCCGGTTGATCCGGCCTGGCAGGCGCAGTGTGCAGTCCGCGGTCCGCTTCCGCAGGATGACGTCGTACAGCATCTGGTAAAGGCCGGGCAGACTGTCGTCCGTGACGGTGTCCGCGAGGTCGGACAGGGTGGGCGGCGGTGTGCCGGCCGCGAGTCCGAGCACCTGGTGGAATCCCAGGGAAGGCTCGACGCCGTCGTCCCCGAGGTTCCACTCCGCCCAGCACGTGCGTACCAGCTGCTGGGCGGCGGTGGCCATGTGCCTGCGGTGGCCGGGTTCCCAGGTGAGCAGCAGTTGGTCACCGCAGGGGGCGACGCGGACTTCAGTGACGAGCCTTACCGGACCGGAAGGGCTGCCGACCACCCACTCGACGGCTTCCGGCCCCTGGGCCGCATGGTCACGGTGCGCGCGGCTGATCATCCCGACGATCGGCGTCCGGCGCAGGGAGGGAAAGCGTGCGTACAGCGACACGGGCCCCGACCACCGTGAGAGCACGCTTTCGGGGAGCCGCTCGGTCACGTAAGCGACGGCCGCCGCGTTCTGGGTCATGTAGAGGGTGTCGACGATCTCGCCCTGGTCACCGGGCACGGGGGTCAGCAACAGGGCCGGTAGCGGGAGGGCGTCGAGGACCTCCTGTCCCGTGGGAAGCCCCGATACCGGCGGAACCTGCGGTGAGGGGTGCCTGCCGGGAGCGGCTTGGTGGTCGGTGTAGTGGTCCCGCGTGTAGGACCGGATGCGCCGACGCTGGGCTCGCAGCAGCCCTCTGATCGCTTCCCGCTCCAGGCGGGCGCGTGCGTTGGGCACCGGGGGGCGATGATCCATGGGGGCTCGGGCCTCCAGCGACGCACAGCGGGGGCAGTAACGAACAGCTTCGACCCGGGGGCGGCGGTCGGCCACTGGTGTTACGCCGGGCGAAGGGCTCGCCGGCCGGCGCCCGAGTGACCCGCCGGACCCCGCACGGCGACGCGCCCCCGTTCGCTGTGCGCGACCGGGATGTCGCCGGGGCATGCGGCACGCGGCCGGGCAACCCGTGCGGTCCGCCACGGCGGCCGCGGCCGGATCCGCCAGGAGCAACACGGGCGTCAGAGGACCGGCTCGTCTCGGAGGAGCCCGAGCAGGGCACAGCCGATCGAACCGCCCGCAGGCCCCACAGACATACCTGACCTCGGCACACGACGTGACCGTGCGGCCCGGGCCCTCGGTCAAGGCCGGTGGCCCCGGCCTGT
Source organism: Streptomyces sp. NPDC058796 (assembly GCF_042745235.1). Classification (NCBI taxonomy): domain Bacteria; kingdom Bacillati; phylum Actinomycetota; class Actinomycetes; order Kitasatosporales; family Streptomycetaceae; genus Streptomyces; species Streptomyces sp. NPDC058796. Next base: position 240,685 of record NZ_JBHYOP010000010.1, read on the forward strand.
CTCGTCGTCGGTACGAGGGCGAACCGCTCGAACCCCAAGCACTCAAGGGCGCAAGGCCTCAAGCTCGTCCGCGCGACGGTGGTCCTTGGGCCGCCCGAGGGAACGGCGCATGAGGATCAGATCGTCCAGGCCGGCGTAGCGGACGGCGAAACCCGCCGGATCATGGGCGTCGACCGCCCGGCCAAGGCTGGGCGCGACGTCCATGTCCCCCCAGGGCAGGGCGGGAGTGCACAGGTCGCCGCCGACGCCAGCGACCCGGTAGGCCACCCGAGAACCAGCGAGGTCGGGCGGGTTCGCGACCTCAGACGCGGGCGAGCTCAGCGGCGCCGAAGGAGACGTCGAAGCGGTCGCACCAGATGCTCACACTGGTGTAGCGGGAGGGGTCGATGTCGGCCGGTACCGTGTAGTTCTGGCTGCCCTTGTTCCCCTTGAGCTTCCCGAGACTGACGTACTCCCCGTCGTCGAACACGTGCCAGCCGGCCGTCCCCGACTTCACCGGCGCGTCGGTCAGCCACACCCGCAGGTCCGGGCCGTTGCTCGTGTCGAGGTTCTCGACACGCACGATGTGGGAGCCGTCGGTGAGCCGCACCAGTTTCACCGTTCCCGAGGTCGCGTGCTCGTGGCTGATCAGCCCGCCGCTCGCCAGGGTCACCGGGCCGGCCGGGGCCGGTGCGGAAGGCGTGCCGCCGGCCGGCTGCCCAGCGGACGGCCGCGGTGGCGCCACGGCTTGGGGCAGTGCCTCGTTGACGGTTTCCTCCTGCCACAGCTTCCATGGCTGGAACCAGTAGGAGCCGAAACCGCCCACCCCGACGGCCACGGTCAGCGCAGCGATGCCCCACGGCCTGACCAGAACACTTCGAAGACGTCTCATTGCGCCCCTCCCGAGACAGTCGTTGACCGAACCATTCAATGCGAGAGCCGGCCGGCGCGGGCCACCCGGCAGATGACGAAACTCTTACGGCCGGCCGCTGAGCCGCCGCGCGCCCCGCCTCACCAGCCGGTCGCCAGCAGGTGGTTGAGGAGCAGGGCCAGGACCGCCTGCGCTGCCAGCCAGGCGCGCGGGCGGGTGAGGAACGCGCAGGCCGGCAGGAGCCACAGGGCGAAGGGGAGCCAGATGCGTTCCGTCTCCGCCTTGCTCATGCCGGACAGGTCGGCGACGAGCAGGGCGAGCAGCGACGCGGCGACGAGGAACGCGAGGCGGGTGTCCTCGGCGCGGACCTCCTCACCGTGCCGCCGGACCACAGCGGCCCGGCGCAGGCCCGCCGCCGTCGCCAGGCCCGTGATGAGCACCGTGCAGGCGAGGTTGGCCCACACCCAGTAGCCGTAGGGGCGGACCCCGCCCGCACCCTCGTAGTAGCGGGTGACCAACAGGTGGTACGCCTCCCACCAGTCGAACCCGGCCATGGCGAAGGCCACGGGCACCACCGCCGTCCCCGCCAGCAGCGGCACGAACAGCAGCGGCCGTTCCCGCACCTCGCGTCTGCCCAGCAGCAGTACCGCCGCCCCGAGCACCGCGAAGAGCGTGAGCCCGTACGAGAGGTAGCAGGTCAGGCCGAACAGCAGCCCCGAGCCCGCCGCCCACCACAGCGAGCGCCGCGTGACGGCGAGGGCCAGCAGGGCCACGGCCCACGCGGCGACCGCCGCGAAGTAGCCGTCGGCGGACGTGCCCATCCACACCGCGGCCGGTGCCAGCACCAGGAAGGGCGCCGTTCGCCGGGCGAGCCGTTCTCCGGCCAGGGCGCGTACCGCCACCAGCACCGCCACGCACGCCGTCGCGCCGATGGTGATGCACCAGGCCCCGGCCCAGCCCCCGCCGCCCAGCCCGATCCGGTCGAGCAGTACGAAGGTGAGCGTGGCCGCCGGGGGGTGACCGGCGACGTGGGCCGGCCAGTTGTCGGGGGAGTGGAGCAGGATGTGCTGGGTGAAGTCGCGCAGGGTCGCCGGGACGTCGTTCCAGCGGCCGATGACCGACAGGTACTCCTGGTGGGTGGTGAGCCGGCCCGCGATGCCCCGGTGCCAGCCGTCGATCAGGGCCAGTGACCAGGTCCAGGCCATCGCCGCGCCCCAAGCCGCGGGAAGCAGGGCGCGCCACGGCAGGCGGGCGGCGACGGTCGGGCCGTACGCCACGGTCGCCACCGCTACCAGGGCCGCCGCCGGCGTGCCGGGGCCCAGGTGCGGGTCCCAGCGGCCCAGCAGGGGTGGCCAGCCGACGATCAGGTCCTCGTAGGTGAACACGTACCGGCCGACGAGGACGGCTGCCGCCACGAGCAGCGCGGCGGCAGCGACGGCGTACAGGTCACGGGGAACGGAGCGGAGGGTCACACCGGCACCGTAGGCCGGGAACCCGCGCACCGGTCGGTGCGCGGGCGGACGTCAGCGTTTCGTCATGGGTCGTGGGCCGTCCCGGGTACCGGTCGCGGCCTACCGTCGGACCATGCGCGACCTCGCCCCACGGCCTTTGTCCTCGCCGCGCCTGTGGCGCAGCCCCCTGCGCGGCCCCTGGTTCACCTCGGTACTCGGCCTCGTCCTGCTCGCCGGCATCAGCGTGCTGTTCGCGACCGGCCTGCTCTCGTACGCCGCGTACAACCCGGACCTGTCCCCGGTCAACGACAAGACCCCGGGCAAGGGGCTTCTCGGCTTCTATCTCTTCGCCTGGCCGACCGACCCTCCCTGGCTGTACCGCCTCACCCAGGGCGTCCACGTCACCCTCGGGCTGACCCTGATCCCGGTACTGCTGGCCAAGCTGTGGTCGGTGGTGCCGAGGCTGTTCACGCTGCCGCCGGTCCGCTCACTCGCCCACGCGCTGGAGCGGGTCTCGCTGCTGCTCCTGGTGGGAGGCGCGCTGTTCGAGTTCGTGACCGGGGTGCTCAACGTCCAGTTGGAGTATGTCTTCCCCGGCTCCTTCTACCCGCTGCACTTCTACGGGGCCTGGGTCTTCTTCGCCGCGTTCCTCGCGCACGCCGCGCTGAAGGTGCCGGCCGCGGTGCGCAACGTACGGCGGATGCGTGCCGGGGGAGGGGAGGAGCGGGACAGCCTGGTGGCGTCGCGGCCCGACGCGCCGACGGTGTCGCGGCGCGGGGCCCTGTGGACGGTCGGCGGGGGATCACTGCTGCTGTTCGCCACCAGTGCCGGCCGCAGCTTCGACGGGGCGGTGCGGGCGACGGCCGTGCTCGCGCCGCACGGCGGGGCCGAACCGGGCGGCGGCCCGAACGGCTTCCAGATCAACAAGACCGCCGCCTACGCGGGCATCGACCCGGCCGAGACGCACGAGGACGCGTGGCGGCTCGTCGTCGTCGGCCCCACCGGAACGGTCCGTCTCGGCCGCGCCGACCTGCTGCGACTGCCGCTGCACAGCGCCGCGTTGCCCATCGCCTGTGTCGAAGGCTGGTCCACCTCCGACCAGTGGTGGCGCGGGGTGCGGCTGCGCGACCTCGCCGCCCTGGTGGGCTTCGACGGCGACGCGCCGGACGTGCTCGTCGAGTCCCTCCAGCGGCGGGGCGCCTTCCGCAGGGGCGCCCTGCGCGGCAACCAGGTGGCCGACCCGCGCTCCCTGCTCGCGCTGTACGTCAACGGGGAGACGCTGAGCCCGGACCACGGCTATCCGGCGCGGATCATCGTGCCCGCCGCGCCCGGCGTGCTGAACACGAAGTGGGTGGCGCGGATGACGTTCGGAGACCTGGGATGAACCTCGTACGCAGGGTACGGCCGGCACGCCCTCCGCGGCCCGTGATCGGCAGCCCTTTCCAGATCCCGCTGCTCGCCGCCTCGTTCGCGCTGGCGGGCTACGCGGGGGTGCGGCTGCTCGCCGGTGACTGGTCCGGCGTGGTGCTGTGGTTCGTGGGGGCGGCGCTCCTGCACGACCTGGTGCTGCTGCCGCTGTACGCGGTGGCCGACCGCGCCCTGGTGCGCGGGCTGGGGAAGGCGGGCCGTCGTGAGTGGGTGCCGTACGTGCGGATCCCGGCCGCCTTCTCGGCGCTGCTTCTGCTGGTGTGGTTCCCGCTGATCAGCGGCCGGGTGGACGCGCGCTACCGCTCGGTCGCCGGACTGTCGGCGGACGGCTTCCTCACCCGCTGGCTGGCGATCACGGCGGTGTTGTTCGGCGGTTCGGCGCTGGTGTTGCTGCTGCGCAGGGCGACGAAGCGGCGGTCCCCCGACGTCCACTGAGCGGCCGTCCGCCAGCCGCCGGCGGCCGCGCGGCGGCGCAGGGCGCGGGCGCCGATCCGCGCCCAGGGGAAAGGGCTGCCGGGAGCGGGGCCCGCCGAGCCGTCGACGACCTGCACGTGAGCGCGCTCGTCGACGTCCGCCCGGGCTGTCTCCGCGATCAGCAGGCCGCCGGGCGCGAGCAGGGCGGCGATGCGGGCGAGCAGGGCGCCGGGGTCGCCGCCGATGCCGACGTTGCCGTCCATGAGCAGGACGGTGCCCCAGCGTCCCTCGCCGGGCAGCGGCTCGAACACGGAGCGCCGCAGCGACTGGCCGCCGGTGCGCACGGTGCGGGCCACGGCGGCCTCGCTGACGTCGATACCGAGGACGGTGCGGCCCCGGCCGGCGAGCTCCGCCACCAGCCGGCCCGGACCGCAGCCGACGTCCAGCACGGGGCCCTCGCACCGGTCCAGCACCTCCAGGTCGACCGCGTCGGCCCGCGCGCACCACCGCTCCACGTCCAGCGGCAGCAGCCGGCCGTCGGTGCGCCGCAGGAACAGCGGCCCGCGACCGGTGCGCAGCGCGGCCGCATAGGGGTCGCAGGACTCCCAGTCCCCGGCGGCGCGCGGCGCGGACAGCCGGCCGGGGCCCACACGCGGGGCCGCCCTCACCGGCTCGCCCGCCGGTCCGCGACCGGCGTGCCCGCCGCCAGCCGGGCGGCGAAGCGTCCGTGCGGGGCCAGTGCGGCCACGGCCCGCGCGTCGTCGGCGGTGTCGACGTCCCGGAGCGGCGGCAGGTCGCGTACCCGCAGGCCGGCCGCGACGAGCCGCCCGCGCTGCACGGCGCCCGTCACCGGCGTCGACATGGGCACACCCCGCAGCAGGGCGGGGTCGGGGCGGGACAGGCCCAAGGCCCAGAAACCGCCGTCCTCGGCCGGGCCGAAGCAGGCGTCGCAGTCGGCGAAGTCCACGTCCAGCAGTTCCGGCGTCACCTGCGGGGTGTCCATCCCGATCAGCAGGGCGGGCCCCGTACACCCGGCGAACGCGGCGGCGAGCCGTTCGTCGAGGTCGCCCGGGCGCTGCGGTACGACGTCGAAGCCGGCCGGCAGCCAGGGGCCCGGTTCCCCGTCGAGCACCAGAACCCGACGGAGTGCGGGCGTCGCCGCCACGGCGTGCAGGGTGTCGGCGAGCGCCGCCTCGGCCAGCGCGGCCGCCTCGGCGGGGGTGAAGGGAGGGGTGAGCCGGGTCTTGACCCGGCCGGGGCGCGGCTCCTTGGCGACGACGAGGAGAGTGGTCGCGGCGCTCACCTGGAGGTCTCCTCTCGGAGGTCCGGTTCCTCGGCCAGGACGCGGCGCATGTCCCGTACGGCGTGCCAGGTGCCGCGCCAGGTGCCCGTCACCTTCGAGGCGCCGGTGCGCGGCAGGTACGGGACGTCGTGCTCGGCTACCCGCCAGCCGGCGTCGGCGGCGCGGACCACCATCTGGAGCGGGTATCCGCTGCGCCGGTCGGTGAGGCCGAGGCCGAGCAGCGCCTCGCGGCGGGCGGCGCGCAGCGGGCCCAGATCGTGCAGGCGCAGTCCGGTGCGGCGGCGCAGCATCCGGGCGAGGGCGATATTCCCGGCGCGGGCGTGCGCGGGCCACGCACCCCGGCCCTGCGGGCGTCTGCGGCCGAGGACGAGGTCGGTGCCGCCGGCGAGGATCTCGCGCACGAAGGGGACCAGGAGGGCGGGATCGAGGGAGGCGTCGCAGTCGCAGAAGCAGACGACGTCGGCGGTGGCGGCGGTCAGCCCGGCGTGGCAGGCGGCGCCGAAACCACGGCGCGGCTCGGTCACGACCGTGGCGCCGTGCGCGCGGGCGATGTCCGCCGAGCCGTCGGTGGAGCCGTTGTCGACGACGAGCGCGCGCCAGCCGGCCGGGACACGGGCCAGGACCCAGGGCAGGGCCCGTGCCTCGTTCAGACACGGGAGTACGACATCGACGTCCGGAGGGGGCGAGGTGGTCACGGCTTTCACCCTACGAGCGCAAAACGCGCGAATCGGACTTCCGTTCCTTACGAAACGCGGACGTCGGAGCTGGAGCGTCTCCCGGTGGCGACGCCCGAGGGTCCGCGGTGCGAGGCTGAGTACATGCAGCAGCCCCACGAGTCCACCGTCACGGACGTGTTCCCCCGCAGGCCTCCGGACGGACCCCCTGCCGGTCCCGCCCGGATCCTGGTCGTCGACGACGACCCCACGGTCGCGGAAGTCGTCGCCGGATACCTGGAGCGCGCGGGCCACGTCGTGGACCGGGCCGACGACGGTCCGGCCGCGCTCGACCGAGCCGCCGCGCACTGGCCGGACCTGGTCGTGCTGGACCTGATGCTGCCCGGCATGGACGGCCTCGAGGTGTGCCGGCGGATACGGGGCACGGGACCCGTGCCGGTCATCATGCTGACCGCACGCGGTGACGAGGACGACCGGATCCTGGGCCTGGAGGTCGGCGCCGACGACTACGTGACCAAGCCGTTCAGCCCGCGGGAGCTGGTGCTGAGGGTGGAGTCGGTCCTGCGCCGGACCCGGCCCGCCACCGCGCCGCGCCCGCCGTCCGCGGCCGGGCTGACCGTCGACCCCACCTCCCGCAGAGCCACCAAGAACGGTGTCGAACTGGCACTGACCCTGCGTGAGTTCGACCTGCTCGCCTACTTCCTCCGGCACCCCGGGCAGGCCTTCGCCCGGGAGGAGCTGATGCGCGAGGTGTGGGGCTGGGACTTCGGCGACCTGTCCACCGTCACCGTCCATGTGAGGCGGCTGCGCGGCAAGATCGAGGACGATCCGGCCCGGCCCCGGCTGATACAGACCGTGTGGGGCGTGGGCTACCGCTTCGACCCCGCAGGACGGGAGACGGACTGACGTGCACGAAACCCTCCTCATCGCCCTCTACGCCTTCGCCGGCGCCGCCGCCGGCCTGGCCGGCGCGGGCGTGCTGCGGCTGATCCGGCGTCGCTCGCTGACGGCGTCGCTCGCCGTGGTGGCAGCCGTCGCCGTCCTCGCGATGCTCGCGGGTACCCTCGCCGTCGCGTGGGCGATGTTCCTGTCCCCGCACGACCTGTCCGTCGTCACGACCGTCGTGGCCATGGCCGCCGTCGTCTCCCTCGCCACCGCGCTGCTGCTCGGCCGCTGGGTGGTGGCCCGAAGCCGTGAACTGGCGGCGGCGGCCCGCTCGTTCGGTGACGACGGCGACTACGCGGCACCCACCACGCCGGCCACCGCCGAACTCGACGCGCTCAGCCGGGAACTGGCGGCCACCAGCGCCCGGCTCGCCGAGTCCCGCGAACGGGAACGCGCCCTGGAGACCTCCCGGCGCGAGCTGGTCACGTGGATCTCGCACGACCTGCGCACGCCGCTGGCCGGCCTGCGCGCCATGTCCGAGGCTCTGGAGGACGGCGTCGCCGCCGACCCCGACCGGTATCTGCGCCAGATCCGCACCGAGGTGGAACGCCTCAACGACATGGTCGGCGACCTCTTCGAACTCTCCCGTATCCACGCCGGCACGCTTCCCCTCGTTCCCGCCCGGATCTCCCTCTACGACCTGGTCGGCGACGCCCTCGCGGGCGCGGACCCGCTCGCCCGCGAACACGGCGTGCGGCTGGTCGGCGACGCGGTGGCGGCCGTACCGGTCGAGGTGGACGGCAAAGAGATGAGCCGGGTCCTCGGCAACCTCCTCGTCAACGCGATCCGCCGCACCCCCGCCGACGGCACGGTCGCGGTCGCCGCCGAGCGCTCCTCCGAGGGCGTGGTGGTCTCGGTGACCGACGGCTGCGGCGGCATCCCCGAGGAGGACCTGCCCCGCGTCTTCGACACCGGCTGGCGCGGCACCCACGCCCGTACGCCCCCGGCCGGCGCGGGGCTGGGCCTGGCCATCGTGCGCGGCATCGTCGAAGCCCACCGCGGCCGCGCCACGGTCCGCAACATCCCGGGCGGCTGCCGCTTCGAGGTGGTCCTGCCCCCGGCGGAAACCTGAGCCCCCGGGCCCGCGGTCACCGCCGGCCCGACTCCGCCCGCGCGAACTCCCGCATACCCTCGGCGAACCCGACCCGCGGCCGCCACCCCGTCTCGTTCCGCAGCCGCGCGCAGTCCGCGGTGATGTGGCGTACGTCGCCCAGGCGGTACTCGCCGGTGACGACGGGCTCCGGCCCGCCGTACGCCGCCGCCAGGGCACGGGCCATCTCCCCGACCGTGTGCGGCTCACCGCTGCCGGTGTTGTAGGCGACGAGGCCGCCGCCCGGACTCTGCACCGTCAGCGCGGCGACGTTCGCCGCGGCCACGTCCCGTACGTGCACGAAATCCCGGCGCTGACGCCCGTCCTCGAAGACCCGCGGAGCCTCGCCGCGCGCGAGGGCGGAGCGGAAGAAGGAAGCGACACCGGCGTACGGGGTGTCGCGGGGCATCCGGGGCCCGTACACGTTGTGGTAGCGCAGCGACACCGCCGCAGCGCCGGTCGTCCGGGCCCAGGCGGCGGCCAGGTGCTCCTGGGCCAGTTTGGTGGTCGCGTACACGTTGCGCGGATCGGCCGGGGCGTCCTCACCGGCCAGCCCCGGCACCAGGTCCGCACCGCACACCGGGCACGGGGGCTCGAACCGTCCCGCCTCCAGGTCGGCCACCGCGCGCGGACCCGGCCGCACCACCCCGTGCCGCGGACAGCCGTAGCGCCCTTCCCCGTAGACGACCATCGACCCGGCCAGTACGAGCCGCCGCACGCCCGCCTCGGCCATCGCGGCGAGCAGGACGGCGGTGCCGAGGTCGTTGCGCGAGACGTACTCCGCGGCGTCGGCGAACCCGGTGCCGAGTCCGACCATCGCCGCCTGGTGGCACACGGCGTCCACCCCTGCCAGGGCCCGCGCCACCGCGGCCGGGTCGCGCACGTCGTCGCCGGGATCCTCGCGCACGTCGAAGCAGACGGCGTCGTGCCCGTCCTCCCGCAGGGCGTCGACGACGTGGGACCCGATGAACCCGGCACCGCCGGTGACCAGTACGCGCATACGCCCACGCTAGGCCCGCCGAACGCCCGCACCGCGCGCCGCGAGCGGCACGTCACGGGTCCGTAAGAAGCGGTCGGCACCGCTGCGGTTGTTCGGACGGTCGCCCGGTGCGGAGCATGCGCAGCACCGCGCGTTCGGCGGGGCCCTGAGTGGCGGGGATGGCGTAGGGCCCCTCGTCGCCGAGGTGGGACAGCGCTCCGGCCACCGTCACACCCTCCTCCAGCGGGCACGGCGGTTGCCATGACGCGCTGCCGGGTCAGTCCCCATTCGCTCAGACGCGCCCCGACCGCCTCGCGTACCCGACCAGGCCGCGGATGCGGGCCGGCACGGCCGGACCGCGCACGGGCTGCCCGTGGGCGTCGAGGCCTCCGAGACCGCGCCCGTGTCGTTGCCGGTGGCACCCGGGATCGGCCGGTCGACTGCGGTGAAGACGGATGGGTCTCTCCCTTCGGCCCTCCGGTCGGCTACCGCGGACCGTCGTCGGGTCCGGGCCGGCGCACCACCGTGATCAGGTCGTCCCGGTCGGCCAGCGTCTCAAGAGACAGGGTGCGGTATCCGGCCTGGTCGAACAGGACGGTGATGCGGTCGCCGTCCTCGCTGAGCACGGTGCCCCCGCCCCACTGACCGTGCCGTACTTGAGTGCCGACCGGGTAGCGGGAGGCGGTGCGATGCACGGGCCGGCGGGCCCCGGCGGGGTCTCGGGCGTCGTCGGGTTCCTCAGCCTCACACCGGTCACAGTTGCCGCACGGCGGCTCGTAGGCCTCGCCGAAGTAGCCGAGCAGGAAGTAGCGGCGGCAGCCGGTCTCCTCGGCGTACGCCCGCGCCATGTCGACTCGGGTGCGGTCGGTACGCCGGTGTGCCTCGGCCGCGCGTGCGGCCTCCTCCACTGCCTCGTCCGGTGGTGTGTCCGGGGCCGGACGCACCTCGCCCTCCTCTCCGGTGGTGACCGTGCCGGCCTCCTCCAGGAGGTTCACCGCGGCCGTCACCCGTGGGCGGGACAGGCCCGTCTCCTGACGCAGCTCCGTGAGGTCGGCCGGGTCGTCCTCGTGGTCGTGGACGGCGTCGGCGACCTCGGTCAGCGCCTGTCTGCCGGTAGTGCGGGCGGCGAAGAACGCCTGCATGCCGGTGTCCTCGGGACGGTAGTACAGCACGGCGCGGGCCGGTCGGCCGTCCCTGCCGCAGCGGCCGATCTGCTGGTAGTAGGCGTCGAGCGAGCCGGGGAGCGCGGCGTGCAGCACGTACCGCACATCCTCCTTGTCGATTCCCATGCCGAAGGCCGAGGTGGCCACGACCACGTCGGCCTCACCCGACTGGAAAGCCTGGTGGACCCGGGTGCGCTCGGCGGCGCTCAGACCGGCGTGGTACGCCTCGGCCGCGAGTCCCAGCGAGGTCAGTTCCCCGGCGTAGTACTCGGTGTCCTTGCGGGTCCCCGCGTACAGCAGGCCCGGCTTGGGCTCGGCCGCGGCCCGTTCCACCACGGCGCGCCGACGCTCGGCGTCGTCCTGGAAGCGCCTCACCTCCAGCCGGATGTTCGGCCGGTCGAAACCGGTCACCATCACCCGCGGACGGGTCATGCCCAGGCGCTCGGTGATCTCCCTGCGTACCGGCGGCGCGGCCGTCGCCGTGAGGGCCAGGACCGGGGGCCTGCCCACCCGACGCACGGCCTGTTCCAGACGCAGGTAGTCGGGCCGGAAGTCGTGGCCCCAAGAGGAGACGCACTGCGCCTCGTCCACCACGAACAGAGCGGGCCGTACCTCGGCCAGCCGCTCGACCACCGGGTCCTTCGCGAGCTGCTCGGGCGCGAGATAGAGGAAGCGGACGCTGCCCTCGCGCACCTCCGCCCAGGCGGCACGCTCCTGTGCGGAGGTGAGGTCGGAGTTCAGGGCGACGGCACCCGGCGACGTGTCGTCCCCGGAAAGGCCGGCGATCTGGTCGCGCTGCAGGGCCAGCAGCGGTGAGACCACGACGACCGGACCGCTCAGCAGGAGGCCGGGCACCTGGAAGACCGCGGACTTCCCGGAGCCGGTCGGCATCACCACCAAGGCGTCCGCCCCGTCCAGCACCCATTCCATGGCTGTCAGCTGCTCAGGGCGCAGACTGTCCCAGCCGAAGACGCCGGCTGCCACACCGCGCAACCGCGCGGCCCGTCCCTCGCCCGCGACCAGTCCCGTCGCACCCATACCCAGCACCTCACTGTGATCACGGCGGTGAGCACGTCCGACTGCCTCGGCAGGCGGACCCGGAGCGCTCGCCCGGGGCCCGGGTACCCCGGCAGCGGGCGGCAACCGGCCCACCGGGAGGCCGCCGCCACAGGGTGCGGCGCAGCAGGCGGCGAAGGCTACGCTGCGCGGAACCTTCCCTGCTCGACCTCCGTGACCCTTCCCGTGCCGATCAGCCGGTTCAGGTGCTGTGCCGCGGTCCGACGCTCGACCGGTTCCACGTGCGGGCCCTCGACGTGCGGGCGGTAGACCAGCCGGTGCTCGGCGATCTCCTCGACGGTCCGCGGCTCGGCCAGGAACGCCAAGAGGGTCGCGTCACGCTTGTCCACCACCCCCGCGAAGGCGTCGAGCCGCGCGGAGAACTCTGCGGCGCCCTCGATCACACCCTTCTGGTGAGCGGTGCCGTACCAGCGGACGCCGATCTCCCGGCACCGGCGCAGGGAAGCCTCGAAATCCGTGAGACTGCTGCCCGTGTCTCCGTAGTACGGACCGAACGAGGTCAGGTCGATGTCCGCCACGAAGAGGAAGCCGTCCGGCTCGACCAGGAAGCCGCTGTGGCCCGGCGTGTGGCCCGGGAGGTGGACGACGGTCACGGTGCGGCCGCCGAGGTCGAACACCGTGCCGTCCTCGAATCCCGTGGCGTCGGGGCGATCCCGCACGTGGAAGTGGTCGCGCAGCATCGTGTGGGTACGCTCGGTGGCCTCCGGGGGGAGGCCGTAGCCTTCGACCATGACCCCGCGTGACCGCAGCGCGGCGAGGTCCCCTTGGTGGATGCGGACGGGCGCGTCGTAGTCGGCGAGACCCGCTACGTGGTCTTCGTGCGCGTGGCTCACGAGGACCAGGTCCGCGGGGGGCGCCGTTCCGACGAGTGACAGTGACGGGTCGATGAGCAGTGTCTCGGCGGTGCCGCGCACGAGCACGGAGTTGGCGTAGGGGTAGGCGCCCAGTTCGGCGCCCACCAGCACGGTGACTCCGCCGTACCGCCTTTCCGTGTACGGGGTGGTGGTCAAGGCAGGCAACTCCTTCGTCCGCGCGCGAGTCTGGTGAACGGATCCAGGTGTCGAGGCCGGCCGGCCCGGAAGAGACCATTCGTCGAGGGACCAGATGCCGAGGGGTGGACCTGAGGGTGGGCCGTCGGCCGAGGCGACGGCCGCCACGGCCGCGTCCTGCTCCCCGGCACCTCGGACACGTCCACACGATCACCCTACGGCGCCCGGTGGAACACGTCGCCGGCCTCGTCGCGGAGCGACGCTCGCCGCACCGATGAGTTCCCTGGGCGGGGCCGGTCTGCACGGGTATGGAGACGCACACACTCGAGACAGCCGGCGCGCACCTCGTCCATGACGTTCGCGGGCCGCTGCCGATCACGGACGGACGCCCGCCGCTGTTCATGATCGGGCAGCCCATGGACGCTACTGGCTTCGCCACGCTCGCCGCGCGCTTCCCCGAGCGGACCGTGGTCACCTACGACCCGCGTGGGCTCGGTCGCAGCACTCGTAAGGACGGGCGAGTCGACCACACCCCGCAGACCCAGGCCGACGACGTACACGCCGTCATCGAGGCGCTCGGGGCCGGGGGGCCGGGATGGCTGCGTTCGTGGCCATGACCTCGTGGGAGGGAGAGTTCACCGACGCGTACTTCGAACAGCCGGAGGCCGATCCCGCCGCGTTCGGGATGCCCACGGAGGATGACGGCTCACGGGACGATCCGCTGCTGTCCGACCGGTCATGGGCGGTCAGCGGTTACCGTCCGGACGCCTCCGTGATCGCCGCCGCCCGACCCGCATCGTGATCGCCGCGGGCGAGGAGTCCCACAACCTGCTGACCGGACGCACCTCCGTCGCGACCGCCGAACTGCTCGGGCAGAGGGTGACCGTTTTCCCGAGCCACCACGGCGGCTTCTGCGGCGGCGAGTTCGGGTACCCCGGGAAGCCGGACGAGTTCGCACATCGACTCCGCCAGGTCCTTGACGGCGCCTCGTGACCAACCGCTGACTTCGCCGCGGTCATGGCCTCGCCATGGCCGCTCGCAGTCCTGGCAAGGGTCGCGTCCTACCGACGTTGTCCAGGGAGAAGTCCCGCCGAAGTCCGTCGACGGCATCCCCGGGAGCCCGGACCACCCCCGGCCACGCCGCAGCAGTCCCTCAGTACCGCCGCCCGCAATCTCGCCACCACCACCAAGTCCGCGCCGCGGATGCAGGAGATCACCTCACACTGGCTGCTGCGGATGCTGCCACGGGTGGAGGCCGCGGACGGTGAGGCAGGAGGTGATCGCCCTTTCGTCGATGCGCCCTGATCGCGGCGGACCGCGTGCAGGCACGCTTGGCCGGGCCGGGCACCGCAGGTGCGCCCCGGCCTCACGGGGCGACGCGTGACATCAGGGCAACGGCGCTGTCAACGTCCGCCCGAAGCGGACCGACGCGGGCGGATACCGTCCAGGAGGTAGGCGGTGCGGCGGTCGTAATCGTCACGAGGAGGCCGCTCGCCGTGCTTGAGGGCGAGGGCATTGTCGACGAAGAGAGCGTGAAGGTCGTCCGCCGTGAACTCCGGCCGCAGCGCACCGGAGGCCCGTGCCGCTGCGACGAGTTCGTCGTTGGCCTCGCCTCCGGCCCGGCAGATGTCCATGAGTTGCGGTGAGTGCGGATACGTCTGCAACAGAACGTCGTTGACCGCGGGCTGGCGGTACTGGAGGTCGCGGATCGCGGTGAGGTAGTACGCGATCCGCTCATTGACGTCGTCGATGGTCCGAGTGTGGTCGATGACCGCGAACAGCTCCCTCGCGACGACCTCTTCGATGACGGCCTCGATGAGGCCGATCCGACCGCCGAACCGGTTGAAGACCGTGGCCTTGCTCACCCCCGCCGCCTTGGCGACCTCTTCCAGCGGAACCGTCAGGCCCCGCCCCTGGAAGGCGCCGATCGCGGCAGAGCGGATCTGCTCGGAGTTGCGCCTGGCGTCGGCGCGCAGGCGGGATCCCGAAGGCACCGCACCGGTCAAGGCCCCTCACCGTCTCCCACTGCCGTTCACGTCAAAACTTGACTCGCTTGGTCAGCTTACCTACGGTGGTCGAAAAGTGCGAAGCTGACCTGCCTGGTCAACTTATGGTGCGGCCCCCACCAGGGCGGATCCGGTGTGTGGGCACACAGGAAGAGGCCACGAACATGATCGTTGTCACCGGTGCCACCGGGGCTCTGAACGGGACCACCGTCGAACACCTCCTCAAGCGCGTCCCCGCTGGCGAGATCGGTGTCAGCGTCCGCGACGTCGCCAAGGCGCAGCACTTCGCCGATCGTGGTGTACGCGTGCGGCAGGGCTCCTACGATGACCCGGCCGCGCTGCGCGATTCCTTCGCCGGTGCCGAACAGGTGCTTCTGGTGTCCGGCAACGACCCGGCGGCCGACTTGGTCAGCCTCCACCGAAACGCCGTCGAGGCCGCCGTCGCGGCCGGCGCCCAGCGGATCCTGTACACGAGCCAACTGGCCGCCGTCCCCGGCAATCCGTACCCGCCGTCGGCGATCCACATCGCCACCGAGGCGATCCTCGCCGAGTCCGGAGTCGCCTGGACCGCACTGCGCAATGGCGCCTACGGCACACTGGACCAGGTACTCGGCCCGTGGCAGCAGACCGGAGAGGTCGCCCAACCGGAAGACGGTCCCGTCCCGTACACCGACCGTGCCGACGTGGCCGAGGCCGTCGCGGTCATCCTCGCCGGTGACCGCTCCTTCGACGGCCCGGTCTCCCTCACCGCGCCAACCGCCGTCACATTGGACGACTTGGCCAAGACAGCCTCCGGTCTCACCGGCCGCATCATCCAGCGCATCGTTCTGGACGACGAACAGTGGGTCGCCGACCAGCTCGCGGTCGGCGTCCCGGAGCGGACGGCCCGGTTCATGCTCACCTGGTACCAGGCCGCCCGTGCCGGCCACTTCGCGGAAGCCGGCCCACTCCTGGCAGAACTCCTCGGCCGCGAGCCCCGCAGCGTCGCTGACCGGCTCGCAGCCGGCATCGCCGCCTGAAGGGCTTCGCGTCCTCCGTGCCGCCGACCGGTCAACGAGTGCCACGCCACCGGAGGCCCCGTGAATCTCTCCGCCGCCCTGCTCGGCTCCGCCGGCGGTGACTGCCCGGCCCTCCGTCGGCGTCGATGCCCTGCGCAACCCCGAACCGCACTTCTTCATCCTGGGTGCCAAGTCCTACGGCGGCCTCAACACCTTCCTGCTGCGCACCGGATGCGAACAGGTCGACCGGCTCGCCGCCACGTAGCCGAAGCATCCGAGCTTCTGCCTTCCGGTACGTGAGCGATGCTGCCAGCGCTCACCCACCGTCAGCTCACGCGCGAGGCGGGCCTGGTCTCCACCCGGGTACCGGATCTCCCGCGGCGGTCGAAGTGATCTGCCTCACGTCCTGTCACAGGAGTCGGTGGCGCGGGGTCTTCATGCCGAGCAGCTGAGCCGAAGGGGAGGAACCATGATCGGGAAGACCCAGGTGGTCGTGGCGGGCGGCGGGTACGCGGGCCTGATGGCCGCGAACCGGCTGACGCAGCGAGACGACCTGACCGTGACGCTGGTCAACCCGCGGTCGGAGCTCGTACACCGGGTCCGACTGCACCAGGTGGCGGGCGGCTCTCACGACGGGGTCGTCGCCTATCAGGACATCCTGGCCGACGGCGTCCGGTTGCTGGTCGATGCCGTGACCCGGATCGAAGCAGCCGGCCGCCGCGTGGAGCTGGCGGGCGGCGGCATGCTCAACTACGACTACCTGATCTACGCCGTGGGCAGCGGCAACGCCGAACCGCGCGTTCCCGGGGCAGCCCAGTACGCCCACTCGGTCTCGAACCTGGAGGAGGCTCAGCGGCTGCGGACGGTTCTCGAGGCCACGCCCGTGACTGCTCACGTGACGGTGGTGGGTGCCGGTCCCACCGGTATCGAGACCGCCGCGGAGTTGGCGGAACAGGGCCGCGCCGTGACCTTGGTGTGCGGTGGCCTTCTCGGCCCTTACCTGCACACCCGGGGCCGACGTGCGGTCGCGAAGAGGCTGGCCGGGCTCGGCGTGTCGGTCGTCGACGGCTCCGGCACGAAGGTGACGGCCGTCAGCCGTGAAGCCGTGCGGCTCGCGGACGGCCGCGAGCTGCCCAGTGAGGTCACCGTCTGGACCGCGGGCTTCGGCGTGCCGGACCTGGCCGTGCGCAGCGGGCTGAGCACCGACACGGTCGGCCGCCTGCTCACGGACGAGACGCTGACGAGCGTCGACGACGAGCGCATCCTCGCGGCCGGGGACGTGGCGGCACCGTCGAACCTGCCGCTGCGGATGAGCTGCCTGAACGCGACGCCGCTGGGGGCACGTGCCGCCGACACCGTGCTCAGCCGACTCGCGGGGGAGCAGCCGGAGCCTCTTCACCAGGGCTTCTACGCTCAGTGCATCAGTCTCGGGCGAAACGCGGGCATCTACCAGTTCGCCAACAGGTCCGACACCGCTGTGATGCTGCATGTCGACAAGGGCCTGGGCGCGAAGATCAAGGAGCTGGTCTGCAACGGCATCATCGACCATTTCGCGAAGGAAGCGCGGAAACCCGGTTCGTTCCGGCTGCACCGCATGCCGGGAGGCGCCGCGAAGCGCCGGCAGCTGCTGCGCACCCAGCGGTCCGACCTGGCCGCCGCCGACCGCGACGGACCGGGTGTTGACACCAGCCGTGAGACGGGCCCCTCCATCCGGTGATCTCCTCCTGCGTGTGAGGTTGTTCCTGCTGCCGGCGTCCAGCGCCCTGCTTTGCCCATCCCTGTCGCCGGGCAGCTCAGCCGCGTATGGGCGCCGGCTCGGCCGTGCGCGGTACGCTCCAGAGCGCTCTCGGCGCGGCCGTCGCGCCGTTGCTGGGCGTCGCCGGCGGGCACACGGTGGTGCCCCTCTTCCCCGGCATGACTCTCTGCGCGTTGATCGCCGTCCTCGCCCGCTTGCTGACCGGGCGTCATGCCGCAGCCGCTGCCTCCTGTACCGATCCGGGGGCGCCGCCGGAGCCCGCCGGCCGTCAGGCCGAGGCCCCGCTGTCGATGACCAGGTCGGCGCCGACCACCGCGCCGGCCGCGGGCGAGGCGAGGTAGAGCACCGCGGCCGCCACCTCCTCCGCCTCGGCGACCCGGCCGAGCGGGTTCTCCGTCTTCACGCGTTCGGCGCGGTCGGCCTCGTTCTCGCCGGGCCGCAGCGACATGGGGGCGGCGGAGGCGCCGGGGCTGACCGCGTTGATGCGGATGCCCTGGTGGATGTGGTCGAGAGCGGCGGCACGGGTCAGCGCCGAGACCGCCGCCTTCGAGGCGACGTACGCGGCGGTGTTCGGGAGCCGCAGGTGCGCGCCCAGGTTGGAGGAGATGTTGACGATGGTGCCGCCGCCGTTGTCCTTCATGTGCGCGATCTCGTGCTTCATGGCCAGCCAGACGCCGGTGACGTTCGTGCGCAGCACCGCGTCCCAGTCCTCCTCGCTCACCTCCCCGGCGGGCACGGTGCCGCGGAGTATCCCGGCGTTGTTGACCGCGATGTCCAGCCCTCCGAAGCGGGCGACGCTCTCGCGCACCAGGTCCCGGAGCCGGCCGGAGTCGGTGACGTCGGCGGTGACGGCGGCGGCCGTGCCGTCCGCGGCCTCGATGAGGCCGGCCGTCTCGTGCAGTGTGGCGGCGGTGCGACCGGCGGCGACCACCAGCGCGCCCTCGGCCGCGAAGGCGAGCGCGATCGCGCGGCCGAGGCCGGAGCCCGCGCCGGTGACGAGGACGGTCTTGCCGGTGAAGCGGTTCATGGGGTGGCTCCTCGAGTAGTGGATTGGTGGATTACCTGGTGCGGTGGTTCAGGAGGGCGACGGCGGCGAGGGCGGCCCCCGTCGCGGCCAGGGACGAGGCGTCGCTGCCGAGCGTGAGCAGAAGGGCGAACAGGACGGTCGGGCCGAACTCCATCGCGGTGTTCAGCACGCCGCCCGCGAGCCCGGTCCGCTGCCGCGGCACGCCTTCGGTGGCGAGCACGGCGGCTCCCGCGAAGGAGGCCGCCGTGCCGGCCGGCAGCAGCACGAGGCCCGGCAGCAGTCCGTATCCGTACGGGATGTGCGCGTCGGTCCCGGTGAGTGCGAGGAGGACGAGCCCGGCCGCGCCGGTGCCGAGGCCGGCGGCCGTGACGGTCCGGGCCCCGTACCGGCCGATGAGCGCTCCCGCCGCCCGGCCCGAGGCGATCAGCACCACGGCGAACGGTACGAACGCCGCCGAGGTCCGCAGCTGTGACCAGTCGCGTGCCTGCTGGAGGTGGAGCGAGAGGACCACGAAGGTCATCGCGGTCGCGCAGGCGCTCAGTGCGATGGCCGCGAGGGCGAGGACGCGCCGCCGGTCGAGCAGGAAGCGGGGCGGCAGCAGCGGGTCGCGGGCGCGGCGCTCGGCGTACCAGAACCCGGCCAGCAGCGCGGCCCCGCCGAGCAGTGGCACGAGCACGCCGGCCGACGACCAGGGGCGGGTGTCGGTGACGACGAGTCCGTAACTGGCCAGGGTGATCCCGGTGGCGGCGAGCAGCGCGCCAGGCAGGTCGAGGGTCCTGTCCCGGCTCGCGGTGGTGTCCGGCAGCAGTCGGGGTGTGAGGGCGAGGGCCGCGAGGGCCACCACGAGCGGCACGGCGAGGGTCCAGCGCCAGGACAGCAGCGTCGAGATGACGCCGGAGAGCAGATTGCCCGCGGTCGCGCCGAGTATCGAGAGCCCGCCCCAGGTGGCCATCGCCCTGCCGTACGCGGTCGGGGAGGGGAAGACGGCGCGCAGCACGGCCATGGCGGCGGGCGCGATCAGGGCCGCCCCCGCGCCCTGCGCGAAGCGCGCTGCCAGCAGCGTCCCCATGCCGGGGGCGAGCGGGGCGGCGGCCGAGGCGGTGGCGAAGAGGACCAGGCCCGCGGTGAGGGCACGCCGCCCGCCGCAGCGGTCCGCGAGGCGCCCGCCGAAGAGCAGCAGCCCCGCGAAGGTCAGTCCGTAGGCGGCGCTCAGCAGGATGAGGTTGGCACGCTGCAGGCCGAGTTCGCGTCCGATGCGGGGCAGCGGTACGGCGATCGCGGCGAGCGTGAAGATCAGCGTGGCCTGGACGCCCCCGAGGAGGAGGAAGGCGGGTCGCTGCCGCACGGTGGCGACGCGGGCAGATGCTGTGGCGGTCATGCCTTCCTCCGGTACTTGACACCTGATACTTGACCGATCAGTCCATTATTTGGGCAAAGGAAAGCCGCCCCGTGTTTCCGGCACCTTTGGCGGGCGCGAGTCAGTCCAGCAGGGCCAGGGCCTGTTCGGCCGCGTCCCGCACCCGGGCGGGGTCGCTCGACGCCTTGCCGACGACCCGTACGCCCTGCAGCAGGACGAGCAGCATGCGGGCCAGGGCGCGCGGATCGCGGCCCTCGGGCAGCTCGCCCTGCGCCTGGGCCCGTACGAGCGCGGAGTGCAGCGGGGTCTCGATGTGCTCCCAGCTGAGCTCGACCCGGCGGGCCGCCGCGGGGTCGCGCGGGGCCAGTTCGGCGGCGGTGTTGGTGACGAAGCAGCCGCTCAGCCGGTCTTCCGGGGAGGTGGCCTCCGCGGCGAAGCGGCGCACCAGCGCCCGCACCGCGGGCAGTGCGGGGCCCGGCTGGGACAACTCGGCGAGCAGGGCCGGGTCGCGGGTCTCGGTGTAGCGGTCCATGGCCTTCAGATACAGCTCGTGCTTGCTGCCGAAGGTCGCGTAGAGGCTGGCTCGGCCGATGCCGAGGTGCTCGACGAGGTCCGCCATCGACGTCGCTTCGTAGCCGCGCCGCCAGAACAGCTCAAGGGCCGACTGCAGGGCGGCGTCCGGATCGAATTCCTTGGTCCTGGCCACGCCGAAGAGCATAGGCGTATCCAGAACGATCGGTCAAATAACTGTGGGTCGTAGCGGATTCGGTCCCGGGCCGGAGCCTCAGCCGCCGCCCAGGGGGCCGTCCAGGAGGGGGAGCAGGCGGTCCCAGTGGTGCTTCAGCCCGGAGGAGCTGAAAGCGTCGGTGTCGGACATGGTGAAGCCGTGGACGCTGCCCCGGGGTGGATCTCGCTGGTGTAGCCGACGCCTGCGGCGTCCAGGGGCTGGTTGAGCTCGCCGAGGGCCTCGGGCGTCAGGTCGCCTTCGGCGTGGCCGAGGTGGGCCCGGGCGGTCAGCCGGGAGAAGAGGCCGGGCCCGTCGACGCCCGCCGGGCCGTGGAACGCGGCGACGGCTGCCACCCGGCCGGGGTGGGCGGCGGTGGTGCGCATCGCCGAGAGGCCGCCTATGCAACAGCCGGTCACCGCGACGGGACCGGCGGCGACCTCGGGTTGGGCGGTGCGGAACCCGAGGTGGGCGTCGGCGTCGGGCAGAACACGTTCGGCGGTGTGCGCCTCGATCAAGGGCATCAGCCGGGCGAGGACCGCTGGCCGCAGCGCGGGCCGGATGCCGAAGCCGTCCGCGTGCATCAGCACCCCCGGGCGCTGCTCACCGCCGCCGGCCTGCGGGCGGGCGAGCGGCGTCCTGCGCACCGGCGCCGCGCCCGACGGGGTGCGCGCGGGGATGCTCGTCGTCCCGGCCGTGTCCTTCGGTCCGGACGTCGCCGGCCGGGTCAGCCGCTCCTGAACCGCAGCGCCGAGTGGTGCTCCTGCGCGAGCCGCCGCAGAGCCAGCAGCGCGGGCTCCAGCAGCACGGTCAGCAGCAGGGCCCGCTCGGCCTGCTGCAGAGGGTCGCCCGCGTCCCGGAGCTGGTCGAGGTCCAGCCGCGCCTGGCGATCGGCGAGTTCGGCGTACGGGACGAGCGAGCGCCAGTCGTAGTCCACCCCGAGGGCCCGCAGCGTCTCCAGCGTCTCGGCGACCACCTGCGCGGCGGGCGGGTTCGGGGACGTCTTCCAGCCCATCTCGGCGGTCAGCGCCGCCACGTCGTCGTCGACCTCCTCCGAGTCCGCCCCGGCGGCGGACGGTTCCGCGGCGCCGGCCCGGCGCGGCGGCCTGCCGGACCGCTCGACGGGCAGCGCGCCGAGCACCAGCCCGAGCAGGAGATGCACATCGCCCTGCTGCTCGTCCACCGCGGCCAGTACGTCCCTGGTGGCGCTCACCGACAGCCCCCTCACCCCGATCAGGGAGCGGATCAGCCGCAGTCGGCGTACGTGGTCATCGTCGTACTCGGCCTGGTTGGCGGCCGTGGAACGGCCGGGGGGCAGCAGCCCGTCCCGCAGGTAGTACTTGATCGTGGGGATGGAGACCCCGCTGCGGCGGCTCAGCTCGGAGATGCGCATCCGGTTCGCTTCCTGCTCGTTCTGGCTTTTTCATTGCCCGTCGGATAACGGTTAGTGCCACTGTCCATTACTGTCTACTATGGATAGTGTCACTTCCCATTCCTGAAGGCGAGACCACGGTGCCCACACTTCCCTGGACCGTTCCGAATCCGCCCCCGCCGAATGGCGTGGCGTACGTCATGGCGTCCCGCTTCGAAGTGCGGTCGCTCAAGGACGTGCCGCGCTTCTTCCTGCGCTCCCTGGCGGCCTGGAAACAGGTCCGTTCGGCCCCCGGCGCCTACGGCGCCTCACTGGTCGCGCAGCCCGCCCGGCGCGTCTTCTACACGCTGTCCGCCTGGCAGGACCGCGACGCCCTGTACGCCTATGCCAGGACCGAGCCGCACCGCGGCATCATGACCTCGCTGCGCTCCACGATGAGCGACTCCACCTTCACCTTCTGGGAAGTCGACACCGCCGGGCTGCCCGTCGCCTGGGAGGATGCCAAACGCCGGCTGGCGGAGCAGGCCCGCACCGATGCCGCGGGCGGCGCCTGAGCCGCGACGAGCACCCGTCGCGCACACGTCCCCTCGGGGCACTCGACCACCCGCTCGACGACGACGGCGGCGCGCCGCGCGTACCGCTCCTCCCGGAACCGTCGCAGCGCCACGGCGGCTTCCATCCCGGCGTTGACGGCCACCAGGTCCCCCTCGAGCGTCTCGGTGGCCGGCGGCAGCTCCCGCGCCGCCTCGGGCACCTGGACCGGCCACGCGGTACGGCCCCGCCGGCCGCCTGGCCGGTCCAGGTTCCCTCGCCGGAATATCCGCTTGCTCTCACCGCCGCCACCATGACAACTTCTCAACGCAACTGCTGTCGCAGTAAGGAGTGGACATGCTCTTCCGGGGCGCTCAACCGACCCCGCGGCCCGCCGGGGCCGCCCTTCACGCGAACGCCTCGGAGCACCCCCATGCCCACGCAGATCAGCGCCCGTGCAGTCACCAAGTCGTACAACGGCCGTCTCGTCCTCGACTCCGTCACCTGCGCCCTCACCACGGGTGAGCGCACCGGCATCATCGGAGAGAACGGCTCGGGCAAGACCACCCTCCTGCGCCTGTTCGCCCGGGTGGAGCAGCCGGACGCCGGCGAGGTCACCGTTCAGAGCGACGGCGGTGTCGGCTACCTCCCACAGGACGGTCGGCTCCCCGCGCACCACACCGTCCAGCAGGCCGTCGACGACGCACTGAGCGACCTGCGCGCCATGGAGCGCCGCATGCGCGGACTCGAGGCCGCCATGACCGACGGCGCCGGCGACGACCGGGTCCTCGCCGAGTACGGCGACCTGCTGACCGCCTTCGAACTGCGCGGCGGCTACGAGGCCGACGCACGGGTCGAACGCGCGCTGCACGGCCTCGGCCTCGGACTTCTGCCGCGCGACCGTACCGTCGGCGTGCTCTCCGGCGGTGAGCAGGTCCGCCTGCGCCTGGCCGCACTCCTCGCCGCGTCCCCAGAGGTCCTCCTGCTGGACGAGCCGACCAACCACCTCGACGCCTCCGCCCTGACCTGGCTCGAGGACCACCTGCGCACCCGGCGCGGCACCACCGTCGCGGTCTCCCACGACCGCACCTTCCTCGGCCGCGTCGCCACCACCCTGCTGGAGGTCGACGCCGACCGGCACACCGTCACCCGCTACGGCAACGGCTACACCGGCTACCTCGCCGAGAAGGCCGCGGCCCGGCAGCGCTGGGTACAGGAACACGCCCGCTGGGAAGCGGACGTGGCCGCCCAACGCGAAGCCGCCGGCACCACGGCCCGCCGCGTCGCCCCCGGCCGGGCCATGACCGACGGCAACAAAATGGCCTACGACCGTGCCGCCGGCCGCGTCCAGCAGTCCCTGGCCAGCAGGGTCCGCAACGCCGAGGAACGTCTGCGCCGCCTGCTCGCCGACCCCGTGCCCCGGCCGCCCGAGCCGCTCCGCTTCACGCCGACCCTGCGGTCGGGCCGGCTCTCCGGCACGGTCCTGGACGCCATCGGCGTCGCCGTCACCGGCCGCCTCGCTCCCACCGACCTCACCGTTCGGGCAGGGGACCGGCTCCTGATCACCGGGAGCAACGGCACCGGCAAGAGCACCCTGCTGAGCGTCCTGGCCGGCAGGCTCACTCCTGCGGCCGGTCGCGTCACACGCCGGGGTCGCATCGGCCATCTCCCCCAGGAGCCCGCCCCCGGCCGCCCCGGCGAGACCCTGCTCCACGCCTACGCCCGGGGGCTGCCGGGCCACCCCGAGGAGCACACCGAACGCCTGCTCGCACTCGGCCTGTTCACCCCCGAACGCCTCACGGCCCGCGTCACCGAACTCTCCACCGGCCAGCGCCGGCGCCTGGCCCTGGCCCGCCTGCTGAGCCGCCCCAGCGACGTCCTGCTGCTGGACGAGCCCACCAACCACCTCTCCCCGGCGCTCATCGAAGACCTGGAACAAGCCCTGGCCGACTACCCCGGCACGCTTCTCCTGGTCTCCCACGACCGCCGCCTGCGCGCCCGGTGGCAGGGCGACCACATCGCCCTCCCGCCGCGTGACACCGTCCCGTCCCTGACCGACTGACCAGGAGCCGACACATGACCGACACGCCGACGCCGCACAACCAGCCCGCCACCCAGCCGGAGAACGAGAAGCCCGAGAACGAGAAGCCCGAGACCGAGAAGCCGGAGACCGAGAAGCCGGAGACCGAGAAGCCGGAGACCGGCACCCCCGCGAACGAGAAGAAGACGGCTCCGGCCGAGACGGATGCCAAGCGGAGGTTCCAGGAGGCCCTGGAGCGCAAGGCAGCCGTCAGCCGCTCCCGCCAGGCCCACGAGGACGGCCGCCTCAAGCTCAAGGGCTTCAGCGGGCCCAAGGGCCAGAACCGCGCCTTCCGCCGCAAGTCCGGCTGACCGCGGGCCGCAGAGAGCGGGCCGTCGGCCGACCAACAGGCCGGCGGCCCGCCGCACGCAGGGAACGGGAGCCCTCTGGCTCCGAAGGCACCGAGAAACTGCAGGCTTGACAGCTTCCTGCCGCGCGTGCTCGATTCCCTCTGTCCGCGGTGGCCAGATTCTTTCACTCCATGGCCATCTGGTCACTGACGCTGCGCGAGGACGGAAGTACATGCTGGGGCGCATGAACATCCTCTGGGTCTTCGCTCACCCCGAGCAGCGCTCTCTCAACGCTTCCCTGATGTCCGACGCGCTCGGCGCCCTGGACGCGCTCGGACACGCGTACCAGGTGTCCGACCTGTACGCGATGAAGTGGAAGGCGGTCGTCGACGCCGACGACTTCGGCGGGAGGCCGCCCGACGGTGAACGGCTGTTCGTCGGCGCTGCACAGGAACACGCCTACACGACAGGCGAGTTGAGTACCGACATCCGCGCCGAGATCGAGAAGCTGCTCTGGGCGGACGTGCTGGTCCTGCACTTCCCGCTGTGGTGGTTCGGGCCTCCGGCGATCCTCAAGGGCTGGTTCGACCGGGTCCTGGTGCAGGGTCTCGGGTTCGGCGTGAAGGCGCCGGACGGGCACACCCGCCGGTACGGGGACGGCGGTCTGGCCGGCAAGCGGGCCCTGGTCGTCACGTCGGTGGGGGCCCGGCCTTCCGGGTTCGGGCCGCGCGGGATCCACGGACACATGGACAAGGTGCTGTTCCCGCTGCTGCACGGCACGTTCTGGTACACGGGCATGGCGCCGCTCATGCCGTTCGTGACGTACGGCGCGGACCGGCACGACGCGGCGGACTACGCCCGTACGTCCGCCGCCCTGCGGGAGCGGCTGCGTGCGCTGCCCGATGAAGGACCGCTGCGCTACCGGCCCGAGGCAGGCGGTGAGTACGACGACGAGCTCGTCCTGAAACCCGACCACGCGCCGGGCCGCGAGGGCCTGGGAATCCACGAGCGGTGAAGATGCCGGAAACCCACGCCGGTCCGGCCGTGACGCGGACACCGGTGCCGACAGGACGCACTCGACAGGGCTGGCCGTGGCGGGTGTGATGGGCCCGCCCGCGGCCGCCGAGCCGGATGAGGTAGCCGGTCAAATCCCGATCAGCTGGCGGCTCCGGCGGTGTCCGCACGGCACCGCCGCAACGGTGGCCGGCCCCGTGACGGGTCTCCCGGGCTGAGTCCTGGCGAGCCCCTGCTCATGCCCTCCGTCAGTCCCTGCCGATGACGACCACCTCGTCCTCGGCCGTCCACCGGCGCAGCTCGCGTTTGGGCGGATTGATCCGCACGCCGTAGCGGGGGCTCGTCGACGAGTCATCGTGGCTGCGGTAACCGATGGCGCATTCTCCGCGACGGCGTGCCGCGGCCACAACCGTGGCGAAGAACGTCTCACTCCCCGGCAGCAC
Source organism: Streptomyces sp. NPDC058796 (assembly GCF_042745235.1). Taxonomy (NCBI): domain Bacteria; kingdom Bacillati; phylum Actinomycetota; class Actinomycetes; order Kitasatosporales; family Streptomycetaceae; genus Streptomyces; species Streptomyces sp. NPDC058796. The sequence goes on from NZ_JBHYOP010000010.1 coordinate 266,646, forward strand.
GTAGTCAGTCGCCGGCCGCAGGCGGACCCCGGCCCCTTCGGCGGAGAACAGTTCCTCGAACACCTCTGCCAGGTGCCGGTTCTGGGAGATCTGGGACATGAGCAGGCCGATGAGCTTGCCGCTGATGATCACGTCGGCCCCGGGGCTGATGGGGGCCAGTGCCCGGTTTCGGTCGTCGATCAGCTCGGTGACGACCGGCAGCTCGCGCCCGGTGGCTTCTTCCAGTTGGCGCAGCAGCAGAAGGGTGACGAGTGTGCGGTTGTCGGGATCGTCCGACGGCCGCCCGGGAACGGGGTCCCGACCCAGCACGATCACGCTGTCGTAGGAGTGGACGTCCAGGCGCCGCAAGGTCTCGGGACGGGTGATGTCCCCGTGGTACAGCGCCAGGCTCAAGCCGCTCCCGCTGTCCGCGTCGGCCTCGCTCACCTGGCGCATCGTCGCTTCCCCCCGTTCCGCCACCACATCGACGGCTGAGCCGGGCCGGGCGCGCCGGTGCAACTGGTCGACGATGAGTGGGGCCCGGCGGTTCCAGCCCAGCAAGAGAATCCGCTCCGGCGGCGCGGGCGTCGAAGAGCGGGATGCCATCGCGGCCTTCTCGACCGACTCCGCGCACTCGTCCAGCCAGGCGGTGTCGTCGTCCTGGGTGATGACGACGAGCAGGTCGTCCGGGGCGATCGGCGTCTCCGGCGGCGGGCTGAGCACAGGGGTGCCGCATCGCATCAGCCCGACGACGCTCGACGTCGAGTAGGACAGGAGAGCGTCGCCGAACGGGCGGCCGGTCAGGGCCGGCTCGCTGATGAGGTAGAACTCGTCTCCGGCGAAGTCGAGGAGTTCCTGGTGGACGAGGGAGATCCCGGGACGGCGGGCGGCCTGGACGATCAGCCGCGCGGTGACGGTGTCACTCTCCAGGACGACGCCGCCAGGTCCGGCGGCGAGACAGGCGGCCAGGCGGTACTGGTCGTCCCGCACGGCGGCGACGACGGGCGGACGCGGCTCCGCCCCGGCCAGCGCCGTCCGGAGCGCCAGCAGTGTCTTCACCACCTCCGCGTCTGCGTCGGGCTCGTCAGGGGGCAGGACCAGCACGACACCGGCCGTGACCGGGCTGGTCAACGGCAACACCGCCGGGTCGGTGGTGGGGCCGCTGCGGCAGATCAGCCGCGTACGGCCGAAGGAGCCCACCTTCGTACCCAGTGCCTCCTCCATGACGGTCTTGTCCCGGTCGGCCAGCACCACAACCGCCGCGCTGCGCTGGTTGACGTTGGCGGCCACCAGCTCGCTCACCACCGTGAACACCTGCTCCGACCATCCCAGAACCACGGCGTGCCCCTGTTCGAGCACGGTGGAACGGCCTCGTCGCAACGAGGTGAGCCGCTCCGTCAGCGCCGTCGTGATCAGGCCGACGAGCGTGGAGACGTACAGCAGAGTGACCAGCGCGAGCAGCACCGACATCATCGCCCGCAGCGGTGTACCCGTCGCACCGCCCAGCCGCAGCGTCTCCCCGGTGAGACGCCACACCTCCGCCAGCCGCTTCGCCAGGGACGGCGGGGCATCGGGGTCGGTCCACACCAGCACCGCACTGGTCGGCACGACGACGGCCAGACACAGCAGCGCCATCCAGCCGACGAGAGCGGCGGCACCGCGGGCCAGTGTGCTGTCGAACCAGTAACGGGCTCTGTCACCGAGCGGAGTCCGCCGCTGCGCCACCGTTCCCCCTTCCGTCTCCCCGTGCTTCCACGAGGCCACGGCGGCACCGCATGGGCGATGCGCCGAGCGGCCCGCCGGAGAGCGCGGACGTGGACACGCATGTCGCAGTGTGGGCTATCGATCCGGGTGGCAGACGGAGTTCGATCAGCGTTCATCCCTTCGGGTGCCCGAGGCGTTCACGCGGCGGACCTGCGCAGACGTGAGTCTCTCCACCGTCTTGGCTCCTTCGGGCCAATGTCTGAGCGAGGAGCGAACGCCTGGCCACCGCCGCCGGTACGAGGACCGCCGTGACTGACGGTCACACGGTGGCGCGTTCCGACGGCGGTCTGTCGCGGTGGAGCTTCGCGGCGGCGGCCGGGACACCGAGTGCGACCGGTGTCTCACCGCAGCCCGCGCTCCCGGTAATAGACTTCGACGATCGTCCCCTGGTGCCCGGCTGCCAACGCGTCCTGCAGAAGGGACTGTCGGCCCAGCGACGGGCGCGGCCCGAGAGCGAAGAATGACCGGCACCCAGCACACACCGGTACCGCGGACGGCGCACACGGTGAAGGGGCCGTCGGTGAGCTGGCCGTGCGGATACGGCGCCGTCTGGAGCGTCTGCCGTGGTGCAGGTGGTGCGCGGCTCGGCCAGTTTCGGTTGGCAGGACACGCAGACGCTGATCCGGGTCCTGATCGAGTCGGCCGAGGAACGCTTTCGGCCGGCCACCGCCTACTTCTCGCCGGACACCCCGCTTCGTCGAGCTGCCGTGCGCCGCCGCGCGGCGGGGCGTCGAGGTGGAGATACAGCTGCCCGGCCCGCACATCGACAAGCGGGTCTGCCGGCTGGCCGGGCAGCCGCTACCTGTGACGGCCCACCGGCGCTGATCGGGTTCGCCCACGCCAGCGGCACTCGGTGTGGTGAACCGGGCGCAGGGTCGGCTCCCGGCGCTCAGCTGGGCCCGGTCGCGGCTGCCTGCCCGTCGTTGCGCAGGACAACGAACAGCCCCCGCGCGCGGCTGCCGTCCGGCATGTGCCAGGCACCGGCCACGTGGCCAGTCACCTCCGGCGGAAGGACGGGCGCGTTCTCCGGGGCGGCACGCAGGACCCGGTGCAGGCGGAGGGCCGGGCCGTCCGGCGCGGACAGCACAGTGCCCTCCTGGTCGTCGACGGCAGTGGCGGAGAAGTCCGTGGGGGCGGGGCCGTCACCCGTGCAGGAGCGGGTGACCTCCCGGTCGGGGGTGTCGCTGGAGTTCTGGTCCTGGGCCTGGACCCGGCCCGCGACCAGAGCCAGCAACTGGGCGACCAGCACCGGGTCATGACAGCCGTCGTAAGCCCAGCGCCGCCCCAACACCGGGTGCTCCATGGTGCCGACGAGCGCGTGCTCTGCCCCGTCGAGCGGGGCACCGCGATAGGTGAGCGGCACCAAGTAGGCGGTGGGCTGGGCGTCCGAGGTATCGGTGACCACCACGAACTCGATCCCGACCTCACCTTGAGGGTCATCCAGCCGGAAGCCGCCGGCCTTGGCCAGTTCCGGTTCGCCCGGGCCGCCGGAGTACCAAGGCCGGGAGGGGAGCCAGGAGGTCAGCAGATCCAGCTTGGTCGGCTTGAGAGCAACGTGGTGGATGACGGCCATGCCGAGGGTTCCCTTCAGTCGAGCGAATGCGACCTTCATACCCTCCCATCAGCGCGACGCCGGCAGGCCGGTTCCTCAGCCGGGAACCTGCGTGAAGTCACCGGCTTCGAGCCGGCCGGCGAGTACCTGGGGCATGTCGCCGATGCCGGGGCCCCGGGCTGTCAGCCCGTCAGCTACGGCTGCTCCAAGCCGGAGTGAGTACTCACTCCGTATGCTGCCGACCATGACAGCGCCCAAGGAGAACCAGACCACCCGCCGCCGCGCCCCCGCGATGACGCCGGAGGAGCGCCGCGCGATGATCATCCAGACCGCGATTCCACTGATCGCCGAGTACGGGGCCGCGGTGACGACCGCGAAGATCGCCCGCGCCGCGGGCATCGGTGAGGGCACGGTCTTCCGGGTCTTCGCCGACAAGGACGAGCTGCTGCAGGCCTGCGTCGCCGAGGCGCTCTCTCCCGAGCACGCGGTCCGCGAACTCGACGCCATCGACGTGCACCAACCGCTGCCCGACCGGCTCGCGGACGCGGCCGAGGCTCTGCAGGCGCACATGTCCAGGATGGGTGCGATCCTCGGCTCGCTGGGGCATCGCGGCGGCAAGCACCCCGGCACGGTGCGCGGTGCCGGCCGCGACGAGTCGACGACCCGTATCCGCGCGGCCCTCGCGGAGCTGCTGGAGCCCGACAGGGCCACCCTTCGCCGGCCGCCGGAGCAGATCGCGGCCCTCTTCTTCGGGCTGCTGTTCACCCAGCCGCGTACGGAGAACGAGCCCGACCTGACCCCGCAGGAACTGGTGGAGTTCTTCCTGCACGGGGCGCTCTCCGGGGACGCCGAGTGAGTGCGCGGAGAAGGCGCCTGGCGGCTACGGCCCCTGGCCGTCCTGGCCCTCGCCCTGGTCTGGCTGGTCGCGGACCCCCTGCTGGGGCACCGGCTGCAGCTCGCCGACGGCGATCGGACGCTCGACATCGGCGCCGCGCCCGTCGCGGTCGCCGCACTGCTCGCGTCGCTCTCCGGCTGGGGACTGCTCGTTCGCCCCGGAGCGGTTCGGAGCGCGGGGCGCCCGCGCCATCTGGACCGGGGTGGCCGGGACCGTCCTGGCCCTGTCCTTCCTGCCCTTCATCGGCGACGGCATGGACGGCGGCACCCAGGTCTCGCTCGCTCTGATGCACCTGGCGGTGGCGGCGGCCCTGATCCCGGGGCTGGGCGGCACGTCCCCAGGGACGGGAGCCGGCGCGGCCAGAGGGTGACCGCTGCCAGTACCGAGTGCACCGCGACGGCAGCGGAGGGAGGCAGCCCTGCTGTCGCGACCGGCCCACCCCGGAACCGCAACCCTCGACCGTCCCGGTGGGACCGTCGGCGGTGAGGGACCCGTAGGCTGCTCCCGTCCGGCGAACCGCCCGCTGAAGGGAAGCAGCCCCACCGTGTTCCAGCAGACCCCCGTCTACGACCGCCTCGTCGCCGAACGCGGCGACATCCCCGTCCAGGTCCGCGGCGAAGCCGACCGGATACACCGCGATCTGGCACAGGTACTGCACCAGGCGGCCGCCAACCCGCCGAGCGCGCCGCAGAGTGTGTTCGAGCCGAAGACGCCGCCCGGCGACCTGTAGGCCCGGGCCGTCGGCTCCCCCCTCCGGCAGACGGCGGGCATCCGCGCCGGGCTTTTGCACCGGCGCGGTCCGGGCGGCCTGCGCGCCCTCTCACCGGCCGCAGGGGTGACACGAACGCCAGCAGCTGCGCGCGGCGCTATCGCCCCCGCGCCTGGTCGGGGGGTACGGGGGCCACGTCCGTCTGTCGGCCGGGACGGACCGCCGCATGGCGCTGCCCCGGGCCAGGGCCTGAGCGACCTGCCAAGGCGTCGGCGACCACACCCGTGGCGAAGGCGTACACCGCCTTGTGGAGCAGGTCGACGACGAGTTCGTGGCGTGGCCAGGTCTGGGGCGGAGCGCCGACGCCGGTGGCGTTCTCCAGGATCTGGTCGCTGGTGACCCGGACGACGGCGAACTTTCCCGACGACCAGGGCCCGCGAAGCCCGGCGTGCGCCATCACCGACCGCAGGACTCCGAGGAGGGCGCCCTGACCGACGTGCATGGCCAGGTTCACCGGCACGGGTTGGCGGCCCGGGTACTCCCGCATGCCGGTCAGACGTTCCATGGTCCGGGCGGGAACGTGGGAGTCGGGCCGACCGGTCAGCCGTTGCTCCGCCTTCTCGCCCAGTGTCATCACCAGCACCCCGGCCGTACCGGCCAGCAGTCCCTGCCACAGCGCGCGCTTCATCATGACGTGGCGGGTACCCAGGGCTCCGCGGTCCACCTGCCTCCTGAACCTCGCGACTGTCATCGTCTCGTTCGGGGGAGGGCGGAAACCCGGCGCCGGACGGCGCCCACCGGACACCGTGGCGCAGGGCGTCCGCGATGAGTGACCGGGTCAGCGACCAGGGGCCCGGTCCACCGGACGGGTGGCACGGAGCACGCGGAAGACGACGCACGCAGCCCCAGCGGCGCCCAGGACCACCAGGAAGGCGCGGCGGGCGGCGGGGCCGCTGGCCGGCGCCAGGTCACGCAGCCGGTCGAATGCGCTGAGGGGGACACCTCGCACGGCGTTGCCCGGTGGGCGACGAGGGACGCCGGGGTGGGGGCGGGTCGGAGCGGTCGCCCGCACCGCTCCCCACGCGGCGCCGATCCGGCGCAACCGACGGTCGCTGAACGCGTCCCGGAGATGAGGCAGCAGCTCGTCCTCCTCATCCCGGATGTCCTGGCGGATGAGGGTGAACGCCCGCTGGATCCACTCGGCCCGCCGGGGGTCGTCGGGCGACTTCTCGACCCGTGCGACCAGTTCGTTGATCGCCTGATGCTCCTCCTCCACGCGACCGGTGAGCTCCCCGCCGTCGGGGGCCACCCGGCGCAGGACGGGCCACAGGACCGTCTCCTCCGCGAAGGCGTGACTGAACACCAGCTGGACGATGTCCTGCCACAGGGCGTCGAGCTCTTCGTCCGGACCGCCGGCCAGCCAGCGGTTCATCATCGTGTCGAGCCGGGCGTGGTCCCTGCGCTGGCGCATCAGGATGCTGCCGCTCCCTCCCAGCGCCGCGGAATCCCGGTGGGTGATCGAGACGGTCATGGTCGCTCCTGCCTCGCGGCAACGCCTGGCTTCCCGGACCGGCGCTTCTGCTCAGTGCCGGGGTGCGGCCGGTCCGCAGAGTCGGGGTTCCCGTCGAAGGCGTGATCCATCACCTGGCGCTACGTCGGTCATCGCGTCACGGGGCGGCCCGCGGACGCGTCTCATCGGGCGCGCAGCAGGAGCAGGGCGATGTCGTCGGTGTAGGTGTGCCGCGGTACCGCGTAGTGCAGCAGGTCGTCGGCGAGATCGCTGATGTTCTGGCTGCTCGCGGTGGTGAGGTGCTGGGCCAGGGAGTCGATGGTTTCGGTGATGTCGGTGTTCGGCGTTTCCACGAGACCGTCGGTGTAGAGGGCGAGAAGCGATCCGGCCGGCAGGGGCGAGGTGGTGACCGGGTAGCCGGTTCCCGGCGTCGAGCCGATGCCCAGGAGAGGGCCGGGCTCCACATCGATGACGCGGGTGTGCGGTGCGGGCGCCACGGTGCGCAGGAGCGGGGGAGGGTGCCCCGCGCTGGCGAGGTGAAGGCGGTGACCGGCGAGGTCGATGTGGATGTAGAGACAGGAGACGAAGAGGTCCGTTTCCAGGTCCGCCAGAACGCGGTCGGTGCGGACCAGGACTTCCTCGGGGTGTGCGCCGGCGGTGGCGTGGACGGCGGTGCGGACCTGTCCCATGAGGGCGGCGGCGTTGATGTTGTGTCCCTGTACATCCCCGATGACGGCGGCGGCGGTGGTGTCGCTGAGACGGATCAGATCGTAGAAGTCACCGCCGATGTCCATGCCGTGCGTGGACGGCAGGTAGCGGGCGGCGACGTCTAGGCCGGGGACGCGCGGCAGGGTCGTCGGCAGGAGTGCCTGCTGCAGGCCGTGGGCCAGGTCGTGCTTGGCGTCGTAGAGCAGGGCGCGGTCCATGGCCTGGGCGATGAGCCCGCCCAGCGAGACGAGCACGGCGCGTTCGCCGGCACCGAAGGAGTGCGGCTCGTCGTAGGACAGGATGCAACAGCCGACGCGCCGGTCGGACACCACCAGGGGGAGGAACGCCCACGCCTGCTTGCCGCTCAGTGCGGGGGCCCTCGGATAGGACCGGGCCATCTCGTCGGGGTTGGCGAAGAAGGCCGGGATGGCGTTGCGCAGCACGTGACCCGCGGGTGTCACGTCCGTGTCCAGGGGCAGTCCGTCGAGGCGGGCGATGGTGCGCGGGTCGTACCCGCGCTGGCCGGTGATCTTGAGGCGTCCGGAGTCGGCGGCCGAGATGACCATGCCCTGGGCTCCGAACGCGGGCAGGATCTGGTCGGCCACCACGTTGATCACGTCGGCCGTCGTGACGGTCTGGCTGAGCGCGGCAGACAGGTGGATCAGCTGGTGGACCCGCCCCGTGGCGGGGCCTGCCGGTGAGGTGAGCGGGGTGCTGATACGAGGTGGTGGCCCGTCGGCCGGATGCTGGTGGTCCTTGTTGCGGGAGACGAGGACGCTGATGCCGCTCTCGTCCGGGTAGAGCCGGAAGTCGAGCCAGGTGCCGGGCGGGCGCAGCGCGGTGAAGGCGACGGGCTCACGGCTGAAGACCGCCGCGCGGTAGTGCTCCTCGTGGACCGGGTCGTCGAGCCACGGCACGGCCTGCCACGGCATGGTGCCCAGGAGACGGTCGGCCGGGCGGCCCAGCAGCTGTGCCGCGGCGTCGTTGAGATACGTGACGCGCCCCTCCAGGTCGAGACTGAGCGCGCCCACGGGCAGTCGCTGGACCAGGTCGACGGCGGCGAGCTGGGCCTGTGCCGAAGCGATGTCGGCTCGTCGCAGGGGCACGGTGCGCGGCTGGTCCGGGAGGGCCCACGAGGTGGGTGCCTGGTCCAGTACCTGGGTGAGGCGCCGCGCGCTGGACAGGATCTGTCCGCGTTCCCGCGGGGTGAGGGACGGCGGGTGACTCCTGGACCACACGAGTACCATCGCCCCGTAGCGGCGGACACCGTGCAGGGGCGCGAAGGCCGCCGCGAACTGGTAGGGCATGCCGGCCGCGGCGTTCGGGTACACGCGGGCGAGGTCCTCCTGGCGGCCGACCCAGACCAGGTGGTCCTCCCGCACGGCCTCCGACAGGGGCCCCGCGGCCGATACCGCCACCCGCCGCCACGGCGCCACGGTCGCCGTCGGCATCCCGCACACCGCCGCCAGACCGAGCACGGGTTCCCGTGCCGCCAACAGGTACAGACCACCTGCCAAAGCCCCCGTGCGACGGACCGTGGCGCTGAGCGCTTCGTCCAGGGAAGCCGCGTCGCCGTCGCGGACAGGCAGGTCATCACTCACATTTACGACGGTATGCCAACTCGGGAGTTCTTGGCGGTGTGGGCCGAGTGCCGACGTGACCGCGCGGAAGGTGCGCTCGCGTCCTCTTGGTGAGCCTCGAGGGAGCACGGCCCCGCTCGGCTCGGCGGAGCCGCGAAGTCCTGCGGAGCCGCGAAGCCCGGCGTACAGCCCGGGGCGTCCGAGGGTGCCCGCCGCGGTCGGGCCCCCTCGGAGACGTACCGCGGTCAGGCGGGTGAGGGTTGCGTCCGGTCGAGGACGGGTTCGAGGCGGACGACGATGCCCTTCGACGTGGGCTGATTGCTGATGTCCGCGACGCTGTCCAGCGGTACCAGGACGTTGGTCTCGGGATAGTAGGCGGCGGCCGAGCCCTTGGCGGCCGGGTAGGAGACGACCTGGAAGTTCTCGGCCCGGCGCTCGGTGCCGTCCGCCCAGACGCTCACCAGGTCGACGTGATCGCCCTGGCTGAGGCCGAGTACGCTGAGGTCGGCCGGGTTGACGAGTACGACGTGACGGCTGCCGTGGATGCCGCGGTAGCGGTCGTTGTCGGTGTAGGGGACGGTGTTCCACTGGTCGTGCGAGCGCAGTGTCTGCAGCAGCAGATGGCCTTCGGGCGCCCGGGGGACCACGCTCTCGTTGCTGGTGAACAGGGCCTTGCCGACCTTGTTGTTGAAGACGCCCTCGTTGACCGGGTTGGGCAGTTGGAAGCCCCCGGGCCGGGACACGCGTGCGTTGAAGTCGTGGAAGCCCGGCACGACGCGGGAGATGCGGTCGCGGACGGTGTTGTAATCGCCCTCGAACGTCTCCCAGGGGATGCCCGCCTTGTCGCCCAGGGTGCGCCGGGCGAGCCGGCACAGGATCGCGATCTCACTGAGGAGCGTCGGGGAGGCCGGTTCGAGGCGGCCCCGGGACGTGTGCACCTCACTCATGGAGTTCTCGACGGTGACGAACTGCTCACCGTCGGCCTGGACGTCGCGTTCGGTGCGTCCCAGGGTCGGCAGGATCAGTGCGGTGTCACCGCATACGGTGTGCGAGCGGTTGAGCTTGGTGGAGATGTGGGCGGTCAGCCGGCACGAGCGCATCGCCTCCTCGGTGACGTCGCTGTCGGGAGCGGCGCGGACGAAGTTGCCGGCCAGGGCGAGGAAGACCTTGACGCGGCCCTCGCGCATCGCCTTGATCGAGTCCACCGAGTCCAGTCCGTGGGCACGCGGCGGGTCGAAGCCGAATTCTTTCTGAAGGGCGTCGAGGAAGGTGTCCGGCATCTGCTCCCAGATGCCCATGGTGCGGTCGCCCTGGACGTTGCTGTGGCCGCGCACCGGGCAGGCGCCGGTGCCGGCGCGTCCCAGGTTGCCGCGGAGCAACAGGAAGTTGACGATCTCCCGGATGGTGGGCACGCCGTGCTTGTGCTGGGTGATGCCCATCGCCCAGCAGACGATGACGCGTTCGCTCGCGAGGACCTCGTCGCGTACCTTCTCGATCTCCTCGCGGGTCAATCCGGTCGCCGTGCACACGTCGTCCCAGTCCACCGAGCGGGCGTGCTGGGCGAACTCCTCGAAGCCGGTGGTGTGGGCGTCGATGAAGTCGTGGTCCAGGACGGTGCCGGGCCGGGCGTCCTCGGCCTCCAGCAGCAGGCGGTTGAGGGCCTGGAACAGGGCGAGGTCGCCGCCCGGCTTGATGTGCAGGAAGCGGTCGGCGATCTGGGTGCCGCGCCCGACGATCCCGCGCGGCTGCTGCGGGTTCTTGAAGCGTCGCAGCCCGGCCTCCGGGAGCGGGTTCACGGCCACGATCCGGCCGCCGCCCCGCTTGGCCTCCTCCAGCGCGCTGAGCTGCCGCGGGTGGTTGCTGCCCGGATTCTGCCCGACCAGGAAGATCAGGTCGGCGTGGTGGAGGTCGTCGAGGCTCACGGTGCCCTTGCCGGTCCCCAGGGTCTCGCTCAAGGCGAAGCCGCTGGACTCGTGGCACATGTTGCTGCAGTCGGGCAGGTTGTTGGTGCCGAAGGCACGGGCGAAGAGCTGCAGGACGAAGGCGGCCTCGTTGCTGGCGCGGCCCGAGGTGTAGAACACGGCCTCGTCGGGTGAGGCCAGCGACTTGAGCTCCTCCGCGAGGATCCCCAGCGCGTCGTTCCAGCCGATGGGCTCGTAGTGCGAGGAACCGGGCCGTTTGATCATCGGCTCGGTGAGCCGGCCCTGCTGGTTGAGCCACATGTCTGAGCGTCCGGCGAGGTCGGCGACGCTGTGCTCACGGAAGAAGCCGGCGGTCACCCGCCGCGTGGTGGCCTCGTCGTTGATGTGCTTGGCGCCGTTCTCGCAGTACTCGTTGCGGTGGCGCCGGCCCGGGGCCGGGTCCGCCCACGCACAGCCGGGGCAGTCGATCCCGCCCACCTGGTTCATGGTCAGCAGGTCCACTCCGGTCTTGCGCGGGGAGGTCTGCTCCAGGGAGTACTCCAGCGCGTGCACGACCGCGGGGACTCCGGCCGCCCACTTCTTCGGCGGTGTCACGGAGAGGCTGGTCTCCGGCTCCTCACCGTGCGGCTTGCGCATGTGTTCGCCTTTCTCTCGCCGTGTCCGGTCCTCGGGTCAGCCGACGGGCCACTGGGCCACCCGGCTCCTGGGCGGTTCCGGTCGGTCGTGTTGCACGCGGCCGTTGCGGATGGTGCCGCGCCAGGCGCCGCCCTCCTGCCCCAGCCCCTCCATGAACTGTTTGAACCTCACGAGCTCGCCGTGCACCAGTCGGGTGGTCAGCCGGGCGGCCCAGGACGAACGGGTGAGGATCCTCGCCGCTCCCCGCGGTTCCAGAAGCATCCGGACGGTGATCGCGGTGCCGCCGGACTCCGTCGGCCTGAACTCGACCTGGCCCCGGTGCCACGGCCTCTGCTCCAGGCCGCGCCAGGCCAGGAAGGCGTCGGGGTCCTGCTCCAGGATCTCGACCGCGAAGCGGCGGCGCAGGGGTCCGTAGCCGATGGTCCAGGCGGTCACGGTGGGCCGGACCTGCTCCACGTCGCGGACCACGGCCGAGAACCGCGGGAAGGACTTGAACTGCGTCCACTGGTTGTACGCCGTCCGTACCGGAACCGCCACCTCGACCGTCTGGTCGACGTGCCGCTCGCGCAACGGACGACGGCGCGTGCCCCCGTCACCGCCGGTGCGCGTCCCCGCTGTGCTCGGCACGGCCCGAAGGCCGTCGTGCTGCTCCGCCATCGTGGTCTCTCTTCCGGTGAGGGAACCGGGCCTCCGGGCGCCTGACGTCCCCTCGTGCGTCAGGGCTTCCCTCCCGGTTCCCACTTCCGGCGTTTCGAGTCACCCGGGTGCCGGGCGGGCCGCACGGCGCCGGCGTGAGCCGCGCCATCAGGCGTCCGCGGGCCGCACGGTCGTGACCGACCGCGAAACCTTGGAACGGGGTTCGGTGTGGACAACGCGCGCAGGCGCACACGCGAGCACCGAGTCGCGCCTGAGCTGCGAAGACGCTTGCTGCCGCAGGCCTCCACTTCGACCCGGGGCATGGTGACCGCGGGAGCCTGCGTGCCGGCGTCGGGTGGCGCGGAGACCGTGGGGACCGGTCCGACGCCACGGAGTTCCCGTCGCTGAGAACCGCCCTCGTGGTCGGGGACGTGACGGGTCACGGACTGCACGCCACCGCCACGATGGGCCGACCGCGTACCGCCGTGCGGACACCCGGCGGACCTCGAACTGCCTGCCGACGAACTCCTCGCAGGTGGTTGGTGATGAAGCGGGCGGTTTCGGCTCCCGGTCGGACAACTCGGGATGCCGGTGGAGGTGGTGTCGCCAGGAGATCACCTGGGCGGCGACCGTCGAATGACATCAGTGAAGCAAGTTTGTCCGTTATGTACGGCGCATCGGGCGTGGGCGAGAGCGCCCGATGGACACTGTGTGCGCCCTCCCGGTTCCGCTGGGTGACAGAAATGATGAGCGCACCGCGCGTGGGCCAGGCGGCCCGCGGTCCCCTGCCGTTCGGTCAGGGCCGGTGACGGAAGGAGTTCACGGTGTTGCTTCTCATCTCTCCGGACGGTGTCGAGGAAGCCCTCGATTGCGCGAAGGCGGCGGAGCACCTCGACATCGTCGACGTCAAGAAGCCCGACGAGGGCTCCCTGGGCGCGAACTTCCCGTGGGTGATCAGGGAGATCCGCGACGCGGTACCGCCGGACAAGCCGGTCTCCGCCACCGTGGGGGACGTTCCGTACAAGCCCGGCACCGTGGCGCAGGCCGCGCTCGGCGCGGTGGTCTCGGGGGCCACGTACATCAAGGTCGGTCTCTACGGATGCACGACGCCCGAACAGGGCATCGCGGTCATGCGCGCGGTGGTCCGGGCGGTGAAGGACCACCGTCCCGAAGCGCTCGTCGTCGCCTCGGGCTACGCCGACGCCCACCGGATCGGCTGCGTCAACCCGCTCGCCCTGCCCGACATCGCCGCCCGTTCCGGCGCCGACGCCGCGATGCTCGACACCGCGATCAAGGACGGCACGCGGCTGTTCGACCACGTTCCGCCGGACACCTGCGCCGAGTTCGTCCGCCGCACCCACGCCGCCGGCCTGCTCGCCGCCCTCGCGGGCAGTGTCAGGCAGGCCGACCTCGGCCCGCTGACCCGCATCGGCACGGACATCGTCGGGGTGCGCGGAGCCGTCTGCGAAGGCGGCGACCGCAACGCCGGACGCATCCGGCCGCACCTGGTGGCCGCCTTCCGGGCCGAGATGGACCGGCACGCCCGGGAACACCGGGCCGGCGTCACCGCGGCGAGCTGACCGCCGGTATGCCGACCTCCTTACCCGACCACGCCCCCGGACAGCGGGCCACTCGTCTCGCGGTCGTCGATCCGGCCACCGGAACGGTCTTCGACGAGGCCCCCGACCAGCGACCGGACGTGCTGGACGCCGTCGTCGACCGGGCCCGCCGGGCCTGGCACGGCTGGCGCGCCGATCCTGACGCCCGCACCACCGCGCTGCTCTCGGCCGCCGACGCGGTCGAGGCGGCCGGGGAGGACCTCGCCCGGCTGCTCACCCGGGAACAGGGAAAGCCCCTGGCCGAGTCGCACGCGGAGGTCGCCCGCACGGCGGCCCGCCTGCGCTACTTCGCCGGCCTGACCCCCCGGACCCGGCGCATCACCGACGGCCGGCCGGTGCGCAGCGAGGTCCGCTGGCGCCCCCTCGGACCCGTCGCCGCGATCGTGCCGTGGAACTTTCCCCTCCAACTCGCGGCGGCGAAGTTCGCGCCCGCGCTCGCCGCGGGCAACACCATGGTCCTCAAACCGTCCCCCTTCACCCCGCTCGCCACCCGGCTGCTCGGGTCCGTCCTGGCCACCGCCCTGCCCGAGGACGTGTTGACCGTGGTCACCGGCCGCGAGCCGCTCGGCGCCCACCTCGCCACCCACCCCGGCATCCGCCACGTCACCTTCACCGGATCGGTGCCCACGGGCCGGGCCGTCGCCCAAGCGGCGGCGGCATCGCTCGCCCGGGTCACCCTGGAACTGGGCGGCAACGACGCCGCCGTCCTGCTGGACGACGTCGACGTGGACCGGATCGCCGACCGGCTGTTCTGGGCCGCCTTCCGCAACTGCGGGCAGGTCTGCATGGCGGTCAAGCGCGTCTACGCACCGGCCCGCCTCCACGCACAGGTCGTCGAAGCCCTCACCGAGCGCGCCAAGGACGTCGTCGTCGGGCCCGGCCTCGACCCCGGCACCCGGCTGGGACCGGTCTCCAACGCCCCCCAGCTTGCCCGGGTCGAGCAGATCACACGGCGCGCTCTGGCGGACGGCGCCCGGGCGGCGGCCGGCGGCCACCGGCTGGACGGGCCGGGCTACTTCTTCGCCCCCACGATCCTCACCGACGTCCCGCCCGACAGCCCGGTGGTGACCGAGGAGCAGTTCGGGCCGGTGCTGCCGGTGCTGCCGTACCGGAGCCTGGACGAAGCCGTCGACGCGGCCAACAGCACGGGATTCGGCCTGGGTGGCTCCGTGTGGGGCACCGACCCCGAACGGGCCGAGGCGGTGGCCGACCGGCTCGAATGCGGCACGGCCTGGGTCAACCACCACGCCGAACTGTCCCTCGCCCAGCCCTTCGCCGGCGTCAAGGACAGCGGCGTCGGCGTCGCGGGCGGACCGTGGGGACTGTACGGCAACCTCCGCCCGTTCGTCGTCCACCGGACGCAGGGGGAGGGACGGTGAGCTTCCAGGCGGCCGTACTGCGCTCGTACGAGGACCCGTTCACGGTCGAGGAGGTGACTCTGGGGACGGAGCCCGCCGCAGGCGAGATCCTGGTCGAGATCGCCGGCTGCGGGATGTGCCGGACCGATCTCGCGGTCCGGCGCTCGGCCGGCAGGAGCCCGCTTCCGGCGGTGCTCGGCCACGAGGGCTCCGGGGTCGTGGTGCGGACGGGCGGCGGCCCGGACACCGCGATCGGCGTCGGTGACCACGTGGTGCTGAGCTTCGACTCCTGCGGGCACTGCCGCAACTGCCGCGCGGCGGCCCCCGCCTACTGCGATTCCTTCGCCTCCCTCAATCTCTTCGGCGGTCGTGCGGAGGACGCGCCGCGGCTCACCGACGCGTCCGGGGCGGCACTGGCTCCCCGGTGGTTCGGTCAGTCCGCCTTCGCCGAGTACGCGCTCGTCTCCGCCCGCAACGCCGTCCGGGTCGACCCCGCCCTGCCCGTCGAACTGCTCGGGCCGCTCGGTTGCGGCTTCCTCACCGGAGCCGGAGCCGTGCTCAACACCTTCGCCGCCGGCCCGGGCGACACCGTCGTCGTGCTCGGCGCGGGCGCCGTGGGCCTGGCCGCGGTGATGGCGGCCACCGCCGCCGGAGCACCGTCCGTGGCCGTGGACCGGCACCCCCGTCGCCTGGCGCTGGCCGAGCAGTTCGGCGCGGTCCCGCTGTCCGCCGGAACGTCCGGACTGGCCGAGCGGATCCGGCGGCTCACGGGCGGCGGCGCGCAGTACGCGCTGGACACGACCGCCTCCGCCCCCCTGATCAACGAGGCGCTGCGCGCACTGCGCCCCACCGGCAGTCTCGGCCTGGTGGCACGGCTCCACACTACGCTGCCGCTCGAACCGGGCACGCTCGACCGGGGCCGCGGCATCCGCCACGTCTGCGAGGGGGACGCCGTGCCCGGTCTGCTGATACCGCTGCTGACCCGGCTCTGGCAGGCCGGACGCTTCCCCTTCGACCGGCTCATCCGTACCTACCCGCTGGCCGACGTCAACGAGGCCGAGCGCGACTGCGAGGCGGGCCTCGTGGTCAAACCCGTCCTGCTCCCGCCCGCGAGGAGCCGGTGAGCGCGGCACGCGGCACCGCGGTCCTCACCGCATCCGACGAGCAGGAAGCTCGCGGCCCCCACTTCCGCCAACGGAGGAGACATGACCGGCACGGCGCCGCAGCACATGGACATGGAAGGCGTGCACGGAGGTGTGGGCCTGACGGCCTTCCTGGTCGCCGCCGCGCGGGCGATCGAGACCCACCGCGACGACAGCCTGGCCGAGGACGTCTACGCGGAACACTTCGTGCGCGCCGCCCCGGCGTGCGCGGACTGGCCGGTGCGCATCGAGCAGGTCCCCGACGGGGACGGCAACCCGCTGTGGGGACGGTTCGCCCGCTACTTCGGCCTGCGGACCAGGGTCCTCGACGACTTCCTGCTCCGGTCGGTCCGGACGGGCCCCCGGCAAGTGGTCCTGCTGGGCGCGGGGTTGGACACCCGTGCCTTCCGGCTCGACTGGCCGCCGGGGTGTGCGGTCTTCGAGATCGACCGGGCGGGCGTACTGGCCTTCAAACAGCGAGTGCTCACGGACCTGGCGGCCGCCCCGAAGGCGGAGCGCGTCCCCGTCCCGGTCGATCTGCGGGCGGACTGGGCCGGCGCGCTGACCGCGGTCGGCTTCGACCCCACCGCGCCCAGCGTCTGGCTGGCCGAGGGACTGCTCTTCTACCTGCCGGGCCCCGCCGAGACGTTCCTCGTCGACACGGTGGACAGGCTGACCACCGGCGGCAGCGCGCTGGCCTTCGAGGCCAAGCTGGAGAAGGACCTGCTGGCCTACCGCGACAGCGCGATCTACACGGCGACGCGCGAGCAGATCGGCATCGACCTCCTCCTCCTTTTCGACAAGGGGCCACGACCCGACTCCGCGGGTGACCTGACGGCCAAGGGCTGGTCCACCTCGATGCACACGCCCTTCGACTTCACCCGCCGGTACGGACGAGGCCCTCTCCCCGAACCGAACGACGCGCTGGAGGGGAACCGGTGGGTCTTCGCGCGCAGGCCCGCGCCCTGACGTTCGCAGTGCGCGGACGAGCGACGTCAGACGGCCCGGGCGCCCACCAGATGGTCGCCCGGGATCCCGGCCATGTCCGGCGCGTAATAGTCCTCGATGCCTGCGGCCCACGTGGCCACGGGGATGCGGTCCGCGGCGTCCGGACCGAAGGCGTCGAACAGCGAGTGGATGTTCGCCTCCTCGAAGCCGATCGCCTTCATCAGCGAGACGAAGAGGGGACGTTCGATCAGTCCGTCCCCGTCGGGGTCGCCGAGCGCGGAGAGTGCCCGAGCGAACTCGGCGATGGTGGGGCCGAAGCGTTCGGGATCGAGCACGAACGGACGGAACTCGTCCACCGTGATCACGCCGTCACCGTTGGCGTCGAGTTCGGTGGCCAGAGTCGTCCAGTAGCGGCGGAACGCGGCCCGGATGGCGGCCTTGGCGCTGTCGTCCGACGCGGTTGCCGCCTCCACGACACGGTCGGTCATCAGGTCGAAGTCGTCGGAGTCGATGACTCCGTTGGCGTTGGCGTCGAAGAGGGAGAAGACCAGCTCGACCCGCTTGGCGGCCTCGTCTCGCATTTCATCACCTGTCTGCTGCGGCCCGACGATCGCGGGCCTGGCCCAATGAGTGCCTCTACGTGACCGAGCGGGGCAGGACGAAAGGGTCCTGCCGCCCCGATAGGCGTAGCGGCCATGTCCCATAGAACAGCCATAAAAGTCCGTAGGACCCCGATCTCCGCTTTTGGTGGTGCAAGGGCTGCCTGATGACCGTCTGCGACAGGTCGGATGCCTGCGCTGTCACAACTGGACCGTTCGTCGCCGTCTGACCTCCGCCTCTCCAGGCCGACCCGGCCACCGCGTCCGGGCACCGAGCCGGAATCGCCGTGGGCCCCTATGAGGTCTCGTGCCGGGGAGTCCGCGAGGTGGGTGACGGAGAGGCCCACAGCGGTCGGGTGCCGAGGCCGGCGATGTCCAGGGCCAGTTCGGCGTACATCGCGTTGGCCCAGGAGAACCACGGGCGGGTGAAACGACGGGGGTCGTCCTTGTGGAACGATTCGTGCATCTGCCCCGTGCCCGCGTCGGTCGAGAGGAGCGTTTCCAGAGCCGTGATCCGCTCGGCTCCGACGTTGCTGGTCAGGCCCTGTACGGCGATGGCGATGGGCCAGATGTGCTCATCGGGTGTGTGTGGGCTGCCGATGCCTTCGGCCGCCGTCCCCCGGTGCCAGGTGGGGTTCGCCGGTGAGAGGACGAACTGCCGTGTGGCGAGGTACACCGTGTCCGTGGTGGGAACGTTCGCGACCAGGGGCAGTGAGAGCAGCCCCGGCATGTTGGCGTCGTCCATGAGCAGCGCGTTGCCGTTGCCGTCCACCTCGTAGGCGTAGATGGAGCCGAACTCGGGGTGCTGCACCGTGCCGTGCCGGACGGCGGCCGTCCGGAGTTCCGCCGCCAGCCGGACGGCATCTTCGGCGAGGTCGGCGGCGTGGGCGTGGCGGGCCAGTTCGGCCGTGCCGTCGAGGGCGGCGGCGGCACACAGGTTCGCCGGGACGTTGTACCCGTAGCGGCACGCGTCGTCGCTGGGACGGAACCCGCTCCAGGTCATGCCGGTCCGGTCGACCGGCGTTCCTCGTCCGGCGTTCGGCAGCGTGTCGCCGGGTGGACCGCCCAGGCGACGGAAACGGTAGGCGGAGAGACGTTCATGGTCCTGTTCCGTGCGCCACACCGAGATGACGGTGCGCGCCGTCCGGAGCGTCCGCGAGACGTGGTCGGTCCGTCCGGTCGCCGCCCAGAAGCGGTGGGCCAGCAGGAGGGGGAAGGCGAGGGAGTCGACCTCGTACTTCTCCTCCCACACCCAGGGGTCCGTGCACAGGTCCCCGGGATCGTGGGCCCGCCCGGAGGGCTCGGCGTTGAAGGCGTTGGCGTAGGGATTGCGGGCGATGTACGCGAACTGCCGGTGCATCACGGCGAGCAGGAGGTCCTGCAGGGCCGTGTCGTCCCGCGCGAGCGCCAGGTACGGCATCATCTGCGTGGAGGAGTCGCGCAGCCACATGGCGGGGATGTCGCCGGTCACCACGAAGGCGGTGCCGTCGGGCATCGGCCGGACGGTGCGGGCCAGGGTGTCGTCCAGGCAGCGCGTCAGGGTCTGGCCGAAACGCGGGTCGCCGAGGGCGTCGTCGAGTCGGTGGACTGCCTTTTGCAGGATCGGGTGGTCCTTGACGCTGGTGGGAAAGCCCATGAGTCGGCCTTTCGGCGGTCGGCTGGTCGTCGGTGCCCGCGTCGGCGGGCGCTCGCCGGGGTGAGCGGGGTGGCGTACGACCGTGCGGACGGCGTCTCGTCCGCACGGCAGCGTGCGGCGAGGACACGGCGCCCGACGCCGGGCGTTCAGCCGGGCGGCAGCCGTGGAGGAGGGGGCTGCCGGATCGTCAGGCGTCGGCGGCCGGGCGGCCCGGCTCGTCTTTGGTGGGCACGCCGTGGCGGACGACGCGGGTGGGAACGGTGACGCGGCGGGAGGCGGGCGGCGCCGCGTCGCGGTGTTCGAGGCGGTCGATCAGCAGACGTGCCGCCCGGCGGCCGATCTCGTCGGCGTCGTACGAGACGAGGGTCAGCGGCAGCCCGAGGACGTCGGACAGGTCGAAGTCGTCGAAACCGGCGATGGGCAGGGTGGTTCCCGCCTTGTACAGGGCCCGGATAGCGCCCTGGCTGATGCGGTTGTTGGTGCAGAACAGCGCGGTCGGGCGTTCGGCCCGCTCGAGCAGTTCGAGGGTGGCCCGCTCCGCCGTGACGGAGTCGACCAGGCCCTGGCGGATGAGCGCGTTGACCGGCTCGACGCCGACTTCTTCGTGGGCCGCCCAGAACCCGCGCAGGCGTTCGGCACCGGTGTAGAGCGCCGGCGGGTTGCCGAGGAAGGCGATGCGGGTGTGGCCGTCGGCCAGGAGGCAGGCGGTGGCCTCGCGAGCGCCGTGGAAGTCCTCGACGAGAACGCAGTCGGTGTCGAGCCCGGCGGGCGGCCGGGCGGCGAGAACGACCGGCACGTGCCGCATGGCCTCGGCCAGGTGCTGCTGACGACTGCCCGCCGGGACGACGATGAGACCCTCCACCTGATGGTCGATGAGCCCGTCGATGATGTCGGGTTCCCGGTCGGCCTGTTCGGCGGAGTTGCTGAGCAGCATGCGCAGGCCGCGTTCCGTCGCGACCTCCTGGACGCCGAGCGCGAGGCGCGAGTAGAAGGGGTTGGCGAGGTTGGTGACGACGAGACCGATCATCCCGCTGCCTCCGAGGCGGAGACTGCGGGCGGTCTGGTTGCGGCGGTAACCCAGTCGGTCGACCGCCGCGAAGACCCGCTCGCGGGTCGCTTCCGAAACGCCGGGGTCGTTCTTGAGCACGCGCGACACGGTCATGGCGCTGACCTGCGCGAGCTTGCCGACATCGTGCATGGTCGGCCCGCTGCCCCGGCGAGCGGTCATGCCCGTGCTCCTTCCTCCGTCTGCCTGCTCCGGTGCCTTGGCCTTCACGGGGCGTCCGGTACGCCCTGTGCCCAGCGGGCGGCCCCGACCAAGGGTGCCTCCTCGGGCTGCCGGGCCGGCAGGACGGGTACGTCCGGTCCGTCGGCGGCAGCCAGCCCCGTGGTGAGCGCAGGATGGACCAGGTCCCACGACTGGGCCATGGAGCCACCGACGACCACCGCGGTCGCGCCGAAGCGGTCGATCCAAGGAGCCAGGGCCCGGCCGAGTGCGTCGAAAGCGTAGCGGAAGGCCTCCGCCGCGGCGGCGTCGCCCTTCGCGGCGCGCACGGCTATCTCGTGCACGTCCGGAAGGTGCTGATCACCCGCCGCGGCGGAGAGGCGGGCGTAGCGGGCGCGGATGCCGCGGCGCGAGACCGTGTCCTCCAACGGCCGACCGTGCACCGTCAGCCGGTGCACGTGTCCGCTCGGCGGAACCAGGCCGCCGGTGTGGACAGGACGGCCGGCGGCGAGGAAAGAGGATCCCACGCCCGTCCCCAGTGTCAGGCCGACGACCCGGTCGTGACCCGTGGCGGCTCCGAAACCGTGCTCGCCGATGGCGAACGCGTCGGCGTCGTTGAGGAAGCGCAGTCGCTCGGACCGGCCGGCCAGCCGCTCGCCCAGGCGGGCCCCGACGTCGACGCCGGACAGGGATTCGAACTTCCCCACACCGGCGAAGCGGCCGATGCCGGTCGCGTAGTCGAAGGGGCCGGGTATCGCCACCCCCCAGCACGGGCCGTGCCCGGTCGGCAGCGCCTGCGCGGCCGCCCCGATGGCGTCGAGGAGGTCATCGGCCCGGGCGTGCGAGTTCAGCGGCCTGCGGATCGTGGTGGAGGGGAGAGCGCGGCCCGCCACCGGGTCCACGAGGGCGGCGGTGACGTGCGTACCGCCGATGTCGAGCACCGGTACCGGTGCCGGGCGCCGCTCCTCGGAGGTCACGGTCACGGCTCGACCACCAGCGCCTTGACGATCTGCACCTCTTCGTCGCCGAGCGCGCGGACGCGGTAGGGGCCCACGGCGGCGGGGATCGTGATGGTCTCGGCGAAGGCCAGGGAGTGGGTGCGGCCGTCGAGGGTCTCGATGAGGGCGCCTTCGCCCGCGGCCACGTTGAGGATGTGGAAGCGGCCCTCGGTGTCGTCGGGGATGCCGGCGCCGCGTTCGACGACGAGGCGGTGCACGGCGTAGAACATCTCGGGCAGTGCGCCGAGGACCTCTTCGCGCCAGCCTTCACCCGCGCGCAGGGTACGCGGCCGCTGGACGAGGTCCTTCGTGACGTCGTCGCCGCGCCGGGTCGTGTCCAGGTTGGCGAAGCCGTGCTCGTAAGGCAGGGGCCGGGACGCGCCGTTGGCGTCCTTGCGCAGCCAGTCGTAGAACCGGAGGGAGTACAGGTAGGGGGTCGCGCTCACTTCGAGCACCAGGTTTCCGGCGCCGGAGGCGTGCGGTGTGCCCGCCGGGATCATGAACAGCTGCCCCACCGTCGCCGGGTAGGTCTGGACGTGGTCCGTCACGGGCATCGGGGTGTCGTTGTCGATGGCGTCCTCCACCTGGCGGCGCATGGTGTCGGGGTCCGCCTCGTCGGTCAGGCCGAGCAGCACCTGGGCGCCGTCCTCGCTGGCCGTGACGTAGTACGTCTCGTGCTGGGTGTACGGCCAGCCGAAAACCTCGCGCATGTACCGCTCCTGCGGGTGCAGGTGCAGGGACAGGTTGCCGCCGCCCACCGTGTCGAGGTAGTCGAAGCGGATCGGGAAGGACGTGCCGAACCTGCGGTGCACGTCCGCACCGAGCATGTCCTCGGGGTGTTCGACGCACAGCAACTGGAAGGGGACCTCGACCTGCGGCCCGCCCTTCTCGCCGACCAGGACCCCAGCCTCGGGGGCGATCAGCTCGTAGCCGAGGGCGGTGTTGCCGGCCCGAGGGGTGAAGCCGAGTTCACTGGCCGCCCATTGGCCTCCCCACGGAGTGGAGTTGAAGTAGGGACGGGTGCGCACGGGGCCCCGGGCCAGGTGCGCCAGGGTGGCGCGCAGCGCGGGGGCGTCCAGTGACGCCGGGCGGGCGGCGTCCTGTACGTCGATCCAGCGGTCGACCCGTCCCGCGATGGCGTCGCGGTGGCGGTCCAGCACGGGCCAGTCGGTGTAGAACAGGCGCACCAGGTCGCCGGGCTCGTCGCGCCGGCCCAGGTTGACGCCGACGGGCAGCTCGCCCTTCGCCACCGCCGCCTCGGCGTAGCGCTTCGGCAGGTCGGCGTACCACAGCACGTCCGGACCGCACAGCGAAGCACCCGGCCCGTACACCACCGTCACTCCGTCCCGCGCCGGACGCCCGGCCCGCGGGGGGGAGTCGAACAGGTCCGCGACCTGCGCGGGGGAGAGCGGGGTGAAGAACGGGTCGCCGGGGCGGACGGGCTGGGCGGCCAGCCGCTCGCCGGCGGACGCCGCGTAGTGGTCGCGGACGTCGAGCAGGTACACCTCGCGGCCCGCGGAGCGCAGGGCTCCGGACAGGCCGTCGGTCAGCGCGGGCCAGTCGAGGGCCGCGGGGCCGTCTACCGCCAGGACCAGCGCACTGAGCGGCAGATCCGCGGCCAGGGCCGACCAGCCGGCGGCCACTTCCCCGGCGACCGGCGGGTAGCTGGGGAGGGGGTCGTACGAACGAGGCGCGGGCACATCTGCTCCTTACTCGGCTCCATGGTGACGAGAGTTAACGATAACAGTCTCTGGCTGAAGGTGTCCATGGCCGCACGGTTGGCTGCATCCAACCTCTAGGTGCCTCTGAGCTGGTCTTTTAATGCGAGACGTCTAGGGCTGCGGATTCTTTTCCCGTTGAGGTATTGCTACCGCCGGAATGGTGTCGTTAACCTCACGCCACACGCACTTGGGCAGCTCCGGGGCTACTCCGGCGTCTGCGCGCCCAGCGATCCATATCTGGCCATGCAGTGGGCCGATTCCGTGAAGGTGATCAATGTCAGCATCGGGCAGGACCAGCAGTGCGGCCCTTCCGCTCGCTCGCCGCCGGTTCCTCGCCGGGGCGGCCGCCGGCGCGGCCGTCCTGACGGCGGGGGGCTGCGCGCGGGGAGCGAGTACGTCCCCGCAGCCGGGGACCACCAGCATCTCCAACGACAACGCCACCTGGGACGACGGCTACCGCGCGGCGGGCCGCCAGCTGAGGAAGATCACCGGCTACGCGCTCAGGCCGCTGTCGAATCCGTCCGTCACCTCCTACCAGCAGGTCGTGCAGATGACCCTGCAGACCTCGAAATCCTCCGACCTCGTCAAGTGGGCGTCCGGGTACCAGCTCAAACGGCTGGCGCGCGCCGGCGGGCTCACCGACCTGACCCGCGTCTGGCAGCAGTACGCGGCGAAGGGATGGGTGCGCGGGACATCGCGGGAGGCCGTCTCCTACCGCGGCAAGGCGTACGGGATCCCGCTGTACGAGTCGTACTACGTGCTCTTCTACAGCAAGCCGGTGTTCAGGAAGCTGAGCCTGTCCGCCCCGAGCAGCTGGGACGAACTGCTGCACTGCGCCGAAGTCCTCAAGCGCAACAAGATCGCACCGTTCCTCGCCAGTCAGGTGGGCGGCTGGCCGGCGATCGAGTGGTTCCAGGAACTGGTCAGCAAGGTCGACCCCCGCTTCTACCAGCGGCTGGTGACCGGACAGGCCTCCTACACCGACGGTCCGGCCCGTCAGGCGATGGACATCTGGCACGACTTCATGCGCAAGGGCTGGATGACGTCCCCCGACTTCGACCAGGCGCGCGGCCCCGGCGCGCTGAAGGAGGGCACGGTGGGCATGTTCCTGCACGGCACCTGGCAGGCGTCCGGCATGTCGGCGGCGGGCATGGAACCGGGCACCGACTACGGCGCCTTCATCCTTCCCGCGGTGCGCCCCTCCACCCCGAAGAGCGTGATAGCGGAGTCGGGCGTCTTCGTGGTGCCCGGCCGGGCCTCGTCGCACGACGCCGCGATGGCCAACGTCGGGGCCTGGCTCGACCCGTCCGTCCAGCGGGTGTGGAGCGACTTCCTGCAGGACAGCTCCGCCAACCCGAAGGTGCGCTCCAGCAACCCGGTGGTGGCCGGGCTCCAACGGGACATCGCCCGCAACGACCGGCTGGCGCTGGTCCGCTACTGGGAGTCCGGCCCGCCCAGCCTCATCCAGGGCAACACCAACGACCTCGGCGGATTCATGGCCGGGCAGACCTCTCCGGCCACCACACTGCGCCGGATGCAGGAGCGCGCACGCGACGAATGGGCGGCCTGGAAGCGAGACGAAGCATGAGCACTTCTACGACCGACCGACGTCCACCGGCCACGACCGGCGGGCCGGCGGCACCGCCCGCGACGCGGCGTTTCCCCCGGGCGCGCACCTGGGCCACCGTGCGCGAGCGTCTGGCGGCCGGCGGCTTCATGGCCCCGGCAGTCCTCCTGGTCACGCTTTTCCTCCTGGCCCCGTTTGTGTGGACCGTCCACCGCAGCTTCTTCAGCGACACACGGACCGCGCCGTTCAGCTGGTTCGAGAACTACTCGCTGTTCGCCTCCGACCCGGCCCTCGCCCGCTCCATCCAGAACACACTGATGTGGGTGGTGGGCACGGTCGTGCTCCCGTTCGTGCTCGGGCTCGCCATCGCCTGCATGACCGACTCCAGCCGCCTGTCCCGCCTCGCACGGCTGTGCGTGGTGCTGCCCTACGCGCTGTCGGGGTCCGCGGTGGCGGTGGTGTGGAACTTCATGCTCACCACCGACGGCGCCGTCAACCAGGTGCTGACCGGCGTCGGGCTCGATTCACTGGCCCAGGGATGGCTGCTGACCTGGCCCGGCAACACACTCGTGATGATCGTCGCCAACGCCTGGCAGGCCACCGGAGTGGCCGTCATCCTCTTCCTGGTCGGACTGCGGTCCATCCCGCCCGAGACCCTGGAGGCCGGCTCCCTGGACGGAGTGAGCGGATGGCAGCAGTTCCGCCACATCGTCCTGCCCCAGCTCCGCCCGGTGTCGATCATCGTGATCGGCATGAGCCTGGTCAACGGCCTCAAGTCGTTCGACCTGATCTGGGTGCTCACCCAAGGCGGCCCCGGACGGGCCACCGAGACGCTGGCCGTCTCCATGTACAACGAGACCTTCCTGGAACTGCGGCCCGGCGCCGGAGCGGCGATCGCGGTCGTTCTCACCGTGATCGTGCTGGCCGCCTCCTGGCTGTACCTGCGCCGCCAGCTCGACGTGAAAGGCGTGTGACGATGTCCCCAGGCCGAGTCTTGCGCAACGCCACCATCGGGACACTGGCCGTGCTGTGGCTGGTCCCCACCTGGCTCCTCGTCGTCAACGCGCTGGTGCCCGAGGGGAGTTACTCAGGGAGCCCGCACTGGCTGCCCCAGGACTTCGGGCTGTTCGACAACATGTCCCAAGCCTGGGACAAGGCCCACCTCGGCCCGGCCCTCGGCAACAGCCTCCTGTACGCCGTGGTCAGCGCCGTGGCCGCCGCGGTGCTCGCCGGCTTCGCCGCCTTCGCGACGGTCGTCATGCCCGTCAAGCGGCAGGCCCTGTGGTTCTGGGTCATCTACTCCGGCACCCTGCTGCCCCTCCAGGTCTTCATCAGGCCCCTGTTCCTGTCGTACGCCCACACATCGCTGTACGACACCCAGTTCGGCCTCGTGCTGATCTACACGGCGATCGCGGTCCCGTTCGCGTTCTTCGTCATGCGCAACTACGCCCTGACACTGCCGCGGGAGGTCGTGGAGGCCGCACGTATGGACGGTGCGTCCTGGTGGCGGGTGTTCTGGCAGATCCACGTCCCGCTGACCCGGTCCGCGATGATCGCCGTGTTCGTGTTCCAGTTCGTCGCCGTCTGGAACGACCTGATGTTCGGCATCACCATGGTCACGAGCCGCAACATCCGGCCCGTCATGGCCGCCCTCGCCGACCTGCAGGGCAACTACTCCAACGTCGGACCGCCCATCGTCCTGGCCGGCGCCCTCCTCGTCTCGCTGCCCACCGTGGTGCTGTTCTTCGCCGCCCAGCGCTTCTTCGTCAGCAGCCTCAAGATCCACCGCTGAGCCCCGCACCCCTGCCTCCCTCCTCATCGCCGCGAAGGGAAACACCATGCTGCGTTCGCTGCTCACCCGCGCCACCGCCCCCCTCGTCTGCGCCGGCCTGCTCTGGACGGCCGCCCCCGCACACGCCCAGGACCCAGAACGGGCACGCCCGGTCTCCTCCCACGAATGGGCCGACCGCGCCACCACCAGCTACCGCGCGCTGCAGAAGCACCTGTACGAAGGCGCCGGCCACCACGGGCTGTACCTGGAGCACACACCCCGACAGCCCGCGGACCCGGAACACTCCTACCTGTGGCCGTTCCGCGAGGCCGCGCAGGCAGCCGTCGACATGCAGGCACTGCCGCGCACCGGGGCCGCCTACCGGCGCGACGCGGCCGAACGCTTCGACTCGGCCGAGCTCTACTACACCTCCGGCGAGCGTCCGGGCTACGAGTCATACCTCCCCGCCCCCTTGGGGACGGGCGGCGACGTGTACTACGACGACAACGCCGTGGTCGCCCTCACCCAGCTCGACCAGTACGAGGCCACCGGCGACGAACGCTTCCTGAAGCGGGCCGAACGGGTCGTGCCCGTCGTCTCCCGGGCCTGGGACGGCGACACCGGCAAGGCGTGCCCCGGCGGCATGGACTGGTACGACTCGCCGAACAACAACGTCCGGGCCACCAACGTCACCGCCCTCTCGGCCCAACTCGCCGCCCGCCTCTACGAGCACACCCGTGACCGCGCCTACCTCGACAAGGCGGAGCAGTGGTACGGCTGGGTGTACTCGTGCATGCGCAAGGCGCCCGGTCTGTACGTCAACGACCGCGGCGACGACGGCAGCACCAACGAGACGCTGTGGACGTACAACTCGGGCGCCATGATCGGTACCGCCACCGCGCTCTACCGGGGCACCGGGAACGCCGGGTACCTGGAGAAGGCGGTGGAGGACGCCCGCGGCTCCCTGGCGTACTGGAGCACGGGTGACCGCCTGCACGACCAGCCGGCCGTCTTCAACGCCTTCTACTTCAAGGACCTCCTCGACCTGGACGCGATCCGCCCCGACCCCGCCCGGCTGCAGGCGATGAGCGTCTACGCCGACGGCACGTACAGGACCAACCGGGACGCCTCCACCGGCCTCTTCCGCTTCCAGCCCTCCAACGGCGGCGACTACGACCCCGCGGCCCCGGCCGCAACCCTCAACCAGTCGGCCATGGTCCAGATCTTCGCGACCCTCGCCGACGCCACCCACCAGCGGCGCCAGCCCTCCTGACGCGGCCCACCGCGCCACCCCGCCCCCGACACGAAGGACCTCACGCACCATGCCCAAGCCACCGCTGACCCGGCCGTCCTGGTGGGACTCCGACATCGCCCGCGACATCCTGAAGGAGCGCGTGGCCACCACCGCCGGCCTCGGGGGCCTGCAGGTGCGGATGTCGGGAGAACCCCTGCTGCGCCGCGACGGAACGGGCGGACTGCTGCAGTCCGTCCGGATCCGGGCGAGCCGACCCGGCAGCCCCGGGCCGCACCCGCGCGTCACCAAAGCCCACGTCACCACCAGCGGCGGCTCCACCGTCCACTGCGAGATCGCGCCGGGCCCGGGGGGCGACACCCGCCTCCTGGTCCCGGAGGTCGACGCACCCACCCCCTTGCTGATCGAGCTCCCGGAACTCGAAGAGGGCACCCGGCTCACCTTCGAGGCGCGCCCGCAGCGTCACTGGACGCTGCACCTGGTGCAGCACTCCCACCTGGACATCGGCTACACCGACCCGCAGGGCCGGGTGATGGCCGAGAGCCGCGCCTACCTCGACTCGCTCCTCGAACTGTGCCGGGACACCGACGACTGGCCCGACCCGGCCCGGTTCCGCTGGGCCGTCGAAGGGTTCCACTCTTTCCAGGACTGGCGGGCCAGCCGCCCCCGGCGCCAGGTCGGCACGTTCCTCGACCGGGTGCGTGAGGGACGCGTCGAACTCACGGCCATGCCGTTCAACCTCCACACCGAGACCTGCTCGACCGACGAACTGCACGAACTGCTGCGCCCCGTCACCGAGCTGCGCGACCGGCACGGCATCCACATCACCACGGCCATGCAGACGGACGTGCCCGGCCAGGTGGTGGGCCTGCCCGACGTCCTCGCGGACAACGGCATCCGCTACCTGTCCGTGGCGCACAACTGGGCCGGCCGCGCCGTGCCCCACCTCGTCGGCGGGGAACACCTTCCCCGCCTGTTCCGCTGGCAGGCGCCCAGCGGCAACAGCGTCCTGGTCTGGCGGACGGACACCCCGCACGGCCTGGCCTACATGGAGGGCTCGATCCTCGGCTTCGACGAGTCCTACGACCACGTCGACGACCTGCTCCCCGCCTACCTCAGCGCCCTCGCCCGGTTCCCCTACCCCCACCGGGGACGCGGGATCCCCGGCTTCCCCGCCCTCGACCTGCCCGACACCGCCGACCCCTACCCCTGGGACGTCCTGCACCTGCGGGTGCTGGGCAAGTTCGCGGACAACGGCCCACCGCGCCGCGTCATCTCCGACACGGTGCGCCGCTGGAACGAACAGTGGGCGTACCCGCAGCTGCGCGCCTCCCGCAACCAGGACTTCTTCGAGGACGCCGAGAAGCGCGTCGGTGACCGTCTGGAGACCTACCGGGGCGACTGGAGCGACTGGTGGGTCGACGGCGTCGGCGCCGGCGCCGTCCCACTGGCCGCCACGCGGCGTGGGCAGGCCGCCCTCGCCGAGGCGCAGACCGTGGCCGGGTACGCCCACCTGATGGGCGTACCCGGCAGCACGGCCGTCACCACGAGCGCACCGGACGTCTACCGCTCCGCGTCACTGTTCAACGAACACACCTGGGGGGCCGGCGACCCCTGGACCCACGGGGACCACGGCCACGGGTCCGGCGAGAAGCAGTGGCACTGGAAGTACTCCCAGGCCATGCGCGCGCACGACGACGCCGAGACACTCCTGGACGCCGCCTCCGCCCTGCTCGGCGAAGCCCTCGCCCCCGCCGACGACGCGGCGGCGTCCTTCTACGCCGTGAACACCTGCAGCTGGCCGCGGAGCGAGACGGTTCGGCTCTTCCTTCCGGAGAGCACGGTGGCGCTCGGTGAGCCGGTCCTGGTCCGCGACGCCCGCACCGGCGCACCCCTGCCCTTCGCGGAGGAGGCCCAGACCAACGAGCGTCACCGCGCGGCCGGCCGCTTCCTGCACGTACCCGTCCCGAACGTGCCGGCGTGCGGAGCCGTGCGCCTGGACATCGCCACGGCCGACGAGCCCTCGACGCGGGGCGAGGAGACGGCGAGGCCGGCCGTCGGCGAAACCGTCCTGGAGAACGACCACCTGCGGGTGACCGTGGACCTGCGCGAGGCGTGCATCTCCTCCATCGTCGACAAGGCCACCGGTCGCGAGATGGTCCGCCAGGACGCGACCGTCGGCTTCAACGGGTACCTCTACGACGAGTACGCCACGGCCGGCGCGTTCAACCACCAGTCCAGCAAGACCGTGTCCGACGACTCGATGCACCTGCTCGCCTCTCGCAGCACCGCCCCGCCCGCGGCACTCGTCGACCGCACCACGGACGCCACCGGGCAGACCGTCGTCTACGAATGCGCCCCGGCCGGCACCCGTCGGCTCCGTGTACGCGTTCACCTTCCGCACCACGCGGCACGCGTCGACATGGAGAACCGCATCGACAAGAACGCCACCCTGACGAAGGAGAGCGCCTTTTTCGCCTTCCCCTTCGCCCTCGAGGACCCCGCCGTACACACCGAAGCCACGGGCGGCGTACTGGGCAGCGACAGGGAGACCGTACCGGGCTCGGCGGCGCACATGCGCGCCGTCCGCCGCTGGATCACTCTGAGCGACGGCACCCGCCACGTCGCGCTGGCGACGGCCGACGCCCCGCTCGTGCAGCTCGGCGGGATCGCGATTCCTTACGCCCCCTATCCGCAGTCGCTGCCGCGGGAAGAGCCGGCGACGGTCTTCTCCTGGGTGCACAACAACATCTGGGACACGAACTTCCCCGCCCAGCAGGCCTTCGACCACGTCTTCCGCTACAGCGTCGGGTTCAGCACCACCACGGACGGCGACGCGACCCACGCCGACGAGCTCGGCGTACGAACCGCCGCGATCACCGGCCACCCCCTCGTGCCGGTGCGGGCACGTGCCGCAGCCGGGACCGAAGCCCCGGCCCAGACCCAGTTCCTGGCTCTGGACGACACCCGGGTACGACTGGTAGGGGCGACCGTCCCCGAGAGCGGCACACTCATGGTGCGCCTGCAGTCGGTTGCCGACGTCCCCGTCACCTGCCGCTTGCGCACCCCCTTCGCCGTCACACGCGCCGTCCGCACCACCTACCTGGGCTCGGCCACGCACGACGTCACTCCGGAGCCGGACCGTGCCGTCCCCGTGGACGTGCCGGCCCTCGGTACGGCGGCCGTCGTCCTCCACCTGCGCTCGTCCGGCACCGGAGCACGGATGGGCGACCGGACCGAGCGGACGGCTGAGCAGTAGGCGGCGGCGTGCCGTTCACCGCAGTTCCGGGCCTGCGGGCTCGGACCGCGGTGGCCCGACGGCACCGTCGGGTTCGCCCGGTCTGCTCGCCGAGCCGTCCAGCGTCCGCCGGTCAGATGAGCGCCGTGGCGGTGCGGTGACCACCTGTGACGCGAAGAAGGTCCAGTTTCCCCGCGTCGCTGCTTCCGGTCGCCGCCGTGTAGGTGACCATGCGCAGATCGGCGCCGGGGACGACGAGGACGTCGCAGTCGAGCAGGATGTCGCCGGTCTTCGGGTGCCGGATCCTCTTGCGGTCAGTCGTGTGCGGGGCGGCGTACGTCCGCGTGGCCCAGTGACGAGCGAAGACGGGGGAGGTTTCCCGTAGTTCCCGTACGAGTCGATCGAGCTGGGCGTCGGCGGGGTAGCGGGACACGGCGTCCTTGAGGTCGGCGACGACCGACGCCGCGAAGGCGTCCGGACCGCGCTCGGACTGGACGGGAAGCATCGAGGCGTGTGCGGCGCCGTCGCCGCAGAGCGCGCGGGCCAGGTTCCGTTCGGCGGTCGGGATGACGGCGGGGTCGCCGTGCAGGGCGCTCCACATGGTGTTCCACCACACCAGGGTCCAGTCGGCGGTGAACACACCGATCGGAACGTCGCCGAGGCGCGCGGCCAGCCGTTGGATGCCCGGGGGCACATGGGTGCTGACCGTCCCGTCCCGGGGCGGCAGGAGCCCGGCGCTTCGGTACAGCTGGTCGCGCTCGGCGCGGGACAGCTGAAGGGCCCGGGCGAGGGCGCCGACGACCTGGGCCGAGGGGTTCTTCGCGCGTCCCTGTTCCAGGCGCAGGACGTAGTCGACGGAAAGCCCGGCCAACTGCGCCAGTTCCTCGCGGCGCAGCCCCGGGGCCCGACGGCCGTCCATCACTGTGAAACCGGCGTCGGCCGGGGCGAGACGGTCGCGCCAGGCGCGCAGGAGCGCGGCGAAATCGGAACGGGAGGCAGCCATGGGTTCATTCTCGTCGAGCGGCGACGCATCAGCCTGGGTACTGCCGGTCCTAGTGACGGGGACGGCACTGGCCGGCGCTGGCGCGAGCGGCGAACGTGGGGCTGTGCCCAAGCCGGGCCACATCGGCTGACCAGTGAAGGAGCCTTCCATGAAGCACACCGTCGTGATGACGGGCGCGAGCCGCGGAATCGGCCGCGTCGCC
This sequence comes from Streptomyces sp. NPDC058796, assembly GCF_042745235.1. Taxonomy (NCBI): domain Bacteria; kingdom Bacillati; phylum Actinomycetota; class Actinomycetes; order Kitasatosporales; family Streptomycetaceae; genus Streptomyces; species Streptomyces sp. NPDC058796. The sequence goes on from NZ_JBHYOP010000010.1 coordinate 298,816, forward strand.
GCGGAGCACATCCTGCGCCAGTTGCCGGACGTGCACCTCGTCGTCGTCGCCCGCGGCTCCTCCGGCGCACAGCTCGCCACGGAACTCGCCACCGGCGGGAACACGGTCTCGCACATCTCGGCGGACCTCGGCTCGCTGGTCAGCGTCCGTACCGCCGCCACCGGGATCCGCGACCGGCTGGACCGCGGTGACCTGCCGCCGCTGCGCGGCTTCGTGGGCAACGCGGGCGTCCAGCACACGAACGCGCTGACCGAGGGACCCGACGGGTTCGAGTCCACCTTCACGGTCAACGTGCTCGCCAACCATCTGTTCGTCCGCGTGCTCCAGGACCGCTTCGCCGCTCCCGCCCGGATCGTGATCACCGCCAGTGACACCCACTTCGGCGACTTCAAGCACAACATGGGCATGGTGCCAGGCCCGGCCTGGAAGTCCCCGGACGTCCTCGCCCGCATACGCGCCTTCCCCAAGCCGGAGACGGCGGTCGCCGGACGCACCGCGTACTCGACGAGCAAGCTGGCCGCCATCTACCTCGTGCACGAGTACGCGCGCCGCCTGCCGGCCGGGATCGACGCCGTCGCCTACAACCCGGGCTTCGTACCCGGCACCGGCCTCGCCCGCAACGCGGACCCCGTCTCCCGGTTCGCGATGCGGCGCATCCTGCCGGCGATGGCCCACACCCCGTTCGCCACCGGCCGCGACACGGCGGGCCGCTACCTCGCCGACGTGGTCCTCGGCAGGACCCAGGCACCGACCGGCTCCTACGTCGACCGCAGCCGTGCGGACCGCTCGTCGGACGAGTCCTACGACACGCGGCGTGAAGCCGAACTCTGGGACGCCGCTGAACGGTTCACCGCACCGTGGGCGGCCAGGGCGGATGCGCTCTCGGGTGACGTGATGAGCGGTTCATCCAGCGGAATCAAGAGCTGAATCGGTGTCCTACGGCGCCACTGCGTGGACGGTCCCTCCAAACCCCTATCGTCGAAGGCGGGCCCGTCGGCCGCATCGACCGCATCCTCACTTGCTTCTCAGGGCCGAGCCACCCCAATCAAGTCCGGGTTCCGGGCAGTCGTCTTCACCGGCCTCTTCTGTGTCATCGCCCTCATGATGACCATCGGCGTGATGAGGCGGAGGGGGCGATGGGAGGAGGTCCCCGCCGTCAGCGCGGTGTTCCTGCTGGTGCTCATTCCGGCCGCCGGCGAGGTGCGGGCGATGGTGACGGCCCTGGCCCCGGCCTGCCGCAGCCGTCGTACCGTCGCCAGGCCGGCACCCTGCTGCCGCGCGCCACCGCGGCGACGCGTCCGTCGAGACCGTTGCTGTTCATGTCCGTCAGCCCGGGCCAGGCCCTCTCCCCGGGAGAGACTCAAGCCCGGGCCACGGGACGGCCCGCGGTACCGCTGGAGGGCCGTTGCCGGCCGCTCACGGCGGCGTCGGCAGCTGCTCGCGCAGTGCGGTGAACCTCGCGGCACGCCGTGCCGCCGTGTCCAGGAGCGCGGCGATGTCCTCCTGAGCCCGGGAGCCCCGGGGACCGAGTCCGGTGGCTTCCAGTGCGCCGAGTTGACGGATCAGGGGCAGCAGGACGGACTCGTGGTGCGTGACCGGACTGTAGATGCCGGACCAGGCCATGGAGGCGGCCAGCTTCTCGTAGTCGGGGGCCTGGTGGCCGGGGGCCCGGGCGGAGGCGAGCACCCGTGCGGCCGAGCTGAGAGTGTCGTCGGGGTACATGCGCATCGCCGCGGTCAGCACGGTCCGGTAGAACAGCATGTGCCGGTTCTCGTCCTGCCCGATGCGCTGGAGCAGTTTGACGCACACCGGATCGCCCGACAGGCGCTGGATGTTGGTGTAGGAGACTCGGGTGCCGAGTTCCTGGAGGGTGACGTAGACCAGGGATGACAGGACGTCCGTCTGGTCGAGTTCGTAACCGTTCTGCACGTGTGCGCAGCGGGCCCGCTCCAAGGCGGCCGGATCGGTGGCGCGGGTGACCAGGAGGTAGTCGCGGATCGCCGTGCCGTGCCGGCCCTCCTCGACGGTCCAGCGGTTCACCCAGGTGCCCCAGGCTCCGTCGAGCGTGAACATGCGGGCGATGACGCGGTGATAGCTCGGGAGGTTGTCCTCGCTCAGCAGGTTGTGGACCAGGCCGTCGCGGGCCGCCGGGTCAAGACGTGCCTGCTCGGGACGCCAGGGATCGCCGTCCAGTACCCCGTCGAAGGTGCGTCCCTCGCTCCACGGGATGTACTCGTGCGGGTGCCAGTCCGCGCAGTGGCGCAGGTGGTCGTCGAGTGCGTCGGCCGCGACCGGCTCCAGGTCGGCCAGGACCCGGGTGTCGTCCGGTGCGTCGTCTGTGTCGATGCGCATGGGGGTTGCCTTTCGAGGTGTGGTCCCGGTCATGGCGTGGTGAAGACGAGGACCGCGTTCTGCCCGCCGAAACCGAAGGAGTTGCAGACCGCGCTGTGCAGGGGCCCGGGCCGGGGGCGGCCGGTCACGATGTCCAGCCGCTGTCCCGCCTCTTGGAGGTCGTGGTTGGCGGTGGGCGGGACGAGCTGGTGTTCCAGGGTGAGGACGGTCAGCGCCGCCTCGATGGCTCCGCCGGCGCCCAGCGCGTGGCCGAGGACGCCCTTGGCGGCGGTGACCGGCGGCACGGCACCGGCGAAGACCCGCAGCAGTGCCCGGGCCTCGGCCGCGTCGCCGGCCCGGGTGCCGGTGCCGTGCGCGTTGACGTGCCGGACATCCCGCGGAGTGAGGCGGGCGGCGGCGATGGCGGTCCGCAGGACGTGTTCCGCCCCCTGGCCGTCGGGGTGCGGCGCCACGGGGTGGTGGGCGTCGCAACCGGTGGCGTGCCCGCGCAGCAGTGAACGTACCGACGCTCCCCGGCGGCGGGCGTGGTCAAGCCGTTCCAGGACGAGGACCGCCGCACCCTCGGACAGGACGAGACCGTCCCGATCCGCGTCGAAGGGCCGTGAGGCGCGCCGGGGTTCGGCGGTGCGGCGGGACAGGGCTCTGAGGCTGGCGAAGCACGTGGCGGTCATGCGGGATCGTCCGGACTCGGCGCCGCCCGCCAGCACGATGTCACAGGCTCCGGAGTCGAGCAGGGCCGCGGCGATCCCGATGGCGGTGGCCCCGGAGGCACAGGCGCTGGAGACGGTGAAGTTGGGGCCGGTGGCCTTGAGGTCGAGGGCCACCTCCGCCGCGGCCATGCTGGGCACGCTCCTGGTCAGGGCGAGCGGTGACACAAGGGCCGCGTCTCCCCGCGCGAGTCTGCCGAATTCGCGCGCGTAGGTCGCCAGGCTGTTGCTGCCGACCCCGAGGACGACGCCGACGCGCGGGGCGAGGGACCGCAGGCCGGGTTCGAGACCCGCGTCCTCGACCGCCTCGCGGGCGGCGACGAGGGCGAGGTGTGCGAACCGGTCGAGACGGCGGGCGAGCGGGCGGCCCAGTACTCGCGTGGCGTCGAAGTCGTCGACGCGGCAGGAGATGTCGATGTCCAGTCCGGCGAGTTCGGGGTCGGGTCGGGCCAGCCCCCTCCCCTCACAGACCGTGCGCCAGGTGTCGGATGCGGTGTGTCCGGCAGGGGTGATCATGCCCAGGCCCGTCACGGCGACGCCGGTCATGCTCCGGTGTCCCGTCGCTCGGGGGCCGTGCCGCGGCGACGGCGTCCGGAACCGGTGCGCGCGATGGACGTCCGAGCCCTCCGGCCAGACGGATGCCGATCGGGCTCGGCGGTCCGTGGAGGGCGGTGACGACTGGCCATCTCTGCTCCTACGGGCGTCTGGCGCGCGACACCTTCGTCTCGGCGCGAGCGGGGCCGCCCGCCGGCCACGGGGGTGCGGCCCGCCGGCTGGTGCGTGTCCGGCGTCCGGAGCCGTGGACGATCGTGTCGGCCCGGCCCCTCACGTCCCCGCCCCGCTTGCACAAACGAGGACCCGCCGCCATGGTCACGCGCCACCACCACGCGGTGCCGCCGCGCGCCCGTGACCTCGAATGCCGCCGGTCGTTCAACCGCTGACAGCGGTGACGTCGCCGCCGCGGACGAGCCCGCGTCACATCCTCCTCGGAACACACAGGAGTTGCCCCATGTACGACCGCCTGGTCACGCTGCTCACCGAAGAGTTCGGCATCGACGCCGACTGCCTACGTCCGCAAGCCACGGTCCGGGATCTCGACGTCGACTCGTTGATGCTCGCGGAGATCGCCGTGATCCTCTCCGAGGAGACCGGGGTCAGGGTCGACGACCTCGACGGCGGCCTGAGCCTGGACAGCAACCTGGAGGAACTGGCCGAGGCGTTCGCGGCGGCCATGGCGCGCGGCTCCGAGGCGGCGACCGTCTGACGTCCGTCCCGCACCGTCCGCACGCCGCACCGCGTCTGTCCCGCTCCCGTCCGACCTCCGTGCCGAAGGACCAATGATGCCTCTTGACCCGACGTCCGGCTCCGAGGCGACGGACCCCGAGCGGACGGCCGGTCACCGGCGGCGCCCCGCACCGGGCGGCGTGGCGGTCACCGGCCTGGGGCTGCTGACCCCGGCGGGCCGCGGGCCGGACGCCTGCTGGCAGGGGCTGCGGCAAGGCGTCGGACTGGCTGTCAGGGACCCGGTCCTCGCGGGGCTGCCCGTGGACCTGTTCTGCCCGGTGCGCGCCGTCGACCCGGTCGGCGTGCTGGGGCGGCGGACGGCGCGTCGGCTCGACCGGTTCGCGCACCTCGCGCTGATCGCGGCGCGCGACGCGGTCACCGACGCCGGCCTGGCCCCGGACGACTGGGATGCGCCCCGGGTCGGTGTGATCCTCGGCATCGGGGGCAACAGCCTGGACACCTACGGCCGGGAGTTCCGCCGTCTCGACGCGGACATGCCCCACCTGGTCTCGCCGACGGCCCTGACCCGGAGCGTGCCCAACATGGTCGCCGCGGAGGTGGCCATCGACCTCGGCGCACGCGGCCCTGGATTCACCGTCGCCGGAGCCTGCGCGTCCGGGGCCATGGCGCTGGGCGTCGCCGCCGGCCTCGTCGAGTCCGGGGCCTGCGACATCGTCCTGGCGGGCAGCGGCGAGTCGGCGCGAGGCCGGATGGGCGCGACGTGCTTCCACCAGATGGGAGCCCTCTCCCGCCGCACGGACCGGCCGGCCGAGGCATGCCGGCCCTTCGACGCCGAGCGTGACGGTCTGGTGCTCTCCGAGGGGGCGGCAATCCTCGTGCTGGAGGATCCGCAGCACGCCCGCAGGCGGGGCGCCCGTGCTCGCGCCGTACTGCGCGGGCACGCCTTCAGCAGCGACGCGTACCATCCCGTCCTGCCGCGTCCCGACGGCACCGGTGCGGTCCAGGCCATGCGACAGGCCATCACGGCCGCGGGCTGCACGCCGGGCGAGGTCGACCACGTCAACGCCCACGGCACCGCCACGGTCGCCGGTGACGCCGCCGAAGCGCTGGCCCTGCGGGAGGTCTTCGGCGGCGATCCGCCGCCGGTGACGGCCCCGAAGAGCGTCCTCGGCCACAGCCTCGGTGCCTCCGGCGCCATCGAGGCAGCGGTGACCGTACTGGCCCTGGAGCGCCAGGAGATCCCGCCGACCGCCAACCTCCGACAGCAGGACGCGGGGCGCGAGCTGGACGTCGTCACCGACGGGACCCGCCCGGCCCGCCTGGACGCCGCCATGACCAACTCCTTCGGTTTCGGCGGGCAGAACGCGGTTCTGCTCTTCGGCCGGGCGTGAACGCGACGACAACCCGCGGCGCGGCGAGAGCCGGTGACGCTCCTCGGCGCGATGACGACAGCGAGCGTGAGGAACACGAGTGACCACGGTGATCACCGGTACGACCGGATTCCTGGGTTCCCATCTCCTGCTGCGCCTGCTGCGCGGTGGCCACCGGGTGACGGCTCTGGTCCGACAGGACCCGCCGGCCGCGCGGAGCCGGCTCGCCCGCGCCCTCACGGCCGCGGGCGCCGGGCAGGACGACCTCGTGGCGCTGGCGGACGTACGCCTGATCCGGGGCGACGTGTCCCGGCCCTTGCTGGGGCTGGCCGACGACGCCCACCGTGCCCTCGCCGCGGAGGCCGAGGAGATCTGGCACTGCGCCGCGGGCATCGACCTTCAGGCGCCCCTCGCCGCCCTCAGCCCGGTGAACGTGGACGGCACCGGCCACGTTCTGGAACTCGCCGAGCGGAGACCGGGGACACCCGCCCGTCTGGTCCACATCAGCACCGCCTTCGTCGCCGGAGGACGGCTGTCGGGCACCGTCACCGAGGACTGCCTCGACGACTCCCACGGCTTCGCCGCGCCCTACGAGGCCACGAAACACCGGGCCGAGCAACTGGTCCGCCAGTGGGCGCGGCGGACCGGAGCCACGGTCACCGTGCTGCGGCCCAGCGTCCTGGTCAGCCACCGGCGCGTACCGCCCGGTTGCCCCCACCACCCGCTCAGTGCCGCCGGCGTGCAGCTGGCCCTGGCCGCGCGGCAGGGGCCGAGGTGGCTGGCCCGGACGTCCGGCACCGTCCTGCCGCCGGACGAGACCCTCACCGTGCGCCTGCATCTGCCGCGCGGAACCGTGATGAACTTCGTCCCCGTGGACTACGCCGCCGACGCGATGGTCCGGCTCGCCGCCGCCACCGTCCCGCGGGGTGTGCGGACCCGCCACGTCGTCCACCCCGTCGACACCCCCAACAACCTGTGGCTGCCCGCGGTCCTGTCGGCGCTGCCGTGGGTGCGTCTGGACCTCGTACCGGAGCCGGTGCCCCTCGGCCCGCTGGAGAGCCACCTCTCCCGGCTGACCCGCAGCGGAGACCAATACGGACGGCTCACCCGGCGCTACGACCGCTCGGCCCTGGACGCGGCCGATGCGTCGGACGGCGTCCCGCCGCCTCCCGCTCTCGACGCGCGCTACTTCAGCGCGGCCGTGGACCGACGCGGTGCGGGCCGGTCCAGTGGGTGACGACGGGCGTCAGGCGCCCGTAGGGGCGGCGCGGCGCCGCACGGGTCACACCCGGGGGCGGTCGGCCGTGGGCACGGCACCCGTCTGTGCGGGCAGACGCACCGCGGCGTCGCCGGCGGGCAGCAGGCGCCCCAGTCCGCCGGGCAGCCACCAGTTGGCGCGTCCCATCAGCCGCATCAGGGCGGGTGCCAGCACCATACGGACGACGGTGGCGTCCAGCACCACGGCGGTCATGACCACGAAACCGATCTGACGAAGGTCCTGGCGGTGGGCGCTGAGGAGACCGGTGAGACTCACCACGAGCACACCCGCGGCCAGACTGATGGGCAGCGCGGTGCGGCGCAGGCCGTGCAGGACGGCCGCGGCGTTGTCGCCGTGGGCCCGGTAGTGCTCGGCGATGCGGTGGACGAGGAAGACCTCGTAGTCCATGGACAGACCGAACACCAAGGTGAGCACGATCAGCGGTAGCAGCGGGTTGACAGCGGGGTAACCGAGGACGGGCGCGGTCAGGGCGAGCATCCCGAAGGCGGCGGCGACGCAGAGCAGGTTCATCGCGATCGCCTTGAACGGCACGACGACGGAACGGAAGACCAGGAAGGTCAGCAGGAAGGTGCCGCAGCAGATCACCACCAGCACCAGCCCCACCTGATCGTCGACCTCGGCCGCCAGGTCGTGGACGGTCGCGGCCGGTCCGGCGATCCCCACGGGCTGTCCGGAGGGCAGCAGGCGGGGCACCAGGTCCTCGCGCAGGTGCCGCTGCAGGGCAGCCGCGGCGGCGGTGTCCGGGGCCTGGCGTTCACCGATCAGCACCAGCGTCAGGTCGCGGCCGTTGTCGAGCGCGGTGGTGAGGAACACCCGCGGATCCTCACGCAGTTCGGCGGTCAGGCGCTGGGTCTCGACCGATCCGGCGCCCTCGGGGTGGGGCAGCGCGACCAGCGTCAGGCTCGCGACCTGGTCGTCCTCCATCCGGGCCAGCCCGTCGCCGAGCGTGGTGCCGGACAGGACCGCCCGGTCGAAGTGCAGCGCCGTGCGCAGCCCGAGCACCGGGGCCGCGGCCAGCAGCAGGAGCAGCACCGCCGCCGTGGCGTAGCGTCCCGGATACCGCAGCAGGTGGCCCGTCCAGCGCTCCCAGACGGTGGGGCCGGCCTTCGGACGGCGGCGTCCCGCCCGCGCCCAGGGCATCGCTCCCCACTCCAGGACCCGGTCGCAGGAGGCGAGGAGCGCGGGCATCAGGGTGAGCGCCGCGAGGGTGGCGGTCGAGGCGGCCAGCACTGCGGCGAGCGCCAGCGCCCGCATGTAGGCGATGTCCGTCAGGAACAGGCCGACGGCGGTCGTGACGACGGCCGTGCCCGCCAGCGCGACCGTGGCCCCGGCGGTGACGGTGGCTTGTTCGGCGGCCCGCTCCGGGGGCAGGCCCGCGGCCCGGCGCCGGCGGTGCCGCAGCGTCATCAGCAGGGCGTAGTCCAGACCCACGCCGAGGCCGACGGTGGCGACCACGGTCACCGCGGTGGCGTCCACGCCGTGGGAGAGCCCGGTCAGCGTCAGGACGCCGAGGCTCAGCACGATCGCGGTGCCGGCGAGCAGCAGGACCAGCGCTGCGGCGCCCACGGATCCGAGCCCCACCGCCAGCAGCAGGGCCGCCGCGGGCACGGCGTACGTCTCGGCGGAACGCAGGTCCTCGGTGGTGGCACGGGCCAGTTCGGACAGGACCGGGTCCAGGCCCACCAGGGCGACGGACACCGCGCCGTCCGAACGCGCGCGGGCGACCTCCTTCGCGCGGGTGTCCAGTTCCGGCAGCACCCGGCGGGCGGTGTCCGTCGCACCGGTCACGCCGAGCATCACGTAGGCGTGCCGGGGGTGCTGGCCCTCGGCGCGGGGGACCGGCAGCGCGGCCCCCACCCTCGCGTGCTCCGACATCGCGGAGCTGACGGCACGGGTGGTGCGCCGGTACGCCGGATCGTCGGCGGGCAGTGTGCGGGACGTGAAGGCCAGCATCACCTGCCGGCCGCCGACGTCCGGGAACCGCTCGGCGATCAGCTCGGACGCGGCGGCCGAGGCGGACCGGTCGACCGTGATGTCCGGTGGCTGCAGCATCCGGGACAGGGAGGGGAGCGCGGCGAGACTCGCGGCGACCAGCACCAGCCACCCGGCCATCACGGCGTACCGGTACCGCACCACGAATGCTCCGATTCGGCGCACCCGCGCCTCCCTTCCGCGTCGCTGTCGAGGGCCATTGGCTACCACAGGCGAACCGGGACGTCCGGTGCGTCCGGACCCTCCGGCCGGTGGCGGGGGTGGCGAGGAGCCGGGCGGCACAGGCCCGCCGGGACCACCGGAGCCCTCCACGGTGACGACTCGAAGGGGTGATGCGGGACAGCGCGCGCGTTGACGACGGACCGGGCGCGCGGGCCTCGGTGCGGGATACGGGCGGCCGGCCGCGGGCGCCCGTGGCAGCCCGGCCTCCGAATGGCCGCCCGCCGATGCGCCGTTGACGGCGGCGGTTGCCGGCGGACCGGCGGCCGGTGATCACCCCGGAGGGTGAACACTCAGGACCGGCGTCACGGTGTGCACTCGCTCGGCTACTGTCCGACGCGTGAGTCATGCGATGTCCTCAGCGGCCCCCTGTTCGCGTCCGGCCCGGAGCCCGGCGGACGGGGCGGTCCCCGCCACCGGCCGGTCGGGCGCGGGAACGCGGGAGCGTGCGTGCTGACCGCGATCACCGGCGCCACCGGGCTCCTCGGCCTGCACCTGGTGCGTGAAGCGCTGGCGCGCGGAAGGCGGCTGCTGCTGCTCGCGCGCCGGCATCCGCTGCCGGCCACCGTGCGCGTGGAACGGTTCCTGCGGACCTGCGGCGCGGGCACGGAGGAACTGCGGATGGCGCGTACCCGCGTGGAGACGCTGGAGATCGTGCTGGAGGACGGTTTCCTGGGGCTGGGACGCGAGGACTTCTTGCGGCTCGCGGACCGGATCGACGTCCTGTGGCACTGCGCCGGCGACATCTCCTTCGCAGCGGACCTGGAACGAGCGCGGCGCACGAACCTCGACGGGACACGGCACGTACTGCGTCTGCTGACGGCCGGCGAGCGGGCGCCACTGCTGTGCCACGTCAGCACGGTCGCCGTGGCCGGAGGCCGACCCGACGGGATCGTCGAGGAGAGGGAGCTCGACGCCTCCTTCGGCTTCAACACCCCGTACGAGCAGTCGAAGTTCGAGAGCGAGAGGCTCGTGCACCGCTGGGTGTCCGAGCACGGCGGCCGGGCCGTCGTCTTCCGCCCGAGCTGCCTGGCCACCCTGCGCCCCGCGCACCCCGACCGTCCCCGCCATCCGCTTCAGGTGCTGGCGGAGCGGGTGGGTGCCGTACTCCGCCGGCATCCCGGGCCGGTGACGCTGCCGGTGCCCGAGGGCGCCAGGACCAACGTCGTGCCGGTCGAGCACGCCGCGTACGTGATGACGGAGGCCGCCGGACGGCGGTGCGGGGACCGGCCCCGCGTCTGCCACGTCGTCAACCCGCGCGACCTGCCCGTGACCGAGGTGGTCACGGCCCTCGGTGACCACTTCGGCGTCCCCGTGGACACCACCTGGCGTTCCGCGCCGGGATCGATCGACGTGCGGCTCGCGCTGCCCGCGTACGCGTGCTGGCTGTCGTTCTCCCGCACCTACGAAGACCGCGCTCTGGCCCGGATGGGCCTCGCCTGTGCCGACCGGCCCGTCATCGACCGGCACTACGTCGCGGCGGCCCTGCGCTGACCGCCGTCCGCCACCGGAAACGGCCGGCCCCCGCTCTCGTCCCATGACCTCAAGGAGACCGCTTTGCCCACGTCCCCCGTCCCCGTCCCCGGGCACGACACACCGATCGCCCTCGTCGGAGCCGCCTGCCGCCTTCCCGGGGGCATCACCTCCCTGGACGGCCTGTGGACGGCCCTGAGCGAGGGCCGGGACCTGGTCACCGAGGTCCCCGCGGACCGCTTCGACACCTCCCGGTTCCTCGACCGGGACCCCCGCCGCCCCGGCAAGACGTACACCGTCGCGGGCGGGTTCCTCCAGGACTACGACCGGTTCGACGCCTCCTACTTCGGGATCTCTCCGCGCGAGGCGGCCCACATGGACCCGCAGCAGCGGCTGCTGCTGGAGATGGCGGTCGAGGCGCTGGACGACGCCGGGCTCGACGCCGACCGGATCGCGGGCACGGACACCGCCGTGTTCGTCGGCTGCGCGGGGTCGTCCGCCCTGGCCCTGATGGGAACCGTCCCGGACGAGACCGGCCCCTACACCATGACCGGCGGAGCCAACTCCATCGTCTCCAACCGGCTGTCGCACGTCTTCGACCTGCGAGGCCCGAGCATGACCGTCGACACCGCGTGTTCGTCGGCCCTGACGGCGGTGCACCAGGCCTGCGAGGCGCTGCGCACCGGCCGCAGCCGCACCGCCTTCGCGGGCGGCATCGGTCTGCTGCTCGATCCCCACCCCTACGTCGGGTTCGCCAAGGCGTCGATGCTGTCCCCGACCGGCCGGTGCCGGGCCTTCTCCGCCGACGCCGACGGATTCGTACGGGCGGAGGGCGGGGCACTGGTCCTCCTCAAGCCGCTCGCCGACGCGCTCGCCGACGGCGACCGGGTGCACGCGGTGATCCGGTCCTCCGGTGTCAACAGCGACGGGCACACGCAGGGGATGGCCCTGCCCAGCAGCGAGGCGCAGGAGGAACTGCTGCGCACGCTCTACCGGGACGCCGGCGTGTCCCCGGACGAACTGGTGTACTTCGAGGCGCACGGCACCGGGACGCGGGCGGGGGACCGTGCCGAGTGCCGGGCGGTCGGACGGGCCCTCGCAGCGGCCCGCAGCCGGGGGCCGCTGCCCATCGGCTCGGTCAAGAGCAACCTGGGGCACCTGGAGGCGGCGTCGGGCATGCCGGGGCTGCTCAAGGCGTGCCTGGTGCTGCGCCACGGACACATCCCCGCCAGCCTCCACGCCGAACCGCTGTCCGCCGACATCGACTTCGCCGGGCTCGGACTGGAACCGGCCGTCACCGCCAGGCCGGTGCCGCCCTGTGAGGGCCGAGGGGCGGTCGGGGTCAGCTCCGCCGGGTTCGGCGGCGCGAACGCGCACGTCCTGCTCGGAGCGGCGCCCGCTCCGGCCCCCGCGCCGGCGGAGGCCGCCCGGCCGCGGGGCGGCGCGCTGCCCGTGCTGGTCTCGGCCCGTACCGAGGAAGCCCTGACGTCCGCCCTGCACCGGACGGCCGACCATCTTGAGACCGTCGGACCCGACGCGTTCTACGACACCGCCTGGACCGCCTGCCGCCGACGGCACGCGCACCCGCACCGCGCGGTGGTACTGGCCCGCACACCGGAAGAGGCCACCGACCGGCTGCGGGACCGGGCCGCCTCCCCGGCCGTACCGCCGCCGCCCGTCACCGGGCGACCCGGTAGCGCAAGGGTGGTGTTCGCGTTCTCAGGGAACGGGTCGCAGTGGCACGGGATGGGCGCCGACCTGATGGCCGCGGTGCCCGCCTTCCGCGCCGCCGTCGCGGAGGCGGACGCCGCGCTGACCCCGCTGCTCGGCTGGTCGGTGGCCCGCGAACTGGCCGCGCCGGGCGGGAACTCGCGCATGGAGCGCACGGAGGTCGCCCAGCCGGCGCTGTTCGCCCTGCAATGGGGGCTGGTGGCCGCGCTGGCAGAACAGGGCGTGCGCCCCGACGTGGTGCTCGGGCACAGCGTCGGCGAGATCGCCGCCGCCTGCGCCGCGGGGGCGCTGGACCTGCCCGCCGCCGCGCGGGTGGTGGCCGAGCGCAGCCGGCTGCAGGCCACCACCGTCGGCAGCGGCCGCATGGCGGCGGTGGGATTGCCCGAGGGTGAGGCCCGCGCACTGCTGCTGCCGTACCGCGGGAAGCTGGAGATCGCCGCCGTCAACAGCGTCCGCGACGTGACCGTCAGCGGTGACGAGACGGCCCTGAAGGAGCTGGGGCAGCACCTCGCGGAGCGGGACGTGTTCTTCCGGCCGCTGGACCTCGACTACGCCTTCCACAGCCGGCACATGGACCCGCTCGCCGAGCCCATGAAGGCGGCACTGGCCGATCTGCGCCCCGGAGCGCTGCGGCTGCCGTTCGCCTCCACCGTCACCGGACGGCTCCGGCACGCCGAGCAGGGCACCGGTCTGGACGCCGGGTACTGGTGGCGCAATCTGCGGCGGCCCGTGCTGTTCGCCGAAGCGGTCGCCGCCGTGCTGCAGGAGGGCTGCGGGGCGCTCGTCGAGGTCGGACCGCACCCGGTGCTGACGGCGTACCTGCGCCGCGCCGCCGAGTCGGCGGGCGTCCCGGCAGCGGTCCTGCCCACCCTGCGCCGCCACGGCCGGGGTGCGGACGCTCTGGAGGACACGGTCGGAGGTGTCCTGGCCGCCGGAGCCGGGGACTGGTCGGCGTTCTTCCCCGTACCCGGAAACGTCACCGATCTGCCGCCGTACGCCTGGCAGCGTGAGACGCACCCATTGCCACCCGCCACGTCGTGGACCCGCACCTGCGGGAGCGGCGTCCTGGACCACCCGCTGCTCGGCGAACGGGCAGCGGCCCTGGAGCCGGGCTGGCACCAGCGTCTCGACCCGGTCCGGCTGCCGTGGCTCGCCGACCACAAGGTGTCCGGCGCGGTGCTGATGCCGGCGGCCGGGTACGTGGAGGCCGTCCTCGCGGCCGGGAGCCGGATCCTCGACGGCCCCCTGGAAGTCACGGCGCTGACCTTCCAGCCGCTCACCCTGCCCTGGGACGACCCGGACCTGGACGTCTGGCTGCACACCTCCGTTTCCGACGAGGACGGCGTGGTGCGCGTGGCGAGCCGGTCCGGTGGGCCCGGGCAGCCGTGGCGGGCACACGCCCGCGGCCGGGTCCGGCGCCTGCTCGGCCGCGCCCCCGGCGGACTCGACGACGGGCGGCACGGCGACCTGCCCCGGGGCGCCGCGGCGGACGAGGTCTACCACCGGGCCCGTCGCGGGGGACTGGACTACGGTCCCTCCTTCCGCGTCCTCGAGCACGTTCGCACCGACGGCCTCGAGTCGTCGGCCCGCTACCGGGCCGACCACCTCGACACCACCGGCTACCTCGCGCACCCGGCGATCCTCGACGGCGCCCTGCAGGCCGGCGCCGTGCTGCTGGACGGTGCCGACGAGACGGCCTTCCTGCCCGCTGCCGTCGACACCGTCCGCCTCTGGCGGCCGCCGGCCGCCACCGGTCGAGTCCGGGTGCGCGCGCGGTCCGCCACCGCCGCCGAGGCCGTCTGGGACGTCACCGTCGTCGACGAGGACGGCGCGGTCTGCGTGGAACTGCTCGGCTGCCGGCTGCGCCGCTTCGACACCGGGGTCCGGCCGGCGGTCAGCGAGTGCGTCACCGAACTGCGCTCCGCTCCGCGTCCTGAGCACGGCACGGCCTCCGTCCCGCTCCCCGGCCCACGAGCCGGGGGGACCGTGACCGCCGCCCCGGTCGACGTGGTCCTGTCCGAGTCCGAGAAGCGCCGGGCGCTGGAACTCACGGAGGCGCTCAAGCGCGTGACGGCGCACTTCGCGGTCCGCGCCGTCGAGGAGATCCTGCCGGGCGAGGACTGCCCCAGCTGGGCCGGGCTGAGCGGCGCCGGCGTGCTGCCCGAGTACGAGCCCCTGCTCGGCGTCCTGCTGGAGGTGGCCGAGGAGTACGGTCTCGTGGCGGGCGCGGACGCCTTCCGCACCGGAGGCGCCTGCCGGGTCCTGTCTCCCGGCCGCCCCGAGGAGACGGTACGCGCGCTGGCGGCCGGCCCGCTGCGGCGCGGCCCGGAGCTGACCGCGTACGGCATGTGCGGCCGGCTGCTGCCGGAGGTCCTGACGGGGCGCTGTGACCCGCTGGAGCTGCTGTTCTCCGAGTCCGGCCGGTACCTGACCGAGGAGCTGTACACGTCCTCGCTCCAGTCGCAGGCCGCGCACCGCGCCCTGCGGTCCGCGGTGCGCGCCCTGGCCGGGACCTGGCCCGCCCACCGCCCGCTGCGTGTACTGGAGGTGGGTGCCGGCACCGGTGCCACCACCCGGGTGGTGGCACCCGACCTGCCGCGCGAGCGTACCCAGTACGTCTTCACGGACGTCTCCGAGTCCTTCTTCCCCCGCGCACGGGGACGGCTCGCCGCCCACGACTTCATTGAGTACCGCACGCTGGACCTCAACCGCGACCCGCGGGAACAGGGCTGGGCCGAGGGGTCCTTCGACGTCGTCATCGCCTCCAACGTCCTGCACGCCACCGAGGACGTGCGCGGCGCCCTGGGCAGGCTGTCGTTCCTCCTCACGGACGACGGCCACCTGCTGGTGCAGGAGATGCACGACACGGCTGCCTGCGCCCTGGTCTTCGGGCTCCTGAAGAGCTTCTGGGGCCGCACCGACCTCGCCGAACGACCCCGCACCCCGTTGCTGCCGCGGGAACGCTGGCGCGAACTGCTCAAGGAGACAGGCTTCGGCGACGCCGCGCACACCGACGTGGGCGGCGGGCTGGAGCGGGTCGCCTCCGTACTCAGCGCCCGGCGCGCGCCCCGCCCCCGCGCCGCCGCGGTGCCGCCGCTGCCCCGGGCGGGTGAGGGATCCGCCTGGATCGTCGTCGGGGAACCGGGCTGCGCCCTCTCGGCCGGGCTGGCCGCGTCCTTGGAGGCGGCCGGCGGCACGGTGATCCGGACCGGGCCGGACACCGGCCCGGGAGCCTGGACCGGCCTGTTGGCGGGCGGCGGCCCGGACGCGTCCACGGTCGCCGTCGTCCTGGTCACCGACCCGGACGTGGCGTGTCCGGGTGTAACGGCGCCCACCGCCCGCGAGATCACCGACCGCTGCGTGCGGTACACGGCGACGCTGCGCGACGCGTCGGCCCTGCTGTCGCGCCTGCCCTCGGACGTCTCCCGCGCGCTGTGGCTGGTGGCTCCGACGGCCGGTGCCACGCCCGTGCCGGAGCCCGCCTCCGCCCCCGCCGCCGCGGCCTGGGGCGCGGCACGCTCCCTCGCCAACGAGCACGCCCGGATCACCGTGCGGCGGCTGGCAGCGGACTACGAGGGCGGCGCGGAGGCCGTGCGGCGGATCGCGGCCGAACTGCTGGACGCCGGGGAGGAGGACGAGATCGTCACCACGGGACACGGCCGGTTCGTGACGCGGGTGACCGACCGTCCGGGCGGGCCCGCCTCGTGCACCACGCAGAAGCCGGGTGGTTACGCCCTGCACGTGCGACGGCCGGGGCCGGCCTACGACCTGGTGTGGCGCCCTGCCCCGGCGCCCGCGCCGCCCGGCCCCGGCGAGGTGTCCCTCGAGGTCCGTGCGGCCGGTCTCAACTACCGTGACGTCCTCCAGGCGCAGTCCGTGCTCCCACCGCAGCCCGCCGTCGGCGACGAGCACCCCGTCGGCTACGAGTGCGCCGGGATCGTCACCGCCGTCGGCGACGGAGTGTCCTCGCTCGCCCCCGGCGACCGCGTCTGCGCCCTGTTCCGGGGCGCCCTGCGCTCGCACCTGACCGTCGACGCGCGCGCCGTGTGCCGGGTTCCCGACGCGATGGACCTCACCGCGGCGGCCACACTCCCGCTGGCCTTCCTCACCGCCCAGTACGGCCTCGGTCACGCCGCCCGGCTGAGCCGGGGGCAGACCGTCCTCGTCCACGCGGCCGCCGGTGGCGTGGGCCTGGCCGCCGTCCAGTACGCGCAGCGGGTCGGCGCCCGCGTCTTCGCGACCGCGGGCACGGAGCACAAGAGGAACCTGCTGCGCCTGCTGGGCGCCGACCTCGTCGCCGACTCGCGCACCCTCGACTTCGCCGAGCAGGTACTCGACGCCACCGGCGGACGCGGCGTGGACGTGGTCCTGAACTCGCTCAGCGGGGAGGCCGTCACCCGCAGCCTGGAACTGCTGAAGCCCGGCGGCCACTTCGTGGAACTCGGCAAGCGGGACCTCGTCGCCAACGAGCGCCTGTTGCTGGGCCCGTTCCAGCGCGCCCTGTCCTACTGCGCCGTCGATCTCAACGAGATGGTGCTGGAGGACCAGGACCGGGCGGAACAGCACGTCGGCCCGCTCGCCGAGGGCATCGCCGACGGCACGTTCCAACCTGTGCCGCACTGGGTGCGGCCCGCCGCCGAGGCCGCGGAGGCCTTCCGGCTGCTCCAGCACTCGCACCACGTGGGCAAGCTCGTCATCGCCTTCGACGAGGCGCCGCCCCTCGCCCCGTACCCGGCAAGGCATTCGCCCGACCCGGAGGGCACCTACCTGGTGACCGGCGGACTGGGCGGCTTCGGCGCGTCCACCGCGCGCTGGCTCGCCGAGCGCGGCGCACGCCACCTCGCCCTGGTCGGACGCCGGGGCGAACGGACGCCCGGCGCCCCGGAGCTGCTGCGGGAACTGCGCGACCGAGGGGTACGGGTCACGGCGCACGCCGCCGACGCGACCGACATCGAGGCGATGCGCGACGTCTTCGACGACGCCGACCGTGGCGGGCATCCGGTGCGCGGTGTCGTGCACGCCGCGATGCACCTGGACGACGCCCCGCTGACCGACCTGGACGACGCGCGCCTCGCGGCGGTGCTCGCCCCTAAGGTGGGCGGGGCGTTCGTCCTCGACGAGCTGACCCGTGGCAGGCGGCTCGACCTGTTCGTCCTGTACTCCTCGGCCGCCGCGCTCATCGGCAACCCCCATCAGGCCCCGTACGCCGGTGCCAACACCGTCCTGGAGTCCCTCGCCCGCGCCCGTCGCCGACGGGGGGAGCCCGCGCTGGCCGTGCAGTGGGGCGGCATCGACGAGGCGGGTTACGTGGCCCGGCTGGAACTGACCGGGATGCTGGAGAGCAAGGGCATGGGCCTGCTGACGCCGCGTGAGGCGCACGGGCGTCTGGGCCGGCTCCTCACGGAGCCGGCCGAGGTCGTCGCCGTGGGCCGGATGACGTGGGAGGCGCTGCGCTCGTTCTGCCCGGCCGCGGACTCTCCCAGGCTGAGCCTGGTCCTGGCGCCGGCGCAGGACGTGGCCGGGCACAGCGGCGGCGACCTGCGCCGGCAGCTGGCCGTCCTCGACCCCGGTCAGGCCCGGGAACTGGCGTTGAGGGCACTGGCCGAGCTGGCCGCCACCGTCCTGCAGACAGTTCCGGAGCGGGTGCCGATGGAGCGGCCGCTGGGCGACCTGGGGATGGACTCCCTGATGGCGGCCGAGCTGGCCGTCCTGGTGCAGCGCCATTTCGACTGCGAGATCCCCGCCATCGAGGCGATCGCCAACCCCACCCTGACGGCTTTGGCCGACCTGGTCCTCAGGCAGCAGGCCGCCCGGAGCACCGCCGGGTCACTGCCGGCCCAGCAGACGGGTCCTGGGCAGACAGGCCCCCGAGCGGTGGTGGCCCCGATGACACGACCTTGACCGAGGACCCGGTGCCCGCACCGCCGCAGTCGGCGGCCGCGGGCACCGCGCCGCCCCCCCCCACGCGGACCCCGCCCGCCCGCGGGTCTCTCCGCTTCATACCGCCCGTCGACCGTCGACGGGCCTGCACCCGTCGGACCGGCCTTCCCGCCGGGGACCGGTCCCTCCCACCGAACGCGAGGACTGCCCGGTGACCCCACACGACGGCTTCCGCCCCACCTCGCCCCCCTCTCCCTGGACCGCCGCCGGCGTACCCCGTCCAGGTGCCGAGGTACGGCTGTACTGCCTGCCCTTCCTGGGCGGGCCCGCCTCCTTCTTCCTGCCGCTGGTGCCCGAGCTGCCCGGCTGGGTGGAGCCCTACCCGGTCGAGCTGCCCGGATACGGGCGGCGCCTGCGAGAACCCTCGGTGCGCGACGTGCCGGAGCTGGCCCGCAGGCTCGCGGAGGAGGTCGACCGGGACGCGGCCGGCCGCCCCTTCGCGTTCTTCGGCCACTGCGGCGGAGGACTGCTCGCCTTCGAGGCGACCCGTCACCTCAGACGCCGGGCCCTGGCCCAGCCGACGCTGCTCTCGGTCTCCGCCACCCCGCCACCGCACGGGTGGCACCTGCTGGTCGCCGAACTGCGGACACGTCCGCTCCACCGCCTGCTGCCCTTGTTCCGGGAACTGGCCGCGCAGCGGGCCTTGCACGCGTCCAGCGCCAACGCGGTGCTCAAGCGCGAAGTGAGCGTCTACCTGCGTTACCGGTACCGGGAGGAGGCACCGCTGGACTGTCCGATCAGCGTGTTCGGCGGACGCGAGGACTCCGTCGTCCCGCAGGACGCCGCCCGTACCTGGTCCGAGCTGAGCCGTGGCCGCGTCCGTCACCGTGTCTACCCCGGGCGGCACTTCTACATCGACGACCGGTGGCCCGAGGTCGCCCAGAGCCTCGCCCGGGATCTGCGCGGCGCGCTCGACCCGGTCGGCTCTGTCTGAGAGGGCCGTGCGGGGGTGGCGGTCAGGCGCCGCCGACGACGTCCGGGCTCATCCGAGCGAAGACCGAGCGGAACCGGGCGGCGTTCCGCTGTACCTGCTCCAGGTGCAGCCCGATGCGCTCGCGTGCCTGGTCGCCGACGGCCGTGAGGTCGGTGCGCCCCCACACTCCGAGGGTGCGAAGCAAGGGCAGGAGGACGTGCTCACGGTGGATGTCGAGGTTGTAGATGCCGGCGGCGGCGATCCGCAGGGACCGTTCCTGGAAGCCGGGCAGGTTGGCTCCCGGCATCCGGAAGTCGCAGATGACGCCGGCCAGCGCGGTGACCGCGGCGTCCGGATCGAGGTCGATCGCCGCCCGGAACAGGTCGCGGTAGAACAGCATGTGCAGGTTCTCGTCGGCCGCGATCCGGGCCGTCAGCTGCTCGCCGAGAGGGTCTCCGCAGGCCTTGCCGGTGTTGCGGTGGGCCTCGCGGGTCGCCATCTCCTGCACGGTGACGTAGGCCAGGCTGTGCAGCACACCGGGCCGGCCGCTGTCGAAGCCGCGCGACAGGTGCGCCATGCGCTGCTCCTCCAGATGTACGGGATCGAGGGCGCGACGGGCGTGCAGGTAGCTGCGCAGGGCGTAGGCGTGCCGGTCCTCCTCCGCGGTCCACCGGTGCACCCACGTGCCCCAGGCGCCGTCCCGGCCGAAGACGGTGGCGATCTCGTGGTGGTAGCTGGGGAGGTTGTCCTCCGTCAGCAGACTGACGGTGAAGGAGTCCTGGACGGCCGCCGACATCAGGGACTGGCCGCGCCGCCAAGGCTCGCCGTCCAGCGGACCGTCGTAGTCGGTCGCTTCGCTCCACGGTACGTAGGCGTGCGGGAACCAGGATCTGGCGGCGGCGAGGTGGCGGTCGAGCAGACGGGCCACGACCGGTTCCAGGGCCTCGAGGACACCGACCGTCGCGGGAGTGTGATCGTCGGACACAGGGACCTCACAGTGCGGTTTCCGCCGAGCGGCGGGCCGCAGCCGGACCGGCGGAGGCGGTGGGTGCCAGAGCCGGCCCGGCCACGGGTGCGTGACGGAGGAGCGGCACGCGTGCCACCCCGGGGACGGTGTGCTACCAGCCGGCCTTCACGCTGCCGTACGACTGCCGGCAGGTGGCGTTGGTCGCTTCGACGGAGAGTGTCTGCATGGCGTTGCCCCAGACCTTCTTGGCCACGGTCTCAAGGCCCCGGGTCTCCGCGGGGATGGTCGGTGCGTACTTCTTGAGCGCTCCGATGGCCGCGGTGGTGAACTTGGTGCACGCCAGCCCGTCGGTGTTCTGGTAGCGGGTGTCCAGGTTCCGGGCCACGGCCGCCCCGTTCGCGGTGGCCCACTTGTTCCACGCCGCGCACGCGGTCTCGGTGAGCGCCTTCTGGTCTGTCTCGTCGAGCGCGGCAAGCTCGTCGAGGATGGCGGTCTTGACCTTGTCGGGGACCGTGAACTGCTGGACGGGGAACTTGTCCTGGGCTTCCGTGAGGGCTGCCTGGCACGCGGGCGGCAGTTCCACCGCCTGGGCGGGGGTGTGGCCGACCAGCAGTGCGGCGGGGATCACGCTTGCGGCGACGACAGCGCGCCGGAACGCACGACGAACGGTCATGACAGGAGCTGCTCCTTGCGTGTGTGGGGGTACGGACCGGGCTCAGACAGCAGCCCACACAGGTAAACGGCCGATACCCTCGCAGGTCACGGCGGGTCACTCGCAACCGGCGTGTCGCTCGGGCGCATCAGGCGAGGTGGCGCGGTCCGGAGCCGCATGGTGGACCGGCGCGCTGCAGTGACTTCGGCCCGCACGCGGCCTGCCCTTCGACGCCGGCGTCGAAGGCGAATCGTCCTCGCCCTGACCAGCTCACTGAATTCCGGTCGCTCTGGTCACCATGCGTTGATGACCGGCGCACCGGGTTCGTGCTGCCGCCACGCCTGATTGAGGCGCGCGAGCCGGTTCGCGGCGGCGATGCCGCGCAGGGAGGCGATCCTGCCGCCAGCGACCTCGAACGCCACGGCGCCCACGACCCGGCCGTCGACCACGGCGAGGATGGCGGGGGAGCCGTTGACCAGCGCGAAGTGCATCGCGGGCGAGCCGCCGGCCAACCGCCGCTTCGCCGGTGTGGGCTTGAAGCCGGCCCGTACGTACGAGGCGATACGCTCGCGCGTCTTGTACCGCAGCAGTCGCCTGGCCAGTCCGGCACCGTCCGAGACCGCGGTCGCGTCGGCGGTGAGCATCGCCACCAGCCGTTCGGTGCGTCCGGACGTGGCCGCGGCGAGGAACTCCTCCACGATCCGGCGCGCGGACGCGGGGTCCACCTCGTCGCCGCCGCGACGCTCGGCGGCGACCCGCCGTCGTGCCCGGTGGACATGCTGCTGGCTCGCGGACTCGGTGATGTCGAGGATCGCGGCGATCTCGGCGTGGGGGTACGAGAAGGCCTCGCGCAGGACGTAGGCGGCCCGCTCGACCGGCGAAAGGCGCTCCATGAGGGTCAGTACGGCCAAGGACACCGATTCGCGCTGCTCGAATGTGTCGGCAGGGTCGAGCATCGGGTCGCCCTCGAGAAGCGGCTCGGGCAGCCAGTCTCCGGCGGCGCGCTCGTGGCGCGCCTGCGCCGAGCGGAGCCGGTCGAGACAGAGGTTGGTGACGACCTTGGTCAGCCACGCCTCCGGTACCTCGATACGTTCACGGTCCGCGGCCTGCCATCGCAGGAACGCGTCCTGCACGGCGTCCTCGGCGTCGGAGGCCGAGCCGAGGAGACGGTACGCCAGGGAGGCCAGCCGGCCCCGGCTGGCCTCGAACCGATCGACGGCTGCGCTGTCCATGCGGAGGAGCCTATGCGGCGACCCTCGCACCGGCCCGGTCAGGTGCGGGGGACAGGCGGCGCTTGCGCTTCGGCATGCCGAAGGTCGGGTGGGCGACACCCCACCCGGCCCCCTTGAGCACGCCCGACTTGAGCCAAGCGGCGGTCCGGCCGCCCAGGTACCAGGACCTCGACCGGACGTCCCCGTCCACCGTCTGGAAGATCGCGTCCCGTCGCCCGAGACTGATGTGGTTGCCGTAATACTTCAGCCCAGTGGTCGGGACCGCGCTGCCCGTCAGGCGCGCGATGATCGCTGCGGTCGCCTGCATGTTGGTACAGCCGGCGGAGGCGCAGGACATCGGGAGCGGCCGGCCGTTCTCGCCGATCGCGTAGGCGCAGTCACCGGCGGCGTAGACGTCCGGGTGCGAGACCGATCGCGTGGTGCGGTCGACGACGATCTGGCCGGTCTCCGCGACCTTCAAGCCGCTGGCGGCCGCGATGGGGTGTACGGCGAACCCCGCCGACCACACGGTCACGTCGGCCGGGACGGACGTACCGTCGGCGGCGATCGCCCGGGTCGGCTCGACGGCTGCGACGCCGGTGTGCTCATGGACGGTGATGCCGAGCCGGTCGAAGGCGTGGCGCAGATGACGGCGGGCCTTCGGGGAGAGCCAGGCACCCAGCTCGCCGCGGGCGGCGAGCGCGACCGAGAGGTCCGGCCGGGACTCGGCGAACTCGGTGGCGGTCTCGATGCCGGTCAGGCCCTCACCGACGACCAGTACGGTGCCGCCCTCGCCCAGGCCGGCCAGGCGCTCACGCAGACGCAGCGCCGAGGACACGCCGGTCACATCGAACGCGTACTCGGCCACGCCGGGGACGTCATGACGGGCTACTGAGCTGCCGAGCGCGTAGAGAAGCGTGTCGTACGCGAGTTCGTCGTCGCCGTCCTCGTCGGTCACGGCGACGGTCCTGCGCTCGGGGTCGACACCGGTGACGCGGGCCAGGCGGAGCCGGATCCCGGTGCCCGCGAATACGTCGGTGAGCTTGCGTGACGCGAGGTCCTGGCCGATGGCGAGCTGGTGGAGCCGCATCCGCTCGACGAAGTCGGGCACGGCGTTGACGACGGTGATCTCTGTGTCGGCGGGGGACAGCCGGCGGGCCAGGTTTCCGGCGGCGAAGGCTCCGGCGTATCCGGCGCCCAGTACGACGATGCGGTGCTTCATGGTGACGCTCCTGTCTCGTTCGCGTGCCCCTTGAACGAGATGGCACGTCGGTTGCTGACAGGAGCCGGATGTGATGTGGGTCACTAAGCGGAGGGGGTGGTTGGGGCTGCCTCCTCGGTGGCGGAAAGCCCCTCCTTTGCCGATCGCTTCACCATGCCGCCTCGCGGAGGCGCCGAGGATGCTGGCGCGGCGGCGGATCGGGAAGGCGCGGTCCTGTTTGCCCTCGAGGGAATATCTGTACTCGCGGGAAGAGCTTTTTGCGAAACGTGCGGGCAGCTTCCTTGCGGTAAAAAACAGAGGAGAATTGCGTAACGCGTCAGGGCTGCCACGGTGTGCTACTGTCGTTCTCAGTTGCAGTTGTGGTTCCCGAACTTCAAGTGCTCTCCGTCTGCCGCTGTGCAGAGGGAAGTGCTTTTGTATCTCCGGTCTTTTTCCGGACGGGGTGATCATCGCGGCGACATGAGGTTCGCAAGGTGCGGACCTCGTATGCACTGCCCCGAAGGAGAAAAGACATGGCTACTGGTACCGTGAAGTGGTTCAACGCGGAAAAGGGTTTCGGCTTCATCGAGCAGGACGGCGGCGGCGCTGACGTGTTCGCCCACTACTCGAACATCGCCGCTCAGGGCTTCCGCGAGCTGCTCGAGGGCCAGAAGGTGAACTTCGACATCGCGCAGGGCCAGAAGGGCCCGACGGCCGAGAACATCGTTCCCGCCTGACGCTGATTGTCACACACTTGTAGCTGGGGCCCGCATCCTTCGGGGTGCGGGCCCCAGCTACATGCGTTTCCCGCAGGGATTTCGCCTGTGGACGCCGCCCCGGACATCGTTGGCTCACCGCCACGGATCGTTCTCCGGGACGCGGCCGCAGCCTTCATCGCTGCAGCGCGGTGGACGCTCAGAATATCGAGCCCACACCGCGCCATCCATGCCAGCACCCTGCGCCTGTGCGAAGGTTCTCCGTTGGCCAGATTCGCCATTAAGGCCCACCGGCCCATTCTTGCAATTCTCCTGGCGTTCACTGCGCGGGAATTCCTTGATATGTGCCGCGTCGAGGAAGGTTCCGCATGAACCGCACACACACGAACGACCGTATGGCCCGCGCCCGCAGCGGCAGTGCCGACTCCGGAAGGGGCGGCAGCCGTTTCGGTTCGCCGGCCGCACGCCGATCGGCCGGCCCGAGCCGCTCCGGCGGACACGGTCGCCGGCCCGCCGCTGTTCGGGGAGAGTTCGCGCTGCCCAGGACGATCACTCCCGCGCTTCCCGCAGTGGCGAGCTTCGCCGACCTCGACATGCCCGGGGAACTGCTGACCGCGCTCGGCTCGGCCGGCGTGACCGTTCCGTTCCCGATCCAGGGCGCGACCCTGCCGAACTCCCTCGCCGGTCGCGACGTTCTGGGCCGGGGCCGTACCGGTTCCGGCAAGACCCTGGCCTTCGGGCTGGCCCTGCTGGCCCGCACGGCCGGACAGCGAGCCGAGGCCAGGCAGCCGCTGGGTCTGGTCCTCGTACCGACGCGTGAGCTGGCGCAGCAGGTCACCGACGCGCTCACGCCGTACGCCCGGTCGGTGAGGCTGCGCCTGGCCACGGTCGTGGGCGGGATGCCGATCGGCAGGCAGGCGAGCACGCTTCGCGGTGGCGCCGAGGTCGTCGTCGCCACCCCAGGACGTCTCCAGGACCTCATCGAGCGCGGCGACTGCCGGCTGGACCAGGTGCGGGTCACCGTCCTCGACGAGGCCGACCAGATGGCCGACATGGGCTTCATGCCGCAGGTCACCGCCCTGCTCGACCAAGTGCGTCCCGGAGGCCAGCGCATGCTGTTCTCGGCCACCCTGGACCGCAACGTCGACCTGCTGGTACGCCGCTACCTGAGCGACCCCGTCGTGCACTCCGTCGACCCGTCCGCAGGCGCGGTCACGACGATGGAGCACCATGTGCTGCACGTCCACAGTGCCGACAAGCACGCGGCCACCACCGAGATCGCCGCCCGCGACGGCCGGGTGCTCATGTTCCTGGACACCAAGCACGCCGTCGACCGCCTCACCGAGCACCTGCTCAGCAGCGGAGTACGCGCCGCCGCCCTGCACGGCGGCAAGTCTCAGCCGCAGCGCACCCGCACGCTGACGCAGTTCAAGAACGGGCACGTCACCGTGCTGGTGGCGACCAACGTCGCGGCGCGCGGCATTCACGTCGACAGCCTCGACCTCGTCGTCAACGTCGACCCCCCGACCGACCACAAGGACTACCTCCACCGCGGCGGCCGCACGGCCCGCGCCGGCGAGTCCGGCAGCGTCGTCACCCTGGTCACCCCGAATCAGCGCCGTGCCATGACCCGCCTCATGGCGACGGCCGGCATCGTCCCGCAGACCACTCAGGTCCGCGCCGGCGCGGAAGCCCTGCACCGCATCACCGGCGCCCAGGCCCCCTCGGGCGTCCCCGTCGTCATCACCGCCCCGGTCGTCGAGCGCCCCAAGAGGCGCGCCGCCTCACGGGGACGGCGCCGCCCGGTTCCGGCGGCCCGGTACGCGCCCGGCGGGCGGTCCGCCACCGACTCGGCAGCCTAGAACCATCCTGTTCAGAAGGACGAGCCATCAGTTGACCCAACTCCGCGGAGGCACTTCTTGACGCTGGTCCACGCGCAACCCCGCCCGATGAACACCGACGTCGCGCTCAGGACGGTCGCCGACGCGATGGACGCGGCCGGACCCCAGGTCTGGGACGACATGACCGTCGAGGTGGCGCTGTCCGTCATGGCCGCCGCCCGCACGGGACACCTCGTGGTCTGCGACCAGGACGGCCAGTACACCGATCTGGTCACCTGGGACCGGCTCACCGCCGTACGGGACGGATCCGGGTACTCGGACCGGGTCCGTCTGCGCGACATCGCCGGAAGCGACGGGCCCGTGGCCTCCCCGCTGTCCTCGGTGGCCGAGGCCGAGCAGGCGATGCGTCACTGGCGGCTCGGGTCCCTGCCCGTGGTCGACGAGCACGGCAATCCCCTGGGCATCGTCGCCCTGTCCCGCTGAACCGCCTCACCACGGTCAGCCCCCGTCCCTCTTCTCTCTGTGAGGCATCATGCGCTGTGTCATCGCCCGCTTCCCGTTCGAGCTCACCAAGGGTGGCGTGCTCGAAGCGATGAAGGACGTCAAGCCCGAGCCGGTCACCGGGGACTCGGTCATCATCGGACGCCGCCACTACCCCGCCAAGCAGGTCGGCCAAGTCATCACCCGTCAAGACCGGCGTGACTTCAGCAGCGGCGAAGTGTTCCGGGCCATGGCACGGCTCGGCTTCACCTGCCGCACTGCTCCGGAGGCCGCCACCGTGAGCACGCGGATCGTCGACCCGGTCGAGCGGGCGTCCGTGATGCTCGGCGCTCCCGCGGTCGCCTGACCCGACGGAACAGGCGCGAACCATCAGAGGACAGGGCGCCCACCAGCTTCGAAGGCGGGCCCCTTGGCCCGCGAACAGAACAGGTCCGACGGACGTGGAGGACCGCCGCCAGGTCCCCGCCGGATTCGGCCGCCCGGCGCCCTGCCCTGGGAGTACGACGCCGAGCGCACCGACCCACCCGCCACCTCGCCCGCGCGTGCCCAGGGTGAGGGCAGGCTCGAAGCTCTGTGCCGTTCGGCCCAGGGGACCCGTGCTCTCCATCGGACTGCGCAGCTCGGCGTCCTTGACCCGCTTGGCCGTCTCCGACCTTCGTCCGCAGCGGGCAGCGACTTTGTGAAGTCTCTCGTTCCCCGTGACCTCCTCGGGGCCGCTGCATACGTCAGCTCACCGGCTCCGGCGGTCTGGGTGTTCTGCCTGCATGTTTTGACACGGAATGCCGACCGTTCCACCGTGGGAGGAGAGCTGCATCCTGACGCAACAACGGCGACAAGGGGGTGGGCCCCGTTCCCTGTGCGGTCTTCACCACACACGTCGCACGGTGGCCGGCTGCCTGCGTCGTCACGGGCGTGACGGCTCGGCCGGTGGCCGGGCTCCTGCATCCGGGGCGGTACGGCGCGGTGACCCGCCTTTCGCCCCCCCCAGCACCTGGACCGACGGCGAAGATCGATCACGTGGCGGGTTGGCAAAGGGCTGCCCCGCTCCCGTTCCCCAGTGAAGGAGACAGGCCATGGCCACTGGCACAGTGAAGTGGTTCAGCGCGGAGAAGGGCTTTGGTTTCATCGAGCAGGACGGCGGCGGACCGGACGTCTTCGTCCACTACTCGGCCATCACCGGCGGTGGTTATCGGGAGCTCAACGAGGGCCAGAAGGTCAGCTTCGACGTCGCCCAGGGTGACAGGGGCCCGCAGGCAGAAAACGTCAGTCCAGCCTGATCAGGAGACCGGACCGCACGGCCCGACGATGCCCCGGCGCACTGCTGGCCGACCGCGGCTACGACCACGACGAGCACCGCCGCCTGCTCTGACAGCGAGGTGTCCGCCCCGTGATCGCGAAGAGAGCCCGAGTCACCGCCCAGGCCAACCCCACCGGAGGCCTCACCGTCACGAACCTCCCTGACTGACCGCGCCTACGGCGGGGCGCGGGCAGAGCAGGGTCAGACGGCGAGTGCCTCCTTCGCCGCGGGACTGGACTCGGGGTCGTACCGGCGCAGGCCCACCAGGACGAGTGCGCAGAGGGCGACCACCATGGCGGCACCGACGTAGAGCTGCGTCGCGGAGGCACCCGAGTCCTTGAGCAGGCCGGCGACGGTCGGGGACAGGATGGCGCCGATACGTCCCATCCCGAGTGCCCAGCCCATGCCTACACTGCGGACGTTGGTCGGGTAAAGCGGCGGACCGACGGTGTACGCACCCGCGATGCAGCCGTTGATCAGAGCACCGACGACGACGCCGATGCCGAATCCGAGCCACAGGGCCGAGGTGCTCACGATGAAGACGATCATCATTGCGGCCGAGAGCAGGGAGAATCCGATCAGTACCGTGCGCGGTGTACGCACCCGGGCGGCGACGCCGTAAAGGACCGAGCCGACCGTGCCCCCGATCGAGATCGCCATGCCGGCGGTGACCGCCGCGCTCTCGGAGAGGCCCTCTTCGACCAGGAGCGTGGGGGTCCAGCTGTTGACGAAGTAGAAGCCGAACATGATCGTGACGAAGATGAGCCAGAGCAGGATCGTCGGGGTCAGCAGCTGCTTGAGCCATCCGGAGCCGGCCCGTTCGGTGTCCAGCCGGGTGGCGGCCGCCCGGTCGAGGTCGGCGTCCGTGACGGACTCCATCCGCATCCGGGCCAGTGTCCGGTTGATCCGCTCCAGCGCGCGGTTCGGACGGCGCTGCTCGAGGAAGGCGACCGACTCGGGCAGGATGAGGGCGATGACGATCAGGGCGAGCAGGGTCCCGACACCGCCGGCGTAGAAGACGATCCGCCAGTCGCCGCCCACGGTGGCCTTGGCGACCAGGCTCGCGGCGGTGGCCCCCACGCCGTATCCGGCGGTGTAGATGCCGATGGCCAGACCGCGGTTCCTGGCGTTTGAGAACTCACTGGCGATCACGTTGGTGCTGGCCAGGATGGCTCCGACACCGATGCCGGTGAGGAGGCGGAAGGCGCCCATCACGGTCGCCGACGGTGCCGCCGCCGCGCCGAACATCCCGATTGTGCCGAGGGCGAGGCTGATCAGGACCAGCGGGCGCCGGCCGATGACGTCGGCGAAGGGGGTGAGCAGCATCGAGCCGATCGCCATCCCGATCAGGCCGACCGAGACCAGCAGGCCGAACTCTGAGCCGCTGAGCGCGAACTCCTCGGTGACCGACGGCCCGGTGAAGGCGACCGCCATGACGTCGAAGCCGTCCAGGCAGTTCATGAACGTGCACAGGGCGACGATCAGCCATTGGTAGCCGCTCATCGGTGCCTGCGAGATGCGTGCGGTGATCATGGGTGTCCAGGTGGTGAGGGGTCCGTGCGGACCCGGTGGTGCACCGGCTCAGGTGAGGCGGAGGGAGAGGACAGCGGGATCGTCCGGGCCGCTGCCGGATGCCACGGCCCGCGAGACGCACAGGCACAGCCTGTTGGAGCGTTCCTTCTGGGGCTCGCTCAGGAAGACGTCGCGGTGGTCGATGGGGCCGGTGGAGTCGATCACCTTCGCCAGACACAGACCGCACTCGCCCTTGCGGCAGTCCGAGAGCGTGTCGACCCCGGCTGCCCCCAGGGCGTCGAGGATCGAGGTGTCGGGTGCGACGGTGATCTCCCGGTCGAGGTCGGGGAGGCGTACCAGGAACTCCTCGGCCGGGTAGCGGCCGCTGGAACCGAACGTCTCGAAGCGCAGATTGGTCGCCGGCAGGCCGTGCTCGGCCCAGCTGCCCGAGATGGCGTTCATGAGCCCGATCGGGCCGCACATGTAGAGTTCGGTGCCCGCGGCGGCGGGCGTCCGGGCGATACCGGCGACGAGGTCGTCGACCGCCAGCGAGGTGCCCTCGTCGTCGACGTGGACGCGGACGCGGTCGCCGTGCTCGGTGACCAGTTCGTCGACGTACGCCATCGAGGCGCGGCTGCGGCCGACCAGTACCAACTGGTAGTCGGCGCGGCGCCGGCGCAGCGCGGAGGCCATGGCCACCAGCGCGGTGACGCCGATGCCGCCGGCGACGAGTACGTAGCGGGCGGCGCCGACGGCGAGGGGGAAGTTCTGCAGCGGCCCGGTGACGGTCAGCTCGTCCCCGGCCCTCAGCCGGTGCATCGCCGCCGAGCCACCCGACGAGGTGGGGGAGAGCCGGACACTGAGCGTGATGCGGCGGCCGCCGTCCTCGGAGCGCACCACGGAGTAGGAACGCACCCGGCGGGCGCCGTCCCCGGTCTCGATGTCCACGTCGATGTGTGTTCCGGGCGCGGCGTGCTCGGGCCGCTCGGGGGCCAGGACGATGCGGCGGATCCCGTCGGCGACGTCGGAGACCTCGACCACCCGGGCCCGCTGCCGGCGAGTCTGTGTCTGCACCGCCATCTCAGGCCCCCTGACCGGCGGCCGGCGCGGAGGAGGGGCGCCCTTCGGCCGCGAGCATGCGCTCGAGGATCTGGCGTACCCACATTCCGCCGGCGTCGATGTTGAGGCTGTAGAACTCGTGCTCGGGGTTCGTGTCGATGGCGCGCTGCTGGGCGCGCAGCATCTCCTCGTCCTCGCCGAAGACCCCGTGCACCGCTTGGCGCAGCTGGGTGGTGATGGTCTGGCTGTCCAGGCGGTAGTTGCGCATGAACGCCCAGAAGTAGTGGGAGCTGCGGTCGGTCTCGGGGGTGATCGTGTTCATCACGTACCCGTTGACGCCCTGGCTGCGGTCCCCCTCGGGCGCACCGGTGCCCGCCTTCGCCACACCGACGTCGATGCGGATCGTGCCCGGCGCCTCGAAGGTGATGATCTGCCAGCGGTCGACCCTGCCGGAGAAGCCCGGGAACTTGTCCCGCATGTTCTTCAGCCAGAAAGGCGGGGCGTCGATGTCGCGCATCCACCTGGTGACGGTCACCGTGTTGCCCTCATGGGTCACGTCGAACTCGGCCTCGGACAACTCTTCCTGGCCGATGCTGGAGGAGTGCACGAACTCCTCGTGGGTGAGGTCCATGAGGTTGTCGAGGATGAGCTGGTAGTTGCAGTCGGCGTGGATCGTCTCGCCGTCGCCGGCCCAGGCCGGGTCGTCCATCTGGTGCATGTCGGGCACGGTGGCCGGATCGGCGAGGTCCGGATCGCCGACCCAGACCCAGACGTACCGGTGACGCTCGACGACGGGGTAGGAGGGGACCACCGCGCTGGGGTTGATGGTCTCCTGCGCGGGCATTCCGGTGCAGCGACCGGTCGCGTTGTAGCGCAGGCCGTGGTACGGGCACTGCAGCTCGTCGCCCAGGATCCTGCCCTTCGACAGCGGGGCGAGCCGGTGCCAGCAGGCGTCCGCGAGAGCTGCCGCGCGGCCCTCGGTGTTGCGCCACAAGGCCAGTGGCACGCCGGCGACCGTACGGGCCAGCGGCTGCTTGCCGGTGACCTCGTGGTCCCAGGCGGCGACGTACCAGGCGTTGCGGGGGTGGTTGAAGATCTTCGCGGCAGCGGTGGCCGGTGGCGCGGTGCCCGTTGGGAGGGAGGTGGTGCGGGACATGAGAACTCCCTATGGAGAGAGGTATGTGTTGCGCGGGCCACAAACTAACTATGGATATAGTTAGATGGCAATAGCCGGTAGCCTGGGAAATTCCGGAGGGGGGCAAGTGCCTTGTCGCTGCGTTACGCGCTGATCGCGCTGCTCACCGGTCGTCCGATGACCGGCTACGACATCTCGAAGAGCTTCAGTCGCTCGGTGGCCCATGTCTGGCACGCCCCGGACTCGCAGATCTATCCCGAGCTCAACCGGATGGAGCGCGACGGGCTGCTCACCTCGGTCGAGGTGCCCTGGGGCAAGAAGGGGACGAAGAAGGAGTACCACGTCACCGACGCCGGCCTCGCCGACTTCCGGGAGTGGATGGGGTCTTCGCTGACTCCCCAGCGACAGCGCGACCCGGCGTATCTGAAGGCGGCCTACTTCGACTTCGCCGAGCCCGCGTCGGTGCGTGAGCAGCTCCGGCAGCAGCAGGCGTACTGGGAGGAGCAGTTGAGCTTGCTCGAAGGCACCCGGGCCGCGCTCGTGGACCGCACCCACCCCACCCTGGCGGCCCGCCTGTCCAAACTGACCGGGCGCGAGGCCGAGCTCGCGGTGCGCTACAAGGTGTACGCCTACGACGGCCTCATCGCCCGCGCCCGCACCGAGCTGGCCTGGATCGCGGACGGTTTCGCGCTCGTCGACGAGCTGTACGGCTCCTGAGTCCACTGCCGAGTTGTCGTATCGGTCCTGCCCAGTGCTCCGGCCGCAGGGGTTCGCCGGACCCTTGGTCCCTCTGTCAGGCCACGAGACGATGGGCGAACGCCAGGGAGTGGGCGAAGATCCGCTCCACCTGGTCGTCGGGCAGCCCGTACCAGCCGTGGTCGGCGCGTTGTACCGTCCACAGTTCGACTGGAGACCCGGCGCTTTCCAGTGCCGAGGCGAGGGATTGGCTGTGTGAGCAGTCCACCATGGTGTCCTCGTCTCCGTGGACGAGAAGGAACGGGGGTGCCTCGGAGTCGACCTGGGCGAGCGGGCTGGCCGCACGGGCACGCTCCGGGGCGTCAGCCGGGGCCGTGCCGAGCATGAGTGCCTCGGGGGTGGCGGCGTCCCCGGGAGTGAAGGGGCCCCGTACGGTGGTGAGGTCGCTCGGTCCGTACCAGATCACGGCACCGGCCAGCGGCGGGTCGGCGTGGGTCAGGGCGAGGAGTGAGGCGAGATGTCCGCCGGCGGATTCGCCCCACACGACCGTTCTGCTGGTGTCGACGCCGAGTTCGGCGGAGCGCAGGGTGAGCCAGCGCAGGGCGGCGCGCAGATCGGCGAGTGGGGCCGGGAAGGTGGCCTCGCCGCTGAGCCGGTAGTCGGCGCATGCGACGGCGAAGCCCGCTGCCGCGATGCGGGCGAAGGGCCGGGGAGACCAATGGCGTGTGCGCATTCCCATGTCGTCGCGCCGGCCTCGTCGCCAGGCGCCGCCGTGTACGAACAGCACCAGCGGAAGAGGGTCTGTCCGGCGTGCTCCGGGCAGCCAGAGGTCGAGTTCCAGGGGACGGCTGCCCTCGACTTCGGCGTACGGCACGCCACGCAGTTCGATCACGCCGGGCTCGCTCGGCGCGGCGGGCGGCAGCGGAGCGTGGTCGGGGTGAGGTGCGGCGATCAGTTCCCGCAGCGAGGGCCCGGTTGCCGTCACCGGGTCCGCCACTGGTGGTCCGGCAGGAAGCGCACGTCGTACTGCTCGGGGACGCTGGCGAACTTCTGGGGGGCCGGTATGACGGGCTGGCGGGGCAGGCCGAGTTCGTCCGCGGGCGCGCCCAGGTTCTCGAAGAACCGCTCGAAGGTGCCTCCCGGTCCGGCGGCGACGCCGACGACCTGGCTGTGATGGCGCTCCATGCGGTAGGCGTGCCGGCAGTTCTTGGGTACGAAGCCGAAGTCGCCGGGGGTGAGCAACTTCTCCTGCTGAATGCCTTCGGTGTCCTCGACGAACAGGCGAACGGCGCCCTGGGTGATGTAGAAGACCTCGTGCGTGTCGGTGTGCAGGTGGGCGGGGATGATGTCGCCCTTCGGGCCTTCGACGGTGAAGAAGTTGAAGGTGTTCTCAGTCTGCTCACCGCCCGCGTAGATGGTGATCAGGTCACCGAACAGGTGGGCGCGGTCTCCCTCGCCCTTTTCGATGAAGTACGGCTTGCCGGGCTCCGCGGGAATGCGCGACGCCTGCCGGTAGCGGGTGGCGTATTCGATGGTCATGCCGTCTCCTGGGGTCGACCACTGGACGTATGTCAGGCACCCTGACATGAGAAGCTGTCGAGATCAAGCGCTGGGCACGAGCCCGGCCCCGTCGTGAGGAACAGATGCAAGCCACCCGCCGCAACCTTCCCCAGCTTCTCGGCGAGGCCCGGCGCTGGTTCGAGGAAGGGCTGTCGGCTGCCATGGAAGCAGCCGGAGCCACGCCGGTGTCTGCGACGCAGGCCCAGCTCTTCGCCGTGCTGGACGACCAGGGCACCACGGTGTCCGAGCTGGCCCGGCGCATGAGTGTCACCCGGCAGACCGTGCACCAGGCCGTGCACGGCCTGGTCGCCGCCGGACTGCTCGAGCAGGTCCCGCACCCCGCGTCAGCCCGGCAGCGGTTGATTCGACGTACCCAGGAAGGAGAAAACGCGCACCGGCAGGCCGGCGTCGTCCTCGAACGTCTGGAGGAGCAGCTCGCCGAGCGCATCGGCCGTGAGGCGGTCGACTTCCTGCGGGCGGCGTTGGAGGCGCCGTGGGGGCAGCCGGCATCACCGGGTCCACGATGAGACCGCCGCCGCGGTGCCCATAAGAGCCACATCAGGACACGGTGACGGGCGGCCCGAGACCCCTCGCTCTCTCCGCTCGGTTGATCAGAGGCTCGGCAAGCGCTGGGCGTCTCGGTGGCAGATCTTGGCGCGGTCGTGATCACGATGTTGTCGCGGACGTGGTCTGAGGGGCATGGCTTGTCCAGGTGGATGCCGCGTTGGCTGAGGAAGCCCCATCGCCGCGGCAGCAGTTCCGGCGGGAGGCGACTCAGCCACACCGCATCACGCAGGGGCATCACCGGAATCGCCCTGGGAGTCGGCATGTACATTGTCTCGTCGTGATCGAAAGAGTGGGCGGGCGAATCGTCGCCGACAGGTATGTGCTCGCCGACCGGTTGGGCAGCGGGGGCATGGGCACGGTGTGGCGTGCCTGGGACCATCTGTTGCAGCGGACGGTGGCCGTCAAGGAGCTCCATGCCGTTGGCGGGGGGTACGAGCAGCAGGCGTCGATGCGGCGTGTGCTGACGGAGGCACGGGCGATCGCCCGGGTGACGCACGCGCACGTCATCGACATCTACGACCTGGTGGAGTTCGACGGTGGCTTCTGGATCGTCATGGAACTGGTGCCGGGTGGCTCGCTGAGCGAACGGGTGCGATCGAGCGGGCCACTGTCGGCGGTGGAGACAGCCCGTGTTGGTCTGGAGGTCCTGTCCGCGTTGGAGGCGGTCCACGCGGCCGGAGCGCTGCACCGTGACGTGAAACCGGCCAACGTGCTTCTGCGCGCGGACGGCAGCATCGTGCTCACCGACTTCGGAATCGCCGCCCTGTCCGGTCACACAGGCCTCACGGGCACGGGGGGCGTGGTCGGCTCCGCCGAGTACATGGCCCCGGAACGCCTGCGCGATCAGCCCGCCGGACCGGCCAGCGACTTGTTCTCCCTCGGTGTCACCATGTGTTTCCTCGCGACAGGTCAGAGTCCCTTCGCCCGCGGGGACCTCACGGCCACGTCGTTCGCCGTCGCCTTCGAACCGCCCTCCGTGCACGTTCGGGGCCCACTGGGCGACATCGTCGAGCAGTTGCTGGACAAAGACCCCGCCAAGCGTCCGTCCAGCGCACAACTCGCTGAGGCGCTGCGGTCGGTGGCCGACGGCGTTCCCCGAACGGTGCAGGCCACGCTGCGGCAGCCGGTGCGGCCCCCGCGCGCGAACCGGCGGCGCACGGCGGCCGCGGGGGCGAACCGGCGGCGCAAGGCGATCACAGGGGCGATCGCCGTGGCGGTGCTCCTCGTCGGAGCGGGTGTGACGGCATCCGTCGTCGGAGACGACTCCGGCCCTGGTTCGCCCGAGCAGACCGGGCGGACGTCGACCGGCACCCATGCGGTCTCGCGGGTGGACGCGGTGATGCCGGTTCCGGGTGTGCAGGGCA
Source organism: Streptomyces sp. NPDC058796 (assembly GCF_042745235.1). Taxonomy (NCBI): domain Bacteria; kingdom Bacillati; phylum Actinomycetota; class Actinomycetes; order Kitasatosporales; family Streptomycetaceae; genus Streptomyces; species Streptomyces sp. NPDC058796. The sequence goes on from NZ_JBHYOP010000010.1 coordinate 334,316, forward strand.
GGTTCTGGGTGTTCGCCGGCAGCGAGTACATGGTGGTCGAGGTGGGTGCGTCCCCGGCGTCGGCGCGGCGGGTGAGCGGGCCTTCCCCGATCGCGCAGTGGCGCAAGACGTTCGGTGGTCTGGAGCGCTTCACGGGCAAGATCGACGCGGTCCTGCCGGTTCCCGGTGACGCTCATCGCTTCTGGGTCTTCTCCGGCGATCAGTACCTGCTCGTCCACGTCGCGGGCGACCGCTCCGGCAAGGGCCGCCTCCAGGAACCACGCCCGCTCACCGACTGGAGCAACAGCATCGGCGCGGCTGTGGGCTTCCCGCATGGTGTGGACGCGGTGATGCCGGTTCCGGGTGTGCAGGGCAGGTTCTGGGTGTTCGCCGGCAGCGAGTACATGGTGGTCGAGGTGGGTGCGTCCCCGGCGTCGGCGCGGCGGGTGAGCGGGCCTTCCCCGATCGCGCAGTGGCGCAAGACGTTCGGTGGTCTGGAGCGCTTCACGGGCAAGATCGACGCGGTCCTGCCGGTTCCCGGTGACGCTCATCGCTTCTGGGTCTTCTCCGGCGATCAGTACCTGCTCGTCCACGTCGCGGGCGACCGCTCCGGCAAGGGCCGCCTCCAAGAACCACACCCCCTCACCGACTGGCCGTCCTTGAGGCCGTTCCGCACGGACTGAACCAGCCCTGCTGGTCGCTTGCCCGGAACGCGTCGGTCACAACGGGGCCGACTCTTCTGTGCCGAGGGGGCACGCGTCGTCGCCGCCGTCCGGGTGCCGCGCGCGTCCGCAGCTGTCCGGGAAGACCGAGAGCCTGGCCGCAGGGGACCGGCCTGCCGCGAGTTCCTGCCCGGACGGCGACGGTGACGGCGTCGCCGACGAGGAGAACCTTCGAGTTCCTTCATCGTCCGTTCGGGATCGGCGCGCACGCCCGCGATGGGGGAAAAGGCCACCCTCGCCGCCGACAAGCTGCTTGTTTCCGCGCCGGCATGGTGGACCGCGGCCCGACATCTCGTGACGACGCGAGGCGGCCGATAGGCGCCGGCTCCGGGAATGCCGGCGTGCGCGGCTCGGGTCGGGGGTGTGATCGGTGCCTTCGTGGAGTCCTCTCTGTTCGAGACCGGCTGCGCCCAAGAGCCTCAAGCGGACCCGCCGGCGAGACCACCGGCATGGTCGATACCGTGACCGCGGAGGTCGGCACCCACAACCTCGCCACCGGCGTCGACCACCCGCCGGTGCACCGCGTCCGCGTCGTCGCTCACCACGTGGACCGCGCTGCTTCCCGCCCGCATCCGCCCGTGCACGCTGTCGGTGTGCCGGGTCGAACCGAACACCAGCGCACCGCCGCCAGGCCACCGCAGCACGGCGTGCTCGATCTCGCCGTGCTCACCCGGCACGGCGACCGCCTGCTCGAAGCCCAGCACGCCGAGCAGGAAGCGCAACGCCGCTCAGGGCCCACCTGGCCCGACAACGCTGGATCCGGACAGCCGGCCCGGGCCTCTCTTCGCTGTGCCGGTGCCTGTCACACCGGCCCCTCTCGCCAGCCCGTGGCGGAGATCTGCAGCTTGGCGGGCCGCAGGGGCAGCATCCGGGCGGCCCTTCGTCCGGTGGGGCAGCGCACGTGGGCATCGTCTTGTGGTTGACCGGTATTGATCTCGGCGGACGTTACCTGTCCGTCGGAGGATTCGGGTGCAACCACGCACTCTTGAAACGCCTATGAAGCGAAGGGACTCATCGTGAAGGCAGTAGGACGTGCTCTCGGAAGCGTGGCGATGACGGTGGCGATGGTCGGCGGTGTGTCTGTCGCTGCCCAGGCGACGGCGGTGGCCTCAACCGAGCGCGCAACCACGAAGGCGGCCGCGGACACCTGCGCCTACCCGTATGTGTGCTTCTTCAAGAACGGCGTGAAGATCGGTCAGTTCCAGGATGTCACCAGCACCTGGCAGAACCTGCCGTCCCGTCCGTCTGGGCCGGGACTGGTGGTTCAGAACACCCGCAATGACGATGTCGCCCACATTCGCTGGTCGTACGGCGCCACGACGTGCATACCCCCGAAGTCGAGCTTCACCGTGACCGGTGGAACGCTGACAGGAGTACGGATCTCCAGCGCTGCCACCTGCTGACAGGCGCATGCGGGTCCGGCCCGTCCGCACGGGCCGGGCAGAGCCGCCGAGCCCGCTCGCTTCTTTCACCGGCGTGGTGGCCGGGATCGATTGCTACGTGCAAAGCGGAGCGGGTGAATTTCTGTCATTACGTCCCGACTCTGACGTACGGCGGCACCGACCGACAGGACGGGTCGATCACGCTGGGCGGCTACTCCCGCGAGCACGTTGCGCGCGACGCCTTCGCCCATCCGCTCGCCGCCCCTCACGACATCTCCGCATACCCGAAGCCGGTGGCCATGGACGGCACCCTCGGCCTCCTCGGGTGGCGCCAGCCGAGATGCTTCGAATCCGCGCCGACAACAGCGTCACCGACGACGTCGAAGAGAATCATCGCGACCGTTGCCTGCAGCTCACGCGCACAGGCTCGTGCGCGCCCCTGGATCCGCGGACGCCTACGGCTTGGCGGCGTACAGAACGTTGAACGGGTCCTCCGCCGTGGACCGGGCCACGCTGCTGAAACCCGCCTCGGCGCACAGCCCGCGTACGACCGCCTCGGGCATGCCGCACGTTCCGAGGCCGGCTCCGCCGTTCGAGAGAGACGTGGTCATGCAGTAGAAGACGCTGAGTCCGTAGAGCATCGATGCAACAGGACCCACATTGTCCTGGGGGCGGTCGTGGCAGTTGATCTCGAGCATCAGGTAGTCACCGTCATCCCTGACCGCGTCCCTGACAGCGGCAAGGAGTCGCTTCGGTTCCGCCGAGTCGTGAATGACGTCGAAGGTGGTGACGAGGTCGTAGCGCTCGGGTAGCCCCTGGGTGGCATCGACCGTCTCGAAGGTCACGCGGTCGGCGACCCCGGCCTCGGCCGCGTTCGTCCGGGCACGTTCCACCTGGGCCGGGAAGAGGTCGAACCCCGTGAAACGCGAACGCGGAAACGCCTTGGCGAGCACGATCAGGGCACGGCCCGCACCGCACCCCACGTCCGCTACGTCGATTCCCCGTTCCAGCCTCTCGATGATGTGCGGAAAGGTGCTGAGCCAGTCGTCGACCATCACGCTTTCGAACCAGCTGCCCGTGAAACGGCTCATGCCGTCCCACAGGATGTCCGGATATTCGCTCTGCCGTACGCCTCCTCCATTCCGGAACGCCTCGGTCAGTCGTTCGTACGGTGCCAGGGCGGCGGGCATCATCTGGTAGACGCCGCCGAGGAACATGGGCCCTGACTCGTCGGCCAGGGCGGGGGCGTGCTCGGCGGGAAGGGTGAAGCGCCCGGACTCCGGTTCCTCCAGATACCCTGCGGCGGTGAGGCCTCGCAGCCACTCGCGTACGTAACGCTCATTCAGGTCGAGACGGTCCGCGAGCTCCTGGCTGCCTGCGGGGCCGTTTGCTGCCAGATCCTTGAACAGGCCCAGCCGGTCGCCCAGATGGCACAAACCGGTGGTCAAGGCCCCGCTGAGGTCTCCGAGCGCCTTTTCCATGAAGGCTTCGGCCTTCGCGTCGTTCCATTCGCTCTGTGCCGCCACGATGCCCCTTCTGCATGACCGCGACCGCGGAGTGCGACCGGCCGGAAAAGCAAAGCACTGGACCTCCCCCTTGCGATGCCGCCACAACGGGAGGAGACATTCGGGCCGGATCACCTCACCCGAACCGAGCAAGGACGTGCAGGAACCCAAGGCTCGTCCGTGCCCAGCGACCCGGAGCGGCATCCTGAGATCGCCAAGAGGTACTCAGTCCGCCGGAAGGCCCTGGCCAGGTGGCTCGGCGCAGGGCTCCGGCGCGACCTGCGCTCAGCGCGTACGCTGCCCACAGGGACTCGTTGCTCGCAGGAGTACTCATGACCGCCGTTGATCCACGTGTGCAGGGGAGAGAGGCGTACGAGCGGCTGGCATGGCGGGACGCGTATGAGCAGCTGTCGGCCGCCGAGCAGCAGGTCCCGCTGGCGGCCGATGATCTGGTCCGGATGGCGCGGGCGGCATACCTGATCGGATCCGTCGACGTTGCGACCGAGACTTGGGAGCGTGCCCACCACGCATTCCTGGCACAGGGGGACGCGGCATCGGCCGTACGGTGTGCCTTCTGGATCGGGCTCACGCTCGTCCTCCACGGCGAGCGCACACGCGGCGGTGGATGGCTGGCACGGGCGCGGCACATGCTCGAGGACGCGGCGCTGGACTGCGTGGAGCAGGGGTATCTGCGCATCCCCGCGGCCCTTCGGGTGCTGGATGGTGGCGAGCCCGAGGCCGCGCGCCGCTTGTTCGCGGAGATCACCGAGATCGCCGACCGGTTCGACGACGCCGATCTCCGGGCGTTCGGAGGGTTGGGGCAGGGCCAGGCGCTGGTCGCGCAGGGCCGGGCGGCGCAGGGCGTGACGATGCTGGACGAGACGATGGTGGCGGTGACAACCGGGGAGGTGTCGCCGGTCGCCGCCGGAATCGTCTACTGTGCCGTGATCCTCGCCTGCCGCGGGATCTTCGACCTCCGCCGCATGCAGGAGTGGACGTCCGCGCTGAGCCGTTGGTGCGCCACGCAGCAGGACCTCAAGCCGTATCGTGGCCAGTGCCTGGTGCACCGTTCGGAGATCATGCAGTTGCGCGGCGAATGGGCCGACGCGATGGACGAGGCCCGGCAGGCGTGTGAACACCTGTCCAGCCTGCCCGGAGACCCGGTGATGGGCATGGCGCTCTACCAGCGTGCCGAGCTGTTCCGGTTGCGCGGTGACTTCTCCCGGGCCGAAAGCTGCTACCGAGAGGCCATCGACCGGGGACACTCGGCGCAGCCGGGTCTGGCGCTGCTCCGGCTGGCGCAGGGCCGCCTCGCGGACGCCGCCGCCGCGATCCGCCGGGCGGTCGGGGAGGCCGAGGGGGCGGAGGAGCGACCCAGGTTGCTGGCCGGCTGTGTGGAGATCGAGCTCGCTGCCGGAGCCGTCGCGGACGCCGAGGCCGCGGTGGTCGAGCTCGAAAGGATTTCCGCCGGGTTCGACTCGCCGTATCTTCGGGCGGTGGTCGCCTACGCGCGCGGGTCCGTCCTCCTTGCCGCCGGTGAACCGGAGGCCGCGTGCGTCGCCCTGCGCCGTGCGCGGGCCGACTTGCATGAAGTCGGCGCCTCGTACGAAACGGCACGGGTGCGGGTGCGGATGGCGCGCGCGTGCCGCCAGATCGGCGACCACGACACGGCCGAGATGGAGCTGGAAGCCGCCCGCCGGGTCTTCGAGCGGCTGGGCGCGCTACCGGAGCTGGAACAGGTGAGGCAGCTCATGGCTCGGGCGGCCCGAGCCACCTGTCCGGGTCCTGGAGGTCTGACCCCTCGCGAGGTCGAGGTACTGCGCCTGGTCGCGACCGGTGCGTCGAACCATGAGATCGCGGACAGGCTGGTCATCAGCGACAAGACGGTCGCCCGGCACGTGAGCAACATGTTCGCCAAGCTGGGCGTCTCTTCGCGGGCGGCCGCCACGGCGTACGCCTACGAGCACGACCTCGTGTAGGCCCTGGCCGCCTGCACAGAAATACCCACACGGAGAGTGCCGGCCGAGTTGGTTGACGAGACCGATGCGGACGCCCTCGCCGGGAGCGGACTCTTACCCCATGGGCTTGGCAGGTCATGCGGAAGGAGACCGTCATGAGCACCCGACACAGGACGGCACGACCAGTGCGGTCCGCCGGTCAGCAGGCGCGCGACCTGCTCGTCGCCGCCATGCCCCTCACGGAGCGACGCCTTCAACTGACCACGGTGTCCACCGCGGTCCTGGAAGGCGGCGACGGTCCGCCCGTGGTGCTGCTGCATGGCCAGGGTGAGTTCGGCGCTGTCTGGATCAGGGTGATCACCGACCTCGCCAGGACTCACAGGGTGATCGTTCCCGACCTGCCCGGCCATGGGGAATCGGTCGTGAACGACGGCCGGATCGACACCGAGACGGTTGTGACCTGGCTCGGCGAACTGATCGACCAGACCTGCCCTGGAGAGTCGCCCGTACTGGTCGGCCACCTGCTGGGTGGCGCGATCGCCGCGCGGTACGCGGTGCGCCACGGCGATCACCTCTCCCACCTGGTCCTGGTCGACACGCTGGGGCTGGGCTCGTACCGGCCGGCACCGAGCTTCGCGTTTCCCCTGATGGGATTCGTCGCCCGCCCGACTCCGAGGACCCGGGACCGCCTGTTCAACCGGTGCTTCCTCGACATGGACCGGGTGGGCGAGCAGGCGGGAGAGCACTGGCAGCCACTGCTTGAGTACGCATTGGACCGTGCCCGCACACCCAGCGTGCAGGCGGCGCTGCGCCGTCTCATCCCGCGGGTCGCCATGCCTGCGATCCCGTCCGGCGATCTCTCGCGTCTAGACGTCCCCACCGACCTGATCCACGGACGGCACGACCTCCAGGTGCGGCTGGGGGCCGCGGAGGCGGCGAGCGCCCGGTACGGCTGGCCGCTGCATGTGATCGAGGACTGCCGGGACGACCCCGCCGCGGAGCGGCCGGAGGCCTTCCTGGACGCGCTGCGCACTGCGATGGAGGCACCGAGGGAGGAGGACTCGGCATGAACACGAGAAGGTTCGAGGTCGCAGGGCTCGACGGCGGGTACGTGGGTCTGGCCTCTGCAGAGATCGAGCAACTCGGCGCTCGGCTCGACGGGCCGCTGCTGACGGCCGGGGACGAGGGCTGGGACGAGACCGTCCTGATCTGGAACGCCATGGCCGCGGTGAAGCCGTCGCTGGCCGTCCAGCCGACCTCGGCCCGGGATGTGGCGACGGTCGTGCGGTTCGCCGCGGACCACGGCCTGCTGCTGAGTATCAAGGGCGGGGGCCACAACATCGCCGGAACGGCACTCGCCGACGGCGGGCTGACGCTCGACATGTCGCGCATGCGCGGGGTCGCCGTGGACCCGGCCGCCCGTCTCGCGCACGCCGGTCCGGGATGCCTGCTGCGGGACGTCGACCGGGCGACCCAGCAGTACGGCCTCGCGACGGTGCTCGGGTTCGTGTCCGAGACGGGGGTGGCCGGCCTGACCCTCGGCGGTGGATTCGGCTACCTGACGCGCCGGTTCGGCTGGGCGGCCGACAATCTGGAGGCGGTCGAGATCGTCACGGCGGACGGAAGGGTACGAACCGCGGACCGGGAGGAGAACCCGGACCTGTTCTGGGCGATCCGGGGCGGTGGCGGCAACTTCGGCGTCGTCACCCGCTTCACCTTCCGGCTGCACAGGGTCGGCCCCGCCATCACCGGCGGCCTGGCCGCATGGGGCGCCGGCCAGGCGGACCAGGTCCTCGCGGCCTACCGGGAACTCACCGCGGCCGCTCCCCGGGAGTTGACGGCGGCGGCGGTGATCCGGCTCGCGCCGCCGGCGCCGTTCGTCCCGGACGAGTGGCACCTCAAGCCGGTCGCCGCGCTGCTCGTGTGCCACAGCGGCGCGAACGCCGAGGCCGACCTCGCCCCGCTGCGTGCCCTTGGAACGCCGGCCTTCAACCTGATCGGCCCGAAGCCGTACGTGGCTCAGCAGTCGATGATCGACTCCATGGAACCCAAAGGGCTGAACCAGTACTGGAAGGCCGAGTTCCTCCCCGGGCTGCCCGGCGGGTACCTCCCGGTCTTCCGCGAGGCTGCGCTGGAGGTCGCCTCACCCCTGTCCTTCTCCGTCATCTTCCACCTCGCGGGGGCGCTGAACGAGATCGACGGCGACGGTGGAGCGGTCGGGAACCGGGAGGCCCGGTACATCAGCGGCTTCTCCGGGGGGTGGCCTCCGCAGGCCGACGGAGACGGGATCGTGGCCGCCGTCCGCAGGGGTTGGGAGAGCATCCGTCCGTTCACGACCGGCGGGAACTACGTCAACTTCCAGTTGGCCGAGGACGACGCCACCAGGACCGCCGATGCGTACCGGGGCAATTACGAGCGCCTCCGGAAGATCAAGACGCAGTACGACCGGGACAATCTCTTCCGCGTCAACCGCAACATCCCACCCTGCGGATACCTGGTCGGCGGCGTGAATGGGGCGCAGGATGGAAGGGGGCGGCGGAAGAGAGGAGTGGTTGGCGATGACCGCGACGACGCGCGGTGAGACGCCGGTCGTGATCGAAGGCGGTGGTGTGGAGCTGCGTATGAGGGATGTCGGCGGAAACATGACCGCAGCCTTCGCCCACTTCCCCAAGGGTGCCGACATGAGGCCGGTCTGCAAAGGGCTGCCTGACGACCTGTGCCAGTGCCCGCACTGGGGATACCTGCTCAAGGGCAGCCTGAAGATGCGGACGCGGCACGGCGATGAGACCTACCACGAGGGGCAGGCCTTCTACTGGCCCCCCGGCCACGCACCGGAGGCGCTGGAGGACTGCGAATACGTGGATTTCTCGCCGACAAAGGAGTTCCACCACGTCGTCGAGCACATCAGGGTCCAGATGAGCTGAGCCCTGCCGATTGCGCCGCAGCCGCGTCGTGGGCAGGTGATCGAGCGGGCCGTCCCTGTTGCATCGGTGACTGTTCGCGTCCGGGACAGTGGGGCGGTTGTGGCCATGTGCGAATTCCGAGACGCAGCCGCGCGGCCGGCGGCAGGGACTGCAGTAAAAGGACCCCCCCTTGGCTGGTTTGGGCCTGTTCACCCGTATCTGCCACTCAGGTAACGTCCTGGTCCAGCGGAGCGGAATGCCTTTGGCAGGCGCGTACAACGAAGGAACCGTCCAACGAGGAGGATCACGATGTCGTGGATCACCAGCGGCCTTCGGGCGCTCAGCGGTGAGATGCGTGCACGCTTGCACGGGTACTTTGTCGAGTATGGGCAGCGCGACTGACGCTGTGGCTGTGGCGCGGGACGCGCAGCGGAAATGCCGAACCGCGCCATCGTCATCCGGAAATGACACCCCGGTGTCCTGAACCGCTCGGGCGGGCCTCGATCGGATCGCCGCCTCCCCACCCCCTGCCAGACGGGTATAACACCTCGTGTTCCTGAACAGACGTGGTCTGTGGTCTCACCTGCGGCGGTGGGAGCAGTTGGCGGCGGACACCGACGGGCCGTTCAGGCTGCGCTTCGGGACTCTCTTCATCGCCGACGCCGATGCGGCCAGGGAAGTTTTGGTCGGCTCGGCTGAGAATTACCTGTCGCAGTCCGGGTTCTTCCGGCTCGGGTCGACGCCCGTTTCCCATCTGGTTCGGACCGAGGCGTCACGCGAGCTGATCAAAGTCCTGGCCCGGCACGATCTCGATTCGGCCTTCGCCGTTGACGCCGCCATCCGTGAGCTGAGTGACAACCGTAGCCGTCTGCGGCATCAGCGGTGGGGAGTCGGAGTGATCCGGCGGTACTTCGCTCCTGCCATAGCGGATCAGCGCCATCCCGAGATCAACGCGCTTGTCGATGCCTACGTGACATCGAGCGTCGTCGCGGACGACATTGTCGGTCGCATGGTGCGAAGACCCCACCGTTCGGTGCCCCTCATCCGAGCCGGATTCGCAGAGCAGTTGAGACGACTCCCGGTGCGCTCGGCGGACGCGGAGGACCTGGTCGATCTGGTTCTGGGCCTGCCTGGTGAACTGTCTCCGGCGGATCGCGCGCAGTTGCTGCAGCGGCTCGTCCTTTCCACGGTCGGCTTCACCGGCGTAACTCTTGAATGGGTAGTGCTTCTCGGCATTCAGTACGGTTACAACCGGCCAACAGTACGACCCGAAGAGATCCGTTCCCTGGTCAGGGAGACGCTGCGCCTCTATCCGACAGCATGGCGTCTGGTCAGGGTGGCCGCCACCGATCACAAAATTGCCGGAGTCCCGGTCCACGAGGGTGAGCATGTGCTGATCGGCACGCACGCGATCCATCGGTCAGAGGCCGTTTGGGACAGGCCGCTGGAGGTGTGTCCCTCGCGCTGGGAGAAACTGACCGATGACCAGAGGCGGTCCTACCTCCCTTTCGGGAAGGGGGAGGGGATGTGTCCGGCGAACGGCTTCGCCCTCAAGGCCCTGGAACATCTCGGCTGTCTCATCCTTCGCAACTACCGGGGAGAGGTGCGGCTCCGAAGGCGCAAGCCCCATGCCCGCACACTCCTCGCCCCGCCGGCAGGCTGGACCCGCCTCACCAGAACAGGGTGACCCGCCCCGCCCATGAACAGCGCCATGCATGGAGAGGCCCGTCCATGAGTCACCACCGTTCTCAAGAGGCCCGACATCACACCTGTCACAGCCTTTCGGTAGCCCGCCCGAGCGGGAGAGCTCGGGCGGGGCTTCGCGGGCACAGTGCCGTGGTTGCTGTCAGCCGCCGGTCAGGGGCCCCAGGACCGGCCCCCCGACCACCGCGTGACCTCTCGCCGCCCGTACCGACGTCCGACCCCGCCGTCCCGCCGCACATGAACCTGCCTGGCGGGTGCCGCTGCCCGGACGGCGCTCTGGCGCCGTCCGCCGGGCACCTGGGCGACGATCAAGGACCTCAGAGGTGCTCCCAGCGGCGTAGAGCGGTTCGAGCGGCGGCGGAGCGCCCTGGTCCCCGGCGACGGCTTCAGTCCCAGTACGTCTCGTGGGTCAGCCGGTTGCCCCGTCCGTCGAAGGTGTCGACGGACGCGATGGTCTCCCCGTCGGCGACGGGCAGGGCGAACGCACGGTACGAGGTCCCCGGCAGCGTCACCACCTCAGCGGTACGGACCGTACCGCCGTCGAGCGTCAGACGGGCCGTGACCGTTCCCGAGGCCGGGTTGCCGACGAAGATCCGAGTCCCGGACAACCCCTTCTCGGACAGGCTGTGCAGCCCGGCGCCCTGGGCGGAGTCGGCCTCACCGTCCACGACGGAGCAGCCCGCCCAACGGCCCGCCTGGTGGTCGACCTGGACGCCACCGATGAAGACCCGCTGGCAGAGCAGCGAGAGGTCTTCCGGCCGGGAACCGCCACCGGATCCTCCGTCGGCGTCGCGGCCGGCCGTGTCGCCGACGGAGGTGTCAGCGGACGGAAAGCCGTCCGGCACGGACGGATGGAACGTCAGCGTCACCGACCACTCCGTGCCGTCGATGTCGCCGGAGCGGACCACGCGGCTGCGTTCCGCGGATTCCGACGCGTCGGGAACCGGTGGGACGGAGGGGGAGGAGGCCGCAGGGCGCGGGCCGTCGTCCTGGGCCGGCCCGTTCAGCAGCGGCAGGACGACGGCTGCCGTGACCCCGGCCACCAGCACCCCGGCCGCCGCGGTCACGGCGGTGCGGCGCGACCTCCGGACACGGGCACCGTCCAGGATGGCCTGGACAGGCGCTGGTCCCGGCGCTTTGCGCCCGGCCGCCCGGGCCAGCGCCTGCCGCACATCCGGTGCGCGATCGCCGGCGTACGGGGGGCCGATCCGGTCCGGCACGCAAGCACCCGGAGCGCCCGAGGTATCTGGTTGCCCGCCGGGTGTGTGGGGGGCTGTCATGCGGCACCTCCGAGATCGGCGCGGTCGTGCGCCGCCAGCGCGGGGTGTGCCCGCAGCTTGGCGAGAGCGCGGGAGGCCTGGCTCTTGACCGTGCCGGGCGTGCAGCCGAGCGTCCGTGCCACCTCGCCCACCTCGAGGTCCTCCCAATAGCGGAGGACGACCACCGCACGTTGCCGTTCGGGGAGTTCGGCCAGGGCTTCCATCAGCACGTCGCGCTGCTCCAGGCGTTCGGTTTCGCCGGACCGCTGCGGACGGTCCGGAAGCAGAGGGGTGAGCCAGTGGACGACTCGTCTGCGACGGTGGCGGCTGCGGTTGTTGTTCACCAGCGCGCGCCGCACATAGGCGTCGGCGTCCTCCCGCCGCACCCGGTCCCACCGCGCGTGCACTTTGATCAGCGTCGTTTGCACCAGATCCTCTGCCTCATGGAAATCGCCGGTCAGCATGTAGGCGGTCCTGACCAGGCGGCTCCAGTAGGCCGAGATGAACGCCGTGAAGTCGCCTTCGGCATCGCGGGCCGGTCCGATGTGCACGAAGAGTTGTCCCTGCGGGTGTGTGGGCGGGCGGACAGTACGGACCGGCCCCCGGATGCGTGCGGCACCCGGGGACCGGGACCGGCGGATCAGTCCCAGTACGTCTCGTGGGTCAGCCGGTTGCCCTGTCCGTCGAAGGTGTCGACGGACGCGATGGTCTCCCCGTCGGCGACGGGCAGGGCGAACGCACGGTACGAGGTCCCCGGCAGCGTCACCACCTCAGCGGTACGGACCGTACCGCCGTCGAGCGTCAGACGGGCCGAGGCCGTGCCCGAAGCGGGGTTGCCGACGAAGATCCGAGTCCCGGACGCGCCCTTGTCGGTCAGACCGTGCAGCCCGGCGCCCTCGACGAAGTCGTCCCGGCCGGCCACGACGGAGCAGCCCGCCCACGGCCCCGCCTGGTGATCGACCTGGACCCCGCCGATGAACACCCGCTGACAGAGCAATGCGGGATTCTGGGGCCGGGAGTCACCGAAGCCGGAGGTCCCATCGGTGGAGGGGAAGTCCTCCGGAACCTCCGGATAGAACCGCAGCGTCACCGACCACTCCTTGCCGTCGACGATTCCGGAACCGACGGTACGGGCCACGGTCCGCTGCTCCTCGTCCTGCGCGTGCCGAGGCGGGTGCTGCTCGCCCTCCGCGACTGACTGGGTCCGCAGCCCCTTTCCGGACGTGTCACCGGGCACTCCGTCGACCGCCCAGGCACCGGCTACCGGTGTACTGACCACGATGGCGGCCACGCCGACGGCGACCGCGAGCTTCTTGATGCTGCTGGACACGATGCTCCTACGGGAAGTGGGGTGAATGGGCCGGAGGGCCTCTTCACTTCCTTCTACTCCCGTTGCCCGACCGGGGGTTGCACGCGACCGCGGATCTCCTGGCAAGTGCCGGGCCGGGGGCTCAGCCCGCGGACACGGACGCCGGCGTCTCCTGCGTCAAGGACCTCGCCCCGGACGAAGCCCGGCACGGTGGCGGCGGCGCGGGCGCGGGCGGGCCCCCATGGCTCGCGTCGAAGCTCACCGGATTCTCCGGGGGCCGCGAGCCCGTGTCAGGCCGCGGCCTCTTGAGTCCTGGCGGCGGCCAGGTCCACCGCTCGCCGGACCGAGCCGGCGGAGGCGGCCAGCAGCGGCAGCCGGACGGCCGGGCTGGGGATACGGCCCTGGGCGTGCAGCACCCCTTTGAGTACGGTCGGGTTCGGCTCGGCGAAGAGCGCGGCGGACAGCCGGGCCAGCTCGGCTCCCAGTCTGCGGGCCGGTCCGGTGGCGTCGCGATGCCACAGCGAGATGAGTTCGGTGTAGTCAGTGGTGCGGACATTGGCCGACGCGAGGATGCCACCGTGTGCGCCCGCCGCGAGCAGCGGCGAGATGACGGCGTCATCGCCGCCGAGCACCGTGAAGCCCGGAGCCGACGAGGCGAGCAGCTCCATCGTGGCCGCGTCGATCGCACCGGTCGCGTACTTGACCCCGACGACCTGCGGCAGGCGCCTGAGCGCGTTCAGCGCGCCGGTGCCGAGGTGCTGACCGGTGCGGTACGGAATGTCGTAGACGACCAGGGGCAGACCCCCGTGATCGGCGAGTGCCGCGAAGTGTGCCAGTGTTCCCGCCTCGCCGGGCCGGGTGTAGGGCGGCGTGGGAACCAGCGCGGCGGCGACGTCACCGCTCTGGGCGAGCTCCCGCAGTGTCCTGATGGCGGCGGCGGTGTCGTTCGTGCCGACGCCGACGATCAGCGGAGCTCCGTGGGCCCGGCAGGCGGCCGAGCAGATACGGATCACGGCCCGCTTCTCCTCGGTAGTCAGCGTGGCCGCCTCCGCGGTGGTGCCCAGGGCGACAAGTCCGCGAGCGCCGCCGGCCGAGAGCGCCTCGTCGGCGAGGCGGGCGAGCGCGTCCGGGGCGAGGCGCAGGTCGTCGGTGAACGGGGTCACCAAGGGGACAAACAGGCCGGTGAGGTTCGCTTCGCGCTTCATGCGCCCAGCCTGACCGACACAGACCCAGTAGATCCAGTACATGTTTCTTCGCCTATGCGTAAGCTGAACTTATGCTTGATGTCCGACGTCTCCACCTGCTGCGCGAACTGGACCGACGCGGCACCATCGCGGCCGTGGCCGAGGCGCTGACCTTCACGGCCTCGGCTGTCTCCCAGCAGCTGAGCGTGCTCGAGCGCGAGGCGGGCGTACCCCTGTTGGAACGAAGTGGCAGACGGGTGGTGCTCACCCCCGCGGGCCGCACCCTCGTCACCCACGCCGACGCCGTCCTCGAACGCCTCGAACTGGCGGTCTCCGAGCTGGCCGGGGCACGTGAGGGTATCGGCGGGCCGCTGCGGATCGGGACGTTTCCGTCCGGCGGCCCCGCGATCGTGCCCGCCGCGCTGGCCGAACTGGCCCAGCGGCACCCCGCGCTGGAACCGATGGTCCAGGAGATCGACTCGGCGCGGGTCTCCGACGGCCTGCGTGCCGGCGAACTCGACGTGGCCCTCGTCCACGACTACGACTTCGTGCCCGCGTCCCCGGACACCACTGTCGACCAGGTGCCTTTGCTGGAGGAGCCGATGTACCTGGCCACGGGTGCCGCCCCCGGCAACGGTACCGATTCCGCGAGTGGTGCGGCGGCCCGCGGTGACACGCTGGCGGGACTGCTCGGGCCGTGGGCCACGGCGCCATGGATCACCGCCCGGGACGGCACGACCGGCCACGTGATGGCTGTACGCGCCTGTCAGGCGGCCGGTTTCCAGCCGCGCATCCGTCACCAGGTCAACGACTTCCGTACGGTTCTGGCACTGGCCGCCATCGGGCAAGGCGCCGGATTCGTACCGGAGATGGCCGCCGCACACGCCCCTGAGGAGGTGGTCCTGACCCGGCTGCCCCTGTTCCGTCGCTCGAAGGTCGCCTTCCGCGCGGGCGGCGGCACCCACCCGGCGATCGCAGCATTCGTGGCGGCGGCGCGAACAGCGGTGCGCACCGCGGGACTCGCCTCCTCGCTGATCACTTCAGGGAGTTGAGTCCGGGTCTCATGCTCGGCGATCCCTGCTGTCAGGGTGTCGAGTGGGTCCCCATGGTCTTCGTCTACGCGGAGCGTGGGCTCGCGAGTGCTCGCCGGCGCGGCGACTCGTGACCGGTTCACGGAAAGCGAGCCGGAACCGGGTTCTGCCAACACGGGTTCAGTCATCGGAGAGCGCGTCACAGTGAGGTGATCGGGGGAAGTCGTCGCGGCGTCCGTCCTCACGGCTCCCTCAGGGCGCACGCTCGACGAGTCGGCGGCGGCCCGGGTCAGGCCACCTGCTCCTGGGGGTGCAGTTCGAACGCGATACGAGGAGCGAGCGCGCGCAGGAAGTCAGGGGCGTCGAAGATCTCGCCGGCAGAGGCGACGCCCACGCCCTTGGCGCGGCCGGTGAGAACGCGGTCCAGGGCTTCGACGACGAGGGGCGCGGTGATGGCGTAGATGTCCTGGCCGGTGGCTGTGGCCCGGCGTTCGGTGCCGCCTGAGCGGACGGCGGCGTCGACGAGGAAGGTCTGGTCGGAGCGTCCGCTCTCGTCGGCGGCGGTCGGGGTCGGTGTGTCGGGGGCGGCGACGTCGCGGGCGGCTTCGGCGTTCATGTACGTCGTCACGTCGGGGATGGTCAGGTGCTGGGAGACGGTCACGACGTCCGCCATCGTGAACTCCGCGATCACGGACCGGCGTCCGACCGGCTCCGGGAAGGTCCACTCCGCGATGGGCGCGGCATCGGTGCGGTGCTCCCACTGCCCGCCGCGGTAGCGCAGGCGGAAGTCGCCGCGCCGCTCGCGGGAGACCGCGCCCGACAGCCGGGTGCCGGTGGTGGGGTGCCAGTTGCTGAGCGCGTAGGCGATGTGGGCCTCGTCGGCCGAGGCCCAATCGCCCATCGCCGCGGTGGCCAACAGGTCACCGAGGCCGCCGAAGAAGGCCATGGCCGGGACGATCACCGCCCCCGCGTCCCGGGCGTGCTCGCGGAAGTGCGCGAAGGTGTCGAGGTTGGCCTCGATCTCGGCGGCCACATCCAGATACGGCACCTCTGCCCGGAGCGCGGCCTCGATCACCGGGCCGGTGGTCGAAGCGAACGGGCCGGCACAGTTGATGACGGCCACCGCACCGGCCAGGGCCCGGTCCAGTGAGGCCGGATCGTCGACCGACGCCACCCGGGCCTCCAGTCCGTGGGCGTCGGCCAGCTCGCCCAGCGCCCGCGCGTCGCGCCCCGACAGCACCGGAACGAACCCGCGGGCGGCGAGCTCCGCGACCACGAACCGTCCGGTGTGACCGTACGCGCCGAACACCGCCACCAGTCGGCCTGACTCCATGACTGCTCCCGTGTACTCGATTGTCCGCGGCGGTGTCGACCCGCCGGCGGCCCGACACCGACATCCTGACCCTCCGAGGGGACCCGCACGAGCGTCGGAAACGACATGTCGCATACACTTTCGGACATGCGTCGCGTCGCACTGGCCGTCACCGACGGCATGCTCCACTACGAACTGTCCGTGGCCCTCGAGATTTTCGGAGCCGACCTGACTCACGTCGTGGACCCCTGGTACGACTTCGCCCTCTGCGGACCCGGCCCGGTGCGCATCGACCGCTTCCACGTGGAGCCCGACCACGGGCTCGACCACCTCCCGCACGCAGACACCGTGCTCGTGCCCGGCTGGGCCGACACCGACCGCGAACCTCCGGCGGAACTGGTCGACGCCCTGCGCGCGGCCCACGCGGCCGGTGCCCGGGTGGCGTCGCTGTGCACGGGCGCCTTCGTCCTGGGGGCCGCCGGCCTGCTCGACGGGAGGCGCGCCACCACGCACTGGGCCCACACCAGGGAGCTGGCCCGGCGACATCCGGCCGCCGACATCGATCCGGACGTCCTCTACGTCGACAACGGCGATGTCCTGACCTCGGCGGGCAAGGCCGCCGCCATGGACCTGTGCCTGCACCTGGTCCGCCTCGACCACGGCTCGGCCAGCGCCAACAAGATCGCCCGCCGCCTGGTCATCCCTCCGCACCGCGACGGTGGCCAGGCCCAGTTCATCGCCACCCCCGTCCCCGACCCGGGCAACCACCCCCTCGGTGAGCTCTTCCCCTGGGTCCTCGAACGCCTCGACCAGCCCCTCACCGTCGAGGACCTCGCCCGACGGGCCGGTCTGAGCTCACGCCACCTGGCCCGTCACTTCAGGCACCTCACCGGCACCACGCCTCTGCATTGGCTCCACGTCCAACGAATCCGCCGCGCCCAAGAGCTGCTGGAGACCACCGACGCCACCATCGATACCGTCGCCGAGGCCGCCGGAATGGGCACCGCCACCACCCTGCGCCGCCACTTCCAGCGCACTGTCGGCGTCCCGCCCGACGCCTATCGCCGTACCTTCCGCCCCTGAAGAAGTACTCCCGGCCGTGACCCCGGGCCCCCTTGATCCCCGACCCCTCGGTGCACGGGCGCTGGCCCGGACAGGGGGGCGCGGGTGGGAAGAGGGCGGCGGACGGCATGGCAGGCGCGGAGGACAAGCACACGTCAGGGTGCGGGGCGCCTCATGTCCCGGGACGTGGCCAGGCTCGCCGGTGTGTCGCACACGGCCGCTTAGGGGTGGGAGTGCGGGCTTCTACGAGCAGCAGGCGCAGCCCGGCTTGCAGCCGCACGCGACTGTCTCGTCCGCGGCCGGTTCGACGGGATGCGGAGGACGCGCGGTGGGTGCGCAGCAGCCCCGGCCCCGCCAGGTGTCGCGGCCTTCCTTGACGGCGATACCGGCGATGACGAGGGCGGCGATCGGATCGGCCCAGGACCAGCCGAGGGTGGCGTTGAGGACCAGGCCGACCAGGAGCACGGCGGAGAGATAGGTGCACAGCAGGGTCTGTTTCGAGTCGGCGACCGCGGACGCGGAGCCGAGTTCACGGCCGGCCTTGCGCTGGGCGGCGGACAGGAACGGCATGATCGCCAGGGACAGGGCTGCGATGACGATGCCGGGGACGGAACGGTCGGCCTCGCCGGTGCCGACGAGAGCCCGGGCGGCGTCGAAGGTGACGTAGACGGCGAGCGCGAAGAAGGACACCGCGATGATTCGCAGGGCGGCCTGCTCGCGTGCCTCGCGGACGGCGTGGTCACGGGCGGAGAACTGCCAGGCGACCGCGGCGGCGGAGGAGACTTCGATGATCGAGTCGAGGCCGAAGCCGATCAGGGCGGTGGAGGAGGCGACCGCGCCGGCGGTGATGGCGACGATTGCCTCGATCATGTTGTAGGCGATGGTGGCGGCGACCAGCAGGCGTACGCGCTTGGCGAGGGCTTCGCGGCGGGCCTGGGACGGCCCGAGGGGTGCCGATATCCCGGCGGTCATGGTCAGCAACAGCCCTTCTCGTCGGCGTCGACGCAAGCACGGTCGGTCTCGACGGCCACCACGGCAGCGCGCAGGTCGTCCAAGGCGTGGCCGAGGCGCTCGTCGGCGAGCTCGTAGCGGGTGCGGCGCCCATCGGGCACGGTGACCACGAGACCGCAGTCGCGCAGGCAGGCCAGGTGATTGGACAGGCGGGTGCGGGAGACGCCGAGCGTGTCGGCGAGCTCGGCCGGATAGGCCGGTGCCTGGCGCAGGGCCAGCAGGACGCGGCAGCGGATCGGATCGGCGAGCGCGCGGCCGAAGCGGGCCAGCACCTCGATGTCGGAGGCAACAGTCAGCACCCCATGACAGTACATCAAATGCTGAATTCAGGGAATCCTGTACACAGTAGTCGGGTCGTTCAGCCGGGAACCAGAGGGAGGCGTGCCTCGCGTCGCGCCACCGGGCGTCCGGGCGTCCGGGCGTCCGGGCGTCCGGGCGGACGGGAGGCGCGAACCGACTGCGTATGTCAGCGAGAGGCGCCCGTATCCCCGCGACCGTGGGACGTCGACGGTCGCCCCGAGCGTGCGGCCAGGCAGGATCAGGTCTGTTCCGCGCACTGCTCGGGAAGACTCTGGCCGGATACCGCCTCGGGAGATCGCTTCCTCCTCGACCAGACTGGTTGCCTCACGCCACATGCGCACCGCTGTTGCGGCGGCCCGTGACCGGGAGGCCCTGATGACGTCAGACGCGAGGCCGGAGGAGGCCGGGGCGGCAGCCCCGCGCGGACGGCGACGGCCTCTCGGCGACCGCGTCGTGCTGCGCGGCGACCTGCGGTCCGCCCTGCCCGACGCCACCGCGGCGGTGGTGGTCACGGCGCTTGTGTTCGCCCTTCTGTGGGCGCGTATGGAGTCGGGTGCTTCGGACACGGTCGCGGTCATGCCGTTCATGGACGATGCCGGAACCTACTGGATGTACTTGCTCAGTCAGGCGTTCGGCTGGTCGGGGCTGTTGTGGGCCTGGGGCACGGTCATGCTCGGCCTGCTGCTGTCGGGACCACGGCCCACCCGGCTGCCCGTCTCCCGGCAGGTGCTGGAGCGTTGGCACCGCACCACGAGCCTGACGACGATGGCGCTGATGTTCGCGCACGCGCTGATGTTCGCCGCGGAACTCGTACGCTACGAGACGAAGGTGGACTGGGCCGAGCGGCTGTGGGTGGGCTTCGCCGACAGCTTCGTGCCGGGCTGGTACGACTCGGGCACCGGCCGGATCGCCATCCCGCTCGGTCAGGGTGCCTTGTACCTGGCGATTCCGCTGGGCCTGCTGTTCTATGTCCGGCACCGCATCGGTGCGAACACCTGGAGGCGACTGCACCGTTTCGTGATCGTCGTGTACGTGCTGAGCGTGTGGCACACACTGCTGTACGGAACCAACGTCTGGTACGGGGAGTGGCCGCGCACCGTTCTGTGGCTGCTGCAACTCCCGGTCGCCGTGCTGCTGTTGCTCCGTCTGCTCAGGCCGGCCCGGCGGGCCGAACGCCTGGGCTCCCCCGGCGGGCGCGGGAGCGGTGCCCGGCCGGGCTGGTGGCTGAGGGCGGCGGGACGGGCCGCCGCCGGAGCCGTCGTCGTAGGGCTCCTCGTCGTGGTGGTGTCCGGCCGCGACGGCGGACGGGACCGCCCGACCCATCCGCCCGCGACGACCCCGCACTCCCAGGAGACGGACTGACGGCTCGAACGGGGCGGTGGGAAGGCGTCCCGGGGTGAGATGATGTCCGGTGACAAGGCGACGGCGGACGAGGAAGCCGGTGTGAATCCGGCGCGGTCCCGCCACTGTGATCGGCGAGCGAGTCCCGACAGGCCACTGCCCGGAAACGGGCGGGAAGGCCGGGACGAGCATCGACCCGAGAGCCAGGAGACTCACGCGGTCGCCTCCTCGACGGACCACCGGGGCGGATCTCCCCGGAGAGAGGGACGGCACCGCATGCCCGCAACACCGACCGGACGAACGACAGACGACACGAGGCCAGCAACGGCCGCCGCCCCGGTACCGTGCCGCATCGTCGTGTGCCGCGACTGCTGCTGCGGCAGCGCAAAGGTGACCGGCGTCGACCACGCGACCCAGACCGAGCGCCTGCGCGCCGCGGCACCGGTACGCGTCTCCGACTGCCTCGACGTCTGCGACCAGGCCAACGTCATCGTCGTGCTGCCTTCCGCCGAAGGCCGCGCCGCCGGTGCCCGTCCCGTCTGGCTCGGGCTGGTCAACGACCCGGACGCGACCGAGGACATCGCCGCGTGGGCACGCGCGGGCGGACCGGGCGTCGCGCCCCTGCCGGACATCCTCGACCTGTACGCCATCACGCCGCCGCGACGGCGTACGGCCCCCTGACCGTACGGACGGTGAACCGGAGGACGGGGCAGGAACGTGCACGGCGCCCGTCCTCACCCGCATCCCTCACCGCCCCCCGGATGGTGGGGCCGACGGAGCAAAGCAACCGCACGGGACGGCTTCCGGGCCGGCCTTGCGGTGCCGGCCCGGCCGCCGCCACTTGTCGGCCACCGTACCCAGGAAGGAGATTGGGGTCCGCCGCCGGGGCCGGGCCGGGCGATCGCGGCTCGCCCGGCGTGGACGTCGGCGATCAGGGACTCGGTCAGCGTGTCGACCGGGGGAGCCGGCGGCGACCATTCGGCCCTCCCGGAGTACGACGGCCCGGCCGCGGCACATGGCCGCCAGGTCAGAGATCGAACTCGTGGGGTGGGAGGTCGAGGACGTAGCACGCCTCGCGAACGACGGCCTGCTCGTCCTTGTCGAAGTCGCCGTCGGCTCCGCCGATCACGATGCCGATCTGCACCACGGCCCGCGCCTCGGCGGGCTTCTCCTTCGCCTTGGCGATCTCCTGGAGGACGCTGACCTTGCCGAGCGCGAAGTCGGCGGCGAGCTTGTTGAGGTTGTCCTCGAAGCGGCGGTGCAGGTCGTCGGCGGGGAAGTTCTGCAGTACGTCGTTGGTGGCGATGAGCTGGGCGACGCGCTGCCGTTCCGAGGAGTCGACGGTGCCGTCGGCGGCGGCGACCAGCGCGCACATCGCCATGCTCGCGTCGCGGAAGGCGCCGCTCTTGAGGTCGTTCTTCTTCGCCGTGAGCTGGGTCTGCATCTGGGATGCGGACTCCTTGAAGCGGTCCCACAGGGCCATGAACACTCCAAACGGGTCAAGGGGAGCCCCTGCGCGATGCCGCTCGGGGCAGTCGAAAACTCGTGCTGTGGTCGGGAAGCGGACGGCGGAGCGGGCGGCGCGTCCCCGTACTGGGGCGGACTGCCGCTCAGTCCTCGCTCTCGTCGTCGCCCTCGAAGAAGTCCCCCACCTCGTCGACGACTTCGGCGGCGACCATGCCGCCGACGACACCGACCGCGAGGCCGGCGGCGCCGGCAGCGATCGCCGTTCCCATACCCGGGCCGGAGCGGTGGTGGTCGTCGTGATGATGCTCACCGTGTCCGTGGTGTCCGTGGTCGGCGAAAGGCGCACCGTGCCCGTAGGCGGACCGGTGCTCGACGAGCTGACGGATCCAGCCGTCGACTTCGGCCGTCCAGTCGCGGTTGTCGTGGTGGCCGACGGTGAAGCGGGTGAGCACGTCGTGGCCGGAGGAGAAGAGGCCGCCGCGCTTGTCGGCTTCCAGGACCACCTCCAGTCCTGCGGGGCCGGCCAGGAAGGTCAGTTCGATCTCGTTGACCTGGCGGGCGTACTGGGGCGCGGGGGTGAGCTCGATCTCCTGGTAGAAGGGAAGCTGCTGCCCGGTGCCGCCGATGTGTCCGTATTCGAGGTCGGCGGACTTGAAGCCGAAGCCGAGCTGCCCGAGGGCTTCCAGGATCGCTTCCTGGGCCGGCAGCGGGGCGACGGTGAGCCGGTCGAGGTCGCCGCGGTCCTTGGCACCGGCGACGGCGAGCTCGGTGCGCACGCCGAGGACGATGCCCAGAGGTTGCCCGTACAGCTCGGTGACGGGTGTCTCCCAGGGCAGTGTGACGCTGAAGGGGACGCTGCGTGACTCTTCGGCGGCCAGCCGGAAGCCGCCGCCGACGGTGAACCGGTCGAAGACGACGACGCCTTCGCTCTCACCTTCCTCGTGCTCGGCCTCGACCCGGGCCACGAGGTCGAGCGTGATGTGCTCGATGTCGAAGTCGGCCTGGCCGCCTTTGAGCTGCACCTGCCCGCTGAGTGTGCCGCCGGGCAGCACGGGGTCCGGGTCGAGGACCGTGTCGACCGTGGGGGCGCCCACGCCGAGTGAGCCGAGAAGTCGCTTGAACACCATCGTGGCGTCCACTCCTTATGCGTGCGTCTGTTTCATCAGAAAGGTGCCGTCCGCCCGCGCGGCGACGGACGGCACCACGGCCGCTGACCGGCCGGCTACTTGGCCGCTTCGAGCGCGGCGAGGGCCTGCGCCCAGCGGACGTACTTCAAGTCGGCCAGGTCCGCGACGGTTTTGACACCGAACGCCTCCCGGAGCAGCTCGCCGTCGCGGTCGGAGACACCCTTCAGCGCCGCCACGGGGGCGGCGAGTATCTCCTGCAGGCTCTTGTCCGCCCACGCCTTGTCCAGGACCTTGTCCAGGTCGATCGAGGCCATGTGTGTCTTCTCCAGAGGTGTGTGGCCCGGGCCGGCCCAGGGCTCGTTTCTACAAACGAGTAGAAGCATAGAGTTGGCTCGGGGGGCGGGGAGCGCCCTGCGGTCCGCCGCGCAGGGAAAGGCTTGAATTCGCCCCTGCGCCGCCAGGGGCCGCTTGGTTCGCAGGCCGGGGGGTCGGTCGTTGGGGGCGCAGTCCTCGACCATTGCGCACATGGTCTGTCGAGTACGCACCGCAGGGTGGTGACAGGTGAGTGCTGTGGCGCCCTGGCTGGGTGTGCTGGCCGTGTTCGTGCCGGCCGTGGGAGCCGGCTGCTTCGCGGCCCAGGAGTCCGCCCACGCCTCGGCCGGCCGGCTCGACGCCACGGTGGCCGAAGCCATCGAACTGCTGCTCCGACGCCGGGCCGCGCTCGCCGTGGTCCGCGACGGCACCGGCAGGCTCATAGCGGGGGAGTCGAGATGCTGCCCTGCACGGCGGAGTAGGGCAGCCCGGGCGAAGAACGCCCAACAGGCCATCACCGCAGCCGGAACGGATCGATCGCCCATGCCGCTCAAGACGAGCCCGGCGGCCAGAGTGAGCGCGATGGCGTGGCCCGCGTGGACCTGACGCGGGCTTCGCCGCGGGCCTCAGGCGTCTGCTGCTCGCCCCGACGACAGAGCTCCGACCGCCGGTGACCTCGGCCGGGTACGGGCCGAGGTAGGTGTGGAGCATCCGGTCCGTCCGCCGCTCGCCGCCAGGAATGTCACGGCCACCAGGCGGAGTGCAGCACGGCTGCGCGTGGCCCCAGGCATTCCCGCAGCGGAGCCACCGCGCCGCCGGGAACGGTCACATGGCTGTCACACAAAGCCAAGACCGGGAAACTGCGTCCCCGAAAGCGACCACATCAGACCACAGACCACGGCACCGGTCAGAACGGCATGTGGCCTCGGGCTCGCCGACCGGCCGACCCGCTGCGGCCGACAGCCTTGGAACTGCTGCGAAACGGCTTGCTGAGCGCTCGTCCGAGGATGCCGGGGGCCTTCCCGCCGGCCCGTGACCCGAGTCCGAGTGTGCGCTGAGTGCCGCGTTGCGGATGGTGGGACATGCGCGGCACGAGGAAAGCCAGAAGGGCGAGGACGACGCACACTGCGACGATCCCGACGATCATCATGATGGGCTCCTGAACGTGAGAGGTGTCTGTCGGTTGCCCCGCGGCCACGGGACCATGCGCGCGCTTCCGCCCGGCGCGAGGCCGCGCCGGCAGCGAGACCGCAGGACGGTGTTTCGGTCGCCCTGTCCGCACCTTCCGGCGCCTGCGCGAACCTCATGACTCGACCGGAGTCGGCACTCGTCCACAACGTCGGCCGTAAATAGGCATGTTGGTCATCATTCGGGGCATTCGGCCCAGCAGGTCGACGTGATGTGACGGCTGCTGGCACTCGTTGAGGAGATGGGGAATCGTATGCGTTACTGGGGGAGGAAGGCCGGCGCGATCGTGGTTGCCGCGGTGACGGGGAGCGTCGTCCTGGCGGGTTGTGGTGACGGCAGCGGTTCGCAGGCCAAGGGCGGCGGCGCGTCGCCGAGCGCGAGCAGAAGCGCCGACGCCCAGGAGCAGGGCACGACGGAGGTCCGGGCCGCCTACGAGAAGACAGTCGAAGCCGCTTCCGCGCGGATGACGATCAAGATGAATCTCGCCGCGGCGGGCAAGAGGATTACGTCCGACGGCGAAGGCGTCCTGGACCTGGCCAAGGGCGACAGCGTCATGACCATTACCGCGCAGGACAAGACCGTCCAGCAACGCGTGATCGACCAGGTTCTCTACCAGAAGGTGCCGGGCCAGAAGGCCCCGGGCGGCAAGCCCTGGATCAGGATCGACCTGGAGAAGGTCGCCGGGCAGCAGGGCCTGGGCAACCAGCAGGTCGGTGACCCGGCCCGGACCGCCGCCTACGCCAAGGCGATCACGGACAAGGACGTCACCAAGGTCGGCACCGAGAAGGTCGGCGGTGTCAGCACCACGCACTACAAGGTCTCCGCGGACGTCTCCAAGCTGCCGGGCGGCGATCGGATGAGCCAGCAGCTCGGCCCGACGCTGCCGATGCAGGTCTGGGTCGACGACGAAGGCCGGCTCCGCCGTCAGCAGGTCGACATGACCCTCAAGGCCCCGGCCTCCGGCTCGGCGAAGCCGGAGGGCAGCTCCTCGGCGCAGCAGCTGAAGATGAGTACCGTGATTCAGTTTTCGGACTTCGGGACCGAGGTCAACGCCGAGGCCCCGCCGGCCGACCAGGTTGCCGACATGACCGACAAGGCCCTCCAGGGCAGCCGAGAACAGACCTGAGTGGCGAGGGAGTTCGCATGTGTCACCGCTGAACCTCGGTGTGCCGGCTGGCCGTGATGACGGCATGTAGGGGGAGCGCGATCAGCAGCGCGACCGCGACGAGGAGCCCACTCGCCCAGAGCGGTCCGAGGACCCCGGCTTCGGTGCCGAGCGTGGCTGCACCGACGACGGGGCCGGCGGCGGCACCCACGTTGAGCGCCGCGGTCGCATACGAACCGGCCATGGTGGGGGCTCCCGCAGCCTGGTAAAGGACCCGTGTGATCAGCGTGCTACCCAGCGCGAACGACAGCGCGCCCTGCACGAACACGAGGATGAACAGGGCAACCGGCTCATGGGCCAGCACCGCCAGAGCCGGCCAGCCGATGAGCAGCAACGGACCACCGACCGCGATGACCGGACCGGAACTTCGGTCGGACAAGCGTCCGGCGGCGGTGACGCCCACGAAGGACCCGGCGCCGAAGAGCACCAGAACGACAGAGATCCACAACTCGTCCAGCCCGGCGGCGTCGGTCACCACGGGGGCAAGGAAGGTGAGGCTTCCGAAGGTCGCCGCGTTCACCAGCGCGCCGAGCAGCATCACAAGGATCAACCTCGGCCGGGCGAGTTGGGCGAGCTCCGCTCGCAACGCCGGCTTGCCAGTCGCCTCGTCCCCACCACGTCCCGCTGGGATGCCTTTCAGGATGCCGAGAGCGGCAGGCAGGCAGAGAACGGCGACAGCCCAGAAGGTGGCCCGCCAGCCGAGCGCCGTACCGAGCACCGCCCCACCGGGGACACCGGCGATCGTGGCCACCGTCGTGCCGGACAGCAGCACGGCCAGCGCGCGTCCCTTGTTGCCGGGTGAGACCAGGCCGGCCGCAGCCGTCAGAGCGACAGCGAGGAACCCTGCGTTCGCGAGCGCGGCGACGACCCGGGTAGCGAACAGGATGGGGAAGCTCGTGGTGAGGGCGCCCGCGGTGTGAGCCACCGCGAAGACGACGACGAAAGCGAGAAGGGTCGGGCGCATGGGCCAGTCGCGGGCAAGCGCAGCGACGAGGGGGGCGCCGACGATCATGCCGATCGCGAAGGCCGAGGTGAGCACGCCTGCTGTTCCGACGGTGACGCCGAAATCCGAGGCGATGTCCGGCAGAAGGCCGGCGAGCATGAATTCCGAGGTGCCCATGGCGAAGACCGCCAGGGCGAGCAGGTACAGGGGGAGAGGCATCGAGTGGCTCCGGGGTGAGGAGAGGCACGAGAAGGTCATCTCGTCACCGCGGCCAGCCCTGAGCGCACACCTGTCCCGCCGCAGGAAGCGGTGGGACGACAGGGCTACGAGTTCAGTGGTGCGGGGGGCTGACGGCGTGACCGAAAGCCCCCACCTTGTCTGACTCAGGACTCGACATGGCCCGCAGGCTACCCGACTGATGCCCGTTGAAGCATCCTGCTTTCACGGCATCGGCATGCGTCGCCGACGCCCCGGCCCGCGATGGCTAGTCGGCGACTATGCCGCGGGAGCCGAGAACGTCCCGCAACTCCGGGCCCAGGAACTCGGAGCCGAGCACGCGCTGGAGATTCGGCAGCAGCACGAGGTCGTCGAGGGAAGCGACGTCGAACAAGTCGTCCTCGCCGTCCCAGACAGGCGCACATTCTTGGTACACCTGGTTACCGCCGTCCATGCACAGCTCTTCGACGCCGGCCAGGAGCTCCTCGCTGATCTCCAGAGACGCGAAGTAGCTGCGTGCCTCGGGCACAACCTGGTATGCCAGACCGTGCTGCTGCGCGTACTCCCAGGGGTCGTCGCCGAGCCCCTTCTCCTTGAGGAAATCGGCGAGGCGGAACTGAGGGGTGAGCGTTTCATCGACGTACATCAGCTGCTCGACGACGATGAGCTTGAAGTTGAAGTCCTTGAACGTGGGCATGCGCACAATCTAGGCGGCTCCGGCCTCCGCGGCCGGCAGGCCACTGATCTGCGCGACATGACGACCGAGACGCAAGCGGGGTCAGGGCTCGTGGTCGTCCTGGTCTGGTGCTGGGCGCCCGGCACGTCGGGGAGAGAGGGGGCATGTACGTCAGTCGCCCACTCGCGATGATCACGGGACTCGCCCGTAGCGCACAGATCCAGACATCCTCAGTAGGTGACGGGGAGCGTCCATCACCAGTCGCTCGTAATCAACCGGCCCAGAGCTCAAGCAAGTTACTTCGGTCGGCTTGACGGGTGCAGGTTGTGCTTTCTCGCCACCTTGTAATCGAGTGTTCGTTCCCTCTGGTCGTCGCGTGGCTAACATGATCGCCGTGCTCGGCGGATCTGACCCTTCCGCTCTCTTGCACATCGACCAGTGACCGGGGGACACCGTCGACACGGGGGACTTGGCGTGCCGTTTGCCGGCCGCTTCGCGCGCCCGGTCTCACTTCGCGTGCTTCTTCGAGGACTGGGCGTTTCGGCTCCTGCCGTGAGGGCGGAGGGGTCGACCACCATATGGAGGGGGAACACGTGCGCAACCACAGAGATCATGTGCGCGCCGGCTTGATCGCCGCTGTCATCGCTGCCGCACCGGCCGGCGCTGTGAGCATCGCGAATGCGGGATGACACCGCGCCGGTGAGTGAGGGTGCCCGTACCTTCGGCCCCGCCGAGGAAGGGCTCATCAAGCTGAAGGCTACCTCCGGCACCGACCGCGGGATCCAGCCCGGATCTCCGCCGGCAGCCTCTCGGGAGCCATATCCCTCGCCCACGGCGAGGACATGGGCACGAAGACGTTCACGACGTGCGTCCAGAGTTCGGGGCCGCACGTCGCAGGACGAGTGGAACGCGCACTACAACGGCGGTGACGACCGGGACTGCACCATCGCCCCATCAGTGCCACGTCGTTGAGACCGGGAGGAGCCGCGCGGCGCCTCCCGGCCCGTCCCAGTTGTGAGAACGGTGTCCTCAGTTGAATCTTCCAGCCCGTCTGCGTACCAGCCCGACGGTGTGGACCGCGCCCGTCGGGGCCGGGATCGTCCTCAGACGGACGACTCAAGCGTCACGGTGTGTGGGGCCCGGCCCCCGGGCGCTCCCGGTACTGGGTCGTCGCGCGCACTCTCGCTCCGGTGGTCGGGGCCGGCTGGCTGGCCCTCGTCGTGCCGGTCGCGATGCGACTGGTCGAGCTCCGGCTCTTGCCCACGCCGCAGGCGCTCACGCCGCTGCTGATGGGCATGGGGCTCGTAGCGGCGCCAGTGGTCATGGTCCTGTGCCCCAACACTGCCTCGAAGTGGGCTTACGGGGACGGCCCGGTGAGTGCCGGCCATGCTTCCGCCAGGTGCGCGGGTGCCGCGCCCCGCGTATGCATCACCACGCAGGCCTTCCACACTCACGCTCCCAAGACACACCCGCAGTATGCCGCGCCGGAGCCGCCTACACCGCAGTCTCCGCGTTCGTCCCCGCTCAGGAGTCCTGATAGACGTGCGAACAACACTTACCGACCGCCTGACCAGCAGCCCTGTCGCCGCCCTCCTGGCCCTGGCAGGAGTCGCCGCCGGCGTCCTGGTCGGCCACGGCGGTCTCGACACGGTGGTCGGCTGCGGAATCCCCAGCGACAGCCACCCCTCCCGGACAGCGGCGGACTGGATCACCAACGCCGATCACGTCGTCGTGGCCACACCGACAGCCGAACAGGACACCAACCGACGCAACTTCGCCAACGGTGCCGTCCAGTACCAA
The DNA here is from genome assembly GCF_042745235.1 of Streptomyces sp. NPDC058796. Taxonomy (NCBI): domain Bacteria; kingdom Bacillati; phylum Actinomycetota; class Actinomycetes; order Kitasatosporales; family Streptomycetaceae; genus Streptomyces; species Streptomyces sp. NPDC058796. The sequence continues at coordinate 363,172 of NZ_JBHYOP010000010.1, forward strand.
ACCGACCGATCGGTGACCTTCCGCACGGACAAGGTACTTTGGTCCTCCTCAAACCCCCGGCAGCAGATCGGGCAGGACTTCGACATGGTGAGCGCCGGCTGGAACGTCTACCGAGACAGTGGCAAGCGCACCAAGAGAACGACCGCTGCGGCTCCCCGCCTCGAACCCGGCCACACCTACCTCCTTGCCCTGCGATGGGCCTCCGGTCAGTGGACCGTACTCGGAGAAGGCGCGGCCGTCCCCTTCGACCACCAGACTGTCGGACAAGGAGAATGGTGCGGACGCACCCTGAGCAAGGAGGACATCGCCCGCGGCGAACGCTTCTCCCGCAAAGACGATCACAGCCTTGAGAAGGCGGCACACGGGCAGGACGAACAGGCCGTCGTCCGAGAACTCGAACGGGCCAACACCGAATCACGGGCAAGAAGAGGCTGATGCGCGATGACGGTGCCGTCCTCAGGGCACCGGACAATCTCTGAGTTGTCCCCGGACCCTGAAGTCCTGCGGTGCGTGTGGCCCAGCGGGGGACAGAGGCTCCGCCGCGAGGATGCATGCTTGGTCGTCTCGACCACGCTCTCAACGGTACGGAGACCCCTCTTCGGCCAGGCGCCGCACTCCTCCGTCCTCCCGGTGAACGGCTCCGGGCACACCCGGTGTCTGTGCTGGGCTTGGAGCGAGGAGGCGGCGAGATCCGCGTGCTTCCCGCCGCATTCCCAACAGGGCCGCCACGCTGTCGCCAAGCGGGCTTTCCCCGTATCCGGTGAGCGCCGAGCCTCCGTGACTGACCTGAGCACCGGCCAGGGCAGACGCGATCAGACTCGCTGACGACGCCGCGCGAGTACGGCGGCGATCGGCATCGCCAAGGTGGTGCCGGCGGCGGTCCAGAAAGCGAACTTCGAGTCCGCACCGTTGACCGTCCGCAATTCCCCGTCAGCGTGACGGCAGAAGGAGTCGGGCGGGAAGTACTGCGAGACAGGGGTGGCGCTGATGCCGTGGCATGGCGACGTTTCGGGAAACAGGTTCGGCTGCGCGCGCTGCGAGAGGAACCAGCCTACGAACACCGTCAGCCACCCGGCCAGCAAGAACACGACCAGAGCCCAGACAGGCATCTTCACTCGCCGCCCCAACAGCCAGACCAAGGACGTCGGCAGGACGAGAACGACGAACGCAGCGGACAACACGATCAGAGCCTTCATAGGGCGACAACCTACTGATCAAAGATCCGCGGACCTCCCCATGCACGCGGACAACTCCGAGCCGAACGCGCGCAGGTGCCGCTGAAGCCCTGACGGGCCAGGGCAGGGCACGGGCGCCGTCGGACCAGGCCGCCGCGGCCGTCCGGGCCGACCACCAGGTAGGTCTCCCTGGTCATCCCGGACCGCCGCGTTCGGGGCGCAGACGGTCGGGGCTTGGAGGAGGAATACAGCGCCTCTCACTGGGTGCTCCGCGCTCTCACGGCGCGAGCACACATGCATTCACCCACGGTGGTCGCGTCCGTCACGCTCGTGCGGCGAGCTTCACCATCATGGAGGCCTCTGCTGCTGTGTGCAGTGGTCCCACGGTCTTCGCTGAGCGAGTCGGGTGTACCGGGGGGTGCGTCGGGTAAGGCTGTGCCGTGAGGAGCTCATGGCCGAGCGAGGGGGGCTGCTCCATCTCACGCTGGTTCTTCCCGGCAGTGTCCCTGTGACGCCCCCATGGTGGCTATCGGGCTGGAGATTCCCAAGGTGCTGATGCCCGTTTCTCCTGCCCTGCGTTGTCGTACCGACCGGCTGCTCGGTCGGCGCCTGTCCGGGCGGCGTGGTTTCGGGCTGCTGATCGCGCAGACCCTGCTCCAGCTCTTCGGCGAGCAAGGCGGCTACCGTCCGTCGGATGGCGGGCGGCTCGCAACCTTGTTGGTCGAGTTGGTGACCGGATGCTGGCGCATGAGTCCGAGACCGCGGCCGGGCTTCCGGACGAGAGTCGCGAGCGTGCCTTGGTGCTTCATGTGCGTGAGCGCATTCGACGGAATCTGCATGACCCGGGGCTCTCTCCGGCCACGGTCGTCGCTGCCCACCACCTGTCCGTCCGCCGACTTCACCGTCTCTTCGAGGGTGAGGAGGAGACGGTGGCGGGTCTGATCCGGGCCGGCCGCCTCGACGCTGCCCGACGGGACCTCATCGACCCTGCGCAGCGTGGAGTTCCCGCCTGCCGTGTTGCCCTCCGTTGGGGCTTCACGTCGGCGGCTCATTTCGGCAGGGTGTTCCGTGACGCCCATGGCATCCCACCGGGAGAGTACCGACGGCGTGTCCTCGGGGAGGCGAGGTGAGCCCGCCCCGGGCGAGTGGGCCCGGGGCGGGACTGTGGCTGTCGGTGATCGGCTGTCAGGCACGGCCCTGGGTGGACTGGATCAGGTCGGATCCGTTGTCGTCGAACAGCTTCACGGATACGTAGGTGTCTTCGGGGATGTTCAGGTCGACGGTCAGGACGTCGATGGTCTTTGGTGTGCCGGGGGCCTTGTACACCTGCGACCCTCCGCCGGACCACGTCACCTGGGCGTAGAGGGCGTCACCGTCGTTCTTGGTGTCGTAGATCCAGAGCTTCTCGTCCAGGGGGTGGAACTCGACCTTGCCAACGATGTTGGAGGGTCTGTCCACGGTCGCCAGTATCTTGACGCCCACGCCCCCGACGTCCTTCTGGAAGTACGTCCCGTCGATCAGGTCGCCGTGCGTGCACGGGCAGTTGTCCGTCGCTTGCCGGGTGACGTAGGTGGTCGGGTCGGGGTTGTATGCCTGCGCGGGGGCTGCGGCGACGGCGGTGAGCAGTGTTCCTGCTGCGAGCGTCGCTCCGGAGGTGAGCGCTGTGACTCTGCTTCGCGTGCGCATGTTCGTGCACTCCTGGTGTCGGTGTGTCGCTGATGTGCCGGGGTCGTCGGTCGCTCGGCGCGGGCGCGGGGCGTTCGTGGGGTACGCCTGTGACCGGACGCCGAACTCCGACGGCTCGACGTTGGCACGGCTACGGGTCGTTCGGTGCAGGGGCAGGTCTTCCTGGCGTGGGGGATCAAGGGCGCGTGCCTTGCTTGGCGCTGATCGTCAAGGGAGGGCGAGCGGGGACGGGTTGGGGAGAGGGCGGGGTCGATCCGCTTCACCAGGGTGACGGACTCGGCGTGGAGGGCAGCGGCTCGGCATCCGTTTCCGCACCGAGCCCCTGGGCTGTGCAGCACGCCCGGGATCCACGGCGCATGGTCGCGGTCGACCACGCCTGCATCGGCGCCAGCTCCTGGGTGACCACACCAATCAGACGCCTTCCGCAACAGGACCTCAACCCGACCCGGCGAAAGGTCAACCAGGCCCTGTCGGGCGGCACGAGCACCCGTGCGACTTGGAAGCCGAACGGATCAAAGAGTGCGCACGTCGACCGCTGCTGGCATTCCTTCCTCCGCCGCTTCGACATGGAGCACATATTCCGCCTGTTCAAGCAGACCCTCGGCTGGACGAAGCCCCGGCTCCGCAGCTTCGAAGCGGCCGACCGGTGGACCTGGCTGGTGATCGCCGCCTATGCCCAGCTCCGGCTCGCCACACCGCTGACCACCGACCTCCGCAGGCCCTGGAGAAGCCGTCCGAGGCGAACAAGCTCACGCCTTCCCGTGTCCGGCGGGGGTTCAGGAACCTGCGCACGAAGACCGGCTCCCCAGCCGGTGCACCGAAACCATCTCGTCCCGGGCCTGGACGGCCTTCGGGCTCGAAGAACCGTCAGCTGGCCACCCCCCCCACGAGCGGGGAGGGTTCTCGCGACCGGCGAGGCGTACACCCGTCCGGCCCATCACAAAGTTGGTACCAGGCCCCGACGCCAAGCGTCACACCCGCCCCGGCAGTGAGATCTCCGCGGTCATCGGGTTGGATAGCGTTGCGGCGCGACAACCAGAAGCAGGGGGAAGGATTTGTTCACGTTCCTTGTGCTGGGCTTTGTGTTGGTCGCCCTCGCCATCGTCCTGGCCGTCATCGGGGTGCACGCTCTACTGCTTGGCCGTATGCCCGGTCGATGGCTCCAGCAGCGAGCACGGCAACCCAGATTCTGGGGAGCAGGGGCGATCCTGATACTGATCAGCTGGGACTTGCGCTCCCCATCGCTCCTGGTTGTGGGTGTCGGCCTCATCGCGATCGGACATGCGGTGAAGTCCCCGCGATGACGCGGGCCGACCCTTAAGGTTAAACGTCAAGCTGACGCTCTGTCTCCATTCCCCAAGACGCGTGCCAGAACCGAGAAGCCGCAGCGCCCCGCCGGGGAGGTTACACAGAGGCGCGCCATTCTCCTTCGAGGCTGCTGAAGAGCATGGAGTCTCGCCAGCCGTCACGGAGCAGCGCCGTGTGGCGCAGGTGTCCCTCGAGCGTCATACCGATCTTGGACAGCACTCGGCAGGAGCCGAGATTCCGCGGGTCACAGGTGGCATAGATCCGATGAAGCCCCAGCTCGTCGAACCCGTAGGCGAGCAGCTGCCGACCGATTTCCGTGCCGATGCCCTGCCCCCACACTCGGGGATGCACGATGTATGAGATTTCGCCCTGACGCTGCTTCTGGCTGCGGACGTGCAGCTCACCCATGCCCATCACATCCCGTTCGACGCGAGCCACAAACGGGAACCGGCGCTGAGGGGTGCCCGACCAGGCCGTGACCGCGCAGTTCACGAAGTCCTGGGTCTGGACCTCTGTGTTCGGTCCCCAGGACTGATAGTGGCACACCTGTGGCAGACGTGCCCACGAGTGAACGGCTGGCCAGTCCTCCACAGCGATCTCACCCAAAGTCACCGATGGCCCATTCATGTGACGATCATGAACGTGTCTCCGTGTGAAGGGCAAGATCGAGGAGTTCGATGGGGAGGTGCTGGCACCAAGGAAAGGACCACTCCGGAATACGGCTAGGCGGTCCGTTCGACGCCTTCGATGACCTCCCGCCGGAGGATGCCCGGCCCCTCGTGGGGCCGGGGTTCCTCACTGCTCCCGTCAGGCCGTCTGGGGTGTCCACGGAGTGGTCGGTTGGAGCACGGCCTCGGTGAGCGCACGAGACCTGAGCCGGGTGATCTCCCTGTACTCCGGATCGGCCACCATGCGACGAAACGCCTCCCGGCTGGGATAGCGCACAAGGAGTACGGCATCCCACGCCTGCCCTTGTTCGGCGACCAGCGGTGTGCCACCGTCTCCGGCGTAGAGCAGCTCACCCCCGTACCGCCGAAGGAAGACCGCCGCACGGCGTGAGTACTCGTCGTACGACGCGCGTCCGTCAGGCGCGAATCGCAGCAGGTTCAGCATGACGAAAGGCTCCCCAGGACTTTGCAGTCCCAGCTCCTGGAGGGCCGTCTCGTGGGGGTCGACAGCCATGGCCGTCTCCTTGACGTCGTTGGGCGAGGGGCAGAACAGCGTCTAGCCGAGGGCTAGTGGGAGGGTAGGCGATAACGAGCTCGTATGCATACCATCCAGTCGGTACGGCTGAAGAGCGCGAGGCGGGCCCGTGTCCTCCTGGCGAAGGTGGACGAGTTGCCGGCTCGGACCGGCTGCGCCGTTTCGCCGAGCGTGAAGGCTCCGCCGGCCCGGCTCCCTGCGCGCACCCATGAGATCCTTGGCCGAGGCAGGCCTGATCTACGTCAGGATTTCCGGCGCTCCGCCGAACCTCCCGTCGTCCCGCGTCGCCCTGCGGCTTGGACGCGTCCGCGGTGCAGGTCGGCGCCGGATTGGCCGGGCGGGCTCGCGCCGGCTCTGCGCGCGGTGCCGCAGGGGCCCGGTCTCGTCGCACCGTCCGGTCCGGTGGCTTCAGCCGACGTACCCCATGCGGCGGCTGATCTCCGCGGCGCCCTTGAGGAGCAGGGGGGCGAGCTCGTGGATGCGCTGCTCGGTGAAGCGGTACTCGGGGCCGGCGGCGCTGAGGGCGGCGATGACCTTGCCGTCGTGGGACCGGATCGGTGCCGCCAGGGCGTGGAGCCCGATCTCGAATTCCTCCAGGGTCACCGAGTAGCCGCGTTCCCGGGTCTGGGCGAGGTCCTTCTCCAGCCTGGTGTCGGACGTGATGGTGTGCGGCGTCAACTGTTCCATCCCGGACGCCGCGAGAGTCGCGGCGCGGTCCGGCGCCGGCAGGTGAGCCAGCAGGATCTTGCCGCTGGACGTGGCGTACGGCGGCGTGAGCTGCCCGACCCAGTTGTGGGTGCCGACCGCGCCAGGTCCACGCACCTGGTACAGGTTGACCGCATAATGCTCCTGCAGGACGGCGATGTTGACCGTCTCGCCGATCTCCTCGCTGAGCCGCTCGCACACCGTCCGGCCCTGCTGGGTGATGTCGAGGCGGCCGGTGACCGCGCCCGCCAGGCGCACGATCCCGAAGCCGAGCCGGTACTTGCCGCGCTCGGTCGCCTGCTCGACGAGACCGCGCGCCTCCAGCGCCCCGAGCAGGCGGAATGCGGTCGACTTGTGGACACTGATCTCGGCGGCAACCTCGCTCACGCCTGCGTCCCCGCGCTGGGCGAGGATCTCCAGCACGCTGACGGCACGGTCGACGGACTGCACCCCGCCCGCAGGGGAAGATGATGTTTCGTCATCTGCGGTGTAGTTGCCCATGGCGCAACTATACGTCTGACGTTCAGGCGCCCGCAGGGGTGTCCACCGAGAGGTGGCGGGCCGTCAAGGTGTGGTGGTGTCCAGCTGTCGGTGTCCGGGGCGGGCGTGTGCGGTGAAGCCGTTGTGGGGCGTGCCGGGAAATTGCGCAACCTCGTGCACCTTGTCTTGACGTCGTCACGGTATCGATGTTCTGTTGCGCATGTAGGAACGCGTTCTTTTTTGCGCAACCCCTGCGGTGTGGGTCGTCAACCGTGATGTCACCGCCCAGGCCGGCCCCGGCCAAGCTCTTCGAATCCGGCATGGCCGGACGGGCGCCACGGTGCGCGAGCCGCGCAGCCCCCCGTCCCCCATCCCGGGAGCTCACATGTCCATCCGTGCCATCGACGAGGCGCCGCTGACCGCATTCCATCGCAAACTCACCTGGGCCTGCGCCGGCGGGCCGTTCCTGGACGGCTACCTGCTCAGCATCATCGGCGTCGCGCTGATCGGGATGAGCGGCGAACTGAACTTGAGCGCCGGTGACGAGGGTCTCATCGGCGCCGCCGCCCTGGTCGGCATCTTCGCCGGAGGCCTGTTCGGCGGAGTCCTCACCGACAGGATCGGCCGCGAGGCGATGTACACCATCGACCTGATGGTCCTGGTCGGTGTTTCGGTGCTGTCGGTGTTCGCCGGCGAGAGCTGGCAGTTCGTGGTGCTGCGCTTCGTCCTCGGGGTGGCCATCGGGGCCGACTACCCCATAGCGACGTCCTTGCTGGCCGAATGGGTGCCGAACCGGCACCGCGGCCGGCTGCTCGGGATCCTCATCCTCTCCTGGTACATCGGTGCCGCGGTCGCCTATGTGGTCGGCTATGTCATGGCTGAGATCGGCGGCGTCGGCATGTGGCGCTGGATGCTCGCCACCGGGGCCCTGCTGAGTGCCGTGATCCTGTTGATGCGGATCGGTACCCCGGAGTCGCCGCTGTGGCTGGTGAACAAGGGACGTACCGCCGATGCCCAGAAGTCGATCGAGAAGGCTCTCGGCCGCACCGTTCCGATCGGTGACCTGGTTGTCGCCGCAGCCGCGGAGCAGTCCCTGGCCCGGTACCGGTTCCGCGACCTGTTCCACGGCGTCTATCTTCGGCGGACGCTGTTCTGCGGGCTGTTCTACATGTGTCAGATCACGCCGATGTTCGCCCTCTACACCTTCGGCCCAGCCATCCTGGGCTCGTTCGGTCTCGGTGAGGGCAACGCCGGCAACCTGGGATCGGCGCTGATCAGTGCCGTGTTCGTGCTCGGCTGCCTCCCCGCGCTGCGCCTGGTGGACCGAGTGGGGCGTCGCCCCGTCATGGTGTGGTCGTTCGCCCTGATGGCCGTCCCGCTCGCGGTACTCGGCGGCGGCTCCTCGCTTCCCATCGCCGTGGTCATCGTGTGCTTCTGCCTCTATGCCCTGCTCTCCGGCGGCCCCACGGTGCTGGAGTGGACCTATCCCAACGAGCTGTTCCCCACCGCCGTCCGCGCCACCGCGGGCGGAGTGGCCACGTCGATCAGCCGCATCGGCGCCGCCGTGGGCACCCTGCTGCTGCCGATCTCCCTGAGCAGGCTGGGCATCGGCGCCACCATGCTGATCGGAGCCGGTATCACCCTGGTGGGCTGGCTGGTGTCCCTGGCGTGGGCCGAGGAGACGCGGGGCCGGACACTGGCGGAGACCAGTGCGGTACCGGGCGGCCCTCGGAGCTCGTCTGAGACCGGTGGGCAGCGCGGAGCCGGCCTGCGGAAGAGTGGCATCGAACGCTCCTGACCTCTACGCGTCCGTCCCCGTGTCGCATTCCTCCGGTCTCCCCTTGACAGAGAAGTCTCACTCGGCACATTGTTCCTCATCGTGATCTGGCAAGCGCAATGTGCAACCAGTCGCAGTGGCTCGGCCCTGGTCTCCCGGTGCGCCTCCGCCCAGTGCCCCGCTGCCGAGCCGCCGTTGAAGGTCTCCCAGCACGGTGAACCGCACCCCCTTCGTCGCGTCGCTCCGGCGGAGCGCGACACCCCCGCCAACCAGCACATCCGGCCGGAGTTCGGATCGGCCGTCTCCCTCAGCGAGGAGAACCGCAGTGACACACGAGGTACGCGCCGTCGTCGCCCGGGAGAAGGGTGCCCCGGTCGCGGTGGAGACCGTCCTGGTGCCTCTCCCCGGCCGGGGTGAGGCGCTGGTGCAGGTGCAGGCCTGCGGGGTCTGCCACACCGACCTGCACTACCGGGAGGGCGGGATCGCCGACGAGTTCCCCTTCCTGCTCGGTCACGAAGCCGCCGGGGTGGTCGAGGCGGTGGGCGAGGGCGTCACCGAGGTCGCTCCAGGGGACTTCGTCGTGCTCAACTGGCGTGCGGTCTGCGGGGGCCGGTGCCGGGCCTGCCGCAAAGGCAGGTCCCGGTACTGCTTCACCACCCGCAACGCCGCCCAGCCGATGACGCTGGTCGACGGAACCCCGCTGTCTCCCGCCCTGGGCATCGGGGCCTTCGCCGAGAAGACTCTGGTCGCGGCCGGCCAGTGCACCAAGGTGAACTCGACGGCCGCGCCGTCCGCGGCGGCACTGCTCGGCTGCGGCGTGACGGCCGGGTTCGGTGCCGCGGTCCACACCGGCGGCGTAGGCCGCGGTGACTCGATCGCGGTGATCGGCTGCGGCGCAGTGGGCATGGCCGCCATCGCCGGCGCCAAGATCGCCGGCGCGGCCCGCATCATCGCCGTCGACGTCGACGAGCGCAAGCTGCGACGGGCCGAGACGTTCGGCGCCACCGACACCGTCGACTCCTCCCGGACGGACGCCGTCGACGCCGTCCGTGCGCTCACCGGTGGCTTCGGCGCCGAAGTCGTAGTGGACACCGTGGGCTGCCCGGAGACGTACAAGCAGGCCTTCTACGCACGTGACCTGGCCGGTACCGCCGTTCTGGTCGGCGTGCCCGCTCCGGAACCGGCCGTCGAGCTGCCTCTGTTGGACGTCTTCGCCCGGGGCGGGGCGCTGAAGTCCTCATGGTACGGCGACTGTCTGCCCTCGCGGGACTTCCCCGCACTGATCGATCTCTATCTGCAAGGCCGCTTCGACCTGTCGGCCTTCGTCAGCGAGAAGATCGCCCTGGACGAGGTGGAGTCGGCGTTCGCCCGGATGCGTCGTGGAGAGGTCCTGCGCTCGGTCGTCGTCCTGTGAACGCTCACCGGGCGGCCGTCCGAACGACGGCGCGGGACGAGCGCCTGGTGGCCTCCTCCGAAGCGCCTCGGCTCGCCCGCTTACACCCCGGTGCCGCCCGCCCGCCTGCCGTGCGTCTCCTCCGGAAGGCGGGCGGGCTTTCGTCGTCGGCCGAGCTTCGGCGGGGGCTGGGGCGGTGTGGATCGTCTCTTGACAATCGTCCGGAGCGAGCGAAACCATGTTGCGTATAGCGATATGTGTTGTGTCATCAGAGACGTAGAGGTCATCGCTCCACTCCGTCGCACGGCCGGGTGCGCACCCCCGGCACGACGGCTCCCCGTCCCCGTCGGCCATCCGCAACCCGGAGGTACCCATGATCACGCCGGCGTCCATCCGCTCCGTCCCCGTGGAGGCCGGCAGCGCCGCACCCTCGCCCCAGCCGCACGGGCGTGTGCCGCATGAGGTCCCCGCCCCGGTACCGTCCGCGGCGCCCGGGTCAGACGGAGACGGCCCCGAGCGTCCCGCAGCACCTCCGCTGCACCTGGGGCCACGGGGGCTGGCCGTGGACGCGGGCGACACCACCGCCGGCATCACCGCGTCCGCCGTTCGGGCCGCCGATGACAGGGGGGAGCGGCGGGCGCCGGGTCCGCCGCGGCGGCGCATACCCTCCCGCACCCAGGCCCTCGACCGACCCTCGCGGGACGCGCTCACGGCGCGTTCCCCGTTCCCTCCCATCCCATCGGAGTATGGCGTGGCAATCAGCGTCTTCGATCTGTTCTCCATCGGTATCGGCCCGTCCAGCTCGCATACCGTCGGCCCGATGCGGGCCGCCCGGATGTTCGTCCTGCGGCTGAAGCGGGACGGCCTGCTCGCCCGGTCCGCAGCGGTGCGGGCGGAGCTGTTCGGTTCCCTCGGCGCCACGGGGCACGGCCACGGCACGCCCAAGGCGGTGCTGCTCGGTCTGGAGGGCAACGAACCCCGCACGGTCGACGTCGCGCGGGCGGAGCTGGACGTCGAGCGGATCCGCGGTGCCCGGCGCATCCGCCTTTTTGGCACCGAGACCGGACGGGGCCACGAGATCGACTTCGACGTCGACACCCACTTGGTCCTGCACCGCCGCAAGGCGCTCCCTTACCACGCCAACGGTATGACGCTGTGGGCGTACGACACCGAGGGCGCCGAGCTGTTGAGGAAGACCTACTACTCGGTCGGCGGCGGCTTCGTCGTCGACGAGGACGCGGTGGGCGCCGACCGCATCGTCCTCGACGACACGGTCCTCAAGTACCCCTTCCGCACCGGCGACGAGCTGCTGCGGCTGACCCGCGAGACGGGCCTGTCGATCTCGGCCCTGATGCTGGAGAACGAGCGGGCCTGGCGCGACGAGGACGAGATCCGCGAGGGCCTGCTGGAGATCTGGCGCGTGATGCGGGCCTGCGTGGACCGCGGCATGTCCCGCGAGGGCATCCTGCCGGGCGGCCTGAAGGTCCGCCGTCGCGCCGCCAACACCGCGCGCAAGCTGCGCTCCGAGGGCGACCCGCAGGCCCTGGCGATGGAGTGGATCACCCTCTACGCCATGGCCGTGAACGA
>NZ_JBHYOP010000011.1:0-298344 GCF_042745235.1 Streptomyces sp. NPDC058796
AAACGCCCGGTTACATTCCGAACCCGGAAGCTAAGCCTTACAGCGCCGATGGTACTGCAGGGGGGACCCTGTGGGAGAGTAGGACGCCGCCGAACTCCTCTTAGAGCTCTGGCTCTTGGGCACACAGCCCGAGAGCCAGAGCTTTTTTGCGTTGAGGTAAGGTCAGGGAGCATCATTGGCTCGTTCCACCCCAGGAGGCCCCCGCGTGGAGGTCCAGGAGACCCGCGTGCAGACCGACCGGGTCCTCACCATCCCGAACATCCTCAGCATGGCGCGTCTCGCCGGCGTTCCGCTGTTCCTGTGGCTGATCCTCAGGCCCGAGTTCGGGGGCCCGCAGAGCGACGGCTGGGCGCTGTTGGTGCTGGCTCTGAGCGGAGTCAGTGACTACCTGGACGGGAAGCTCGCGCGGCGCTGGAACCAGATCAGCAGTCTTGGACGGCTTCTGGACCCCGCGGCCGACCGGCTCTACATCCTGTCGACCTTGGTGGGGCTCACCTGGAGGGAAATTCTTCCGCTCTGGTTGACCCTTGTACTGCTTGCCCGCGAAGCGGTCCTGCTCGTGATGGTCGGCATCCTGCGCCGGCACGGCTATCCGCCGCCGCAGGTGAACTTCCTGGGGAAGGCCGCCACCTTCAACCTCATGTACGCCTTCCCCCTGCTCCTGCTCAGTGACGGAAGCGGATGGATCGCGTCACTCGCTGCCGTTTTCGGATGGGCGTTCGCCGGATGGGGTACAACCCTGTACTGGTGGGCAGGTGTTCTCTACGTGGTGCAGGTCCGCCGCTTGGTCCGTGCGGACGCCACAGCCGATTGAACTCGTTCGCGATAGTGCGGCACTGACGCCGGATGGCCCGCGCTGCAAAAGTGCGGGACCCTGGACGGGTGAAGTCGGTCAATCCGTCGTCTCTTAGAGGAGGACGCTTCCGACATGAAGGCCGTCGTGATGGCTGGGGGCGAAGGCACGCGTCTTCGCCCGATGACCTCGAGCATGCCCAAGCCGCTCCTGCCGGTGGCCAACCGGCCGATCATGGAGCACGTTCTGCGGCTGCTGAAAAGGCACGGGCTCAACGAAACCGTCGTCACCGTGCAGTTCCTGGCCTCGCTGGTCAAGAACTACTTCGGCGACGGCGAGGAGCTCGGAATGGAGCTCACCTATGCCAATGAGGAGAAGCCACTCGGTACCGCCGGAAGCGTCAAGAACGCCGAAGAGGCGTTGAAGGACGATGCCTTCCTTGTTATCTCCGGCGATGCCCTGACCGACTTCGACCTCACCGACCTGATCAATTTCCACAAGGAAAAGGGCGCGCTCGTCACCGTGTGTCTGACACGCGTGCCCAACCCGCTGGAGTTCGGTATCACCATCGTCGACGACGAGGGCAAGGTCGAGCGGTTCCTGGAGAAGCCGACCTGGGGTCAGGTCTTCTCGGACACCGTGAACACCGGCATCTACGTCATGGAGCCCGAGGTGTTCGACTACGTCGACCCCGACGTGCCCGTGGACTGGTCCGGTGACGTCTTCCCGCAGCTGATGAAGGAGGGCAAGCCCGTCTACGGCTATGTCGCCGAGGGCTACTGGGAGGACGTCGGCACGCACGAGAGCTATGTGAAGGCCCAGGCCGACGTTCTGGAGCGCAAGGTCGACGTCGACATCGACGGCTTCGAGATCTCGCCCGGAGTATGGGTGGCAGAAGGCGCGGAGGTGCACCCCGACGCCGTGCTCCGGGGGCCCCTCTACGTCGGCGACTACGCCAAGGTGGAGGCCGGCGCCGAAATCCGGGAGCACACCGTCGTCGGCTCGAACGTCGTCGTCAAGAGCGGTGCCTTCCTGCACAAGGCCGTCGTGCACGACAACGTGTACGTCGGCCCGCACAGCAATCTGCGAGGCTGCGTCGTCGGCAAGAACACCGACATCATGCGTGCCGCGCGGATCGAGGACGGCGCCGTCATCGGAGACGAGTGCCTGGTCGGTGAAGAATCGATCATCCAGGGCAACGTGCGCGTCTATCCGTTCAAGACCATCGAGGCCGGTGCGTTCGTCAACACGTCGGTCATCTGGGAGTCGCGGGGCCAGGCGCACCTCTTCGGGGCCCGCGGGGTCTCCGGCATCCTGAACGTGGAGATCACACCGGAGCTGGCCGTACGGCTGGCGGGCGCCTACGCGACGACCCTCAAGAAGGGCTCCACCGTCACCACGGCCCGCGACCACTCCCGTGGTGCGCGTGCGCTGAAGCGGGCGGTGATCTCCGCGCTCCAGGCCAGTGCCATCGACGTACGGGACCTGGAGAACGTACCGCTGCCCGTCGCGAGGCAGCAGACCGCGCGGGGCAGTGCCGGCGGCATCATGATCCGGACCACGCCTGGCGTGCCGGACTCCGTGGACATCATGTTCTTCGACGGACAGGGTGCCGACCTGTCCCAGGGCAGCCAGCGGAAGCTGGACCGGGTGTTCGCACGGCAGGAGTACCGGAGGGCGTTCCCCGGCGAGATCGGTGACCTGCACTTCCCGTCCAGCGTTTTCGACTCTTACACCGGGTCGCTGCTGCGCAACGTCGACATCACCGGGATCGCTGAATCCGGGCTCAAGGTGGTCGTCGACGCCTCCAACGGCAGTGCGGGGCTGGTCCTGCCCAGCCTGCTCGGGAAGCTGGGTGTCGACTCGCTGACCATCAACCCCGGCCTCGACGAGTCCCGGCCCACCGAGTCCGCCGACATGCGGCGCTCGGGGCTGGTGCGCCTCGGGGAGATCGTGGCCTCCTCGCGGGCGGCGTTCGGTGTGCGGTTCGACCCGGTCGGTGAGCGGCTGTCGCTCGTCGACGAGAAGGGCCGCATCATCGAGGACGACCGGGCGCTGCTGGTGATGCTCGACCTGATCGCGGCCGAGCGGCGCAGCGGACGGGTGGCGCTGCCGGTGACGACCACCAGGATCGCCGAGCAGGTGGCCGCCTACCACGGCACCCAGGTCGAGTGGACGACGACTTCTCCCGACGACCTGACGCGGGTCGGGGGAGAGGACGGGGCGATCTTCGGCGGTGACGGCAAGGGCGGTTTCATCGTTCCGGAGTTCAGCAGCGTCTATGACGGTACGGCCGCCTTCGTGCGGCTGATCGGGCTGGTGGCGCGGACGCAGCTCACCCTGAGCCAGATCGACGCGCGGATCCCGCGCGCCCACGTCCTCAAGCGCGATCTGGCGACCCCGTGGGCCGTCAAGGGCCTGGTGATGCGGCGGGTCGTCGAGGCGGCCGGAGACCGCTTCGTGGACACCACCGACGGTGTGCGCGTGGTGGAGACGGACGGGCGCTGGGTGATGGTGCTGCCCGACCCGGCGGAGGCCGTCACCCACCTGTGGGCGGAGGGTCCCGACGACGCCTCCGCGCAGGCGCTGCTCGACGAGTGGTCCGCCGTGGTGGACAGCGCGGGCCGCTAGGAACACACCGCACGCGTGCGTGCCGGACAAGTGTCCCCAAGGGGGCCTGTCCGGCACGCCGGTGGGGCCGTTCGGAGGTAGCGGCCGGGGCGTGCGACGATGTGCGGCATGCCGCAGCAACCCCCCGTTCGGAGCACATCCACGCGGCCCGCGCGCCCGGACGCGTCCATGTCCTTGCTCACCAACGTCATGGACCACAGCCTCGACGACGGATACGCCGAGGCCGCCGCGCGGAAGAAGGCCGAAGGCAGTGGCGGTCTGCCCAAGACCCTCCGTGCCAAGCTCGGCCTGGCCGCCGGTCTGGTGCTGGCGGCGTTGGTCGTGACGGTCGGTGCCGCCCAGGCGAGGGTCGCCGCTCCGGCCCTCGCCAAGGAGCGCGAAGAGCTCATCGACCGCATCGAGGAGGAGACCTCCGCGGCCGACAAGCTCGAGGAGAGCATCGAGGAGCTGCGCGGTGACGTCAGCGCCCGGCAGCGCGAGGCGCTGGAGAAGAACGGCGACAGCGACCGGTCCGACCTGGTCGGCGTCCTGTCGGGTGCCGTAGCGGTGCACGGCCCCGGTGTGAAGCTCGTGGTGGACGACGCCAAGGACGTCGGTACCGGGGGCGACGGGCAGCCGCGCGGCACCTCCGGTTTCTCCGACACGGGCCGGGTGCGCGACCGGGACATGCAGCGTGTGGTGAACGGGCTCTGGGAGTCGGGCGCCGAGGCGATCTCCATAAACGGGCAGCGTCTGACGGCGCTGTCGGCGATCAGGGCCGCGGGTGACGCGATCCTGGTCGACAACAGGCCGCTGGTACCGCCGTACACGGTGCTCGCGGTGGGGGACGGCGAACGGCTCAGCAGCCGGTTCCAGGACAGCGCCGACGGGTACTACCTGCACGCCCTGCAGGAGAACTACGGCATCCGCACCGCCATCTCCGCCTCGGACGACCTCGAGCTGCCGGCCGCTCCGAGCGTGATCGTACGTACAGCACAGCCGATAACCGAGAAGGGCACATCGTGATCGCCGTACTGGGCCTCGTCGTGGGAGTCGTGGCCGGCCTGTTGGTCCGGCCGGAGGTCCCGGCGGCCGTCGAGCCCTATCTGCCGATCGCCGTCGTGGCGGCGCTCGACGCCGTCTTCGGCGGCCTGAGGGCCATGCTCGACGGCATCTTCGACGACAAGGTCTTCGTGGTGTCGTTCCTGTCGAACGTGGTCGTCGCCGCGCTGATCGTGTTCCTCGGCGACAAGCTGGGCGTCGGGGCCCAGCTGTCCACCGGTGTCGTGGTGGTCCTCGGCATCCGCATCTTCTCCAACGCCGCGGCCATCCGCCGCCATGTCTTCCGGGCGTGAGGCCGATGAGCGACCAGGACGACCGGCGGCAGAGCGGTCTGCGCAGGGAACTGCCCGACGAGGTGCCGCCGGCAAGGGAACTGCCCGACGAGGTGCCGCCGGCAAAGGCTCAGGCGGAGGCGGACGCCTCGGCCGGTGACAGCCCGGAATCCACCGGCAGCCCGGACGGGAGTCCACTGGGGCCGCGACAGCCCGGACTGACCGGCAGACAGCGGCTCGTCAAGGGCCTGTGGCCGCCGCGTCTCACACGGGCCCAACTGATCGTGGCCCTCCTCCTGTTCGGCCTCGGATTCGGCCTCGCGGTCCAGGTGGCCTCGAACAGCGAGGGCGACGGCGCGCTGCGCGGCGCGCGGCAGGAGGATCTGGTCCGCATCCTCGATGAACTGGACGACCGCAGTCAGCGTCTAGAAGACGAGAAGCAGGGTCTCGAGAAGCAGCGCGACGAGCTGGAGAACAGCTCCGACCAGGCAGAGGAGGCCCGCAAGCAGACGCTCGAAAGGGAGCGGCAACTCGGCGTCCTCGCGGGCACCGTGGCCGCGCAGGGACCCGGTATCACGGTGACGATCGAGGACACGAAGGGTGCGGTCGAGGCGGACATGCTGCTCGACGCGATCCAGGAGCTGCGCGCGGCGGGGGCGGAGGCGATCCAGGTGAACGGTGTCCGGGTCGTCGCCGGCACCTACCTCACGGACTCCGACAAGTCCGTGAGCGTCGACGGGAACAAGATCAACGCGCCCTATCGTTTCCAGGTCATCGGCAAGCCGCAGGACCTCGAACCGGCTCTCAACATTCCTGGAGGCGTGGTGCAGACTCTGGAGAAGGAACAGGCCACCGTTACTGTTGAGCGGTCGAGCAAGATCGTCGTGGACGCCTTGCGAGCGGCGAAGCGGCCTGACTACGCTCGGTCGTCCTCCCAGTGAACCGGCGGTGCATGGGGGACGTCCGGCGAGGGCATGAGGTTGCGGGGGGTCGGCGCACCGATTGGGTGGTGCGTGGTGGAAACTGTCTGGTGGAGACGGACGTTGTGAAGGTGTCCGGGTCGGCCAGTACGTTCAGTCAGGGTTCGTCCTGCCCCACGGGCGGGTCTGTTTCGGTCAAGGGGAATCGCCCGTGAAGTTGTTTGCGAAGTTGTTCGGCAAGAGTGCGCGAGAGGGCCGCGAGAACGCGACCGCTCGCCATCGGGCACAGCCTGACGCGGAGGGTGGGCGCCCGATGTTCCGGGACCAGGTGGCTGGTCCGGGCGGTGATGTTTCCGGTGGTCAGGGCGCGCCGTCTGTTGACCCTGCACAGTCCGGCGGCATAGGTTTCGGCCAACCGTCAGCCTCAGGTACGGGTGGAGGGTTCCCGCCCGGCCCGTACGCGTCGAACGCCCCGGCGGGGCAGCCGCGGCAGGAGGATCCGTCCATGTCGGCCCTGGTGTGCACGAGGTGCGGTAACCGCAACGCGGAGAACAGCCGCTTCTGCTCCAACTGCGGAGCGCCGCTGCGCCCGGGTGCCGTCCCGGAGCGTGCGTCCGAGACGACCTCCACGATCTCCATCTCGGGGCTGGAGGCGTACGACGCCGAGGCCACCGGCCAGACCGCGATGCCGTCGCTCTCGCCCGAGGCGCAGGCCGCCGTGGACGCGCTGCCGCTCGGCTCCGCCCTCCTGGTCGTGCGCCGTGGCCCGAACTCGGGCAGCCGCTTCCTGCTGGACGGCGAGCTGACCACCGCCGGGCGTCACCCGCAGAGTGACATCTTCCTGGACGACGTGACGGTCTCGCGCCGGCACGTTGAGTTCCGCCGCAGCCATGACGGCTCGTTCACGGTCGCCGACGTCGGCAGCCTGAACGGCACGTACGTCAACCGCGAGCGCATCGACCAGGTCGCCCTGTCGAACGGGGACGAGGTGCAGATCGGCAAGTACCGGCTGGTCTTCTACGCGAGCCAGCGGGGTTACTGACCGCCCCCGGGCCACCGCCCGGGGAACCTCCAGGGAAGGTCCATGCTTCAAACACCGAGCGGTGGTGCCGGGAACGGCACCACCGCCACGGACAGTGGGCTGATGAGCATCGGCGCGGTGCTGAACGCACTGCGCGACGAGTTCCCCGACATCACCATCTCCAAGATCCGTTTTCTGGAGTCGGAAGGGCTCGTCGAGCCGCGGCGGACCCCGGCCGGGTACCGCAAGTTCAGCGCGCACGACGTCGAGCGTCTCGGCCGGGTGCTGCGCATGCAGCGGGACCACTACCTGCCGCTGAAGGTGATCCGCGAGCACCTGGACGCCATGGAGCGCGGCGAGGCCGTACCGCTGCCGACGCTGGGCCGGCAACGGGACGGAGAGCCGGCGCCGGGGCGCGCGGAGGAGCCCGCGGCGGCCCGGATCGGCCGGGAGGAACTGCTCGCCGCGGCCGGTATCGGTGAGCAGGAGCTGAAGGAGTGGGAGTCGTACGGACTCGTCGCCCCGCTCTCCGACGGCGCCTACGACGCCGAGACGGTGACCGTGGCGTCGCTGGTGGTCCAGCTGGGCCGGTTCGGCATCGAGCCGCGCCACCTGCGGGTGATGAAGGCCGCCGCCGACCGGGAGGCCGGTCTCGTGGACCAAGTGGTGGCACCGCTGAAGCGGCACCGCAATCCACAGACCAGGGCTCACGCCGAGGCCCGCACCAGGGAGCTGGCGGGGTTGGCGGTGCAGCTGCACGCGGCGCTGGTGCAGACCGCCCTGGGGGTACGGCTGCCCTGACCGGGCCCGACGGCCGGCCGGTACGAGGCCTGGCCCACAACCCGGATCGCCCACCCGATCCCGGCCCGACTACCCAAATGTCCCGGGTACGGCCTAGGGTTGCTGTGTGAACGAGCTCGATGTCGTAGGTGTCCGGGTCGAGATGCCCTCCAACCAACCGATCGTGCTGCTGCGCGAGGTGGGAGGCGAACGTTACCTCCCCATCTGGATCGGGCCGGGGGAGGCGACGGCGATCGCCTTCGCCCAGCAGGGCATGGCTCCCGCGCGCCCGCTGACCCACGACCTGTTCAAGGACGTACTGGAAGCCGTGGGCCAGGAGCTCACGGAAGTGCGCATCACGGACCTGCGCGACTCCGTCTTCTACGCCGAGCTGGTCTTCGCGAGCGGCGTCGAGGTGAGTGCCCGGCCGTCCGACGCGATAGCGCTGGCGCTGCGCACCGGGACGCCGATCTACGGCAGCGACACGGTCCTCGACGACGCGGGCATCGCCATCCCGGACGAGCAGGAGGACGAGGTGGAGAAGTTCCGCGAGTTCCTCGACCAGATCTCGCCGGAGGACTTCGGGACCAGCAATCAGTGAGCCGTACGGGTGAGGTGCCCCGAGGCGGCGCACGGCCCTTTCCGGGCACATTCGGCTAGCCTTTCCCCGCGATGGGGCACGGGAAACCACTCGTAGGGTGATTATCACTCGGCGTGCCGAGTGTGGCGATCGTTGACGCACCCTTGGTGACTGCCTACCGTCGAGGAGGCAGGTCAAGGACGGAGGTCGGCGTGAGAATCAGCGGCGACGGTACGGCCGGGGGTGGCTCCGGGCACAGCCTCGGGGCAAGCGGTCCGTACCCTCCCCCGGGCTTTCGGCTCCGTGCGGGCGGGGGCTACCCGCAGCACGGCGGCGTGGCCGACCCGGCTCCACAGCGACCGGCTGCGGTGCCGAGCAGCGGAGGGGCGGCGTCCATGGCGTCCGAGCAGATCGGCTACCGCGGGCCGACGGCCTGCGCGGCCGCCGGTATCACCTACCGGCAGCTCGACTACTGGGCCCGCACCGGCCTGGTCGAGCCCAGCGTGAGGCCGGCGCACGGGTCCGGGACGCAGCGCCTGTACAGCTTCCGCGACGTGGTCGTACTGAAGATCGTCAAGCGCTTCCTCGACACCGGCGTCTCCCTGCAGAACATCCGCACCGCCGTCCAGCACCTCAGGGAACGCGGCTTCCGTGACCTGGAGCGGATGACGCTGATGAGCGACGGCGCCACGGTCCACGAGTGCACCTCGCCCGACGAGGTCCACGCATTGCTCCAGGGCGGCCAGGGCGTCTTCGGCATCGCCGTCGGCGTGGTCTGGCGGGACGTGGAGAGCGCGCTCTCCCAGCTGCACGGTGAGCGGATCGACACGGGCGAAACCCTGATCGGGCACAATCCCGCCGACGAACTGGCGCGGCGGCGCAACCGGGCCGTCTGAGCACTGCCGCACGCCGACGGGGCTTTGTCAGTGGTGTGAGGCACCATCGGACATGTGAGAGCCGCGCCCACGATCCTGCATCTCGACATGGATGCCTTCTTCGCCTCGGTGGAGCAGGCGTCCAAACCGAGTCTGCGCGGGAAGGCCGTGGTCGTGGGAGGCCTGGGCCCGCGCGGAGTGGTGGCCACCGCGTCGTACGAGGCGCGGGTCTTCGGTGTCCACTCGGCGATGCCCATGGGGCAGGCCCGGCGCCTGGCCCCCAACGCCGCGTACCTCGTCCCCCGCTTCGAGCTGTACCGGACGATCAGCGAGCAGGTGATGCGGCTCCTTCGGGCGCTGTCGCCGCTGGTGGAGCCGCTGAGCCTGGACGAGGCGTTCGTGGACCTGGAGGCCGGCGGCGCCGCCTGGGACGCGGACTCCGCGCGGCTGGCGGGGGCGAGGCTCCGTGCGGACATCCGCACCGTCACCGGTCTCACTGGCTCGGTGGGGCTGGCCGCCTCCAAAATGCTCGCCAAGATCGCCTCGGAGGAGGCCAAGCCCGACGGGCTGGTCCTGATCCCGCCGGGCACGGAGCGGGCCATGCTCGAGCCGATGTCCGTGCGGACGCTGCCCGGTGTGGGACCGGCGACCGGCGACCACCTGCGGCGGGCCGGCATCGCCACGGTCGGTGAGCTCGCCGAGGCGGGCGAGGACGAACTCGTACGGCTGCTGGGCAAGGCGCACGGGCACGCCCTGTACGCGATGGCCCTGGCACGTGACGAGCGGCCCGTGGTGGCCGAGCGGGAGACCAAGTCGGTGTCGGTCGAGGACACCTACGACGTCGACATCCACGACCGGACGCGGGTCGGCATGGAGGTGCGGCGGCTGGCGGACCGGTGTGTGCGCCGGCTGCGCGGCTCCGGACTGTCCGGGCGGACCATCGTCCTCAAGGTGCGCAGGTACGACTTCTCCACGCTGACCCGCTCGGAGACCCTGCGCGGGCCGACGGACGACCCCGCGGTGGTGCGGGAGGCGGCGGCCCGGCTGCTGGACCTGGTGGACACCACGGGCGGCGTACGGCTCCTGGGCGTCGGCGTGAGCGGCCTCGCCGACTACACCCAGGAGGATCTCTTCGCGCAGGCGGCGGGAGACCGGGCCGAAGAACTCGCCGAGGAGCCCGACGCCGAGCCCGCCGAGGAGCACCGTCCGGCGCCCGGTGAGCGCCGGTGGCCGGCGGGTCACGACGTGCGGCACACGGAGTACGGGCACGGCTGGGTGCAGGGCAGCGGACTGGGGCGGGTCACGGTGCGCTTCGAGACGCCGTACTCGGGGACGGGCCGGGTGCGGACCTTCCTGACGGACGACCCGGATCTGGCACCGGCGGATCCACTGCCGCTGGTCCCGCCGGCGGCGCGAAGACCCGGCAGCGCCGGGCCGGGGCCGGTGGAAGCCGGTGCGGAGAGGGGCCGGGGTTCCGAGGGGGAGACCGGCCCGGTGGCCGGCGCGGAGGCCTGTCCGGGTTCCGGCGCCCGGACCGGCCCGAACTCCGATGCGGGGGCGGGCCCGGGCGCCGACGGGGAGACGGCCCCAAGAGCCGGGGTGGAGGGGGGTCCGGGTTCCGAGGTCGGGGCCGGGTCGGTGGGCTCCGGCTGACGGTGGGTGTCGCCGGGCGGCGGGGCGGTCCGTCAGGCGTCCTCCTTGTCCTGGCCGGCCAGCTTGCCGAAGTCGTGGTCGGGCGGCGGGGGAGGGGCGGCGACGTCGAGGCCGTAGTGGTGGTAGAGCTGCAGTTCCTGTTCCGGAGAGAGGTGGCGGCCGACGCCGAAGTCGGGCGCTTCCTTGATCAGAGCCCGGTCGAAGGGCACGCGCAGTGTGCCGTCCACCAGCTCGCTCGGCTCCAGGGGCACGAAGGCGTCCCTGCTGAACAGGCCGGTGCGTATGGCCGCCCACTCGGGCACGCCGGTGGCGTCGTCGAGGTAGACCTCGTCGACGGTGCCGATCCGGGTGCCGTTGCGGTCGAACGCCTTGCGGCCGATCAGGTTGCGCGGGTCTATCTCGGTACGCACGGGCCCTCCACGTGGTCGTACTGGGGTCGTGCACCAGCCGACCCGCCAGCCGCCGAAATCATCCGTAGTACTACGAAAGAGCACATAGAGGCGGTCGGCCACTCGAAGGTTCGTGCGGCGGGCTCGCTGGTACCCTGACAGCGGCTGCTGACCCCGTGCGGGAGAGTCCTCCGGGCATCACCGGAGGCGCCGAAGGAGCAAATCCTCCCCGGAATCTCTCAGGCTCACGTACCGCACGGACGAGGTCACTCTGGAAAGCAGAGCGGGTGTCGACGGCTTCCGCTCTCACCGACGGTGAAAGCCGGCAGGGCCCTCGGGCCGCCCGGTGAAGCTCTCAGGTCGAGATGACAGAGGGGGAGGCCGTCCGGGTACCCGCGCCGTGGTGCCCCTCGAAGGTCGTCAGACCAGGAGGCCTCCGCAAATGACCGCCCATCGCACCCCGCTCACCGAACTCGAACAGGCACTGCCGTTCGAGCAGCGCCACATCGGCCCCGACCACGAGGCCCGGGCCAAGATGCTCGCGCAGGTCGGTTACGGTTCGCTCGACGAGCTGACGGCCGCCGCGGTGCCGGATGTGATCAAGAACGCCGACGCGCTGGACCTGCCCGGCGCACGCTCCGAGGCCGAGGTACTGGCCGAGCTGCGCTCGCTGGCCGACCGGAACCAGGTCCTCGACTCCATGATCGGCCTCGGCTACTACGGGACCTTCACGCCGCCGGTCATCCTGCGCAACGTCATGGAGAACCCGGCCTGGTACACCGCGTACACGCCGTACCAGCCGGAGATCTCCCAGGGCCGTCTGGAGGCCCTGCTGAACTTCCAGACGATGGTCGCCGAGCTGACCGGTCTGCCCACCTCCGGCGCCTCGCTGCTCGACGAGGGCACCGCCGCCGCCGAGGCGATGGCGCTGTCCCGGCGCATGGGGAAGAACAAGAAGGGCCTGTTCCTGGTCGACGCGGACGCGCTGCCGCAGACCATCGCCGTGATCCAGACCCGCGCCGAGCCGACCGGCGTGGAGGTCGTCGTCGCCGACCTGAGCGAAGGCATCCCCGCCGAGGTCGCCGAGCGGGAGATCAACGGCGTCCTGATCCAGTACCCGGGCGCCTCCGGGGCCGTACGCGACATCAAGCCGGTCATCGACCAGGCACACGAGCTCGGCGCCCTCGTCACCGTCGCGGCCGACCTGCTCGCGCTCACGCTGCTCACCTCGCCCGGCGAGCTGGGCGCGGACATCGCAGTCGGCACGACCCAGCGCTTCGGTGTGCCGATGGGCTTCGGCGGGCCGCACGCCGGATACATGGCCGTGCACGAGAAGTTCGCCCGCAGCCTGCCCGGCCGCCTGGTGGGCGTCTCGGTGGACGCGGACGGCAACAAGGCGTACCGCCTCGCCCTGCAGACCCGCGAGCAGCACATCCGCCGCGAGAAGGCCACCAGCAACATCTGCACCGCGCAGGTGCTGCTCGCCGTCATGGCCGGCATGTACGCCGTCTACCACGGCCCCGAGGGGCTGCGGGCCATCGCGCGCCGCACCCACCGGTACGCCTCGGTCACCGCCGCGGGCCTCGCGGCCGGCGGCGTCGAGATCGTGCACGGTTCCTACTTCGACACGGTCACCGCGCGGGTGCCCGGCCGAGCCGACGCGATCGTCCACGCCGCCCGCGAGAACGGCATCAACCTGCGCCTCGTCGACGCCGACCACGTGTCGTTCGCCTGCGACGAGACCACCACCCGTGCCCAGGTCGGCGGCGTGTGGAACGCCTTCGGTGTCGAGGGCGACATCGAAGCGCTGGACGCGGTGACCGAGGAGACGCTGCCCGAGGCGCTGCTGCGCACCGACGACTTCCTGACCC
This sequence comes from Streptomyces sp. NPDC058796, assembly GCF_042745235.1. Taxonomy (NCBI): domain Bacteria; kingdom Bacillati; phylum Actinomycetota; class Actinomycetes; order Kitasatosporales; family Streptomycetaceae; genus Streptomyces; species Streptomyces sp. NPDC058796. The sequence continues at coordinate 12,827 of NZ_JBHYOP010000011.1, forward strand.
ACCCGGTCTTCCACCAGCACCGCTCCGAGACGGCGATGCTGCGCTACCTGCGCCGCCTCGCCGACCGCGACTACGCGCTGGACCGGGGCATGATCCCGCTGGGCTCCTGCACCATGAAGCTCAACGCGACCACCGAGATGGAGCCGGTCACCTGGTCCGAGTTCGGAGCGCTGCACCCCTTCGCGCCCGCCGAGCAGGCGCAGGGCTACCTGACGCTCATCCGTGAGCTGGAGGAGCGGCTCGCCGAGGTCACCGGGTACGACAAGGTCTCCCTCCAGCCGAACGCCGGGTCGCAGGGCGAGTTCGCGGGTCTGCTCGCCGTACGCGGCTACCACCGGGCCAACGGCGACGACCAGCGCACCGTCTGCCTCATCCCGTCCTCCGCGCACGGCACCAACGCCGCGAGCGCCGTGATGGCCGGCATGAAGGTCGTCGTCGTCAAGACCGCCGAGGACGGCGAGATCGACGTCGAGGACCTGCGCGCCAAGATCGAGAAGCACCGCGACGAGCTGGCCGTGCTGATGATCACCTACCCCTCCACGCACGGCGTCTTCGAGGAGCACGTCGCCGACATCTGCGCCCGGGTGCACGACGCCGGCGGCCAGGTCTACGTGGACGGCGCCAACCTCAACGCGCTGGTCGGCCTCGCCAAGCCGGGCCACTTCGGCGGCGACGTCTCGCACCTGAACCTGCACAAGACCTTCTGCATCCCGCACGGCGGCGGCGGTCCCGGCGTGGGCCCGGTGGCCGTGCGGTCCCACCTGGCGCCGTACCTGCCCAACCACCCGCTGCAGCCCGCGGCCGGCCCGCAGACGGGCGTCGGCCCGATCTCGGCGGCACCGTGGGGCTCGGCCGGCATCCTGCCGATCTCCTGGTCGTACGTCCGGCTGATGGGCGGCGAGGGCCTCAAGCGCGCCACGCAGGTGGCCGTGCTGTCCGCCAACTACATCGCCAAGCGCCTGGAGCCCCACTACCCGGTGCTCTACACCGGCCCGGCCGGGCTGGTCGCGCACGAGTGCATCATCGACCTGCGCCCGCTGACCAAGGCGACCGGCGTCAGCGTCGACGACGTCGCCAAGCGGCTGATCGACTACGGCTTCCACGCGCCGACGATGTCGTTCCCGGTGGCCGGCACGCTGATGATCGAGCCGACCGAGTCCGAGGACCTGGCCGAGCTGGACCGTTTCTGCGAGGCGATGATCGCCATCCGCGCGGAGATCGAGAAGGTCGGTTCCGGCGCCTGGTCCGGGGACGACAACCCGCTCCGGGGCGCCCCGCACACCGCGGGCGCGCTGGGCGGTGACTGGGACCACGCGTACTCGCGCGAGGAGGCCGTCTTCCCGGCCGGGGTCTCCGCCGCCGACAAGTACTGGCCGCCGGTGCGCCGCATCGACCAGGCCTTCGGTGACCGGAACCTGGTCTGCTCCTGCCCGCCGCTGGACGCGTACGAGGACTGAGCCCGGGGCGAAGGCCCCGTCCGGGCCCCCGCCGGGGACCGGACGGGGCCTTCGTCGTCGCGTGCTCATCACCCCGTCGCCAAGGACACCTCCGTCGACTTGACCAGCGCCACGACGGGGGTGCCGACGGTGAGGCCGAGGTCCTCGGCGGCCTCCCTGGTGATCGCGGCGGTCAGTTCGGCGCCCTCGACGGCGACGCGGACGGAGGCCATCGCCGGGCCGGTGGTGAGGGCGGTGACCGTACCCGGGAGCCGGTTGCGGATGGACAGGTCCTCCACGCGGCCGGTGGCCAGCGAGACCTCCGTCGACTTCACGAGGACGCGCACGGCGGTCCCGGTGGCCGGCGCGAGGTCGTCGGCGGCGTCCCGGGTGATCGCCGCGGTGATGACCTGGCCGCCCGAGAGGCGGACCCTGACCGTCGCCATGGCCTCGCCCGGTGTGACGGTGATGACGGTGCCGGGGAGCTGGTTGCGGATGCTCAGGCTCATGGAGGGCACCGTAGCCCGGTGCGGGCGCTATGCCGGGTATGCGTGTGTCTGCGTCGCTTTGACCGTCGCCCACACCGGCGCGCCCGGATGGAGGCCGAGCTCGGCGGCGGCGACCGTGGTGAGGTCGGCGGCGAGCGGCAGTTCGCCGGTCAGGTCCGCGCGGATCTGGTCGCCGTGCGTCTCCAGGCCGACGACCTCGCAGTGCCACAGGTTGCGGGCGCTGGAACCGCCGGGGCGTTCCCCGTACAGGGTCACGGCGCTCGGCGGGAAGGCCACGAAGACCGGACCGGTCAGGTCCTCGGTGGTGGTGATGGCCGGACCGGCGTCCAGCCGGACCGTGTGGCCGTCGGCCCGCCCGCGATAGAGGTTCAGGCCGACCAGCCGCGCGATGTAGTCCGTCCGCGGCCGGCGGGCGATGTCGGCGGGGCCGCCCTCCTGCACGACCCGGCCGTGCTCGACCACGACCAGCCGGTCGGCCAGCACCATGGCGTCCAGCGGGTCGTGGGTGACCAGCACGGCCACCGCCTCGAACTCGGCCAGATGCCGGCGGAGCTGGGCCCGCACCTCCAGTCGCGTACGGGCGTCCAGTGCCGCCAGCGGCTCGTCCAGGAGGAGCAGCCGGGGGTTGGTGGCCAGGGCACGGGCCAGGGCGACGCGCTGGGCCTGGCCGCCGGAGAGGCGGCGCGGCTTGGCGCCCGCGTGGTCGGCCAGGCCCATCCGGTCCAGCCAGGCGGCGGCCTGCGCCCGGGCCTGTGCCTTGCTCGCCCCCCGGCAGCGCGGACCGAACGCGACGTTGTCGAGCGCGGACAGGTGCGGGAAGAGGAGGTAGTCCTGGAAGACCACGCCGACCGGCCGGGACTCGGGCGGCGTACGGTCCAGCGCGGTGCCGTCGAGTCGCAGGTGGCCGTCGGTCGGCGGGGCCAGGCCGGCGAGGGCGCGCAGTGCGGTGGTCTTGCCGGCGCCGTTGGGGCCGAGCAGCGCGATGACGTCGCCGGGGGCGGCGGTCAGTGTGACGTCCAGGCGGAACGTGCCGCGGTCCACCACGAGCCGGGCGTCGAGTCCGCCGCCGGTGGTGTGGCCGTCGGTGGGCTGCGCGGTGGTCGGTGCCCCGGTGTCGGTCATGTCGTCCCCGTCCGGCTCGCCGGACGCCTTCGCCCGGTCCGTCATGTCGCCCTCATCCAGCGGTCCCGCAGACCGGCCAGTACGGCGATGGAGACGGCCAGCAGCACCAGGCTGAGGGCGATCGCCGCCGCGGGGTCGTTCTGCAGGGCGAGGTACACCGCGAGCGGCATGGTCTGGGTCCGGCCCGGGAAGTTGCCCGCGAAGGTGATCGTCGCCCCGAACTCGCCCAGCGCCCGCGCCCACGCCAGGACGGCGCCCGCCGCGACGCCCGGGGCGATCAGCGGCAGTGTGACCCGGCGGAACGCGGTGAAGCGGGACGCGCCCAGGGTCGTGGCCGCCTCCTCGAAACGCGGGTCGGCGGCGCGCAGCGTGCCCTCCACGCTGATGACGAGGAAGGGCATGGCCACGAACGTCTCCGCGAGGATCACGCCCGTCGTCGTGAAGGGCAGCGTGATCCCGAACCAGGCGTCGAGCCACTGCCCGATGACGCCGTTGCGGCCGAACGCCAGCAGGAGCGCCACGCCGCCCACCACCGGAGGAAGCACCAGCGGCAGCGTCACCAGCGCCCGCACGAAGCCGCGGCCGGGAAACTCCGTGCGGGCCAGCAACCAGGCCAGGGGTACGCCGACGACCAGGCTCAGCAGGGTCGCCGACGTGGCGCACAGCAGCGACAGCCGCAGCGCCTGCCACACCTCCGGGCTGGCCAGCTGGCCGGGCAGTCCGCTCCACGGGGCCCTCACCAGCAGGGCGATCAGCGGCAGCAGCAGGAACGCCAGGCCGATCAGGGCGGGCACCAGCAGGGGTAGCGGCACCGCTCGGGTGCGGGCCTTGTGGGCGTCGGACCTCCTCATGGCGTGCGGAACCCGGCGTCCGTCAGCACCCGCTGCCCCTCCCCGGACCGCACCAGCTCGACGAAGGCCTTCGCCGCGCCCGCGTTGGGGGCGTCCTTGAGGACGGCGATCGGGTAGTCGTTGACGGCCTCGGCCGCCTCGGGGAAGTCCACGCCCGTCACCTTGTCACCGGCCGCCTTCACATCGGTGCGGTAGACGACGGCCGCGTCGGCCTCCTTCAGCTCGACCTTCGTCAGGGCCGCCTTGACGTCCTGTTCGTAGGAGGCCGGGGTGAGCTCGACGCCGCCTGCCTCCAGCGCCTTCTGCGCCGCGGCGCCGCACGGCACGGCCTTGTCGCACAGCACGACCTTGAGGCCGGAGGCGGTGAGGTCCTTCAGGGTGGAGATCCCCTCCGGGTTGCCCGGCAGGGTGGCGATCTCCAACTGGTTGCGGACGAAGGCGGACGGCTCGCCGGCCGTCGCCCCGGCGTCGGCGACGGTGGCCATCGTCTTCGGGCTGGCGGAGGCGAAGACGTCCGCCGGGGCGCCGCTGGTGATGCCCGCCGCGAGGGCGTCGCTGCCGCCGAAGTTGAAGGTGACCTCGGTACCCGGGTGCCGCCGCTCGAACCTCTCGCCGAGCGTCGTGAAGCTCTCCTTGAGCGAGGCGGCCGCGAAGACGGTGACCTGGCCGGAGACGCCGGCGGAGGAACCGGCCGAGTCCGCCCCCTTGTCCGAGCCGGTGGACGACGAGCAGGCGCCGAGGGCCAGCAGTACGGCTGCGCCCGCACCGCCCGCCCGCAGGCTCCGGCGGATGCGGCGGGTCTTGCACACCGAACGGGTCATCACGGCCACTCCCTCTGCGTCCTCCTGCGGGATACCGGCGGGCCCGGTGAGTGGCCGGACGCACGACGGACTTCCCCGTTGCGTCGATCATACTTCCGCATCTGCCATGTAAAAGTCTGCTGTTGCATCGCATGAGCAAGCTGCATAACGGAAAGAGCTGGCATGTGCGTTCGTACGGAGCGCCGGGGCGAGTGGGTCAGCTCCTGTCGATGTGCACGTTCGTCGACTTCACGCGGGCGGTGGCCTCCATGCCGACCTCGAGTCCGAGTTCCTCCACCGCCTCACGGGTCAGGAGGGAGACCAGCCGGTGCGGGCCGGCCTGGATCTCGACCTGTGCGGCGACGTCACCGAGCTTGATCGCCGTCACGATCCCGGGGAAGGCGTTGCGGACCGACGTGTACGGGGTCTCCTCGTCGGCACTGCCGGAGCCGGCGAGTTCGACCGAGAACGCGGCCAGGTCACGGCCGTCGACGAGCCGCCGCCCGGCGTCGTCCCGGTGGGTGGTGATCCGGCCCGCGTCGGCCCAGCGGCGGGCGGTGTCCGGGCTGACGCCGAGCAGCCGCGCCGCCTGGCCGATGGTGTAGGACTGCATGCCGGTCACGATAGGGCGCGGGGCGGGAACGGTTGCCGGAGGGCCGGCCGTTGGGCATAACGCGATATAGCTTTAGTCTTGGTGGGGTGGTGAGGTGTCCGCTCGGACGCCCGGCAGATCGGGGTGGAAGTATGACGGTGCAGCCCTCACGAGTCGGCGAGGCGTCCGTGCTCCGGGCCTCGCACGAGGACCGGGACCGGGTCGTGGACGCGCTGAGCGCCGCCGCGGCCGACGGCCGGCTGACCGCCGACGAACTCGACGAGCGTGTCGGAGCGGCGCTCGGCGCACGCACCCTGGGCGAATTGGCCGTCCTGACGGCCGACCTCCCCGTCGAGCCGGACGCGAAGCCGGCGCTCATGGCCAAGGACGTCGTCCGCATCGAGCAGGAAGGCGCGTCCACCCGGCGCGTCGGCGACTGGGTGGTGCCGCGGCGGATGGAGATCAGGTCGGCCTGGGGCGAGGTGACGCTGGACCTCACCCGTGCCGTGATCACGCACGACACCCTCCACATCGACCTCGACATGCGCGCCGGCGCGCTCAAGCTGGTGACCCGTCCCGGGATCGTGGTGGACACCGACGGGCTGCGGGCCGACTACGCGGAGGTGAAGGTGGCGAGGGCCGTCGATGCCGGGGTGCCCGTGGTACTGCGGGTGGAGATCACCGGAGAGATCAGCTGGGGGCAGGTCGTGGTGCGTGCGCGGCGCCGCCGGTTCGGAAGGAAGGCCCAGGCCGAAGCTGAAGGCGGTTGCTCCGGGGGCCGTTCGGGAGACTACGCGGAGTGACCAGCCCCGGACACGCGTCGGGGCCGGTGCGCGGGCGACGTGTCCGCGGGCCGGCCCCGTGTTCACCGAGCGGAGTGGTGCCGTACCGCCCGGCCGTTGCTCAGGCGGCGGGCATCAGTCCCGCACCGATGGGGCGGTGCGGGGCGATGACCCGGCCGTCGGGCAGGAGCTCACCGGTGTCCTCGAAGAGGACGACGCCGTTGCACAGCAGGCTCCAACCCTGCTCCGGGTGGTGCGCCACGAGGCGGGCGGATTCCCGGTCGGCGGAGTCGGCTGACGGGCACGGTGGCTGGTGCTGACACATGAGTGGGGTCTCTCGGTCTGTCGTGATGGGTGAGTGCGCTGTGTTGTCTGTCCCGCGGCGTGAAACGTCGTTCATGGCCGCCCCCCGTTGTTCCGGTCGGTCCGAACCCAGTGTTGCCCCACGGGCGTCGATCCGCAGGGATTTCGCGGTACCGCTTCTCACAGGTTGAGGACGCGTCACCCGCGCGGACGGTTCATTCCAACTGCACTGCCCCTTCGGGTGGTTCGACATGGCCGAAAGGGGCTAGTCCGCGCGGGTGCGAGGGAGACGCTCGGATCAGGCGGGGGAGCGCAGCAGCCGGGTCGGCGTCACCCGGTGCGTGAGGACCGGCAGGAGGTCGGAGACCCGGTGCGGCCGGTGGGCCGCGATGCCGGGAGGCGCCGGCGCCAGTGGCACAAGCAGGTCGGTCGCCGCGGGATGTCCGGCGGCCGGGTCCGCGTCGGTGTCGCCGTGCAGCCACAGCGTCAGCATGTACAGCCCGGGTACCGACAGCAGGCGCGGCTGGTGGGCCTGGGGCGCCGTCTCGGCCTGGCGCAGCGCGCGCTCGGTCGAGGTGACGTAGGGGCCTTCGAAGAAGTGCGAGAACGCCCAGCCGTCGGGCGTCAGCATGGTCTCGGCCGCCGCCACGGCCCGGTCGCCGCACCGGATGAGGAAGCGCCACCCGGCCAGCCGGGTCGCCGTCGCGCCCTCCGCGGTGATCCGGTCCAGGACGTGCACGGGCAGCGGCAGTTCGGGGGTGGTGGGTCCCTGCGCGCCGAGCAAGGAGGGCGTCCGGGCCTCACGGACCGCGGTGGGAGAGGAGAGGGCGGTGAGAACGGAACGCAGGGCGGGCGCGGGGGCCGGGGAGACATGCAGGGGCATGATGGGTCGCCTCTCATTCGAAGGCAAGGTGGCGCGGGGGCGGGGCGGACGACGCTGTCGGCTCACGGGGGCTGGGAAGGCAGGGGCCGGGGTCCGGGAACCGAGAAGTGGGTGGGACCTGCCGCGCCTCAGCTCGGCGGCAGGATCCATCGACCGTGGGCGCCGGTCAACTGCCTTGTTCGCGGAGTTTATACGACATGCGTTCAGACTGTGTTTCCGCTAGTCGATTCCGGGAACCCGTACAAGACTGCATTCGGCCGTCGAAATGAGGGAATCCTCCGGATTTCGGACCGGAGGTACGGCGGTGACCTCGAAAAATGTTCACCGAGCGGTCGGCCAATTGTCGTCGGCGTTTTTCACGAGGTGCCCCACCGGGAAACCGCTGGAGGCGCCATGCCCGATGAATGTGCCAGCGGTCACAACGGCACAGCGTAGCGTGTGGCGGACCGGTGCGGAGACGTTATCGATCGCTTCGGCTGGGCATCATCCATCCTGACCGGTCACCGGCGGCCGGATCTTCGACGCACCGCTCCGAGAAGGGACGTCTCCATGGGGGAGAAGGTCGTGGCAGGTCAGTTCGACCTGTCCGATCGCCAGCGCTACCGCGAGAAGCTCCAGCGGTGCCTGACGGGCCTGGAGCGACTCCTGGCGGAGAAGCGGTTCGACCACCCGAAGAACCTGATGGGGCTGGAGATCGAATTGAATCTCGTCGGTAAGGACGGGATGCCGAAAATGTTGAATGCGCAAGTCCTGGAACGCATCGCCAGCCGCGACTTCCAAACAGAACTCGCCATGTTCAACCTGGAAGTCAACATCGCTCCCCACCGGCTGGGCGGCCGGGTATTCGACCGTCTCGCCGAGGAGATCCGTACGTCGCTGGCATATGCGGACCGCAAGGCCGGCGAGGTCGACGCGGGAATCGCGATGATCGGCATTCTGCCGACGCTGGACCGCGACGACCTGGTCTCGTCCAATCTCTCCGCCGTCGACCGCTACGCCCTGCTCAACGAGCAGATCGTGGCCGCCCGGGGCGAGGACTTCACCCTCGACATCGAAGGGGTGGAACGCCTGACGTGCACCTCGAAGTCCATCGCTCCCGAGGCCGCCTGCACCTCGGTGCAACTGCACCTCCAGGTCACCCCGGACCGCTTCGCGGCCGTGTGGAACGCCGCCCAGGCGGTCACCGCCGCACAGATCGCCGTCGGCGCCAACGCGCCCTTCCTGTTCGGCCGCGAGCTGTGGCGCGAGTCGCGGCCCCCGCTGTTCCAGCAGTCCACGGACACCCGGCCGCCCGAGCTCCAGGCCCAGGGCGTCCGCCCGCGCACCTGGTTCGGCGAGCGGTGGGTGACCTCGGCGTACGACCTGTTCGAGGAGAACCGGCGCTACTTCCCGGCCCTGCTCCCGATCTGCGACGACGAGGACCCGCTGGAGGTCCTGGACGCGGGCGGCGTGCCCTCCCTCTCCGAACTCGTCCTGCACAACGGCACCGTCTACCGCTGGAACCGGCCCGTCTACGACATCGCCGACGGCGTCCCGCACCTGCGCGTGGAGAACCGCGTCCTGCCCGCCGGGCCCACCGTCACCGACGTCATCGCCAACGCGGCCTTCTACTACGGCGTCGTGCGCGCGCTCGCCGAGGAGCCCCGGCCGCTGTGGCACCGGCTGCCCTTCGAGGCCGCCGCCGCCAACTTCGAGGCCGCGTGCCGGCACGGCATCGACGCCCGCTTCGAGTGGCCCCGGCGCGGACGGCTGGGGGGCACCACCGAGGTCGACGCCGCCGTCCTCGTCCGCGACGAATTGCTGCCGCTCGCCGAGGCAGGTCTGGACGCGTGGGGCGTCGAGCCCGCCGACCGCGACCTGTACCTCGGTGTGATCGAGGAGCGGTGCCGGCGCCGGGTCAACGGCGCGTCCTGGCAGGCGGCCACCTTCCACCGGGCGCTGGAGGCCGGTCTGTCCCGGGAGGAGGCGCTGGCCGCCACGACCCGCCGCTACGTCGAGCTGATGCGCGAGGGCGACCCCGTGCACCGGTGGCCGGTGGGACTGCCGGAACCCGCGCCGACGGGCTGAGCCCACCGGCCGTACCCCGCCGCGCCCCGCCTCATACTGATCGGGCAAGCTGTGACGTCCCAGCTGGAGGCAGGTGTGCATGGCGGAGGCGGGCCCGGTGGACGATTCGTTCCCTCACAAGCCAGTTCCCGGGGAGCCCGCTCCCCAGGAGGGGCTCTCGCGACGCACGTTGCGTGACGAGACGCTGCTCGTCCTGGCGCTCTCGCTCGGCGCGAGCGGGGTGTCCGCCCTCATCAGCTTCATCGGGTCGGCCACCCGCCCCGGCGGGCTCAAGGACCAGGCGGCCACCCTCAACGCCTCCGCCGCGCCCGGCCGTCCCTGGCTTGATCTCGCCTGGCAGCTCTTCGGGATCACCACGGCCCTCGTCCCGGTCGCCCTCGTCGCCCACTTCCTGCTGCGCGAGGGGCGCGGCCTGCGCACCCTGGGCTTCGACCGCACCCGCCCGTGGCCGGACCTGGGCCGGGGGGCCGTGATCGCGGCCGTCATCGGCAGCACCGGCATCGCCTTCTACCTGGCCGCCCGGGGCCTCGGCTTCAACCTCACCGTGGTGCCCGAGGCGCTGCCGGACGTCTGGTGGAAGTACCCCGTACTGGTCCTCTCGGCGGTGCAGAACTCCGTCCTGGAGGAAGTCATCGTCGTCGGCTACCTGCTGCGCCGGCTGGACCAGCTCGGCTGGAGTCCGGGCGCGTCGCTGGCGGCCAGTTCGGTGCTGCGCGGCTCGTACCACCTCTACCAGGGCATCGGCGGCTTCATCGGCAACATGGTGATGGGCGTGGTGTTCGTGTACCTCTACCGCCGGTGGGGGCGCGTGGGTCCGCTGGTGGTGGCGCACTCGCTGCTCGACATCGGTGCCTTCGTGGGCTACGCGCTGCTGGCCGGGAAGGTGGACTGGCTGCCGACGGCCTGAAGGCGAGGAGGGGGCCGGGGAGCCCGCGCCCCCTCCGCCGCGTCATGCCAGCAGCTCGCCCTCGATCACCGTCACCGCGCGGCCGCCCAGCAGCGTGCGCTCGCCGCGCAGCTCCGTGCGGACCCGGCCGGAGCGGGGCGAGGCCTGGAGCCCGGTGAGGTCCGGGCGCCCGAGGCGCCGGGACCAGTAGGGGGCGAGGGCCGTGTGGGCGCTGCCGGTGACCGGGTCCTCGTCGATGCCGACGTTCGGGAAGAAGCACCGGGAGACGTAGTCGTAGCCGCGGGAGGGGTCCTGAGCGCGGGCGGTGGCGATGATGCCGCGCTCGGAGTGCGCGGCCAGGGCCTTGTGGTCCGGGGTCAGACTGCGGACGGTCTTCTCGTCGGCCACCTCGACCAGCAGGTCCCCGAGGCTCGGCCCGGTGTCGAGGACCGCGCGGGGCTCGGCGCCCAGGGCCTCGGCGACGCCCGCCGGGGCGTCGACCGGGGTGAGCGGCGCGGTCGGGAAGTCCAGGGTGATCGAGCCGTCCTCGCCCGGTGACGCGACGAGGACTCCGCTGTGCGTGGCGAAGCGCACCGGACCCTGGTGAGCGCCGGTGGTGCGCAGGACGTGGGCCGTGGCGAGTGTCGCGTGGCCGCACATCGCCACCTCGGTGGCCGGCGTGAACCAGCGCAGCGCCCAGTCGGCGTCGCCGCCCTCGGGCAGCCGGTGGGCGAAGGCGGTCTCGGCGTGGTTGACCTCCAGGGCGACCTTCTGGAGCCGGTCGTCGTCCGGGAAGGTGTCGAGGAGCAGGACCCCCGCGGGGTTGCCGGCGAAGGCGCGGTCGGTGAAGGCGTCGACGATTCGAATGCGCATGCCCCGACGCTAGCCGCCCGCCGAAGCCGTGGGCCAAGGCCAATCCGCAGGTTCTGGACCGGTGCTTCCCGGTCGGACGCTGCCCGGCCGAGTGTTTGCCAGTCGATAAGTTCCGATATATCGTTGAGGCATCGCGAATAGTTCGCGACAGATCAACGACTGAGTGGGAGTGATCAAGATGCACAAGCACGGACACGAGCACGGACGCGGTGGGCACGGCCGCGCGGAGAGGGCCTTCGGCGGCCGGGGCGGTTTCGGGGGCTTCGAGGGTTACGACGGCCGCCGTGCCGCCTTCGGTCCCTTCGGCCCGGGCGGACCCGGCGGAGGTCCCGGCGGCCCCTTCGGGCCGGGTTTCGGTCACGCGGGCCCCTGGGGCGGCCGGGGCCGCGGCGGACCCAGGGGCAGGGCCCGGCGCGGAGACGTACGGGCGTCGATCCTGGCCCTGCTGAAGGACCGCCCGATGCACGGCTACGAGATGATCCAGGAGATCGCCGAGCGCAGCGGCGGGGCGTGGAAGCCCAGCCCCGGATCGGTCTACCCGACCCTCCAGCTGCTGGAGGACGAGGGCCTGATCGCCAGCGAGAGCGAGGGCGGCAAGAAGCTCTTCGCGCTCACCGAGGCCGGCCGCACCGCCGCGGAGGAAGGTCCCGAGGCACCCTGGGAGGAAGCCTCGCGGGGGGTCGACTGGGAGGCGCTGAGTGAGATCCGGCAGGCCGGTTTCGGGCTGCTGGAAGCCTTCGGCCAGGTCTGGAAGACCGGCAGCAAGGAGCAGCGGGAGAAGGCTCTCGCCGTCATCGGCGACGCCCGCAAGAAGCTGTACCTGATCCTCGCCGACGAGGACTGATCAGCACACCTCGCCCGCCCCCGTGCCCCGCGGAGCGATCCGCGGGGCACGGGGCTGTGCGGGCGCGTTCAGCCGACCCGCCGTATCACCGCCGCGTCGAAGAGATCGCACGCGCGCGGGAAGGCGCTCTCGTCGTGGCAGTGCCACGCCTCCCAGAACAGGTCGGCGAGCAGCGCCTCCTCGGGGGCGTACACCCGGTATACGTACTGCCTGCCGTCGACGGCGGGCAGGGCCACGAGCCAGCAGCTGCTCCTCATACCCCTGTCGGACCCGCGAGGGTACGCTTCGGTTGCCCGGGAGGCGCGCGGCAGGACGGCACGCGCACGGCGGGGCGAAACGGCTTGATCTCATCCGTAAGGAGGAGATTCCGGCCAGGTGGGTCCACTCTGCGTGGGACGCCGAAATGCTTCCCGTCGGGGATGCCCCCGTCTCCTGGGACTGATGAGCTGGGGGATGTGCAGCCCCGTATCCCCCGGCAGTCGGCCGGTGAGCAAGGCGTCCGGCCCCCGGACGGTACCGACGCCGATGCCCGGTTCAGCCCGGAACTGGCATCGGTGGTCTCGGGTGCCCGCCGCAGGGCGGTGCGGGACGGCGACCGGCAGATCGACACGGCCCACCTGCTGCACTCCCTCCTGGAGTACGACCCCGAGGTGCGTGCCGTCCTCGGCGAGGGCCCGCAGATCGCCCGGCTGCTCGGTTACCTCGTGCAGCGCAGCATCGGCTACGGCCTGCGCTGGCAGAGCACCGTGGAGGACTCCGGCGCCGTACCCGTGGTGAGCGGGGTCGCCGGCTTCTCACCGCTGGCCGCCGCGGCCATGGAGGACGCCCGCGTGCGCGCCGCCCGCCGCGGGGCCGACCGGGCCTGTGGCGTCGACCTGCTCGCCGCCCTCGTGGCCGACCCGCAGGCGCGCGCCGTCGAGGTGCTCGGCCGTGCCGCCGTCGAACCGCGCACGGTGCTCGCCCGGGTGGCGGACCACCTGGGCACGTCCAGTCGGTGAGACAGGTGTCATTGGGGGTGACGCTCATGTCGTCCCCTGTCATCATGTGCCGGTGCATACGTCTGACAGCGCCCGCGGCAGCAGCGGGAAGGGAGCCGGACTCGGTCTCGCGCTCGCGTCCGCGGTCGCCTTCGGCGGTTCCGGGGTCGCGGCCAAACCACTGATCGAGGCGGGACTCGACCCGCTCCACGTGGTCTGGCTGCGCGTGGCCGGCGCGGCCCTGGTGATGCTGCCGCTCGCCGTGCGCCACCGCGCGCTGCTGCGCAGCCGGCCGGCCCTGCTCGCCGGGTTCGGACTGTTCGCCGTGGCCGGGGTCCAGGCCTGCTACTTCGCGGCCATCTCCCGCATCCCCGTGGGCGTCGCGCTGCTCGTCGAGTACCTGGCGCCGGCCCTGGTGCTCGGCTGGGTGCGGTTCGTGCAGCGACGACCGGTGACGCGGGCCGCGGCGCTCGGGGTGGTCCTCGCGGTCGGCGGCCTCGCCTGCGTCGTGGAGGTCTGGTCCGGGCTGCGCTTCGACGCCCTCGGACTGCTGCTCGCGCTCGGCGCCGCCTGCTGCCAGGTCGGCTACTTCGTCCTGTCGGACCAGGGCAGCGACGCCGGTGACGAGGCGCCCGACCCGCTCGGCGTCATCGCCTACGGGCTGCTCGTCGGAGCGGCCGCGCTCACCGTGGTGGCCCGGCCCTGGTCGATGGACTGGTCGGTCCTCGGGGACACCGCCCCCATGGACGGCACCCCCGTCGCCGCCGCCCTGCTGCTGGCCTGGATCGTGTTCATCGCCACGGTCCTCGCCTACGTCACCGGCGTGGTCGCCGTGCGCCGCCTGTCGCCGCAGGTCGCCGGCGTCGTGGCCTGTCTCGAGGCGGTCGTCGCCACCGTGCTGGCCTGGGTGCTGCTCGGCGAGCACCTCTCCGCCCCGCAGATCATCGGCGGTGTCGTCGTCCTGGTGGGCGCCTTCATCGCCCAGTCTTCCACCCCCGCCAGGGGCTCCGCCGACCCGGTGGCGAGCGGCGGGCCGGAACGGGAGTTGTCCGGCCGTGGGACGGCGACCTAGAGTGCTGATCATGCATTCAGACGCACTCGTCCTTCCGCCTCCGGCCGCCTGAGGCGGGCCCCTTGATCAGCCCGGCGTGCTGTCGCCGGGCCGGACGGTGCTGCCCGCAGACGCAGTCCCCGCGCCCCCGGTCGTTCCGGGGCCGCTCACAACTCCCGCGCCTCGTGCGCGTCTGCGGAGAGAAACGTGTCGAATGCCGTTGCCGGCCTGCCCGTCGGGCGTGGCCTCCTCTATCTGATCGTCGCCGGTGTCGCCTGGGGCACCGCCGGTGCCGCCGCCTCGCTGGTCTACCGGGCCAGCGACATGGGGCCCGTCGCCCTGTCGTTCTGGCGCTGTGCGATCGGGCTGCTCCTGCTGCTCGCAGCCCGGCCGTTGAGTCCCCGCCGCGAGCGCGCCGCCGTGCGCGAGCCGTTCGCCCGCAAGGCCCTGCGCGCCGTCGTCACCGGCGTCGGCCTCGCGGTGTTCCAGACCGCCTACTTCGCCGCGGTGCAGTCCACCGGCCTCGCGGTGGCCACCGTCGTCACGCTCGGCGCCGGCCCGGTGCTGATCGCGCTCGGCGCCCGTCTCGCCCTCGGGGAACACCTGGGCCTGGGCGGAGTCGCGGCGGTGGCCGGGGCGCTCGCCGGGCTGGTGGTGCTCGTCCTCGGCGGCGGGGGAACCACCGTGCGGCTGTCCGGGCTGCTCCTCGCCCTGCTGTCCGCGGCCGGGTACTCGGTGATGACCCTGCTGACCCGCTGGTGGGGGCGCGACGGCGGCGCGGACGCGGCCAGTACGTCCGTCGGCGCGTTCGCCGTGACGAGCCTGTGCCTGCTGCCGCTCGCCCTGGCGGAGGGCCTGGTGCCGCACACCGCGGACCCGGTGCGGCTCGTGTGGCTCCTGGCGTACGTCGCGGCCGTGCCGACCGCCCTCGCCTACGGGCTCTACTTCGCCGGCGCGGCCGTCGTCCGGTCCGCCACCGTCTCCGTGATCATGCTCCTCGAGCCGGTCAGCGCGGCGGCGCTCGCCGTCCTGCTGCTCGGTGAGCACCTCACCGCGGCGACCCTGGCCGGCACGCTGCTGATGCTCGGCTCGGTGGCGGGGCTCGCGGTGGCGGAGACCCGGGCGGCGAGGACGCGACCGGCACCGGCGTGACGACGGGGCTCCGGTAGGGGGCCCCGCCGAGGGGCCCTCTACCGTCCGGCCGGAGGCGCGAGATACTCCGGCAGCCCGGTGCCCGCGTCCAGGCCGGGGTCGGCGACCGGGGCGTCGTAGCCCTTGCGCAGGGGGACGAGGCCGGCCCAGTGCGGGAGGGCGAGGTCCTCGGGCTCGTCGTTCACGCCGCCGGTGCGGAGCTTGGCGGAGACCTCGTTCAGGTCGAGGCGGATCACGGCGGTGGCGGCCAGCTCCTTCTTGTTGGCCGGCCGGGAATCCCGGGAGCGGCCGGGCACGACGTGGTCGACCAGGGCGTCCAGGGCCGTGCGCTTCTCCTCCGGGTCCGTCACGTCGTACGCGGTGCCGTGCACCACCACCGAGCGGTAGTTGATCGAGTGGTGGAAGGCCGAGCGGGCCAGCACGAGCGCGTCCACGTGCGTCACCGTCAGGCAGACCGGCAGACCCGGGTCGGCCGCGCCCGTCATCCGCAGCGGGCGCGAGCCCGTCGAACCGTGCACGTAGAGCCGCTCGCCGACCCGGCCGTAGAGCGTCGGCAACACCACCGGGGCGCCGTCGCGGACGAAGCCGAGATGGCAGACGTAGCCCTCGTCGAGTATCGAGTGCACCAGCTCCTTGTCATAGGAGGCCCGCTCGGGGGAGCGGGTCGGAACGGTGCGGTCGGTGGACGGGTAGGCGGTACCGGGCTGTGACGGTGTGTGCGTCCGCGTGGACCCCTGCATGGCGCTCTCCATTGCACTAGTGCATAATTGGGTTTGTGCTAGGAGAGTATCGGATCACTGGGCGAGGAGCAGCGGAGATTTCCGCGAGCGTCGAGCGCGCGGTGGCCTCCGGAGAGCTGGGGCCGGGCCAGCCACTGCCGCCGATGCGGGAGTTGGCCGAGCGACTGGGCGTGAACCCGAACACCGTCGCCGCCGCCTACCGCACCCTGCGCGAGCGCGGGGTCATCGAGACGGCCGGGCGCCGGGGCAGCCGAGTGCGCGCCAGACCGGCCACCACCGGACGCGAGTTCATCCGGGTCGACGTCCCGGAGGGTGTGCGGGACGTCTCCGACGGCAATCCGGACCCGGCGCTGCTGCCCCCGCTGGGCCCGGCGTTCGCCGCCGCGGCCGAGCAGGCCGACCGTGAGCCGGTGCTGTACGGGGCCTCGCCCGTGGAAGCCGGTCTCGTGCGCCTCGCGCGGGCCGGACTCGACGCCGACGGGGTGCCGGACGGGCCCGTCGCCGTCACGTCCGGATCGCTGGACGCCATGGAACGGGTCCTGGCGGCCCACCTCAGGCCGGGGGACGCCGTCGCCGTCGAGGACCCGGGCTGGGGCAGCCTCCTCGACCTCGTCCCGGCGCTCGGCCTGCGCACGGTGGCCGTCGGCGTCGACGACGAGGGGCCGCTGACCGGCGACGTGCGCCGCGTCCTGGCGGCCGGCGCGCGCGCCCTGGTCGTCACGGACCGCGCGCAGAACCCGACGGGCGCGGCACTGAGCGCCGCACGCGCGCGTGAACTGCGCGCCGTGCTCCGCGAACACCCGGGGACGCTGCTGATCGAGGACGACCACGGCCACCGCATCGTCGACCTTCCCCTGCACCCCCTCGCCGGTACGACGCACCACTGGGCCTTCGTCCGTTCCGCCGCCAAGGCCTACGGACCCGATCTGCGCCTCGCCGTGCTCACCGGGGACACCGTCACGCTCGACCGGGTGCGCGGCCGGCAGCGGCTGGGCCCCGGCTGGGTCAGCCGCGTCACCCAGCGTGCCGTGGCCCGGCTGTGGGCGGACGGCTCGGTGGACACGCCGGCCGTGGCGGCGGCGTACGGACGGCGCCGCGAGGCGCTGCTCGGCGCGCTCGCCGACCGGGGGATCACCGCGTACGGGCGCAGTGGCATGAACGTGTGGATCCCGGTGCCGGACGAGACCGGCGCCGTCGCCCGGCTGCTGCAGGCCGGCTGGGCCGTCGCCCCCGGCGCCCGCTTCCGCGTGAGCGCGCCGCCCGCCGTCCGCATCACCGTCTCCACCCTGGGGGAGGGGGACGTCGGACCGCTGGCGGACGCGGTCGCGTCGGCCGTGGGGCCGGGGCCGGGGTGGCTGCGCAGTCAGGTCTGACGCGCGCGGCCGCTCGTTCCGGCCGGGGCCGGAAGCCGCCCCGCCCTGCCGGTGCCGTCGTCCTGTGCCGCTCAGGCCGCCGTCGCCCTCTGGCGTTCCCGCGTCCGCCCGGCCCGCTCCGTGGTGTCCGCGGCCCTTCTGGGCCGTGCCTGGGTCAGGGCGGCGCCCGCCAGGACGATCACCGCGCCGACCGGCGTCGACCAGGACAGGGACTCGCCGAGGAGGACCACGCCCGCGGCCGTGGCGATGACGGGCGTGAAGTACGTGACCATCTGGGCCGTCGTCGGGCCGACCTCGGCGACCAGGTCGTACTGGATCAGGAAGGCGAGCCCGGTGCCGAGGGTGCCCAGCGCCGCGACCGCCAGCAGCGGCACGACCGGGAAGCTGGCGGGCATCGAGGTGAACAGCGGTGTCACGACGGCCAGTTGCAGGGTGGCCAGGCCCAGCTGGGCGCCGGTCAGCGAGAGGTGGGAGTGGCTGGAGCCGGCCAGCGTGCGGCGGACGTAGATCCAGCCGACCGGATAGCTGAACGAGGCCAGCAGCGCCAGCGCGGTGCCCGTGACGTCCAGGCCGTGGAAGCCCTGCCAGACCCCCAGCACCGTCAGGACGCCGAGGAAGCCGATGCCGAGGCCCGCCACCCGGCGCCGGGTCGGCCGGTCCTCCGACAGGGCGACCAGCGACAGGGCCATGCCCCACAGCGGCGAGGTCGCGTTGCAGATGCCCGCCAGGGACGACGGAATGGTGAGCTCCGAGAAGGCGAACAGGGAGAACGGCAGCGCGTTCAGCAGGAATCCGGCGACCGCCAGATGCACCCAGGTCCACGCCCCGCGCGGCAGCCGCTCCCGCTTCACCGCCATCGCCACGGCCACCACCGCGGCACCGGACACCAGCCGCCCCAGCGTGACCTGGAAGGGGGCGAAGGCCTCGGTCCCCACCTTCATGAAGAGGAAGCTGAAGCCCCAGACGAGGGACAGGAGCCCGAAGCGCAGCCGCCAGTCGAAGGCGCGCCGGACCGTGGGGAAGGAAGTGACACCGCTGCTCATGCGGTCAACGATGCTGGAGACATCCTCGTAGCACAATCGAGATTTCGCACCCGGTATCTCGTAGAATCGCTTACATGTTGAACCTGGAGCGCCTGCGCACCCTCGATGCCCTGGCCCGGCACGGATCGGTGAGCGGCGCCGCCGCCGGTCTGCACATCACCACCTCCGCCGTCTCCCAGCAGATGGCCAAGCTGGAGCGCGAGGCCGGACAGCGACTGCTCGCCAAGAACGGGCGCGGCGTACGGCTCACGGACGCGGGCCGGCTGCTGGCCGAGCACGCGGCCCGCATCCTGTCCCAGGTGGAGCTGGCCCAGGCCGACCTGGAGGCGCAACGCGGACAGGTGGCGGGCGAGCTGCGGATCTCGGCGTTCCCGACGGCCGCCCGCGGACTCTTCCCCGCCGCACTGGCCGCCCTGCGCGCCGAGCACGCCGCGCTGCGCATCCGCTCCTGCGAGCTGGAGCCGGAGCGCGGCGTCAGCGGCGTGGTGCGCGGCGACCTGGACCTGGCCGTCGTACTCGACTGGTACAACAAGCCGATGCCGCTGCCCGACGGCCTGGTCAAGGCGCCGCTCCTGGACGATCCGGCAGACGTGGCCCTGCCCGCCGGCCACCGGCTCGCGGGCCGGGAAGAGGTGGACCTCGCCGAGTTCGCCGAGGACGAGTGGATCACTTGGGGGGAGGGCGAGTTCTGCCACGAGTGGCTGATGTTCACGCTGCGCTCGAAGGGCATCGAGCCGATCATCGGCCACCGCGCCGCCGAGACCCACACCCAGCTCGGCCTGGTCGCCGCGGGGCTCGGCGTGTGCATCGCCCCGCTGCTCGGCCGCCATCCGATGCCTCAGGGGGTCCTCACCGTGCCGCTCAGGCAGCGGGTGCGCCGGCACGTGTACGTCGTCTGGCGCGCGGACGCCGACCGCCGCCCGTCGATCAGGGCGGCGGTTGAGGCGCTGCGGACGGCGGCGGGACGGCTCGGCTGAGGGGGCCCGCGGGGAGCGCCTACCGGGGCGCCAGCTTGCGGAAGTCCCAGGAGACGACCTTCTCGGGCGTCAGCCGCAGCCAGGCGTGACGGCCGTCGTGCGGCATCTCCTCCAGACCGAGGTTCTTGCGGGCGAACAGCGTCTCCGGGAAGTCGAGTTCGGCGCACAGCTCGCCCGTGCGCGGCGCCTCGCCCACGCATTCCACCCGGCCGGACAGCTCCGCGCCCCGCAACTCGTCGTACTCCTCGCCGGTGTCGATCACGATCGCCACCCTGGGGTCGCGCCGCAGGTCCGCCCAGCGCCGGCTGCGCACCACCGAGTACAGCCACATGGAGGAGCCGTCCCAGACGAACCAGAGCGTGCTCACGTGCGGGGCGCCGTCGGCCGACACCGTGGCGACGCGGCAGGAGCGCTGGGTGGTGAGGAAGGCGTCCAGCTCGCCGGGCGTCATCATGATCTTCCGGCCCCGGCGCTGGGCGACGGTCATCCGGCCAGCCGGATCGAGTCCCCGCTGACCGTGATCTGTACGGCCGGCAGCGGTTTGGGCGCCGGGCCGCCCTGCACACTGCCGTCGGTGATCGAGAAGTTGCTGTTGTGGCAGGGGCAGTTGATGACGCCGCCGGACACGCTCTTCACGGCGCATCCCTGGTGCGTGCAGGTTGCGGAGAACGCCTTGAACTCGCCCGCCGTCGGCTGCGTGACCACCACCTTCTGGTCGGCGAAGACCTTCCCGCCGCCCTCGGGGATGTCCGCGGTGGCCGCCAGCGCGGCTCCGGCGTCCTCGCCGCCCGCGCCCTCGGAGGCGGGCGGCGAGGCGGCGGCGCCGCTGTCGTCCGACGCGTCGTCGCCGGAGCCCGAGCACGCGGTCAGCGCGACGGCGAGCCCCGCCGCTCCGGCCGCCGCCACGACGGTACGACGGGCCGGTCCTGCGGGGTGGAACGGTGCGCTGGCCATGCTGGGGTTCCTTCCGGGTGGATGCGTGATGATCTGCCGAGAGGTACGGCCCCGGGACACATGCTGTTCAGACCGTGCCGAGATGTTGTCGCGCCGGCGGTCGGACGGGCGTAAAACACGGCTGTCGTTTCGCTGTCGGCCCGTCCGTCACCGCGACATGCCGGTGTCCGGCGGCCGAGCGGCCTGGACCGGAACGTGGGAGCTGAAGGAGACCGGCAACGCCGGCGTCAGCGACTTCGGATACGGCGCCGGTCTGAACGGTCAGCCGAACCAGTCCTCCTACGCCGCGGCGAAAGAGGCGATCCGCGGTCTGAGACGGGTCGCCGCCAACGAATGCGGCCCAGCACGACATCCGGGTCAACGTGGTCTGTCCGATGGCCCTGACCGCAGGTGTCGCCGCCGTACGGGCCGAGGCCCGTCCCGAGCAGTACGCCCAGCCCGCCGCCGCGGTGCCGCTGTGCCGCTTCGGCGACCTCGACCGGGACCTCGCTCCCGTCATGGGCTTCGTCGCGAGCGACGACGCGCGGTACATGACGGGGCAGACGGTCATGGCCGACGGCGGGGCCGTGAAGCTGCGCTGAGAGGAACCCGTGGACGTGTGAAGGCCGAGATGGTTGTACCGGAGGTCGCACCGCTTCGTGTGGGATTACGCACGTCCCGAAGTCGTGACGGCTTCGCGGAGGCATCCGCTTGGTCATGTGGAAGACGGGAGCACGTCCTCCACTGATCAGGCGGAGGGGAGCGGACCCATGGGTGACATGGGCGAACGTGTGCCTTGTGCGCGGGAAATGCGGGCCGTCTCAGCGGCCTTCGTCCGGCGTGTCACCGTCCGCAGCAGGCTTCCGCTGGACCATTCCGTGGCGAGCCTTCGCGTCGTCGACTTCCTCGTCGACGGACTGCGCAAGAACACGGCGGACGAGACACGGGTCGCGCAGGTGCTGTTCGGGCTCGGGGCGTACGTCGGGGAGGTTCTCGTCCGCCGTGCCGGCGGGACGTGGGTCGACTTCGACGCCGACGAACGCGCCTACTTCGGCCAGCCGGTCGGGGTGCGGATGCCGGACGGACGAGCCTGGAACCCCCTCGGCAAGGTACGCAACTGCTTCGCGGTGGGCAGCTCGGAGGAATCACTGCGCACGTTCTACCTGACCCTGCACGGCAGGGTTCGCAGGTCCGCTACTCCCCAGCGGTCCCGCCCGCCGGCCGATCCACTGCCGGGCAGCTCTGGCCGCGGTGCAGGAGACGCTGCCCGGCAGTCGCCCCCGCGGCGACCGCCCCAGCCCCACGGACGACGGCAGTCGGCCGGGCGAAAGTGAGGCAGTACGTGCCGCGACCAGGGCCCGGTTCAGTCCGTGCCGTCCGTGCTGCGGCCGGCGGGAAGGAGCTCGCGAATGTCGGCGGGCAGTGCTCCGGCCATCTTGTCCGTCAGCTCCGGAGTGAGGGCGGCGTCGAGCACCTCCAGCACAGCCGCGGCCTGCTGTACTGCCGAGTCGTCGTCCGTCGCCGCGCGGCCGGCGATGCGGCCGGTGAACGCGGTCAGGCCGAATCGCTCCCCCGAAGTGGCCGGATCGCCGTCGGCGGCGGGCTCCTGCGTCACCTGGCGCATGGCGGTGGCCAGGGCAGGGGGCAGCTGAGCGGCGATGTGGTCCCCCAGTGCGGACGGCAGCCGTTCGGCCAGTGTCTCCAGCACGGCCCGTGTCGCCTGTTCGGCCGACCCTCGGTCCGGCAGCTGAGCGAGGTCCTGCACTTTCCCGATCATCTCGTCGTGCTGCATGAGGTGACTGTCCTTCCTCATGGTGCCTTGTTGCGGGCAGAGCCAGGGCGGCCACCGGCCGGGTACCCGACGTGATGCCGCTACACAAGGCCGCCGGCATCCCGGTGCCCGGGGACCGCTCGGTCCGAGACGTCAAAGGAGGCCGAGGCGTCGGCGCCGCCGGGCCCCCACCGACGAGGCGGCTACTATGCACACTTCATGCCAGAAGCCGGAAGCGAAGGCGGACGGCCATGGAAAGCACGGCCAAAGGGACAGGTTGGCTCCGGAATGCTGAGACACGTCACCGCCACCCGCTACATCACGCCCCTGCGTGAGGGTGGCTCGCTCCCGGGACTGATCGAGGCCGACGACCTCGGGACGTACGTCCTGAAGTTCACCGGCGCCGGCCAGGGGCGCAAGACGCTCGTCGCCGAGGTGGTCTGCGGGGAACTCGCCCGCAGGCTGGGCCTTCGGGTGCCGCGGCTGGTGACGGTCGGCCTCGACCCCGTGCTCGGGCTCGGCGAGCCCGACCAGCAGGTGCAGGAACTGCTCAAGTCGAGCGGCGGCACCAACCTTGGCATGGACTTCCTCTCCGGCGCCCTCGGCTTCGACCCGCTCGCCTTCGAGGTCGGCTCCGCGGAGGCCGGGCGGATCGTGTGGTTCGACGCGCTGGTCAACAACGTCGACCGGTCCTGGCGCAATCCCAACCTGCTGTGCCGGCAGGGCGAGGTCTGGCTGGTCGACCACGGCGCGACCATGATCTGGCACCACAACTGGCCCGGCGCCGAGGCCTCCGCCGCCCGGCCCTACGACGCCTCGGACCACGCCCTCGCCCGCTTCGCTCCGGACATCCGCTCGGCCGCCGCCGCGCTCGCGCCCCTGGTCACCGAGGAACTCCTCGCCGAGGTCACCGCTGAGATCCCGGACGTCTGGCTGCTGGACGAACCCGGTTTCGCCACCCCCGACGACCTGCGCCGCGCCTACGCGCGGCCCCTGGTCGAGCGGGCCGCGACCATCCACGAGCGCGTCAGTACCGAGGGGGACCGGTGAGCGACCGCCACGTCTACGAGTACGCGCTGCTGCGCGTCGTCCCCCGCGTCGAGCGCGGGGAGTGCGTCAACGCCGGAGTACTCGTGTACTGCCGGGCCAGGTCCTACGTCGGTGTCCGCACCCACCTCGACGAGAACCGGCTGCTGGCCCTCGACCCGCACGTGGACCTGCCCGGCGTCCGCGCCGCGCTCCGTGCCGTAGAGGGCGTCTGCGCCGGCGGGGACGCGGCGGGGCAGGCGGCCGGCGACGATCCGGGGCGCCGTTTCCGCTGGCTGATCGCGCCCCGCTCCACGATCGTCCAGCCCGGCCCCGTCCACACCGGCCTCACCGGCGATCCGGCGGCCGAGACGGAACGGCTCCTCGAACTGCTGGTGCGGTAGGCGGCCCGCCTGCCCGGTGTCAGACGCGACGGCGGTGCCTGAGTACGAAGGCGGCGGCGATCGCGACGCCCGCCACGCCGGTCAGGCCGATGCCGATGTCCCTGCCGCTCGGGCCCGTGCCCGAGGCTCCGCCCAGTCCGCCCTGGGTGCCGAGCGTCGGCGTGGCCGCCGGCGACGTCGCGGGACCCGGCACGGCAGTGGTCGGTGCGGCTGTGGCGACCGGGGCCGGGGTGGTGGGACGCGGCTTGGAGGTCGCGGAGATGGTCGGCGGCGCGTCCCGACGCGGCGGCGCCCCACCGGCCGCGCCTCCGTCCGCCTCCCGGGCGGCACCGATCCCGGCCTGGTCGAGGCCCGTCTGACCGGGGACGGCCTGTTCGGTCCGGCCCTCTTCGGGGCGGTCCTGGCCGAATCCCGACTCACTGCTCCCGCCCTGGTCCGGGCGGTACTCCTCCAGCCCTGTCTCGTCGGGGCGGTACTCCTCGAGCCCGCCCTCACCGGGGCGGCCCGTGCCGGCTCCGGCTTCGCCGGTCCCTCCGTCGCTCGGCGGTCCGTCGTCGAGTGCGTCCGGCGAGAGTGCGTCCGGGGACAGCGCGTCGGGCGACCACGGGTCGGCGCCGCCCGGGTCGCTGTCGGAGACGGGCTGGACCGCCTTCTGGTGGGTGAGGGTCCAGGAATCCGGGTCCTGGGCGTGTGCGGGGTCGGCCAGCGGCACGATCGCGGCGATCGCGACGGCTATGCCTGCGGCACCGGTACGACGGCGCATGGACGCCTCCTTTCCGGCCACGAATGGCTCCGCTCCGACGCTAGGCGCGCGGCGGCACGGCGGCCCGCAGCGCTGGGCCGATCGGGCGAGCGCGGCACCGGGACCGGCGCTCGGCCGCCGGGGAATGGATCACACCGCACCGGTGTCCCGTTGACACCGGGTGCCAGGGCTTCTAGCGTCACGTCTGCGGAAGGTACTAAGCGGTCGCTCACCCAAGGTGAGGCCGTGGAATCCCGCACGGGCCGCATCCCCAGGACGAGGAGAAGCAGCAATGTCCACCACTGAGCAGCGGGTCGCCGTCGTCACCGGAGCCGCGCGCGGCATCGGTGCCGCCACGGCCGTACGACTGGCCGCCGAAGGCCGCGCCGTCGCCGTCATCGACCTCGACGAGGCCGCCTGCAAGGACACCGTCGAGAAGATCACCGCGGCCGGCGGCAAGGCCATCGCGGTCGGCTGTGACGTCTCCGACGAGGCGCAGGTCGAGGCGGCCGTCGCCCGGATCGCCGAGGAGCTGGGCGCGCCGACCATCCTCGTGAACAACGCGGGCGTGCTGCGCGACAACCTGCTGTTCAAGATGAGCGTCTCCGACTGGGACACCGTCATGAACGTGCACCTGCGCGGCGCCTTCCTGATGTCGAAGGCGTGCCAGAAGCACATGGTGGACGCCGGCTTCGGCCGCATCGTCAACCTGTCCTCGTCCTCCGCGCTCGGCAACCGCGGCCAGGTCAACTACTCCGCCGCCAAGGCCGGTCTGCAGGGCTTCACCAAGACCCTGGCCAAGGAGCTCGGCAAGTTCGGCGTCACCGCCAACGCCGTCGCCCCCGGTTTCATCGCCACCGAGATGACCAAGGCCACCGCCGACCGCGTCGGCATGGGCTTCGACGACTTCAAGGCCGCCGCCGCCACCCAGATCCCGGTCGCCCGGGTCGGCGAGCCCGACGACATCGCCAACGCCATCGCCTTCTTCACCGGCGAGGCGGCCGGATTCGTCTCCGGCCAGGTGCTGTACGTCGCCGGCGGACCGCTCGACTAGGGCGGGCGGAGACTAGGGAACACTGGGATTAGGGACCACTGACATGACTGAACTCCCCGCCCTCTCCGGCAAGGTCGCGCTCGTCACCGGCGCCAGCCGGGGCATCGGCTACGGCGTCGCCGAGGCGCTCGTCGCCCGCGGCGACCGCGTCTGCATCACCGGCCGCAACGAGGACACGCTGAAGGAGGCCGTCGACAAGCTCGGCGCCGACCGGGTCATCGGCGTCGCGGGCAAGGCGCACGACGAGGCCCACCAGGCCGTCGCCGTCGAGCGCACGATGGAGGCCTTCGGCCGCGTCGACTTCCTGGTCAACAACGCCGGCACCAACCCGGTCTTCGGGCCGATCGCCGACCTCGACCTGAACGTCGCGCGCAAGGTCTTCGAGACCAACGTGGTCTCGGCGCTCGGCTTCGCCCAGCGCACCTGGCACGCCTGGCAGAAGGACAACGGCGGCGCGATCGTCAACATCGCCTCTGTCGCTGGCCTGTCGCCCTCGCCCTTCATCGCCGCCTACGGCGTCAGCAAGGCCGCGCTGATCAACCTCACGGCTCAGCTGGCGCACGAGTTCGCGCCGGGAGTGCGGGTCAACGCGATCGCCCCGGCGGTCGTGAAGACCAAGTTCGCCGCCGCCCTGTACGAGGGCCGCGAGGAGGAGGCCGCGGCGGGCTACCCGCTGGGCCGGCTCGGCGTGCCCTCGGACATCGGTGGCGCCGCCGCCTTCCTCACCTCGGAGCAGTCCGCCTGGGTCACCGGTCAGACGCTCGTGGTGGACGGCGGGATCTTCCTCAACGCGGGCGTGGCCTGATCTCACCCCTCCCGCCCGCCGGAACACACACCCGGGACACGGGCGCCGTCGAACGACGACGACGCCCGTGTCCGCGTTTCGAGACCGCGGGGTGATGACAACGTAGTCATCGCCAAATGATCAAAACCCCTGTTCAGAAGGGGGTTCAGGTGGCGTGGGGCTGCGGTATGGTCTGCCGACCCTTGGTACGGCGGATCGAGGAGCGTGCGCGTGTTCAACCGGAACCGAGGCCTGCGGCGGATCGCGGCCATCGTGTCCATATCAACGCTGGTGACCGGGTGCGGCATCCTGTCGTCCGACAGTTCGGAGGACGAGGGGCCGATCGTGGTGGGCACGACCAGCGCACCCAGCACCCTCGACCCGGCGGCCTCCTGGGACGGCTCCTGGGAGCTGTTCCGCAACGTCTACCAGACGCTCCTCAGCTACCCCAACGGTGCGACCGCGCCCGAGCCCGACGCCGCCGAGAACTGCGCGTTCACCGACTCCACGAACCAGGTGTACCGCTGCGAGCTGCGCAAGGGCCTCACCTTCTCCAACGGGGAGCCGCTGGACGCCCAGGCGGTCAAGCACTCGATCGACCGGATCAAGGACATCAACGTCAACGGCGGCCCGGCCGGACTGCTGGGCACCCTCGACAGGGTCCAGGCACCGAGCGAGCGGGAAGTGGTCTTCCACCTCGACAAGCCCGACGCCACCTTCCCCTTCGTGCTCGCCACACCCGCCATGTCGATCGTCGAACCGGGCGGCTACCCGGCGGACGCCCTGCGCGAGGACGGCAAGATCGTCGGCTCGGGCCCGTACACGCTCCAGTCGTACGAGGACGGAGAACGGGCCGAACTCGTCCGCAACGACCGCTACAAGGGCTTCGCCGAGCGCCACAACAACGCGGTCACCATCCGCTACTTCGACGACTCCGCCGGCATGGTGAAGGCCCTGCGCGACGGGGACATCCACGTCACCTACCGGGGGCTGGCGGCCGACGACATCATCACGCTGCAGGGCAGGACCAGCAAGGACGAGGACCTCCAGCTGGTCGAGGGCAGCGGCACGGAGATCCGCTACCTCGTCTTCAACCCCGAGGACCCGTGGGCGGGCCGCAAGCAGGTGCGCCAGGCCGTCGCCCAGGTGATCGACCGGAACGCGATCGCCCACGAGATCTACCAGGACACCGTCGACCCGCTGTACTCGATGGTCCCCAAGGGCCTGACCGGTCACACCACGGGCTTCTTCGACGACTACGGCGACCCCAGCGTCGACAAGGCCCGCGAGATCCTCACCGACGCCGGCATCACCGAACCCGTCCCGCTCACCCTCTGGTACACGAGCGACCGCTACGGCTCGGAGACGGCGCTGGAGTTCAAGGAGATCAAGCGCCAGCTCGACGCCTCGGGCCTGTTCGACATCACGCTGAAGAGCCGGCCCTGGAAGACGTACGTCACCGGCTACCAGAAGGGCGAGTACCCGGTGTTCGGACGCGGCTGGTCGCCCGACTTCCCCGACGCGGAGAACTTCATCGCGCCCTTCGTCGGTGAGCAGAACGCGCTGGGGACGCCCTACCCGGCACCGGAGATCACCGGTGAGCTGCTGCCGCGCTCACGCCAGGAGAGCGACCGCGCCAACGTGGAGAAGGACTTCGAACGCGCGCAGCAGATCATCGTCGACGACGCGCGGCTGCTGCCGCTGTGGCAGGGCAAGCAGTACGTGGCCACCAGCACCGAGATCTCGGGCGCGGAGCGGGCCATGGACCCGTCGACGATCATGATGATGTGGCAGCTGTACCGCAAGACCAGCTGGTAGGCGCCGCGGTTCCCCCGGTGGGTGCGTCCGTTGTCAGTGGTCGCCGGTAGGTTCTTGAGGACTGGAAGCGACCGCACAGCGTAAGGAAGTTGACGTGACCGACATCGCCATGCTGCCCGAGTCCTGGCGCGAGGTGCTGGGCGGCGAACTGCAGGAGCCCTACTTCAAGGAGCTGATGGAGTTCGTCGAGGAGGAGCGGGCGAACGGCCCCGTCTACCCCCCGCGCGAGGAGGTCTTCGCCGCGCTGGAGGCCACGCCGTACGACCGGGTGAAGGTGCTGGTCCTCGGGCAGGACCCGTACCACGGCGAGGGACAGGGCCACGGGCTGTGCTTCTCGGTCCGGCCCGGCGTGAAGGTCCCGCCGTCCCTGCGCAACATCTACAAGGAGATGCACGCGGAGCTGGACACCCCGATCCCGGACAACGGCTACCTGATGCCGTGGGCCAAGCAGGGCGTCCTGCTGCTCAACGCGGTGCTCACGGTCCGGGCCGGCGAGGCGAACTCGCACAAGGCCCGCGGCTGGGAGCTGTTCACCGACGCGGTGATCCGCGCGGTGGCGAACCGGCCCGACCCGGCGGTGTTCGTCCTGTGGGGCAACTACGCGCAGAAGAAGCTGCCGCTGATCGACGAGGCGCGGCACGCGGTGGTCAAGGGCGCGCACCCCTCGCCGCTGTCGGCGAAGAAGTTCTTCGGTTCCCGCCCGTTCACGCAGATCAACGAGGCGGTCGCGGCGCAGGGCCACGAGGCGATCGACTGGACCATCCCGAACCTGGGCTGACTCGCGCGTTTCGGGCCACCTGACCGGGATTACCGGTATGTGCCGTTAGCGTCGTCGGGGACAGCCGACGACGGGCACGGAGGACGCGGTGGCCAAGGGACAGGAGCAGGCGGCGCCGGACGCCGTCCTGACGCGGATCGGGCAGGTCGCGATGCTGCACCACGCGGGTGACCGCGAGGAGGCCCGGCTCCGGTTCCTGAGCCTGTGGGCGGAGATCGGTGAGCACGGCGACCCGCTGCACCGCTGCACCCTCGCCCACTACCTGGCCGACACCCAGGACGACCCGGGTGACGAACTGGCCTGGGACCTGCGGGCTCTGTCGGCCGCCGAGGAACTGGCGGACGGCGCTCCGGCCGGCCGAGGCGGGGACGGGGGCGAGGGCGAGGGCGGCGAGCTGGCCGCGCGGGCCCTCTACCCCTCGCTGCATCTGAACCTGGCCGCCGACTACGACCGCCTCGGCCACCGCGAGGCCGCCCGGCTGCACCTGCGGCGCGCTCGCACGGCCGCCGGCGCCTTGGCGTTCGACCGTTACGGCGAGGGTGTGCGCGCGGCGATCGACCGGCTGGCCCGGCGCCTGGCCGACGCCGGGCCGACGGGCGACGCCGGGCCGCCCACGGACGGGCCCGACCGCCCCGACGGGTGGTGGGGGCCGCCGCGGCAACGGCCGTAGTCCGGCCGCCGGCGCAGGGCTCGCCCCGGCCTCAACGGCCGTACGTCCGGTCGCAGATGACCGCCTCGGGGCTGCCCGGACGCCAGCCGCCGTACTTCTTGCCCAGGGAGCAGATGTCCGCGTCCTTGCCGGTGTCGGCGCCGGGCGACCGCGGGACGTCGGGAACCACGGCACGGGGGTGCTCGGGCGCACGGGTCCGCTCCGGCGCCTCGGGGCGGGTCAGGGGCGGCTGGTGTCCCGGGCGGACCCGGGCGGTCGGCGGCTCGTGCTCCGGCGGGTCCGCCGGGGGTGTCGTACGGCGCGTCTCGTCGGCCGGGCGGTCCGGGGCCCGGGAGGGGCCGATCATCTCCAGGGCCTCGCGGGCCGGCGCCTGCACGACCCGTGGTTCGGCCGGACCGTCCGGACGCGGCGCGGTCGAGCGGGCGCCGGCTGCCGACGGGTCGGCCGCGGTCGGGCCCTGGACCGTCGTACAGCCGGTCAGGGCCGCGGCCACGGTCACCAGGAGAGCTGCGGTGGTCGTCGTTCGATGCACTCGCGCCACTCTGGCGGGTCGGGCCCCTGCCGCGACGGCGGACAGGCGGAGGTTGCCCCGCACGGGTGATCTCCGGCCCCGTACGGAGACCCGTGCACCGCCGGGGGTGACGTCAGTCGCCCGTGACGCCGTCGACGCGTTCGCGGAGCAGGTCGGCGTGCCCGTTGTGGCGCGCGTACTCCTCGATCATGTGGGTGTGGATCCAGCGCAGGGTGTAGCGCTCACCGGTGCGCCGGTGCTTGCCCCGGGTCGGTGCGTCGAGGGGAACGCCGGCCGCGTTGCGCCGGGCCGCCTCGATCTCGGCCTGCCAGGTGGCGTGGGCGTCCGCGTAGGTGTCCGACTCGGTCAGGCGGAACTCGCCGTCCGGGTCGGCGTCGGTGTAGTAGATGGGGCCGGCGTCCTCGTCGGCCAGCACTCTGCGGTACCAGCTGCGCTCCACCTCGGCCATATGCCGCACCAGTCCCATCAGGGACAGCGTGGAGGGCGCGACGGACGTGGTCCTGAGCTGGGCGTCGGTGAGGCCCTCGCACTTCCACGCGAGAGTCTGCCGGTGGTACTCCAGCCAGCCCTCCAGCATGGTGCGTTCGTCGGATTCGGGGGCGGGTTCGCGGCGCTCGGTCGTCATGGCGGCATCCTCGCTCACCCGGTGTCCCGCCCACCATCGGGTTTTCCGCCCAGCAGCCCGTCCAGCACCTCGCGCAACCCGGCCCGCACCTCGGCCAGGCCCGGAACCTCGGCGTGGAAGGACCCGGCCACGCAGCTGAACATCAGCCCGTCCGCCCACGCGACCAGCGACAGCACATGCCGGGCGGGGTGGGCCGAGCCCATGCCGGTGACGAGCGCGCCCAGCTGCTCCCGGAACCGGACGCCCGCCGCATCGAAGTGGGCCCGCAGTTCCGGGCGGCGCGTGGCCTCCAGGGCCAGTTCGTAGCGGGCCAGGGTCAGTTCGCGGTTCCGGGTCAGTGCCCGGTGTGTCGCCAGCGCCAGCGAGTCCACCAGGGCGTCGAGACCGGCCCGCGGGTCCGGCATCTCGTGCAGCGCCAGCACCCGCGCCTCCCGGTCGGCCAGGCGGCGCACCGCCAGTTCCAGGAGCGCCTGCCGGGTCCGCGCGATGTTGGAGGTGGAGCCCTGGGGGAGCGCGGCCGCCTCGTCGACCGCGCGGTGCGTGAGTCCGCGCATACCGCGCTCGGCGAGCAGCGCGAGAGCGGCGTCGGCGACGAGGTCGGCGCGGGAGGCGCCCGTGGGGGGCGCGGGGGGTGCGGTGCGTGCGGACATGAAGGCCAACCTACCTTCCGCACTACGGCTGTAGTACAGTCGAGTCGAAGGCTTCACTACATCTGTAGTGAGCAGTGGTGGGCCGGAGAAGGGACAGAGTCATGCCAGGCACGGAACGGGCCGTCGTGATCGGCGGCGGAATCGGCGGGCTGACCGCGGCGGCGGCCCTGCACCAGCGCGGTCTGCGCGTCACCGTCCTGGAGCGGGCCGCCTCGCTCCAGCCGATCGGCGCGGCGATCTCCCTGTCGCCCAACGCGCTGCGCGCCCTGGACGTCATCGGGCTCGGAGACGAGATCCGCGGCCTCGCCGCCTGGCAGGGCGACGGAGGACTGCGCACACCGGGCGGACGCTGGCTCTCCCGCTCGAACGCCGAGGCCGCCGCGGCACGGTTCGGCGGTCCGCTGGTGCTGCTGCACCGGGCCACGCTCATCGACCGTCTCGCCGCGCTGCTGCCGGCGGACGCCGTCCGCACGGCCGCCGACACGCGGCTCACCGACCCCGGCGACCGCGACCGGCCGGCACGCGTGCGCACCCCGGACGGCGAGCTGGAGGCCGACCTGGTCGTCGCGGCCGACGGCATCCACTCCGGCGCGCGCGGCACGCTGTTCCCGCACCATCCGGGTCCCGTCTACTCCGGCTTCACCACCTGGCGGGTGGTGATCCCGGTCCCCGGCGCCGACTTCGCCTCGCACGAGACGTGGGGCCGGGGCCGCATCTGGGGCACGCATCCGCTCAAGGACGGCCGGGTCTACGCCTACGCCGCCGCCGTCGCCCCGGCGGGCGGGCACGCGTCCGACGAGAAGGCCGAGCTGCTGCACCGGTACGGCGACTGGCACGACCCCATCCCCGCCGTCCTCGCCGCCGCCCGCCCCGAGGACGTCCTGCGCCACGACGTGCACCACATCACCGAGCCGCTGCCCGCCTACCACCAAGGCAGGGTCGCCCTCGTCGGCGACGCCGCGCACGCCATGCCGCCCACCCTCGGCCAGGGCGGCAACCAGGCGATCGAGGACGCGATCGTGCTCGCCCACCACTGCGACGACCTCGCCGCCTACACGGCAGCGCGCCTGCCCCGTACCACCGCCGTCGCCCGCCAGGCCGTGAAGGTCGCCCGCCTCAACCTGATGACCGGCCGGGCC
Source organism: Streptomyces sp. NPDC058796 (assembly GCF_042745235.1). Lineage (NCBI taxonomy): Bacteria > Bacillati > Actinomycetota > Actinomycetes > Kitasatosporales > Streptomycetaceae > Streptomyces > Streptomyces sp. NPDC058796. Next base: position 45,014 of record NZ_JBHYOP010000011.1, read on the forward strand.
GGCACCGCCGTACGCGACACCGCGATCGCCGCGCTCTCCAAGGCCGGACCCGCCCTCTTCCTGCGGAGCTTCGACGGCATCGCCGACTGGCGGCCCCCGCAACCCCCGTATGCTTCCCGGCAGACCCAGGCAGGCGAGCGTTAGAGGAGCACACCCCGTGAAGGTCGGCGTCATCGGACTCGGCGACATCGCGCAGAAGGCCTACCTGCCGGTGCTCGCCGTCCTGCCCGGGGTGGAACTGCACCTGCAGACCCGCACCCCCGCCACGCTCACCCGGGTCGGCGAGAAGCTGCGCCTCCCGCCGGAGCGGCTCCACGCCGACCTCGACGCACTCCTGGCCGCGGGCCTCGACGCCGCCTTCGTGCACGCGCCGACCGCCGTCCACCCCGAGATCGTGACCCGGCTGCTCGAAGCGGGCGTGCCGACCTACGTCGACAAGCCGCTCGCCTACGAACTCGCCGACTCCGAGCGCCTGGTCGCCCTCGCCGAGGAGCGCGGCACCAGCCTCGCCGTCGGCTTCAACCGGCGCCACGCCCCCGGCTACGCGCAGTGCGCCGAGCACCCGCGCGAGCTGATCCTCATGCAGAAGAACCGGACGGGCCTGCCCGAGGACCCCCGCACGATGGTCCTCGACGACTTCATCCACGTCGTCGACACGCTCCGCTTCCTGGCGCCGGGCCCGGTCGACGACGTCACCGTGCGCGCCCGCGTCCGGGACGGCCTGCTCCACCACGTCGTCCTCCAGCTCGCCGGGGACGGTTTCACCGCCCTCGGAGTCATGAACCGGCTCAGCGGCTCGGCGGAGGAGATCCTCGAGGTCTCCGGCCAGGACACCAAACGCCAGGTGGTCAACCTCGCCGAGGTGATCGACCACAAGGGCCAGCCGACCGTGCGGCGGCGCGGCGACTGGGTCCCGGTGGCCCGGCAGCGCGGCATCGAGCAGGCGGTGCTCGTCTTCCTGGACGCGGTGCGCGCCGGCAAGGTGCTCAGCGCCCGGGACGCGCTGGAGACCCATGAGCTGTGTGAGCGGGTGGTACGCGCGGTCCACGAGCGTTCCGCCTGAACCGCACCGCCCGTACGCCCTCGCCGGCGCCCCAGGCCGCGAGGATCAGCAGCGACGCGTGCAGCGTCCAGTCGCCGAAGCGTACGTACGGCGTCGTCCCGTGCGTCACCGGGACCTCGTACACCCGCGACTCGCTCGCTTCCGTACCGAGCCACGAACCGATCCGCGCGCCGTTCGCGTCGTAGACGGCCGAGACGCCGGTCAGCGTGGAGTGCACCATCGGCCGGCCGGTCTCGGCGGCCCGCAGGGCGGCGAGCGAGGCGTGCTGCTCCGGCGCCCAGGTGTGCTGGAAGGTCGACGTCGACGACTGGGCGAGCAGCACCTCGGCGCCGTCGGCGGCGAGCCGGCGGCTCATGTCGGGAAACGCGCTCTCGAAGCACACCATCGGCCCGACCCGCAGCCCGTCCCCGACGTCCATCACCACCTGCTCACTGCCCCGCCGCCGGTCCTCGCCCGCCGCCTCGCCCACCGAGGTGGCCCAGCCCAGCAGGGAGCGCGCCGGGACGTACTCCCCGAAGGGGACGAGCCGCATCTTGTCGTACCGGTCGCCGGTCGGTCCGCCGGGGCCGACGAGTACCGAGCTCTTGTAGATACCCGGCTTGTCCGAGCGCCGCGCGTCCACGTTGACCAGGATGTCCGCGCCGGTCTCCCGCGACAGCGCCGCGAGCCGCCGCGACAGGTCGGGGCGGTCGTCCAGGTCGAAGCCGACGCTGCTCTCGCCCCACACGATCAGGTCGAGATCCCGGCCGGCGAGCCCGCGGGTCAGCTCCTCCTCGCGGTCGAAACGGCGGTCGGCGCTCTCCGCCCCGGCGACGACGCCCGGCTGCACCACACCGATCGCCACCCGCTCACCGCCTTCGGGGCGCGGGGACCAGACCCAGGCGGCGGAGGTCGCGGCGGCGGTGGCCAGGAGCCCGGCGAGGGCGGGCACCCGGGCCCGGCGGACGGCGACGAGCACCGCCACGGCGACGTTGACGGCCACCACCAGGAAGCTCAGCAGCCACACCCCGCCCACCGAGGCGAGGCGGAGCGCCGGCGCCACCTGCCACTGACTCGCGCCGAGCACGCCCCACGGACCGCCGAGCCCCTCCCAGGAGCGGACCAGTTCCACCGCCAGCCAGCCCGACGGCAGCACCACGAGCGCCGCCGCCACCCGGCCGGCCGAGGGCGCCCCGCCCAGCATCCGGCGCACCAGCCAGCCCCAGGGCGCCCACAGCGCGCCGAGCAGCGTGGCGACGACGAACGTGAACACGTGCAGGTTGGGCAGCAGCCAGTGGTGCATGGCGAGCATGAATCCGAAGCCGCCGCACCACCCGTCGTACAGGGCGCGCTTCCCGCTCGGCGCGGCGCGGGCCAGCAGCAGCCAGGGCACCAGGGCGATCCAGGCCCACCACCACAGGGCCGGGCCCGGAAAGGCAAGCACGGGCAGCGCGCCGGCGAGTACGGCGGCGGCCGAGCGGCGCCACGGGGAGGCGAGCCAGTGACCGAGCGTCTTCATGGGCGCCTCCCTACCCCGTCGTCCCTTCAGTGTGCGCTCTCGACGAGGGCGGATTCAGTTGATCACATCGGATCTCCGCGCCCCGTGAAGCGCGACCTGGGCCTAGGATGATCGATGATCGATCAAAAGCCGGGACCCTTCTTCCCGGCCCTCGCTCGCTGGAGGTCTCATGTCACGTCCCATCACGGTGGTCACCGGTGGCAGCCGGGGCATCGGTGCCGCGACCTGTCTGCGGCTCGCGGCCGACGGGCACGACGTCGTCGTGGGCTATGTGCGGGACGCCTCGGCCGCCGAGGCGGTCGTGGCCGGGGTGCGCGAGGCGGGCGGCCGCGGCCTCGCGGTGCGGGCGGACACCTCGGCCGAGTCCGACGTCGAGCGGCTCTTCGAGGTGGCTCAGGAGCGGCTCGGCCCGGTGGCGGGCCTGGTCAACAACGCGGCGGTGACCGGTCCGCTCGGCCGTCTCGCCGACAGCGACACCGCGACCCTGCGCCGGGTCCTCGACGTCAACCTGCTGGGTGTGCTGCTGTGCTCCCGCCGCGCCGCACAGCTGATGACGGCGCGGGGCGGCGGCGTGATCGTGAACGTGTCGTCGGGCGCCGCGACCATCGGCAGTCCGGGGGAGTACGTCCACTACGCGGCGAGCAAGGCGGGCGTCGACGCCCTCACCGTGGGGCTGTCCAAGGAGCTCGGACCGGACGGGATCCGCGTCAACGCCGTCGCGCCCGGGGTCACCGACACCGAGATGCACGCGGCCATGGGCGATCCGGAACGCGCCCGGCGGATGGGCGCCGCCGTACCGTTGGGCCGCCCCGGCCGGGCGGAGGAGATCGCCGCGGCGATCTCCTGGCTGATGTCGCCGGACGCCTCGTACACGACGGGGGCGGTGCTGCGGGTGGCCGGCGGACGCTGACGTCCGGCCCGGGTCCGCTCAGGCCGCCTCGATGACCTCGCCGCGGATCGCGGTGGCCCATTCGACCACCAGCAGCTCGTACTCCACGCGCTCCTGTGCCGACAGGGTCCCGCCCGCTCGCCGCCACAGGGCACGGATCTGATCGTTCAGCTCCGCCGCGGACCGCACGGAACCAGGAGTCACGGAATCGGGGGACATGCGGACAAGCCTAGGGGTACGCACTGACAGTGCGCTACCGGACGGCTACGGAAACGGGTGGGGTCAGCCGGCCGACTCCGCGGCGTGCGGGCTCAGGACGCCCGCGAAGACCAGGACGATGATGACGATGCCGAGGGCGATCCGGTACCAGACGAACGGCATGAAGCTCTTGGTCGAGATGAACTTCATGAACCACGCGATCACCGCGTACCCGGTGGCGAAGGCGATGATCGTCGCGAAGAGCGTCGGGCCCCAGGAGACGTGGTCGCTCTCCATCGCGTCGCTCAGCTCGAACAAGCCGGAGGCCAGCACCGCCGGGATGGCGAGCAGGAAGGAGTACCGGGCCGCGGCCTCGCGCCGGTAGCCCATGAAGAGGCCGCCGCTGATGGTCGCCCCGGAGCGGGAGACGCCGGGGACGAGGGCCATGGCCTGGCAGAGGCCGTAGATCAGGCCGTCCCGGACGCTCAGGTCCGTCAGTTCCTTGCGCTGCTGCGGCGCGCGGTGCCGGCCGCCCTTCTCGTCCCGCGCGGCCCTGCGGTCCGCGATGCCGATGATCACGCCGACGACGATCAGCATGGTCGCGGTGATCCGCAGGTCGCGGAACGGTCCCTCGATCTGGTCCTTCAGCGTCAGCCCCAGCACACCGATCGGGATCGAGCCGACGATCACCAGCCAGCCCATGCGGGCGTCGGGGTCGTGGCGCATCTCCTTGTTCGTCAGCGACCGCGTCCAGGCGGAGAGGATCCGCCCGATGTCCTTGCGGAAGTAGATGAGCACGGCGGCCTCGGTGCCGATCTGAGTGATCGCGGTGAAGGCCGCGCCCGGGTCGTGCCAGCCGGAGAAAGCCGCGGTCAGGCGCAGGTGCGCGCTGGAGGACACGGGAAGGAACTCGGTCAGCCCCTGGACGAGTCCGAGGATGAGTGATTCAAACCAAGACATGAAGTTACGGAGTCCAAGTGCCGATCGAAAACGGGCATGGACACACCGAACCGCCGTGCGGTGATCAGGATCAGGCGTGTCGAGGGGCAGCGTAGCGCCCCAAAGTGAAGATCAGCCCACAGGGAGCTGAAGGCCTCCGGGAGCTTTCCGTCAGTGCCCGCGCAGCCGGTGCCGCTTGCGCCAGGCCACCACCGCGCCCGCCAGCCCCGGCAGCGCGATGCAGGCCAGCGCGATCAGGAAGGCCGGCGAGGTCGGCGTCGAGGCGCGGGCGCCGGCCACGACGTAGGCGGCGGTGTTGGGGATCGAGCCGAGCCCCGTCGCCAGCAGGAAGGGCAGCAGCCCCATGCGGGAGACCGCCGCGCAGTAGTTGGCGGCGGCGAAGGGCACACCAGGGAACAGCCGTGCCGCCAGCATCGAGCGGAAACCGTGCCGGCTCAGTTGCCCGTCCGCGGCCTTCAGCCACTTGCCCCGCAGCAGCGGGCGCAGTGCCTCCTGACCCAGCATCCGGCCGAGGCAGAAGGCGATCCCCGCGCCGAGCACCGTTCCCGCCAGCGCCGAGGCGAGGCCGAGCTGGGAGCCGAACAGGGCGCCGGCGGCCAGGTTCAGCAGCGGACGCGGTACGAACGCGACGGTGCACAGCCCGTACGCCACCGCGTACGCGACCGCCGCCGCGAGTCCGCCGAGCTGCGGGGGCCAGCCGTCGGTCAGCAACTGCTGCGGCTGGAACAGCAGGACCATCGTGGCGGCGGAGGCCAGCAGCAGGACGAGCAGGGAGAGCCGGGACCACGGAGAGAGCAGAACTCTCGTCACGCGGGCGGCGATACCGGCCGGTGGGACCGGCCCGGCGGCCGTGGCGACGGCGAGCTCTGTCGCGGCGGTCCGGGGAGAGACCGTGGCGGTGCCCCCAGAGCGGGTGGTGGCATCGAACATCCGGTGACACTAACCGACACATGTGTGTGATCGCCGTATGGTGCGTCTCATGAGCGTCACAGCCAGGGAAGTGCCGGACGTGCCGCGCAGCTCCTACGCGGACACCGTGACGGAGCGGCTGACCGCCGTGTACGGCGCCGCGGCCGAACCCGAACGGGCCGCCGGCATGCGGGCGTACATGAAGGACGTCGCTCCCTTCCTGGGGCTGACCTCGCCCGTTCGCCGCGCCCTGACCCGCACCGTCCTGCAGGGAACACCCCGTCCGGCGGAGGCGGACCTCACCGCCGTGGCGCTCCGCTGCTGGCGGCTGCCCGAGCGCGAGTACCAGTACTTCGCCGTCGACCTCCTGCGCCGTCATGTGACGCATTGCTCTTCCGGATTCCTGCCCGTGGTCCGGCATCTGCTCACCACGGTGCCGTGGTGGGACACCGTCGACCCGCTCGCGGCGCACGTCGTCGGCGGGCTGGTCGCGGCCGACCGCGGCCTCACCGCCGACATGGACGCCTGGAGCGCGCACGAGGACATGTGGCTGGTCCGCACGGCGCTGCTCCACCAACTGCGGTACAAGGAACACACCGACACCGACCGGCTCTTCGGCTACTGCCTGCGCCAGTGCGGCCACGGCGACTTCTTCGTCCGCAAGGCCATCGGCTGGAGCCTGCGGGAGTACGCCAAGACCGATCCGGACGCCGTACGCGCCTTCGTGGCCGAACACCACTCGCGCCTCGCGCCGCTGTCCGTGCGGGAGGCGCTGCGGAACATCGGCCCGTAGCGGACCGGGACGGCACGCTGCGAACTTCCGTGCCGCCGAAAACCATTCGACCCCGGGCAGCGCGTCGGCGATGATCGGCGTCATGTTCCGGCACGCCTTCCACCTCACAGCATCCGCGGTCGCGGATGCCTCGAAGGCTGCCGTCATCCTCTTCCCGGCAGCCGTCGACGGCGCCCGAAGCTGACCCTCCCCGGATCGTCCGGCGGACCCCGCAGGGGGAGGGTCGGCCACCCCCCTGGGGTCCCGCCACCGCCACGAGGCTTCGAGGAACCGCCATGTCCAAGACGGCGTACGTCCGCACCAAACCGCACCTCAACATCGGCACGATGGGCCACGTCGACCACGGCAAGACCACCCTGACCGCCGCCATCACCAAGGTCCTCGCCGAGCGCGGCGCCGGCACGTTCGTGCCGTTCGACCGCATCGACCGCGCCCCCGAGGAGGCGGCGCGCGGCATCACGATCAACATCGCGCACGTCGAGTACGAGACCGACACCCGGCACTACGCGCACGTCGACATGCCCGGCCACGCCGACTACGTCAAGAACATGGTCACCGGCGCCGCCCAGCTCGACGGGGCGATCCTGGTCGTCTCCGCGCTGGACGGGATCATGCCGCAGACCGCCGAACACGTCCTGCTGGCCCGCCAGGTGGGCGTCGACCACATCGTCGTCGCCCTCAACAAGGCCGACGCCGTCGACGACGGCGAGGACGCGGTGCTCGCCGACCTCGTGGAGCTGGAGGTCCGCGAGCTGCTGACCGCGCACGGTTACGGCGGGGACGCCGTGCCCGTCGTACGGGTCTCGGGGCTGAAGGCGCTGGAGGGCGACCCGCGGTGGACGGCGTCCGTGGAGGCGCTGCTCGACGCCGTGGACACATACGTGCCCATGCCCGAGCGGTACCTGGACGCGCCGTTCCTCCTGCCGGTGGAGAACGTGCTCACCATCACCGGCCGCGGCACGGTCGTCACCGGCGCCGTCGAGCGCGGCACGGTCCGCGTCGGCGACCGCGTCGAGGTGCTCGGCGCGTCCGTCGAGACGGTCGTCACCGGTCTGGAGACCTTCGGCAAGCCGATGGAGGAGGCCCAGGCCGGGGACAACGTGGCGCTGCTGCTGCGCGGCGTCGCCCGCGACACGGTGCGCCGGGGACACGTGGTCGCCGCACCCGGCACCGTCGTACCGGCACGGCGGTTCACGGCGCGGGTGTACGTGCTGTCGGCGCGCGAGGGCGGGCGTTCGACGCCCGTCGCCACGGGCTACCGGCCGCAGTTCTACATCCGGACCGCCGACGTGGTCGGGGACGTGGACCTCGGTGAGGCGGCCGTCGCCCGGCCCGGGGACACGGTCACGATGACCGTGGAGCTGGGGCGGGAGGTGCCGCTGGAGACCGGGCTCGGGTTCGCCGTCCGTGAGGGCGGGCGGACCGTGGGGGCGGGCACCGTGACGGCCGTCGCCTGAGGCGGCCCCCGGGCACGGGCGGCGCGTGACACGGCCGGCTCCCGACGCGGCCGTGGGGTTGGCACAATGGGCAGGTGAACGAAGCCATACCCGTCACCCGCGTCACCGACCACGGCACCGCCAAGCTCATGCCCGACGTCGACCGGGAACGGGCCTGGCTGCTCACCGTCGACGGGGCTCCGCAGTCCTACGTCGACCTGGACGAGCCGGCGCACCTGGAGTTCGAGTACACGCGCCGGCTCGGCCACGTGCTGGACACGGTCGCCGAGCCGGCGCGCGCACTGGACGTGCTGCACCTGGGCGGTGGCGCGTTCACCCTGCCCCGGTACCTGGCCGCGACCCGGCCCGGTTCCCGGCAGGACGTCGTGGAGGCCGACCGGGGACTGCTGGACATGGTCGCCGAGCACCTGCCCCTTCCGGACGGCGCGGGGGTCACCGCCCACCGCGCCGATGCCCGCGCCTGGCTGGAAGCCGCCCCCGAGGACTCGGCCGACGTCCTGGTCGCCGACGTCTTCGGGGGCTCACGGGTGCCCGCGCACCTGACCTCCGTCGGCTACGCCCGTGCGGCGGCCCGCGTCCTGCGCGCCGACGGCGTGTACGTGGCCAACCTGGCCGACACGGCGCCGTTCGGCTTCCTGCGCTCCCAACTGGCGACGTTCGCCACGCTCTTCGCGGAGCTGGCGATCATCGCCGAACCGGGTGTGCTGCGCGGACGCCGCTTCGGCAACGTCGTCCTCGTCGCCGCGCACCGGCCCCTGGACACGGCGGCGCTGGCCAGACGCACCGCCGCCGACGCCTTCCCGGCCAGGGTCGAGCACGGGCCCGCCCTGCGGGACTTCACCGGCGACGCGCGGCCGGTGCCGGAGGAGGACGCGGTGCCCTCTCCCGTGCCTCCCGCGGGGGCGTTCGGCATCGGCTGAGTGCCGTACGCGGCGCCCGGCGCCGGGTGGCCGCCGGATGCCTACGACTCGGTCGGCGGCTCCTCGGTGAGGCGGACGGTGCTCAGGATCTTCTGGATCGTCGCCTCCGGCACCTCCTCCTTGACGCCCTTGGCGCCGTACAGGTTCCAGGTGACGAAGTCGCCCGCGCCGTTCTTGAAGGCGAAGGTGATCGCCTTGCCCTCGGTGTCGCACTTCCCCTTCTGGGGCGTGCCCTCGGAGTGCGCCGTGATGACGCTGCCCTCGAGTCCGGAGGCGGTCGTGTACGCCTTCGGCTTGCCGTACTTGACGCTCTTCTTGTCCGGCTGGGTGTAACCGCCGAAGATCCACCACGGCACCCGGGTCTCGGCCGCCATGTTCGCGTCCTTGGCGCCGTTCTCCCCGCGCGTACCGGCGGTGGCGAGGGCGGTGCTCTCCTTGCGGCCGTCCTTGTTCTCGTCCGTCGTGCACCACTCGGACTTGAGGTAGGCCGGGGCGGTGACCGTGGTCCGGTCGAGCTTGCCGTCCTCCTTCTCCCACTCGAAACCGACGCTGGTGTCGGTGCTGTCGAGCTCCCAGTCGGCCGGCACGTCGAACATGGTGCCGAAGCGCGGGTTGGCGACGACTTGCCAGCCCTCGACGGTCGGCTTCAGCTCGCCGCCGCCGCGCGGGTTCTCGTCGGAGCCGGAAGCGCTCGGATCGGCGGTCGGGGACTGCGACTTCTCCGTGGACGCGGTCGCGGTCGGCTTCTTGTCCTTGCCGTCGTCGGCCTGGTCGTCCTTGTCACCGCCCAGCACCAGGAATCCGGTGACCCCGGCGGCCACCACGACCGCGAGCGCCGCGACGATCGCGACCACCTTGGTCCGGTTCCCGCCACCGCCACCGCTGCCGCCGGTCGTTGCCATCGGAGTGGTGACGGGCTGCGGCGTGCTCCACTGCTGCTGCCCGTACGCGCCGGGCTGCTGCTGGTAGCCGGGCTGCTGGTACGGATTCGGCTGCTGGTACCCCGGCTGCTGGTACGGGTTGCCCTGCGGATGGTTCGGCGGGTTGTTCTGCGGGTTCTGCTCGCCCCCGGGCGGCTGCTGTCCTGGCCACATGAGCAGTCACCCTAATGCCGCCGAGGACACGATTCGGTCACTGCCCTTTGTCAGGGACGTACCGAACGGTGGCGAGGATCTTCCGTACGGTGCCGTCCGGCACCTCGTCGGCGACGTCCGCCGCACCGTAGAACGACCAGGAGACGAGGTCGCCCCCGGCGGTCTCGAAGACGAACGTCGTCGCCTTGCCGTCCACGTCGCACTTGTCCCGCTTCTCGACCCCGGACGACCGGGAGGTGGCGACGCTGCCCGCGATGCCGGAGGACGTGGTGAAGGAGGTCACCGGTCCCGTCGACACCTTGTCGTGCGCCGGCTGGGCGAAGGCCCCGTAGACCCAGGCCGCCGAGTCCTTCCGGGCGATCTCCTCGGGGCCGCGCGCACCGTCGTTGCCCCGGGTGCCCGCACTGGCCAGGGGGACGTGGTCGACCCAGCCGTCCCGGTCGCTGTCCGCCGCGCACCACTTCTCCTCGAGGACGGCCGGGGCCCTCATGGCGACCAGGGGCTTGTCCTCGGGGTCGTCGTTCTCCGCCACGTAGGTGACCCAGGTGGGCGCCTTCGGCACCCAGGAGGCCGGCACGTCGAAGGCGATGCCCAGGGCGGGGTTGGTGACGACCTGCCAGCCCTCGACGGTCGGCCGCGGTCCGTCCGCACCGTCCGCCGGGCCGCCGGCGGCCGACGCGGACGCCTGGGAGGCGGTGGGGCCGGGCTCGGCAGGGTCGTCGCCGGCCAGGAGGACCGCCCCCGTGACCGCGGCGGCTATCACGACGGCCGCGGCGGCCACGACCGCCACCACCTTCGTACGGCCGCCGCCCGGTCGCCGGCCGGGCGGCGGGGTGCCCGGGAACGCGGGGGTGTGCCAGGCGGCGGGCGCCTGCCGGCCCGCGGAGGGCTGGTGCTGTCCGGCGTACGGGGACTGCCCGGCGTACTGGTGCTGCTGGTGGCCGGGCTGCCGATTCGGGTCGGGAAGGTGCGAGTTCGGTCCGCCGGTGGACGGCTGTTCTCCTGGCCACATGGCCGGCAAGCATACGGCGATCATTCCGCGTGCCTGGTCCTCGGATGCTACTCGTGGGTAACCTGTCGTCCATGAGCGCAGACCAGATGTCGATAGGCGAGTTGCTCGCCGCCACGGTGCCGATGGTCAGGACCCTGAACCTCGAGTACCTGGAGACCACTCCGGAGAAGGCCGTACTGGCCCTCCCGGACCAGAGCGAGTACCGCAACCACGTCGGCGGACCGCACGCCGGAGCCATGTTCACGCTGGGCGAGTCGGCCAGCGGCGCGATCGTGCTGGCCGCCTTCGGCGACCAGCTCTCCCGGGCGGTGCCGTTGCCGGTCACCGCGGAGATCGCCTTCAAGAAGATCGCGCTCGGCCCGGTCACGGCCACGGCGACGCTCGGCCGCCCGATCGCCGAGGTCGTGGCGGAACTGGACGCGGGCAGCCGTCCCGAGTTCCCGGTCACCGTCGCCATCCAGCGCGAGGACGGCGCCGTGACCGGTGAGATGACCGTCACCTGGACCCTGCGCCCCAACGGCTGACACCCGCTGAACAGGTAGGCTTCCCGGGCCGCCTCGATCGAGGCGACCCGGGAAGCGGCCAGGCCCACCCGGACCCGGCAGCAGGGGCGCGAATCGGAGGGTGTGGCGTTGCACGTCCAGGAGTGGCTCGACACGGTGCCCGCGGTGGCCGTCTACGCCGTGGTGGGACTCGTCATCGGACTGGAGAGCCTGGGCATCCCGCTGCCGGGCGAGATCATTCTGGTCTCGGCCGCCCTGCTGTCCTCCCAGCACGGCGGCATCGACCCGCTCGTCCTGGGCGCCTGCGCCAGCGCCGGGGCGGTGATCGGCGACTCCCTCGGGTACGCCATCGGCCGCAAGGGCGGCCGGCCGCTGCTGGCCTGGCTGGGGAAGAAATTCCCCAAGCACTTCAGCGAGGGGCACATCGCCACCGCCGAACGGTCCTTCCAGAAGTGGGGCATGTGGGCCGTGTTCTTCGGCCGTTTCGTCGCCCTGCTGCGCATCTTCGCGGGTCCGCTCGCCGGTGTGCTGCGGATGCCGTACTGGAAGTTCCTGATCGCCAACGTCCTGGGCGGCATCGTCTGGGCGGGCGGCACCACCGCCGTCATCTACTACGTCGGCGTCGTCGCCGAGTCCTGGCTGAAGCGCTTCTCGTGGCTGGGCCTGGTGCTGGCCGTGGCCATCGGTATCGCCTCGATGCTGATCCTTAAGCGCAAGGCGGCCAAGGCCCAGCCGGTGACCGCGGGGGAGTGAGCGCTCCTCAGGGGCGCGGGCCGTGTCGATCTCCGGCTCCGCCGCGCGGGCGCGATCAACCACGAACCACCTGCGGACGGCGTTCTACAGGTCCTGTCCCACCGCTCCCCGATGCTCCCCGGCCAGCGCCGCGTACATCGTGCCGTTCAGTGTGACCCCCTGACGCTCCTCCTCCGTCAGCTCCCGCTTCACCTTCGCCGGCACCCCCGCCACCAGCGACCCCGGCGGCACCTCCATCCCCTGCGGCACCAACGCCTGCGCGGCGACCAGCGACCCGGCGCCGATCACCGCGCCGTTGAGGACCGTCGCCCCCATGCCGATGAGACAGTCGTCACCGACGACGGCTCCGTGCACCACGGCGTTGTGCCCGATGGAGACCCGCTCGCCGACGGTGACGGGGAAACCGGGGTCCGCGTGGAGCGTGCAGTTGTCCTGGACGTTGCTGTCCGCGCCGACGGTGATCCGCTCGACGTCGCCGCGGAGCACCGCCCCGTACCAGACGCTCGCCCCGGCGTGCAGCGTCACATCGCCGATGACCGACGACGTCGGTGCCACGAAGGCCTCCGAGTCCACCTTCGGGCCCTTGCCGCCGATGCCCTGGATCAGTGCCTGCTGCCTCATCTTCGCCTCCTGTTCGGGGGGTGCCCCGGGTGATGTACGGCACCGTACGCCACCCGGTGGGGTGAAGATCACAGCCCTCCCGCGTCATGGTCGTAGCGCACGCGGACTACCGTGAGCGGGTGCCGAAGCGCAAGAACACGTTCTCCTCCTGGCGGACCCGCCTCGCGCAGCGGGCCGTCCACGCGGGCTGGGCCTGGGTGCAGCGCACCGGCTCCGTCACCGCCGCACACCCCGGACGCTTCCGCTTCGGCGCCCTCGGCACGGGCACCCGCCTCGCCTTCCCCCTCGGCACGGTCTTCGGCGAGCCCTGGATCCACGTCGGCGCCCACTGCATCATCGGCGAGCAGGTCACCCTCACCGCCGGGCTCATGCCCGACCTGGACCTGGGCCCCGAGCCGATCCTGCGCATCGGCGACGGAGTCGTCCTGGGCCGCGGCAGCCACGTCATCGCGGACACCACGGTCACCATCGGCAGCGACTGCTACTTCGGCCCGTACGTCTACGTCACCTCCACCAACCACTCCTACGACGACCCGCACCAGCCCATCGGCAAGCAGTGGCCCCGCATGGACCCGGTGGAGATCGGCCCCGGCTGCTGGATCGGCACCGGCGCGGTGATCCTGCCCGGCGCACGCGTCGGCCGGAACGTGGTGGTGGCCGCCGGCGCGGTGGTCCGGGGCACGGTCCCCGACCACGCCGTGGTGGCGGGCGCCCCCGCACGAGTCGTACGGCGCTGGACGCCCGGCGACGGCTGGCAGCCGCCCCTGCGGACGCCGGCCCCCGTGCCGATACCCGACGGGATCACGCCAGGACAGCTCCGGGCGCTGTCGCAGCTGGACGACGAGGCGGTGGCCCGGCTCGCCGACCTGGACGACCGGCCGGCGTCGGCCGGGAAACTGGCGGAACCGGCGGCCGAGAGCTGAGCGTTCGGGCGTCCGGCAGTACGGTCCAGAGCGCCCCGCAGTAGAGTTCGGTGAACGTCCGGGCGCGGCCGACGGCGGTCCGGGGCACTGCACCGCGTCGCCCGGATCAGCGAACCAACGCATGGACGGAAAGTGGCGGACCTCGAACTGCTGACCCAGTCCCTGGCGCGCAACGTCAGGCGCTGGCGCGCCGAGCGCGGCTTCACCCTGGAGACGCTCGCCGCGCGGGCGGGTGTCAGCCGCGGCATGCTCATCCAGATCGAGCAGGCCCGCACCAACCCCAGCCTCGGCACGGTCGTGAAGATCGGCGACGCCCTCGGCGTCAGCATCACCACCCTTCTCGACTGGGAGCAGGGGCCCACGGTCCGCGTCGTACCCGCCGAGCAGGCGGTACGGCTCTGGCACACGGACGCGGGCAGCTTCAGCCGGCTGCTCGCCGGGAGGGAAGCGCCCGGCCCGCTGGAGATGTGGGAGTGGCGGCTGATGCCGGGTGAGAGCAGCCCGTCCGACCCGCACCCCACTGGCACGGTCGAGCTGGTGCACGTCACGGCCGGGGAACTCACGCTCACCGTCGACGGCGTGGCCCACCGGGTCCCGTTGGGGGCGAGCGCCTCCTTCGAGTCCGACACTCCCCACACCTACGGCAACGAGGGCGACGCACCGATGGAGATGATCATGGCGGTCTCGGTGCCGCCCGTCCGCTGAGACGGCCGTTCGGCGCGGCCCCCGCTGTTGTTAGCGTGCCGCCATGCACGCACCCATCGGCAACTTCGACAGCGCCAAGCCCGCCCCGGACGCCCTCGACGAACTGACCCGCCCGGTCGCCGACGCCGTACGCCACTGGCGCGGCAGCGTCCCCGCCGACCAGATCGTCTACGTCGACACCGATCCGGAGTGGGCCGACACCGCCACCTTCGTCGAGCACTACGGTCGTGAGCTGCTCGAGCAGTCCGCCAACTGCGTCGTGGTCACCGGCAAGCGGGGCGGCGGCACGACCATCGCCGCCTGCGTGGTGCTCTCCACCACCCGGGTCGACGTCAACGGTGTCGTACGTCGTCACCTGGGCGCCCGCAAGGCCTCCTTCGCGTCCATGGACACGGCGACCGGCGAATCCGGCATGGAGTACGGCGGCATCACCCCGGTCGGCCTGCCCGGCGACTGGCCCGTGCTGGTGGACTCCGCCGTCGTCGACCTGCCCTACGTCCTCGTGGGCAGCGGACGCCGGCGCGGCAAGCTCCTGGTGCCGGGCAAGGCCCTCGCCGAGCTGCCGGGGGCCGTGGTGCTCGAAGGGCTGGGGGTCGCCTGACGCTCACCCGGTGGCGTGGTGGGCCAGCGCGAGGTGTGGGTCCTTCTCGCCGGGCACCGGTGCCGGATCGGCATGGACCAGGGCCGCGGTGAGGCGCGGTACGGCGTGCAGCAGGGCGTGCTCGGCCTCGACGGCGATGCGGTGGGCCTGGCGGACCGTCACCTCGCCGTCCACCACCAGAGCGACCTCGGCGCGCAGCCGGTGCCCGATCCAGCGCAGTCGCAGCTCACCCACTCCGTGCACGCCGGGGACCCGGGCCAGTGCCCGCTCGGCACGGTCCACCAGCGCCGGATCGACGGAGTCCATCACCCGCCGGAACACCTCGCGTGCCGCGTCCCGCAACACCAGCGCGATCGCGGCCGTGATCGCCAGCCCCACGACCGGGTCGGCGAGCCGCCACCCCAGTGCCGCCCCGCCCGCGCTCAGCAGCACGGCCAGTGAGGTGAAACCGTCCGTACGGGCGTGCAGCCCGTCGGCGACCAGCGCGGCGGAGCCGATCTCCCGGCCCACGCGGATCCGGTACCGGGCCACCCACTCGTTCCCGGCGAACCCGGCCAGGGCGGCCGCCGCCACCACCGGGAGGTGCGCCACCGGGCGCGGATCGAGCAGCCGGTCCACCGCCGTCCACCCCGCGAGGACCGCGGAGGCGGCGATCGTCAGCACGATGACGATGCCCGCCAGGTCCTCCGCGCGCCCGTAACCGTACGTGAACCGCCGGGTGGCCGCGCGCCGTCCGAGCACGAAGGCGACGCCCAGCGGCACGGCCGTCAGCGCGTCCGCGGCGTTGTGCACCGTGTCGCCCAGCAGCGCCACCGACCCGGAGACCGCCACCACGGCCGCCTGGACCACCGCCGTCGCACCGAGCACCGCCAGCGACACCCACAGCGCGCGCAGCCCGCGGGCCGAGGACTCCAGCGCCGGGTCCAGCTTGTCGGCGCTCTCGTGGGAGTGCGGGGTGAGGCGGTGCGCGAGGCGGCGCCACCGGCGGTGGGCCCGCGTCTGCTCGTCGTGGTCGTGGTCGTGGTCGTGGCCGTGGTGGTGCCGGTGCGGGTCGCTCACGGGGTGCCCCTTCCGGTGTGCCGGTGCGGTGGGTGGAGGCGGGGCGTCCACGACGCCATTATGTGCGTATGAGCGCACGCATGCACCTGTCACCTGCGGACGATGCGCATCCGCGCAGACCGGGCGAGGAGCAGTTCACGCTCGCCGCCGAGGTCCTCGCCCTGCTCGGGGACCGCACCCGCCTCACAATGCTGCACGCCCTGCTGGAGGGGGAGGCCGACGTCACCACCCTCACCGAGGTGTGCGGCGCGGCGCGGCCCGCGGTCAGTCAGCACCTGGCCCGGCTGCGGCTCGCGGGACTCGTGAGCACCCGCAAGGAGGGCCGCCGGGTCGTGTACGCCCTGCGCGACGGGCATCTGCGCCGCCTGGTCGACGAGGCGCTGAGCGTGGCCGACCACCGGCTCCGCGACCGGCCGCTGCACGACTGAACCCGGGCGCGAGCCGCCGCGCGGATGGCTCAGTCCGTCGTACGGGTGCCGAGGTACTGCTCGGCGAACGCGACCGCCGCGGCCCGCGAGGCGAACAGGCGGCGCATCCGGGCGAGCGCGGCGCCCGACCGGTACGGGTCGCCCGAAGCCGTCCCGTGGTACAGCTCCGCCAGCCACTGGGAGAACTCCTGGTAGTCCCAGGCACGGGCGAGGCACGCGTCCGAGTAGCCGGTCAGACCGCTGTCGTCGCCCCGGGTGAGGTGCGCGACAAGGCCGTCCCCGAGCCGGAAGGCGTCGTACAGGGCGAGGTTGAGGCCCTTGGCGGCGACGGGCGCGGTGAGGTGGGCCGCGTCCCCGGCCAGGAAGAGCCGCCCGAAGGTCATGGGCTCCACGACGTACCCGTGCATGTCCAGAACGCGCTTCTCGATCAGCCGCCCCTCCTCGAGCGGCCGCGCGTCCAACGCGGCGAGCCGCTCCCGCAGCTGGGACCAGACCCGCTCGTGAGACCAGTTCGCCGGATCGTCGCCCCGCGGGCACTGGAGGTAGTACCGGGTCACCTCGGGGCTGCGCGCCATGTGGCCGGCGAAACCGCTCGGGTGCATGCCGAACACGACGCAGTCCGAGGAGGGCGGGGCCTCGGCGAGCAGCGCCAGCCAGCCGACGCCGTAGTCGTGACGGGCCGTGCGGACCCGTCCGGGCGGCAGCGACGCACGCGTCACCCCGCGCGCACCGTCACAACCCGCCACGAACGCGGCCTCCACGACCCGCCGTCCGCCGGAGTCGGGGCACACGTACGACACCGAGGGCCTACCCGCCTCCAGCCCGTGCAGGCGGACGTCGCGGACACCGAACCGGACCTCGCCGCCCCGTACGTCCGCGTACTCCCGCACCAGGTCCGTCACGAGGAACTGCTGCGGGTAGACGTAGTGGTGAGAACCGGTCAGCGCGGTGTACTCGAACCGGTACCGCTCCCCGGCGAACCGGAACTCGAACGCGGTGTGCCGCTGCGCCCGTTCCAGCAGGACCCGTGCGAGCCCGCGCCGCTCCAGACCCCGTACGGCCCACTCCTCGATCACCCCGGCGCGGGGCCGCCGCTCGATGAACGAGCGGGTCTCGGTCTCCAGGACCAGGCAGTCGACCCCGGCGGCGCGCAGGACGTTGCCGACGGTGAGCCCGGCGGGGCCGGCGCCCACGACGACGACCGGGAAGTGCTGTGCGGCAACGGCTTCGGCGTGCGGCGGCGCTGCGGTCACGCGGACATTATGCCTGCGGTGGACGGCCCGGGGGAGGGGCGCGGGTCAGGCGCGGTGGCGCGGACCAGAGCCCGGCGGACTCAGCCGAGCCGCGGGATCTCGATCGCGGGGCAGCGGTCCATCACCATGTCCAGGCCCGCGGCCCGGGTCCGCTCGTACGCGGCCTCGTCGATCACACCGAGCTGGAACCAGACGGCCGCGGCGCCCTTCGCGACCGCCTCGTCGGCGACCGCTCCGGCCAGCTCGCTGTTGACGAAGACGTCCACGACGTCCACCTCGAAGGGGACGTCCGCGAGGGAGGCGTAACCCCGCTCCCCGTGCACCGTCTCCGCCTTGGGATGCACGGGTACGACGCGCTTGCCGAAGCGCTGGAGCACCTCGGCGACCCCGTACGCCGCGCGCTGCCGGTTGGACGACAGGCCGACCACGGCCCAGGTGTCGCCGAGCTCGGTGAGGATCTTGCGGACGGTTGCCTCGTCGCCGTACACCGGCGGCCTCCTTGGACTCGTGGACGGCTCGCGTGTCGGGCCTTCCGGTGGGGCAACGAACGGCGCCGCCCCGGGATTCCCGAGCGGCACGGGAGGGCCGGCGAGCGCGCCCCGGTGCGGCACGGCCCCACCACGCCTACGCTCACCCCGTGCTGCGCATCATCGACGCCCGAACCGGACAGCTCGTTCCCGCCGCCCCCGCCCGGCGGGGCCCCACCCGGGTCCAGGTCCACGCGCCGGGCCCCGGGACGGCCGGGGTGCGTGTGCTGCTCGTCGCCGACCTGCTCGTCCGCGCCCTGGAACTCGACGGCACGCCCGCGTGGGCGCTGCTGGGCGACGGGGAGGACGGGGCCCGACTGCGCGAGGCGGCGGCCGCCCTCGGCATCCGCCCCTTGGAGGACGCCGCCGCCTCCGGTCCGGGCGCCGGCCAGACCGTGCACGTGGTGCGCGAGGGCGGCGCCGCTCCCGAGGGGACGACGGTCGCGGTGGCCACCGCGGACCCGCCCGCGCCCGACCTCTCCGGCCCCGACGCCCTGCGTCTCGCCCTGCTGGCACGGAACCACCACGCGCGCGTGGAGCTCGACGCGACCGCGCTGGACGACGCCCGCGACACCCTCGCCCGCTGGCGCCGCGCGGTCGCCGCCTGGGCGCGGCAGCCGTCGCGCCCCGTGCCCGGCGAGGTGCGCGACCGGCTGCGGGCCGCCTGGGAGGACGACGTGGACGCGCCCGGGGTGCTGCGGGTCCTGCGCCACGTGGAGACCGCACCGGACCTGCCCGACGGAGCCCGGTTCGAGGCCTACGCCCATGCCGACCGCTTCCTCGGCCTCCACCTCGCCCGGGACGTCGGGGCCCCGCAGTGATCGCCGCCGCCCTCGCCCCCGGCCGGGACGGCCGCGCCGAGGGGCGGGACCCGGCGAGCACATAGGGTGGGCGGATGCAGGACGAGTACCGCACGGTCGCCCGCGCGGGTGTGCACGAGACCGAGATCAACCGCTCCCGCTTCCTGTGCGCCCTCGCCCCGGCCGCCACCGAGCAGGAGGCCCAGGAGTTCATCGCGGGCGTGCGCAAGGAGCACGCGGACGCCTCCCACAACTGCTGGGCGTACGTGATCGGGGCCGACGCCGCGGTCCAGAAGGCCAGTGACGACGGCGAACCCGGCGGCACCGCCGGCGTCCCCATGCTGCAGATGCTGCTCCGCCGTGACATGCGCTACGTCGTCGCCGTCGTCACCCGCTACTACGGCGGGGTCAAGCTCGGCGCGGGCGGACTCATCCGCGCCTACGGCGGCGCTGTCGGCGAGGCCCTGGACGACCTGGGCACCCTCACCCGCCGCCGGTTCCGCCTGGCCACCGTGACCGTCGACCACCAGCGCGCCGGGAAGCTCCAGAACGACCTGCGCACGGCGGGACGCGCGGTGCGCGACGTCCGGTACGCCGAGGCGGTCACCATCGAGATCGGTCTGCCGGAGGCCGACGTGGACGCCTTCCGGGCCTGGCTCGCGGACGCCACCGCGGGATCGGCCGGGTTCGAGCTGGGCGGGGAGGCGTACGGGGATGCCTGAATCGGTGTGGGCAATAAGGGCTTAACGGACATTGTGGAGCGGGGGTTGAAGGGCGAAACGGGAGTAACCGCCCGGGCTGTCGGACCCTGCCGTTAGTCTCGGGGATCATGCGACTGCTGCACACTTCCGACTGGCACCTCGGCCGGGCGTTCCACCGGGTGAACATGCTCGGCGCCCAGGCCGGGTTCGTCGACCACCTGGTGGAGACCGTGCGCGAGCACGGTGTCGAGGCCGTGGTCGTCTCGGGAGACGTGTACGACCGGGCGGTCCCGCCGCTCGCCGCGGTCGAGCTGTTCGACGACGCCCTGCACCGCCTCGCCGGCCTCGGTGTGCCCACGGTGATGATCTCCGGGAACCACGACTCGGCCCGCCGCCTCGGCGTCGGTGCCGGGCTCATCGACCGCGCCGGCATCCACCTGCGCACCGACCCGGCGGGGTGCGGGTCCCCGGTGGTGCTGCCCGACGCGTACGGAGACGTGGCCTTCTACGGGCTGCCGTACCTGGAACCGGCTCTCGTGAAGGCCGAGTTCGGGGTGGAGAAGGCCGGCCACGAGGCGGTGCTCGCCGCCGCCATGGACCGGGTCCGGGCCGACCTCGCCACGCGCGCGCGGGGCACCCGTTCCGTCGTCCTCGCGCACGCCTTCGTCACCGGGGGCGAGCAGAGCGACAGCGAGCGGGACATCACCGTGGGCGGAGTCGCCGCCGTGCCCTCCGGCGTCTTCGACGGCGTCGACTACGTGGCGCTCGGCCACCTCCACGGCTGCCAGACCCTCACCGGGCGCGTCCGCTACTCCGGCTCCCCCCTGCCGTACTCCTTCTCCGAGGCCGCGCACCGCAAGAGCATGTGGCTCGTCGACCTGGACGCCGACGGCGCGGTGACCGCCGAACGCGTCGACTGTCCGGTGCCGCGCGCGCTCGCTCGCCTGCGCGGCACCCTGGAGGAGCTGCTCGCCGACCCGGAGCTCACCCCGCACGAGGAGGCGTGGGTCGAGGCGACCCTCACCGACCCGGTCCGGCCGGCCGACCCCATGGCCCGGCTCACCGAACGCTTCCCGCACACCCTGAGCCTCGTCTTCGATCCCGAGCGCGCCCCGGACGACCCGGCGGTGTCCTACGCGCGGCGCCTCGCCGGCCGCAGCGACCAGCAGATCGCCGAGGACTTCGTGAGCCACGTGCGCGGCGCCGGACCCGACGATCATGAACAGGCCGTGCTGCGGGACGCCTTCGACGCGGTGCGCGCCGACGACACCCTGCGGGAGGTGGCCCGGTGAGACTGCACCGGCTCGACATCACCGCCTTCGGGCCCTTCGGCGGATCGCAGAGCGTCGACTTCGACGACCTGTCGGCCGCCGGTCTCTTCCTGCTCCACGGACCGACCGGCGCGGGCAAGACCTCCGTCCTCGACGCCGTCTGCTACGCGCTGTACGGCTCGGTGCCCGGCGCCCGCCAGAGCGGCCAGGGCATGACCCTGCGCAGCGACCACGCGGCCGTCGGCACCCGCACCGAGGTGCGCCTCGAACTCACCGTCGCCGGACGGCGGCTGGAGGTCACCCGGCAGCCGCCCTGGGAGCGGCCCAAGCTGCGCGGCAAGGGCACCACCGTCGACAAGGCCCAGACCTGGCTGCGGGAGTACGACGCGGGCACCGGGGCCTGGAAGGACCTCAGCCGCTCCCACCAGGAGATCGGCGAGGAGATCACCCGACTGCTCGGCATGAGCCGGGAGCAGTTCTGCCAGGTCGTGCTGTTGCCGCAGGGCGACTTCGCGCGCTTCCTGCGCGCCGACGCGGAGGCCCGCGGCAAGCTGCTCGGCCGGCTCTTCGACACCCGGCGCTTCGCCGAGGTCGAGAAGCGCCTCGCCGAGCGGCGCCGCGCGACCGAGGCGCGGGTGCGCGAGGGCGACGCCGCGCTGCTGGCCGACGCCCACCGGATGCAGCAGGCCGCCGGCGGGGCCATGGAACTGCCGGAGCTGGCCCCGGGCGATCCCGGTCTGGCCGAGGCCGTGCTGGGCTCCGCCGCCGTCGCCCGCTCCACCGCCCGGGAGTTGCTGGCCGTCGCCGACAGCCGGCTCGCCGCCGCCGAGTCCGCCCAGGCCGCCGCCGAACGGAAACTGGGCGACGTACGGGAACTGGACCGGCTGCAGCGGCGGTTCGCCGAGGCGCGGGAGCGGGCGGGGCGGCTGGCCGAGCGGGCCGACGCCCACCGCGCGGCGCAGGAGCGCCTGGAGCGGAGCCGGAAGGCCGAGGCGGTGGCCCCGGCCCTGGAGCTGCGGGACGCCACCGACGCCGAACACCGGCGGGCGGGGGACGCGGAGACCCGCGCGCGTGCCCTGCTGCCGGACGACCTCGCGGACGCCGGTGCCGCCGGACTGGCCGCCGCCGCCCGCCGGGCCGCCGAGGAGCTGGGCGGCCTCGAAGCCGCCCGGCGGGCCGAACAGCGCCTCGCCGGGCTGACCGAGGAGCGGGCCGGACTGGACCGCCAGGAACGCGCCGACGACGAAGCCCTGCGGGAGGCGGAGGCCTGGCTGGCCGGCTGGGAGCCCGCCCGCGACCGGCTCCAGGCACGTGTCCAGGACGCCCAGGAGGCCGCGACCCGTGCCGAACAGCTCGCCGAGCGGCGCGACCCGGCCCAGCGCCGGCTGAAGGCCGCCCGGCAGCGGGACCGGCTCGCCCTGGACACGGAGGAGGCGGGGAGGCAGGCGCTCGAATCGGCCGAGCGTGCCGTCGAGGCCCGTGCCCACTGGCTCGACCTCAAGGAACAGCGACTGGGCGGCATCGCGGCCGAACTCGCCGCCGGCCTCACCGACGGCACGCCGTGCGCGGTGTGCGGAGCCACCGAACACCCCGCCCCCGCCCGGAAGATCGCCGGGCACGTCGACCGCGAGGCCGAGGAGCGCGCGCTCGCCGCCTACCAGACGGCCGAGGAGCGCCGGGCGGAGGCCGAGCGGCGCCTGGGCACCGTACGGGAGGCACTGGCCGCCGCGACGGCGGAGGCCGGGGACGCGACCACCGCACGGCTGGCCGGGGAGGCCGAGGAACTGGAGCGCCTGTACTCGCAGGCGCGTGAGGCCGCCTCCGGACTGCACGCCGCGCAGGAGGAACTGCGCCGGGCGGAGCAGGAGCGCGAGCGGCGGATCGCCGCCCAGCAGCAGGCGGCCGTACGGGCCGCCTCCCGGGTCGCCCACCGGGAACGGCTGGAGACGGAAGGGGCGGCACTGGAGGAGGAGTTGGTGCGGGTCCGCGGCACCGCCGGCAGTGTGGCGGCCCGGGCCGCGCAGCTCGAACGCCGGGCCGCGCTGCTCACCGAGGCCGCCGACACCTCACGGCTCGCCGAGGACACGGCACAGCGGCTCAAGGACGCCGACGCCCGCCTGGCCGACGCCGCCTTCCGCGCGGGCTTCGACACCCCGCGCGAAGCCGCCGCCGCGCTGCTCGACGACGACGCCCGCCGCGAACTGCAGCGCCGGCTCGACGCCTGGGAAGCGGAGGAGGCCGCCGTCCGCGCCGTCCTCACCGAGGCCGACACCGCCGCGGCGGCCCAGCGCCCGCCCGCCGACCCGGCCGCGGCCGAACGCGCCGCCGCCGCCGCCGGCCGCCGCCTGCGCGACGCCGCCTCGGCCCGCGACGCCGCCGCCCGGCGCTGCGCCGAGCTGGATCGGCTCTCCGCCCGCGCCACCGCCTCCGTGCGCCGCCTCGCCCCGCTGCGACAGGAGCACGACCGCGTCGCCCGCCTCGCCACCCTGACCGCGGGCACCTCGGCGGAGAACGAACGCCGGATGCGCCTGGAGTCGTACGTGCTGGCGGCCCGCCTCGAACAGGTCGCGGCCGCCGCCACCGCCCGACTGCAGCGCATGTCCTCCGGCCGCTACACCCTCGTCCACTCCGACGACCGCACCGGACGCGGCCGCAGCGGCCTCGGTCTGCACGTGGTCGACGCGTGGACCGGTCGCGAGCGCGACACGTCCACACTCTCCGGCGGCGAGACCTTCTTCGCCTCGCTCGCCCTCGCGCTCGGCCTCGCCGACGTCGTCACGGACGAGGCCGGCGGTGTGCGCCTGGACACCCTCTTCATCGACGAGGGCTTCGGCAGCCTCGACGACCAGACCCTCGACGAAGTCCTCGACGTACTCGACGCACTGCGCGAGCGGGACCGCAGCGTCGGCATCGTCAGCCACGTCGCCGACCTCCGCCGACGTGTCCACGCCCAACTGGAGGTCGTGAAGGGGCGGTCGGGGTCGGTGCTGCGGCAGCGGGGCACCGGCTGAGGTGGGCCGGACACCCGGGCGGTACTTCAGCGGCCCAGCGGCCGGCGGGGGAGCGGCGAGGAGTAGACGACGCTCGTGGTGACCGACCCCAGCGCGCTGATCCGGCCGGACACCTCCTCCAGGTGCCGCATCGAACGGGCCGCGACCTTGATGACGAAGCAGTCGTCACCCGTCACGTGGTGCGCCTCCAGAATCTCCGGGGTCACCGCCACCAGGTCGTGGAACGGCTTGTAGTTGGCGACCGGGTAGCGCAGCCGCACGAAGGCCAGGATCGGCAGCCCCAGCCGCTCCGGATCGACGACCGCCGTGTACCCCTGGATGATCCCCGCCTCCTCCATCCGGCGCACCCGCTCGGTCACCGCGCTGGCGGACATCGAGACGGCACGCGCCAGCTCGGCGTAGCCCGCCCGCCCGTTGCGCTGGAGGGCGTCGAGGATGAGCCAGTCGGTGGTGTCCGGGATATACGTCGTCATCCGGGAGAAGTACCAGTGAATCCCCGGCGAAGGCATGGGCAGGCCGGGGAATCTCGCTTCTGGTGACCTGCTCGCCGACCATAGGTTTGCGGTCAGGAGATCCACCGAGGAAGGGCCGGAAGACCATGACCGCCACCACCGCCAACCCCGTCCTGCGCGTCGCCCCCGCGCCCCCCGCCGAAGCCGCCGCGTACTTCCGCGCGAGCCTCGCCTTCCACACCGACGTCTCCGACGTCGCCGCCGCGCTCGCGGCCGGCGGCGACCCGGGATTCGTCCTCGTGGACATCCGCTCCACCGACTCCTGGGACCAGGGCCACGTTCCCGGCGCCGTCCACCTGCCCACGGCGCTCATCACCGAACAGGCCGGCCTGCTCCTCGACCGAGACGTGCCGGTCGTGACGTACTGCTGGGGCCCCGGCTGCAACGGCGCGACCCGCGCCGCCCTCGCCCTCGCCGAACTCGGCTACCGGGTCAAGGAGATGCTCGGCGGCTTCGAGTACTGGGTGCGCGAGGGCTTCACCCACGAGACGCGGGAGGGCACCGCGCGCCGCACCGCCGACCCCCTGACCGTCCCGGTGGACGCGGCCGACTGCGGCTGCTGACGGGCGTGTAGGTTTCGCCGCATGGTGCGATACGCGGAGCCGGGCGCGGTGGAGTGGGTGGAGTCGGGCGGCGGTCCGCTCATCGCGGTCCCGGAGACGGTCCTGCCGTTCTGGACCGGCGCCGACGGCGGTGACACCGCCTCCGACTACGACCGGGCGTGCGAGGTCGACGGCCACGTCGGGCTCCTCCCGGTCGGGGACTCCACCGCCCTGGTGCTCGGCGACGAACCCGCCTCCACCGCCTATCTCGCCGGTCACGGAACCTTCGTCCGCTGGTGCGCCGCGGACTCCGAGGAGGAAGCGCTGGCCGGCGTCGCCGAGGCTCTCGACACGGCCGACTGGGGGCCCGAAGTGTCCTGGCACGTACCCGGGTCCGTCCTCCTCTTCGACGCCGCCTGGCCCGGCACCGCCTGCGACCGTGCCGACCACGTGCGGGTCGCCCTCGACCCCGGCCGCTACGCGGTGCGGGCCGCCGAGGTGCGCCCCGGACCGGAGACCTGGCTGACCGTCGTGCGACTGCGGCGGCTCGCGGACCGGTAACCGCCCGGCGCGATGGGTACCGCCGCGGTGATATTGGAATGCGCACCGGCGGCGCGCCGTCCATCATGGATGCCCATGCCCCGACTTCCGCACCCCGCCCCCGAAGAACTGCGCCGCGACCCCCTGCCCCTGCGCGGCCGCACCGCCCTCGTCACCGGCGCCAGCCGGCGCGGCGGCATCGGCCACGCCGTGGCCCGGCGGCTCGCCGCCTACGGGGCCAGTGTCTACCTGCACCACCACGTCCCGCACGACGCCGTCATGCCGTGGGGCGCCGACCGGCCCGAGGACGTCGCCGCCTCCGTGCGCGCCGC
Organism: Streptomyces sp. NPDC058796; assembly: GCF_042745235.1. Taxonomy (NCBI): domain Bacteria; kingdom Bacillati; phylum Actinomycetota; class Actinomycetes; order Kitasatosporales; family Streptomycetaceae; genus Streptomyces; species Streptomyces sp. NPDC058796. The sequence goes on from NZ_JBHYOP010000011.1 coordinate 70,889, forward strand.
GCTCGGCGACCCGGACGCCACCGTGGTGGCCGGCCCCGGCGACCTGGCCGACCCCGCCGCACCGGGCGAACTCCTCGACACGGCCGCCGAAGCGCTCGGCGGCCGGCTGGACGTCCTGGTCGCCAACCACGCCCTCAGCGGCTCCGACGGCACCCTCGACACGATCGACGCCGCGATGCTCGACGCCCACTGGCAGGTCGACACCCGCTCGGTGCTGCTCCTCGTCCAGGCCTACGCCCGGCACCGCGCCGCGCTGCCGCCCCGCACGCCCGGCGGACGCGTCGTGATGATGACCTCCGGCCAGGACATCGCGGGCGGCATGCCCGGTGAGATCGCCTACGCGCTGCAGAAGGGCGCCCTCGCCTCCATCACCCGCTCCCTGTCCACGGCCCTCGTCGAACACGCGGTCACCGTGAACGCGGTCAACCCCGGGCCCGTGGACACCGACTACATGACGGGCGAGGACTACGACGCCATCGCCGCGCTCTTCCCCGCCGGGCGGTGGGGCATGCCCGACGACCCGGCCCGCCTCGTCGCGTGGCTCGCCACGGACGAGGCGGAGTGGGTCACCGGACAGGTTGTCGACTCGGAGGGCGGCTTCCGGCGCTGAGCGGTCCGGCTCACAGCCGCGACAGCTCGTCCACCAGGTCGTCCAGGCCCAGCGAACCCTGGGAGAGCGCCGCCATGTGCCAGGCCTTCGCGTCGAAGGCGTCACCGTGCCGCTCGCGGGCCTTCTCCCGGCCCAGCAGCCACGCCCGCTCACCGAGCTTGTAGCCGATCGCCTGGCCCGGGATCGTCAGGTACCGGGTCAGCTCGCTCTCCACGAAGTCCGCCGGCCGGCTGCTGTGCGCGCCGAAGAACTCCTGGGCCAGCTCCGGCGTCCAGCGCTCGCCCGGGTGGAACGGCGAGTCCGCCGGGATCTCCAGCTCCAGGTGCATGCCGATGTCCACGATGACCCGGGCCGCCCGCATCATCTGCGCGTCCAGGTAGCCGAGCCGCTGCTCGGCGTCCGTGAGGAAGCCCAGCTCGTCCATGAGCCGCTCCGCGTACAGCGCCCAGCCCTCGGCGTTGGCGCTCACCATGCCCACGGAGGCCTGGTAGCGGGACAGGTCCTCGGCGACGTGCGCCCACTGCGCGAGCTGGAGGTGGTGGCCCGGCACGCCCTCGTGGTACCAGGTGGAGACCAGGTCGTAGACCGGGAAGCGGGTCAGGCCCATCGTCGGCAGCCAGGTGCGGCCGGGGCGGGAGAAGTCCTCCGACGGGGGCGTGTAGTACGGGGCCGCCGCGCTGCCGGGCGGGGCGATCCGCGACTCCACCCTCCGGACCCGCTCGGCGAGTTCGAAGTGCGTGCCGTCCAGCGACTCGATCGCCTGGTCCATCAGGCCCTGCAGCCAGTCGCGGACCTCGTCGACGCCCTCGATGTGCTTGCCGTGCTCGTCCAGGTGGGCCAGCGCCGCCCACGGGGTCTCGGCGCCGGGCAGGATCTTCTCGGCCTCCTGCCTCATCTCGGCGAGCAGGCGGTGGTACTCGGCCCAGCCGTACGCGTAGGCCTCGTCGAGGTCCAGGTCCGTGCCGTTGTAGTAGCGCGACCAGCGCGCGTAGCGCTCGCGCCCCACCGTGTCCGGGGCACCTTCGATCGCCGGCGCGTACACGTCGCGCATCCAGTCGCGCAGCTCCACCACGGCCGCGGTCGCGCCCCGCGCCGCCTCGTCCAGCTCCGCGCGCAGCGCGTCCGGACCGGCGGACGCGAAGTCCTCGAACCAGCCCCGGCCCTCGCCCGTGTCCGCCCACTCGCCGAGCTGCTCGACGAAGGCGGCGGTCGGGCGCGGAGACGCGTGCAGCTTGCGCTCCAGGCCCAGGGCCAGGGACTCGCGGTAGCCCCCGAGTGCCGCCGGCACCGCGCGCAGCCGCTCGGCGATCCGCGCCCAGTCCTCGTCGGTCCGCGTCGGCGTCACCGTGAAGACCTCGCGCACCGAATGCGCGACGGTGCCCAGGTTGCCGACCGAGCGCAGGCCCTCCTCCGCCTCGTGCACGGCGAGCCCGGCCCTCAGGCGCTCGCGCAGCAGCCGGGCGCAGCGCCGCTCGACGTCACTGTCCCCGCCGGGCCGGCGCTCCGCCTCGTCCAGTCGGGCCAGCGTGGCCCGCGCCAGCTCCGCGAGCGCCTCCTGACCCGCGGGTGAGAGGTCGGGCAGGCGACTGGAACTCTCCTCCACGCCGAGGAACGTACCGGTGACCGGGTCGAGGGCGATGAGCTCGTCGACGTAGGCGTCGGCGACCTCGCGGGGCAGCGGGCTCTTGGTCTCTGACATGCGGACATCCTCGTACGGATCCCGGTACCGCGTCAGCCCGCTTTCCCCGGGCCGCCGCCGCGGGCGGCCGGATTTCGCTCAGGGCGTGCTGTCGGGCGGGGCGGGCGGCAGCAGCGGGCCGCACTCCCACTGCTGGAAGATCAGCCGCGTCTCGACGCGCGCGACCTCGCGCCGGGAGGTGAACTCGTCCAGGACCAGCCGCTGCAGGTCCGCCATGTCGGCGACCGCGACGTGGACCAGGTAGTCGTCCGGGCCGGTGAGGTGGAAGACGGTGCGCGACTCCGGGAGCGCCCGGATCCGGTCCACGAACGGGCCGACCAGCTCCCGCCGGTGCGGCCGCACCTGCACCGACAGCAGCGCCTGGAGGCCGCGCCCCAGCCGGGCCGGGTCCAGTTCCAGCCGGTGCCCGAGGATCACCCCGGCCCGCCGCAGCCGGGCCACCCGGTCCAGGCAGGTCGACGGGGCGACCCCGACCTGGGCGGCGAGGTCGCGGTAGGTGGTCCGGGCGTCGTTCTGCAGCAGCCGCAGCAGATGGAGGTCCACCGGATCGAGTACGACAGGTTCCGCCATCGGCCGAACGTAGCACGGGATCCGGTCCCACCGGCCCGGTCGGTGTTCACCCTTCGGTCCATGGATTCCGCGCGCACGCACACGTCACCACCCGACGACGTACGCTCCACCGCACCCACGGGCAGGGCACTGGCCACCGAGGCCGTGCACGCCGGCCGCGACGATCTCGCGGCCCGGGGACTGCACGCCCCGCCCATCGACCTGTCGACGACCTACCCGTCGTACGACAGCCGCGGCGAGGCCGCCCGCATCGACGCGTTCGCCACCACCGGCGCCGACCCGGACGGCCCGCCGGTCTACGGACGCCTCGGCAACCCGACCGTCGCCCGCTTCGAGACGGCCCTGGCCCGGCTGGAGGGCACGGAGGCCGCCGTCGCCTTCGCCAGCGGCATGGCCGCCCTGAGCGCCGTCCTGCTGGTCCGTGCCTCGATGGGACTGCGCCACGTGGTCGCCGTACGGCCCCTGTACGGCTGCAGCGACCACCTGCTGACCGCCGGGCTGCTCGGGTCCGAGGTCACCTGGACCGATCCGGCCGGCATCGCCGACGCGCTGCGCCCGGACACCGGCCTGGTGCTCGTCGAGTCGCCGGCCAACCCCACGCTGGCCGAGGCCGACCTGCGGGCCGTCGCCCACGCCTGCGGCTCGGTGCCGCTGCTCGTGGACAACACCTTCGCCACCCCCGTGCTCCAGCGGCCCGCCGAGGACGGCGCCCGGCTGGTGCTGCACAGCGCCACCAAGTACCTCGGCGGGCACGGGGACGTGCTGGCCGGCGTGGTGGCCTGCGACGAGGAGTTCGCCGGACGGCTGCGGCAGGTCCGCTTCGCCACCGGCGGCGTGCTGCACCCGCTGGCCGGCTACCTGCTGCTGCGCGGGCTGTCCACCCTGCCCGTACGGGTACGGGCCGCCTCCGCGAACGCCGCCGCGCTCGTCGAGCGGCTCGCCGCCGACCCGCGGGTGGCCCGCGTGCACTATCCGCGCATCGGCGGCGCGATGGTCTCCTTCGAGGTCCACGGCGACCCGCACGAGGTGATCGGCCGGGTCCGCCTGATCACCCCCGCGGTCAGCCTCGGCAGCGTCGACACGCTCATCCAGCACCCGGCGTCCATCAGCCACCGCATCGTGGACGCCGACGACCGCCGGGACGCCGGGGTCGGCGACCGGCTGCTGCGGCTGTCGGTCGGCCTGGAGGACGTCGACGACCTGTGGGCCGACCTGGACCAGGCGCTGGGGGAGCGGGCCGCCGAAGCGGTCCCGCTGCGGGAGGCGCTGGCACGGGCCGAGTGACGCCCCCCTGCCGGGGCGGCTCAGCAGTCCCGGCCGATCCGCTCCCCGCGCGGCAGCCGCGCCGCGGCCCGGGCCGCCGGGTCAAGACGCGCCGTGATGACCAGGGTCCCCTCCTCGATCTGGTAGTCGAGGGGGAGGCCCAGGCCGCGCATCGCGGCGACCATGCCGGTGTTCGACGCCTGCGTCACCGCGTACACGCTCGCGCAGTCCGTCTCGGCGGCCATGGCCACGAGCCGGCCGAGGAGTTCGCCGCCGATGCCCCGGTGCTGCCACGCGTCCTCGACCAGCAGCGCGACCTCCGTCTCGTCCCCGTCCCACAGCAGGTGACCGAGCCCGACGATCCGGCCCGACGCCGTCTGCACGGCGAGGGTGCGGCCGAAACGCGGGCTGAGCAGATGGTCGAGATACCGGTCGGCGTCCCCGACCGGGCCGTGGTACCGCATGCCGAGCGTCCGCGCGGAGCAGCGCTCGTGCATCGCCTTCGCCGCCGCGACGTCACGCGTGTCGGCCCGGCGGACCGTGATGTCGCTCCCCTCGGGCAGCGTCAGCACGTCCCGGCCGCGCGGGACGCGCGGACCGAGCCGGGCGTCCAGCTCGACCAGGGCCCGCGCCCGGGCGAACTCGGCCGGGGTGAACGGCAGGTACGGCCGCTCCACACTGATCACCCCGCCCTCCGGGGCGCGCAGCCGCAGCACGGTGTCCTCCAGCGACCCCTCCGGCGGCACGTCCCCGGCCGTACGTCCCACGGCCGCCGCGGGCAGCGACCGGATGGTGCAGCGGCCCAGCAACTGCCGCAAGGCCAACGGGAGTTCAGCCGTGTCCTGGGCCGTACGGGCCGCCAGGGCCAGCACCCGGGCCGGGGCGTCCACCAGGTCGTGGGCGTCCGCCCGCTCGGTCCACGTGTCGGCACCGCCCGCCGCCGACACCACGTCCGTCAGCCCGGACGCCGTCAGTGCGCCGGGGGCGCGGAGCAGGAACTCGTCCACCGTGCCCTCGGCCAGCGGGTGCGTCTGCAGGCTCAGGATGTCGACCCGCCGTTCGGCGAGGGCGGCGCAGAGCACGGCCAGCGACCCGGGCGCGTCGCGCACCGTCGTCCGCATCCGCCACAGAGCGGTGCCGGCGGTGCCGTCACCGGTCGCGGCACCGGTCGCTCCAGCGTCGCCCGGCTCGGCGTCGCCCCGGCTCCCGGCCGCCGCGGACGGCGGCCGGGAGCCGGTATCGTCCGCGGGCGGTGCGTGCCCGTGGCGCCGTGTCCGCCAACTCCGGAAGCCCGCCGTGGTCATCAGCGCCGCCACCGAGGCCAGCAGCATCACGGGCACCCCGGGACCGTGCTCGACGAGGCGGGCCACGGCATCCGTCACATCGGACATGTCTCGACTCATGCGGCCACTGTGAAGGAACGGTGTTGCCTGATCACGAACGCCCTGTGACGGATGGGTAAAGAAGGCTTGTGGGGATATTCATCGCAATTCACCCATGGGGTGGGCCGGGTCGCGCACCGGGGGATGACGCCGGTGCGCGACACCACCGACAGGCTACGGGACCCTACTGGCCGACGCGGCCCGGCCGGAGCACCTTCGTGAACAGCACCGTGCCGTCCTGCTCGCGCAGACGCACCGTCATCTCGGCACTGTCACCGTCGATCCGGACCTCGCCGAAGAACTGGTAGCCCTCCGCGGGGGAGACGTTGGAGGCGGTCGGCGCCTTCACGAACACCCGCTCCGGGCCGAAGGTCCCGTCCAGGGCGCTGGCCGGGAAGGCACCCGCGTTGAGCGGCCCGGACACGAACTCCCAGAACGGCTCGAAGTCGGTGAAGGCGGCACGCGAGGGCTGGTAGTGCTGGGCGGAGGTGTGGTGCACGTCGGCCGTCAGCCATACCGTGCCGGTGATCCGCCGGTGCTTGACGAAGCGCAGCAGCTCGGCGATCTGCAGTTCCCGCCCCAGGGGCGCGCCGGGGTCGCCCTGCGCGATCGCCTCGATGTTCGCCCGCCCCTCGCCGGTGTCGGGCACGACGAGGCCGATCGGCATGTCGGCGGCGATGACCTTCCACACCGCGCGCGAGCGCGACAGCTCCCGCTTGAGCCACTCCAACTGCTCGCGGCCGAGGATGCCCTGCGGGTCCACGCCCTGGTCGCCGGAGGAGTTGGCATTGCGGTACGTCCGCATGTCCAGCACGAACACGTCCAGCAGCGGCCCCTGACGCAGCACCCGGTGGACGCGGCCCTCCCGCGCGCCGGGGCGCAGCGTGGAGATCGGGAAGTACTCGGCGAACGCGCGCCGGGCGCGGGCGGCCAGCACGTCCACACTCTTCTCGGTGTAGCGGCTGTCCGTCTCAGCGATCGTCTGCCCCGGGTACCAGTTGTTGCGGACCTCGTGGTCGTCCCACTGGACGACCGACGGCACCCGGGCGTTGAAGCGGCGCAGGTTCTCGTCGAGCAGGTTGTAACGGAAGTTGCCGCGGAACTCGGCCAGGGTCTCGGCGACCTTGGACTTCTCCTCGGTGGTGATGTTCCGCCAGGTACCGCCGCCGGGCAGCTCGGCCGTCGCGGCGATGGGCCCGTCGGCGTAGACGTTGTCGCCGCTGCACAGGAAGAAGTCCGGGTCCAGGGCGCCCATCGCGTCGTAGATGCGGTAGCCGCCGATGTCCGGGTTGATGCCCCAGCCCTGGCCCGCCAGGTCACCGGACCACACGAAGCGCACCGACTCGCGCCGACGGACCGGCACCGTGCGGAAGGTGCCCGGCACCGGCTCGCCGGTGCGGCGCGGGTCGTCCGGGTCGGCGAGGAGCACACGGTAGTGGATCTGCTCGCCGGGCGGCAGGCCGCGCAGCCGGGTCGTGCCGGTGAAGTCCGTGTCCGGCCCGAGCAGCGGGCCGCGCCATCTGCGCGGGTTGCGGAACGACTCGGTCGCGGACGTCTCGACGATCATCCGGGCCGGCCGGTCGGACCGTACCCACACCAGACCCGAGTGGGAGGTCACGTCTCCCGTCTGCACGCCCCAGCCCGCGCCCGGCCGCCCGGAACGCGCGAACGCCGGCGCGGCGCCGAGGGCCGTGGGCAGGGTGAGGGCCGCCGACGCGGCGAGGGAGCCGCGCAGCACGCTGCGGCGACCGGGCAACGGACGGTGTGACATGGATGCGCCTCCAGGGACGTCCAGGGACGGGATCCGGCCAGCGACGAGGCCAGTGTGCACGGCCAGACCTACTGGTGCGGCGCGGCGGTCACGGAAACTCCGTGTGAACAACCGGCCGCCCGCGCGCGTGCAACCACCTCACCCGCCCCGCGTCACACGGCCCTGCCCATCATCTCCACCCCCGCACGAATCCGGCTCGGTGTCAGGTGCGCGTACCCGAGCACCAGCCGCACCTCCTTCGCCGCCGCGTCGTCACCACCCGCGCCGTGCGTGTACTCCGCCAGCGAGCGCACGGCGACCCCGGCCTCCGTCACACGCGCGAGGAAGCGCTCCTCGGGGCCGTACCGCTCGGGGAGGGTGGCGATGGCATGGAGTCCGGCGGCGATGCCGGACACCCGGGAGCCGGGAAGGTACTCCTCCAAGGCGGCCACCAGGGCGTCGCGCCGCTCACGGTAGGCGCGCTGGCAGGCGCGCAGTTGGCGGTCGTAGTCGCCGCGCTCCACGAAGCGGGCGAAGAGTGCCTGGTCGAGGGCCGGATGCCCGAGATCCGTGGTGCGCTTGCGCTCGACGACGTCGTCCGCCAGCCACTCCGGAACCAGCAGCCAGCCCAGCCGCAGTCCCGGAGCGAGCGACTTGCTGACCGAACCCGTGTAGGCGACGCGTTCCGGGTCGAGCCCCTGGAGTGCGCCCACGGGGGCACGGTCGTACCGGAAGTCGCCGTCGTAGTCGTCCTCCAGGACGAGGCCGTCCACGGACCGTGCCCAGTCCAGCAGCTCACCGCGCCGGTGCGCGGAGTAGGCGATCCCGGTGGGGAACTGGTGGGCCGGAGTCGTCACCACGGCCCGTACGCCCGAGGCGTGCAGCGGGCCGACGGCGAGCCCCTCGTCGTCCAGCGGCAGCGGCACGGTGTCCACGCCCGCCGACGCGTACAGGGCGTCGTGCTGGGGGCTGCCGGGGTCCTCGACGCCGGTGGCGCGCACCCCGCGCGCGTGGAGCACGCTCGCGAGCAGTGCCGTCGCCTGCGCCACCCCGGAGACCACCATGATCCGTTCCGGGTCGGCCACCACGCCCCGGCGCCGCGCGAGCAGCTGGGCCAGCGCGGTCCGCAGCCGGGGCAGCCCGCGCGGGTCGGGATAGCCGAGGCTCTCGTGCGGCAGCTCCGTCAGCACGCCCCGCTGCGCGGCGGCCCACGCCGAGCGCGGGAAGAGCGACAGATCCGGTGTCCCCGGCACGAAGTCGACGCGATCGGCGGGGGAGCGCGGGGCGAGATCACGCGCGCGCGGACGGGCGGCCCGCACGGCGTCCCCCACCCACGTCCCCGCGCCCCGCCCGCTGCGCAGATAGCCCTCGGCCGTCAGCTGCTCGTACGCCTCCGTCACCAGCCCCCGCGACACCTTGAGGTCGGCCGCCAGGTCCCGGCTGGACGGGAGGCGGGTGCCCGGCGCGAGCCGGCCCGAGCGGACCGCGTCGCGCAGGGCCTCCTGCAGGGCGCGGCCACGCGCGCGTGCCGGTGCCGAGGCGGCGGGCAGCAGCAACTCCCAGGCCGCGCTGGCGGCGGCGGAGCCCGGAGGGCCGCCCGGACCGGTCGACGGCGTCATGAAGGAAGTCCCCCCGAACATCATGTCTGCACCACGTCATCTCAATCACCCACACTTTACGAGGGGTTGGATCCCTTGGTGCGTAAACCGGAGTGAGAGACCACAGCGAGGGGGCGGGCCGATGTCGCGCCCCGGAATCGTACGCGCAATCCAGGAGCGCCCGTGGACGCCAAGAACCGTTTCGAGACGAAGACCACCTTCGCTCTCTCCCGACTCGAATGGCTGGGCTTTCTCGCCGTATCGCTCGTGCTCGCATTCCAGCACCACTCGGAAATCCGCTGGGCCGTCTTCGTGCTGCTGTTCGCGGTGATCGACGTCGTCGGATACCTGCCCGGCGCGATCGCCTTCCGGCGCAGCCCGGACGGACATGTTCCGCGCGGTTGCTACGTGGCCTACAACACGATGCACAGCCTGGTCACAGCGGGTGTCCTGGCCGGGGCGTGGGCGCTGTTCGTCCGGCCGGAATGGGCCCTGCTGGCCCTCCCGATCCACCTCATGGGCGACCGGGCGCTCTTCGGGAACTCCCTCAAACCCTTCGGTGTCGCCTTCGAGCCGGAAACCACCCCGGAGTTCCGCAGGTTCGAGCAGCGGTACCACTCGGCGGCGGATTCCGGTGAGAGCGCCGCCGTGCGGACTCCCGTGGAGGACGCCGATGCCGTCCGTGCTTGACACACTCGCCGCGCACAGCGACAACCCCAGTTCCTTTCTCGCCCTCAACAGCGGGAACGCGTACTTCCACGACGGCGGGTTCGACGGCGCCTGCGCCTATCGCACCTCGGGCCGCTACGTACTGCAATTCGGCGGCCCGTTCACCGCTCCGGAACACCGGGCACGCCTGCTGGACGCGTTCGCCGCCCACGCCGGCCGCCGCCTGGTCGCCGTGCAACTGCAGCGGGCGGACGCCGAGCTGTACGCGGCGCACGGCTTCACGGTCAACCAGCTCGGGGCGTCGTACGCGGTCGACCTGAGCCGTTTCACGCTGCGCGGCTCACGGTTCGTCCGGCTGCGGAACAAGATCTCGCGCGCCCGGCGGGCGGGCCTGGCGGTCGCCGAGGTCATGGCCGGCGACGACTGCGCCGAACTGGACCGGATCGACCAGTGCTGGCTGCGGGACAAGGGCCGGCACGCCAAGGAGCTGCGCTTCCTCGTCGGCCAGCGCAACGGGAGCCTGCAGAGGCACCGCCGTCTGTTCGTCGGCCGGATCGACGGCGAGACGGTCGGCTACATCAACTACTCGCCGGTCTACGGCAGCCGCTCCGGCTGGCTGCACGACCTCAGCCGGCGCCGCCCCGACGCGCCGCCCGGCGTGATGGAGGCGCTCAACGCCACCGTCATGGAACGGCTGACCGCCGAGGGAGCGGGCTGGCTGCACTTCGGCTTCACCCCGTTCACCGGGCTCGACCCGGAGCACGAACTACCCGGTGCCAGCCGTATGTTCACCCGGTTCACCCGTCTCCTGGCCGAGCGCGGCGACGTGATCTACCCGGCGGCCTCCCAGCTCGAGTACAAGCAGAAGTGGGCCCCGCACGTGGTCCTGCCGGAGTACATCGCCTTCCGCGGCAGGCCACGCCCCGGCGCGGTCTGGCAGTTGCTGCGCGCCACCAACGCCCTCTGAGCCACCTCGGCCACGGCCGCGCGAGTGCCGCGCCGATTCCGTATTCATCCCACCCTGGAGGACCGCACGCCCATGAGATTCCTAGAGCGTGAACGCGCCACCCTCGCGAAGCTGCTGCCCGAACTGGACCCCGCCCTGCGCGAGGCCCCGCTGATGGAACTGGAGCGGCCGGGCAGCCCGGGCATCCGGCACTTCCGGGACAGCGGCGGTCCTGGACTGCTGGTCCCCGAGTCCCACCAGGGCCGGGGCGCCACCGCGCTCGATGCCCTGCGCGTGCAGCGGGCCATCGGCAGCCGCTCGCCGTCCCTGGCCGTGGCCACCACCATGCACCACTTCTCCATGGCCACCCTTGTCGGGATCGGCGGCCTCGGCGACGGCTTGGAGTGGATGCTGATCGAGGGCGTGGCCTCGTCCAACCGCGTGATCGCCTCCGGCTTCGCCGAGGGCCGCAGCGGCGCGGGCATCCTCGACCCGTCGATGACCGCCACGGTGACCGCGGACGGCGTGCGGATCAACGGCGTCAAACGGCCGTGCAGCCTGGCCCACTCCATGGACGTGCTCACCGCCAGCGTGATGATCCCGCGCGAGGACGGGCAGGGCGACGAACTCGCCGTGGCCCTCGTGCCCGCGGAGAGCGAGGGTGTGAGTGTCAGCGGCTTCTGGTCCAGCGCCTTCCTCGCCGGGGCCGAGAGCGAACAGGTCACGCTCACCGACGTCCTCGTACCGCCGGAACTCCTGTTGCGTACCGCGACGACCTCCGGTGAACAGCTCGACGAACTTCAGACGGCCGGTCTGATCTGGTTCCAGACGCTGATGACGGGCAGCTACCTCGGCGCCGCGAGCGCGCTGGTGGAGCGGGTGCTGCTGAACGACCGCATCCCCGAGCACGAGCGCGTACGCCTCTTCGTCGAGACCGAGGCCGCCATGGCCACCGCCGAGGGCGTCGCCCGGCGTATCGACGCCGGTGACCTCGACGAGTCGGCGCTCGCACAGGCGTTGTACGTGCGCTACGGCGTCCAGGACGCCATCGCCCGAGTCGTCCCGCGCGCGGTCGAACTCCTCGGCGGCCTCAACTTCATGACGTCCGACGAGGTGGGCCACCTGGCCGCCTGCGCCAACGGACTCTCCCTGCACCCGCCGTCGCGCTCCCGGATGACCGCCCCGTTCTCCGCGTACCTGGCCGACCGGCCACTCGCCATCGCCTGACCGCGCCCCCACCGTCCATCGGTGGGCCGAGACCCGTTGGGAGAACACACCCCCCATGCCGTCAGACAACCAGCGTCTCGCCCTCCTGCCCGTCGGCCGTACGGGACGGCGCGACCGCCCCTTGCTGCTGCTCACCGGCGGTTCCGGAGTGCTCGGACGTGCCCTGATCGACGAGCTGTCACCCGACTTCGACCTGCTGTGCCTGCGCCGCAACACACCGTTGTGCGATCCGCGGGTGCGCGAGCTCCAGGGCGACCTGGTCGCTCCCCGGCTCGGCCTGAGCCCACTGGCCTGGCACGAACTGGCCCTTGAGGTGGACGTGGTGCTGCACTGCGCCGCCGAGACCAACTGGCGTACCCCGCCACAGGACATCTCGCGCACCAATCTGCGCGGTGCCGACAACATGCTCGACCTGGCGGCCCGGGCCGACGCCCCGCTGTACCTGGTGAGTACCGCGTTCGTGGCCAACACCCCCACCGAGGAGGACCGCCGGCGTTTCCCGGGTGCGGCCGCCTACCTCGACTCCAAGGCCAGGGCCGAACAGATGACACGCGAGGCGGGCGTGCCCGGCGCCATCGTCCGGCCCTCGGTCGTCATGGGTGACTCCGTCAGCGGGCGGATCGCCGGTCAGCAGGGGCTGACGAAGACGATCGGCGCGATGGTCCTGGGACAGGCCCCGGTGCTGCCCGGAGCCCCCGAGGCCCGGATCGACATGGTGCCCCAGGACTACGTCTCGCGGGCCATCGGCGACCTGGTCCGGGGCGGTGTTGCCGACGGCGAGTACTGGCTGACGGCCGGCAAGGAGGCCATCGACCTGCGGGAGTTCGCCGACGTCTGCGCGGACGTCGCCGTACGCCACGGCCTGCCCCGGCCCCAGCGGCCCCGGCTCGTCCCCGTCGATGCCGTGCACCGGCTGCTCCTGCCCATGCTGGAGGGCACCTCGCTGCCCGCGTCCCTGAGGCGGCGGCTGGAGTATTACGCGGAACTGCTGCTGGTGTTCCAGCGGGAGCTGCCGTTCGACACCTCCCTCGGCGAACCCGACTGCGGCACCCGCCCGACCCGGACCGACATCCGGGCCGCCCTCGTACGCAACGCGGAGAGCTGGGCCGGGGACAGGGCCGGCCTGCTCAGCCGGAACCGATCCGCCGCGACCGCCCCCATGGAGGTGGCGTCATGACCGTGTCACCACCGTCCACCGGGACCACCGGGCCGCCCTCCGGGTCCCGCGCCTCGTCCTCCGAGGCCGCCGGGCCGTCCTCCGGATCCCCCGCCTCGTCCTCCGGGGCTGCCGGGCCGCGCTCCGGGACCGCCACGCCGTCCTCCGCCCCGTCCTCCGAGTCCTCCACCCCGCGTGCCGGAACCGCCGCGCCGACCGACCGGCCCGACATCGTGGACCTCTACCTGAAGCACATCGGCTCCGGCCGTGCCGTGATGGGCCGTGTCATGGGCGGCATGGCCGAGGTCCGCTCCGAGGGGGCCTGGATCCACGCCGACGACGGCCGCCGCTTCCTGGACTTCGGCGGCTACGGCGTCTTCATCATGGGCCACCGGCACCCGGCCGTCGTCGAAGCGGTGCACCGGCAGATCGACACCCACCCGCTGGCCAGCCGCGTCTTCCTCGAACCCGTCGCCGCCCGGGCCGCCCAGGCCCTGGCCGCCCGCACCCCGCCCGGCCTCGACTACGTCCACTTCGTCAACTCCGGCGCCGAGGCCACCGAGGCGGCCCTGAAACTGGCCCGCGCCCACGGACTCACCTCGGTGATCACCACCCGCAGCGGCTTCCACGGCAAGACCCTCGGTGCGCTGAGCGTCACCGCCAACGCCACGTACCAGACGCCCTTCCAGCCCCTGCTCCCGGACGTCACCCAGGTGGCCTACGACGACCCGGCCGACCTCGAACAGGCGCTGGCCGCCCGCCGCGACCGGGCCTGCGTCATCGTCGAACCCGTCCAGGGCGAGGGCGGCGTACGCATCCCCCGCCACGGCTACCTCAGCCAGGTGCGGGCGCTGTGCCGGGCGTACGGCGCCTTGCTGATCGTCGACGAGGTCCAGACCGGCATGGGACGGCTGGGCACCTGGTGGGGCGTCGACGCCGAGGACGTGCGTCCGGACGTGCTGCTCGTCGGCAAGGGACTCAGCGGCGGTGTCGTACCGGTCGCCGCGATGGTCGCCACCGCGGAGGCCTACGCCCCCTTCAGCCGCGACCCCTACCTGCACACCTCCACCTTCGGCGCCTCGCCGATCGCCTGCGCCGCCGCCCTCGCCACCGTACGGGCGATGGAGGAGGAGGACACCGTGGCCCGGGCCGCCGCGCTCGGCCTGCGCATCCTCACCGCCGTACGGGACGTGTGCGCGCCGTACGAGGGCGGCCTGGTCCGGGAAGTGCGCGGCCGGGGTCTGCTGATCGGCGTCGAGTTCGCCGAGGAACAGGCGGTCGGCGAACTCCTGCTGGAACTGATCTCCCGCGGTGTGCTCGTCAACAACTCCCTCAACTCCACCCGGGTGCTGCGGCTGACCCCGCCGGCCGTGGTCGAGGACTCCGCGCTCGACCTGTTTCTCACCACCCTCGGCTCGGCCCTGCGGAGCACGGCCGGCCGTATGACCAGCTGACGCCGGCTCCTGGCGCCGGCGCCAGCCACCAGCTCCGGACGACCAGCGTCCAAAAACCCTCCGGGAAGGAACCGAACGACCCATGCGCCACGTGATCCTGCACGCCCTCGCCGACGGACTGGCACCCGCCGACGTCTACGGCCGCATCAGCGACTTCCGCCGTTATCCCGAGTACAGCGACACCTTCCGCGAGGTGCACGTCGAGCCTCCGCTGCCCGACGGCTCCACGGTCTCGGACTGGACCGTCGAGTTCCGGGGCGGCCTGATGCGGTGGCGGGAACGCGACACCTACTCGCCCGAGACGTACTCCATCGCCTTCGAACAGGTCAGCGGCGACTTCCAGGCCTTCGAGGGGAGCTGGCGCTGCGAAGCGAGGGACGGCGGCACGCTCGTCGTCTTCACCGCGGCCTTCGACCTCGGCATCCCCTCCATGGCCGAGATCCTCGACCCGGTGGCCGAGTCGACCCTGCGGACCAACATCGCCCGCGTCCTGCGGGGCCTTGCGGGCGCGGAGGTGATCGATGAGCGCGCGGCTGCGGCTGGTGGCTGACCGGACGGCCGTCACGGGCGCCCCGCCCCCGGCCGCCGATCCGCCGCACGAGGAGCCGCTGCACGAGGAACCGGGGCCCGGCGCTGCCCGCTGCCTCGGCCTGTACGCCAAGCTGGCCGCCGGGGTGACCGTCGTGACCGCCCGCGGCGAGGACGGCCCGCTGGGCATGACGGTGTCCGCCGTCACCTCGCTCTCCGCCCGCCCGCCGCTGCTGCTGGCCTGTCTGCGCGACGGCTCCCGCACCCTCGCCGCCGTCCGCGCCCGCCGGGCCTTCGCCGTGCACCTGCTGCGCGAGGAACAGCAGGATCTCGCGGGCCGGTTCGCGTCCCCCACCACGACCGCGGCGGAGCGGTTCGCCGGGACCGACACCCGGCAGGTGCTGGGCGTCCCCGTGCTGGCCGGCGCGCTCGCCTGGTCGGTGTGTCTGACCGAGGACGTACGCCGCTACGGCGACCACCACCTCGTCGTCGGCCGGGTCGCCGCCGTGCACGTGGGCGGCGGACGCCCGCTGCTGTGGCACGACCGCCGGTTCGGTGCGCTGACCGGGCCGGTGCCGGACGCCGTCGGATGACCAGACCACCGGCCGGAACGCCGTACTGGGACCCCGCGGAACTGCCGACGCAGCCCCAGCTGTACGGCGTGGTCACCGCCGACGTGGCCGTCGTCGGGGCCGGGCTGGCCGGGCTGTCCTGCGCCTACCACCTGGCGGAACGCGCCCCGGGGCTCGACATCGCGGTGGTGGACGCCGAGCACCCGGCCGCCGGCGCCAGCGGCCGGGGCACCGGTCTGCTGGGCCCCCGGGCCGGCCCCGCGGTCGACCGCGCGGTGCGCCGCTTCGGCCCGCAGACCGCGCGCAGGATGCATCGGGCCAGCGAGCAGGCGGTGCGGGACGTCCTCGACCTGTGCGCCCGGCTCGACGTGCCCTGCGGGCTGCGGCCCGGCGAGCAGCTGGTGGCCACGCGGTCGTCCGCGGGCCTGGTGGCACTCGCCCGCCAGGCCCGCGCCTGCCGCGAACTCGGTCTGGACGTCCCCGTCCTCTCCCCGGCCGGTATCCGCGACCGGGTCGGCGTGCCCTACCGGGCGGCACTCCTGCACCGCCCCGCCGCGACCCTCGATCCGGCCGCCCTGACCTGCGCCCTCGCCCGTGCCTGCGCCGACAAGGGCGTGCGATTCTACGGCCGCAGCCCGCTGCTGGCCCTCCGCCCCGGCGATCTGGTCGGCCCCGAGCTGGTGCTCCCGCACGGCAGGCTCTACGCCGGTCAGGCGGTGCTGGCCGTCAACTCAGCCGCGCAGGCACTGGACCTGCCGGTCGGCACCGTCCTGCCGCTCGAGGTGTACGCCGTCGCCACCGAACCGCTGAGCGCCCCGGCCTACGAGGCCCTGGGCGGGCGCGCCGGACACTCCGTCGTCGACGCCGTCCCGCTGGCGCCGTACTTCCGGCTGCTCCCGGACCGGGGCCTGGTGGCGGGTGGCGGTACCGCCACGGTCCCGGCGGACATCGGCGCTCCCCGTCTCCAGGCCGTCAGGGAGCGTGCCTGGGCCCGGCTGGAGAGATGGCTGCGGTCCCTGCATCCGGACCTCGCCCGGGTACGGGTCACCCATCGCTGGTCCGGCCGCATCGGCATGACGGGCGACGACCTGCCGGTGGTGGGGCCGGTGCCGGGCTTCGACGACGTCTGGTACATCGGCGGCTGCTGCGGGCACGGACTCGCCCTGTCCGTGGCGCACGGCGCGCACGTGGCCGCGGCCCTGCTGGGTGAGCCGGCACCCGGCGAACCGCTCCCGTGGCACCGTTCCCGGGCCCCGCGCCTGCCCGCACGCGGACCCGCAGGGCCCCTGCTGCGGGCGTACGTGGACGCATTGGGGCGAATCGCGCGGCATACCTGCTGACGGCAGGCACGGCCCGCATCCGTACCCCAGCTCCGCAGACCCCAGCCTCGCAGCCCGACAGACCACCCTCAGAACCCGACCAGGAGGTTTCACGATGCGACCCCACCTCGGTACGGACGGCCGCCTGCCGTCGGCCCTGTCCATGGGAACCGTAGATGTCGCGTTCCACCTGGCGACGGGCGGCAACCCCGTGCCCCTCGCGTTCACGTTCGGGTTCGAAGGCCGTGCCCCCACCCTGGACTCCGTACGCGCGCGGGTCGCCGAACGCGTCCACCACGTCCCGGCGTTGCGCTACCGCATCGCACGGGACCGCGGGAGATTCCGGCGAGTGGACCGGATCGCGGTGGACCGGCATGTGCACGAGGCGTGGCTGCCCGAGGACACCGACGGGTCGGCGACCAGCCGCCTGATGCTGTCCCGGCCGATGAGCACGGACGACCTGCCGCCCTGGGACGTGTGGCTGGTCCACGGCCCGGCGGACCGCCACACCCTGGTCTACCGAACCGACCACACCTTCCAGGACGGCATGGGCGCCGCCTACACCGCCCGTGCTCTCCTCGGAGACGACCCCGAGGGCGGGCCGGCCCCGCAGCATCCCGCCCGGCCCACCGCACACGGCCTCGCGGACGCCCTGGGCGAGGTGGTGGACGCCTTCCGCGCGCCCACCCCGAAACCCGCGTTCGACGGAGAATCCACGGGCCGTGTCGACGTCTGCCACGCCGACACCCCGCTGGCCCGGCTGCGCGCCATCGCCCGCGCCCACGGCGGCACGGTCACGGACGTCTACCTCGCGGCCCTGTCCCACGCCGTCCGCGCCTGGTACCTGAAGGACACCGGCTCGGCCCATCCGCCGCTGCCCGTGTCGATCCCGATGTCGGTCCGGGCCCCGGGAGAGGAGTACGCCCCGGGCAACCGCATGGTCACCGCCCGGCTCCTGCTGCCCTGCGACGAGGAGTCACCCCAGCGGGCCCTGGCCCGGGTCGTCGCCCGCACGGGCCGGCTGCGGGAGAGCCGGCGGCGCGACGCCATGCGCCTGCTGCTGTCCGCCGCCCCGCGGCCGCTCGGCGCCACCGTCGGCACCCGCCTGGTCCGCGGGGCGTTCGTGGCCGGCCCGGTGAGCAGTGTGAACTTCGGCACGGCCCTGGTCCACCAGGGGGTCGCGGCCCGTCGCGCGGCCGTCTTCGCCGGTGTCGCGTCAGGCATCCGGTGTGTGACGACGCTGACGAGCCAGCACGACACCGCGTGCCTGACCGTCGTTCACGACGAGGCCCTGGCGACCGCGGACGAACTCCCCGACCTGTGGCTCGCGGCGCTGCTGGAGCTGGAGCGGCCGTAGCCACGGCACCACGCGCAGGCCCCGGACGCACCGTCCGGGGCCTGCGCGCGGTGCCGTGTCAGGGAGTGCCGCGCAGCGTTCCGGTGGTGAGGAAGACGCTCTCCGCGGCGGCCGTGCCGATCAGCGGCAGATACGGGGAGAGGCGCTCGACCGCGTACGGCAGCGTGTACAGGTCGGCGGCCGCCGCGTCCCAGCCGTGCTCGGCCCACCAGCGCCCCGGATCGGCGATCTGCCAGTTCCAGGCCAGTCCGATCGTCGACAGGGCGTCCATGAAGGGCGCGACGAACGGCGAGGACGTGGTCGCGGAGTTCACGCACTCGGCGCCGAACATGCTGCCGGGGGCCGAGAGTTCGGTCATCGCGGCGACGACGGCCGCCACCTCCGGGGGCCGAAGGAAGTACAGGGGCGCCTCGCAGAGCCATGCGGTGGGCCTGCCGGGATCGAATCCCGCCGCCCTGAGTTCCTCTCTCCAGGATGCCGTGCCGTCGGCTTCGACGACGGTGCGGCGTCCGCAGGAGAGCCGGCTCCAGTCCAGTACGTACTCCTTGAAGGCATGTACGGCCGCGTCCTCCACCTCGAAGACGTGCACCCCGGTCGGCCAGTCGAGCCGGAAGGCACGGGTGTCCAGCCCGGCGCCGAGCAGCACCACCTGGCGGCAGCCCGAACGGGCCGCGGCGAGAAGGTAGTCGTCGAAGAAGCGGGTGCGTACCACCTGATAGTCGGGCAGCAGGCGCTGCAGCGGTCCGTCACCGGGCGGGCCCCCGTCGAACCCGGCCGCGTGGAGGAAGTCGGCGGCCCACGGGTCGCGGACGAGCGGCGCGGGCCGGAGGTTCTCCGCCGCGTGTGCGGCAGCCGTCCAGAGCGCCGCGCGGGAAATGCCGTGCGGGGTCGCGGCGGGCGGCGCGAACGGTGACTGCGGACGTGTGGATTCCGGCATGGGATCTCCTTGAGGTGGAGCGGGATGGCCGTGCGGACCCGGATCATCCGGAGCGGCGACGGCCCAGCAGGAAGGCCGCGGCACCCAGCGCGAGCAGGCTTCCGGAGGGGCGGGTGGGCCGCTGGCCGCCCATCGCGGCGGGGGTGCGCGGCTCGTGGATGTTCAGTGCGAACTGACGGTTGGCCACGTCGGAGAGGACGCCCCGGACCTGTTCCGGACTGGTGACGGCGGCCAGCAGCAGCTCCATGGAGTTCCGGGCGAACTGGTTGCGGCCGAGGAACTCGCGGCCCAGTGCGAAAAGGATCTTCGGCACCTCCGCCTGGAACACCTCGGGCAGCGTGATCTCGGGAGCCATGCACCGCACCGAACCGTCCAGGTTCGCGAAGGACTTGCCCAGCAGTGAGACGGCCGGCGGCGAACCGATCCCGCGCTTGGTCGCCTTGGCCAGCACGGTGGTGAGCGCGACACCGAAGTTCATGTCCTCCAGTGAGAGATGGGAGACGCTGGGCACGAACGCGGCCATGTCGGCGGCGAACGCGGGCATGTTGGCCCACGGCGTCATCCGGCCCATCTCCGCCCAGTGCTGCGCCGTCCCGGCGCCGTCGCTCTGCGCCAAGGCCATGAACAGCGGCAGCAGCTGAAGACTGGTCCTGCGGTCCAGACGGCCGACCATGCCCCAGTCGATCAGCGTCGCGGGTCCGCCGGGAGCGGCGAAGACGTTGCCGGCGTGCGGGTCGGCGTGGAAGAAGCGATGGACGAAGTACCCGTGGTACATGAACCGCAGCAGGTCCTTGCCGATCTCCACGCGCTCGTCGTCCGTGAAGTGGGCGCGGTCGACGTGCCGCACCGACTTCCCGTCGGCCAGCGACTGGACGAGGACCCGGGGGCTGGCGTGCAGTACCCGGGGCACCTCCAGCGAACGGAACGACCGGACCTGCCCGCGGGCTTCGTCCATGTTGCGGGCCTCGCCGGTGAAGTCCAGCTCCGGCTCCATGGCGTCGAAGACCGAGCCGAGCATCGCCTCGATGTCGATGACCTCGTTGAACCGGGGAGCGACGCGGGCCACGATCTTCGACGCCCGGCGCATCAGAGCCATGTCCGCGAGTACGCCCTCGCGGATGCCGGGTCGCTGGATCTTCACCACGGCCGCGCGCCCGCCGGGCAGCGTCACGCGGTAGACCTGGGCGAGGGACGCCGCCCCCAGCGGAGCGACGGTCTCGATGTCGTCGAAGCGCAGCTTCCAGTTCGGACCGAGGTCCCGGGCCAGTACCGGCTCGAACTCCGAGAACGGCTGGACGTCGACCTCGTCGTGCAGGTTCTGCAGTTCGTCCCGGATGGACTGGGGGACCATGTCGGGCCGGGTGGAGAGGACCTGGCCGAGTTTCACATAGAAGGGACCCAGGCTCTCCAGGGCATGCCGTACCGCCTTGGCACGGCGCTGGTCCGCCCCGGCGGTGGCCTCTGCCGCGGACCCGGCGGAGCCGACGAGGCCCTCCGCCGGGGACCGCGTGTCCCGCCTCGTACGTCTCCGCAGCCGGGTCGCCTGTCCCACCTCGTCGGCCACGAGGCTGCCCAGGACCCTGACCACGAGACGCAGCCGATCGCCGACGACAGACGTCATCGTGTGTGATCCTCCTCAGATCGGGACCCGGGTACGAAACGGCGGTCGGCGTGCACCACGGAGACGGCCGGACGGGACGGTGGCACGGCCGGTCAGCCCGAGGTCGAGGACTGTCCGCCCTGGGACGGCTTCCCGCCCTGCCCCTGCTGACCGGTCAGGCCCTGCAGGGCCGCCAGCCCCTGCTGACCGGCCTGGCCCGGCAGGTTGGTCAGGTTCTGCAGGCTCTGGACCGCCTCGAGGAGCTTGGGCAGCACCTGGAGCAGCTGGGTGAGCTGGGTCGGGAGCGCCATCAGGTCGCCCGCCCCGCTCGCCGCGTGTCCGAGGCCTCCGGCCAGCTGACCGAGCCCGCCGAGCGCACCCGCCGCGCCGCCGACCGCGGCGAGCGGATTGGCCGCCCCGCCCAGCGCGGCCAGGGGGTTGCCCGCCCCGCCCAGCGCGGCCGCGAGCGGGTTGCCGCCGCCCGCGGCACCGGTGAGCCCGGCCAGGGGGTTCTGCGCTGCGCCTGCGATGTTCCCCAGCGGGCCCGCGGCCCCCGAGGCGAGGCCGGCGAGCGGGTTGCCGGCTGCGCCGGCCCCGCCGAGGGCGGCCAGCGGGTTGGCGACACCCGCGAGCGCGGTCGCCGGGTTGACGGCCCCGGCCAGCGCGGCGAGGGCGTTCGGGGGCAGCTCGGCCAGCGTGCTGACGGCGTTGCCGGAGCCGCGCGACGATCCTGAGTCGTCGTCTCGGTTCAGGAGGTCGTCGAACGCCTCCTTCCAGCTGTCGGTCATATCACCGACCAGATCCTTGAAGATGTCTTGGATGTTCTTGCTATTACCCATGAGTGTGGTCCCTTTCCGTTTCTCTGTGATGGGAGAGGTGCGGCTTTCGGGTGTTATCGGGCACAGCCTTCCAAGGCTTTCGCGCAGACGTTCTTCAATCGCGCGCGGCCCCTGGTGAAGGCGGCTTCGGCCGCCTTGACGGAGATGTTGTGTATGCGGGCGAATTCCGCAGTGGAAATACCCTTGGCGCGGGCGAGTATGACCTCCTGCTCCCGCCCCCGCAGGTGTTGTACCTGGCCCAGAAGCCATCTGCCGAAGTCTTCGTCGCAGACGTCCTCCTCGGTCGCGCCCGGGGTTTCCGCGAGCGCCGCACGCTGGAGGAGTCTGCTGCGACGTTCCATGTCGCGGTAGAAGTCGATGCAGAGGCGAAGCGCCACGGACGTCAGAAAGGCACCGAGTCGATTCCTGTCCAACGCGGCGTGGGCGGCTGCCCGGGCCATGGTTTCCTGAACGCAGTCCTCGGCGTCCTGAAGACTTGGTAGTCTTCGCCGAACCAGCCGCATGAGGCGGTCCTGATGCTGGAAGATTTCTTCCCAGGAGCATTCAGCGGGCGATTGGCAGGTGGAATGTCGCACCATCGTGGATTGCAGCCCGTTGTCTCTCGGATTGTGCAGGGAGAACCGCGGCCGACTTTCCATTTGTCGGCCATGTGGTTTTCCTACCCGAGGCCCTGGAGCGGCAAACCGGAATACGCACCTCCGGCAGTCGGCAGGAATGTTTTTCCGCGCTCATTTCCGAGGGGCGGGCCGCCGCGCCCAGTCGCGGTTCCAGTTGAGCCACATGTCCCGTACGGTCTGGTGCACTTGGGAGCTGCCGGCGCGCAGCTCGGTGGTGCACGCCTGGGCCGCTTCCTTGCCCACCAGCCGCGCCCCGCCGGTGAAGTAGGAGCCCCGGACGTGCCGCGGTGAGCGGTACTTGCCCCACAGCAGGATCTTCATCAGCGGCCAGAGGGTGAACACCCCGGACGGGCACCGGTTGTCGGGGTCCAGGGTGCCCCACACCGTCGGGGCCAGTCCGCTCTCGCCCAGCACCTCGTAGATGCGTGCGATCGCCTGCTCCTTCGTCAACTCGCCCGCACGATAGGCGAGTACGGCGTCCCGCGACTGGTCGAACATCCGCTCCACCCAGGGGTTGTCCATACCCTGGAGACCTCGGTACGGCGGCAGCTCCAGCATGTCGAAACAGGCCGGGTCGTGCGTCTTCTCGAACGTCACGGCGACCTGGTTCTGGGCGTTCGTGCCGTACAGCGTCGTGATGGTCCACACGCGGTTCCAGGCGTTCCACAGGTCGAAGTCGTCGAACGCGATGTAGCTGCAGGACACCAGGTCGTCGTAGAACCGGAACATGCGCTTGGTCCAGTGGTCCAGGTACGCGAACCGGGAGGTGTCGAAGTCGTCCTGGCGCACCGCGTCGATCAGCCGGTGGCTCAGCGCGTTCAGTGCCATCACGGTGACGGCGAGACCGCTGGAGAAGAGCGGGTCGATGAAGTCACTGGCGTGCGGCAGCAGACACCACCGGTCGCCCACCACCTTCTGCGAGGCGAACTGGGTGCGGTCGGTGGACACGTACGGCCGGACCGCCCGCGCCCGCTCGAACTGCCGGGCCACACTGGGGAACCGGCGCACGTACCGCCAGAACTCGTCCTGAGCCGAGATGTCCTCCGGCCGGGGGTGCTGGTCGAGATCGAGGTTGATGCCGACACTGCACAACTGGTTCGTGCTGGTCGACTGGTTGTCGAACGGGATGACCCAGAACCATCCGCCCGGGAACATGTGGTGGAGCGTTCCCTGGCTGAACGGGCTGGGCATGCCGTGCTGTGCACGCGAAGGCGCCACGGCGTCGAAGGGGCGCACGTCCACCATGTGCGTGAAGATCGTGCGCGACCTCGTGCGGTAGGGCGGTTCCTGCCGCAGCCCGAGGCGCTCGGGCAGGACCGCCCGCATGCCGCCGGCGTCGACCACGTACGAAGCCCGGAAGGTGCCCCGGTCCCGGGTGACGAGAGTCGCGCCGTCCTCCTCGAACTTCACGTCGTCGACCATGGTGTGGGTGTACGCGGTCACGCCGTAGGACACGGCGACGTGGAACATGTACGCGTCCACGTCCTGCCGGAAGTAGTGCGAGTCGGGACCGAGCGGAGGTCCCCAGGTGGGGTACTGGGTGCACTCGTCGGGCCGGGTGGGCTCACCTTCCCGGTGGTAGATGAAGCTGAAGTTTCGCTTGACCCCGCTGTTGGACGACACGTGGCGGCGCAGTGCCGCGTTGGTCGCCAGGTGCTCGAGCTCGGGGACGTCGTAGCGGCGGGCCAGGACCCGGAGGCCGAACGTGGTCTCGGGGACGGTGGACTCTCCGATGGCGAACCTGGGGTGGCCGCTGCCTTCGAGCAGCAGCACACGCACGCCATGACGTGCGAGTACGGTCCCCAGCATCGTCCCGCCGATGCCGCCTCCGACGATGGCGACATCGAAAACACGCTGGTCTTCTTGCATGTCTGCGGTTCCTTTCGCGACGGGAAGGGCGAGTCACCGGGCTCCCCGGTCACCGGTGGGTGACCGGGGAGCCCGGCAGCACCCGGCGCAGCCCGCAGGCCACCACCCGGGCGGAGAAGGACACGGCGAACCCGGGGGTGGGTGCCAGTTGGGCCAACAGGCGGCGGTCACCGGGCACTTGCCGCTCGCCCCGCCCGGTGACGTCCAGCCACACGCCGAAGTGCAGCAGCCGCGCCTCGGGTCCGGCGTCGCGAGCGGGGAACGGCCGCATGTGCTCGCGCACCGCACGCGTGAGGGTCGTGCGCCGCACCGTGCCCACCTGGTGCCGGGCCAGGAAGTGGTCGAGCAACTGGGCGGAGCGGCAAGGGAATCCGCTGCGGCCGAGCGGAGTGCGTCCCACCAGCCCGGCGTCGTGGAACGCCGCGGCGGCCAGCAGGCCGACCCGGTCGTAGGCGGTCCCGTGGGTCCGCGCACAGGCGTCGGCCAGCAGGAACGTCCGCAGAGAGTGCACGGCGACGCGGGGTGGCAGGAGCCGGCACATCTCCGTCAGCGCGGCGCCCGCGAGGGGGTGCCCGAGCAGCTCCGCGAGGGCCGGGCGGCCGAGCAGAGGCTGCCATGCCTCGGGTAACACCTTGGGTGGATCGGAGTGTGAACTCGCCCCGCTCCCACCGGGATCGGGGACCTCCGGCATCTCAGGCCCTGCGGCCATGGCTCAACCCCCCTTGCCTTGCGACCTCTTGGCTGGGTCCGTCTCACCTGTCTTTACGCTCGGGCCGCCCCCGCCCCCCGCTCCCCGTTCCGCAACGCGCCGTCCGCGTAAGCGCGTTGGCGTGCAACCGACGGCGCGCGATACCGGTAACGCGCTCCGGGCGTACGTCCCGGCCGTCCATTCGGAGCCGTGGCCTGTTCGAATGAATGAGCCCTACTCATCCGTTGTGGCGGTGCGGGAGCGGGTGACGGCCAGGAGGATGCGCCCTGCGCTCCCACTGGTGGAAGATTTCTGTAGTAAACCTCGTGAGGTGCGGGGAGTGTTCAGGGCAGGACCGAATCTCGCCTGTGCTGAAATGCGGTGTTGGTATGGCCAGTTTCCCGACCAGCGACGATTTGCGACTTCCGGCGGAAATCGATGCGTCGGCTCTGACGGACGTTTCCGAAGGGCCGCCCGAGAGAATTCTGCTGACGGGAGCCACGGGATTCCTCGGCGGTTCCCTGCTCGCCGACCTGCTGGATGCAACCGACGCTCGAATCCATTGCCTGGTGAGGGCGGAGTCGGCCGCTCAGGCCCGGGAGCGGCTCGCCGGTCAGTTACGCGCCCGGGATGTGCCGGTGCACCACATGTCCCGGGTCGACGTCGTGCTCGGCAGCCTGGCGAAGCCGCGGTTCGGCTTGACCGACGAGGAGTTCTCGGGCCTCTCGCGCGGCATCGACGTCATTTACCACTGCGGTGCTTGGGTCAATCTTCTGGCGAGCTACCCGATCCTGCGCGGTTGCAATGTGTCGGGAACCCAGGAAATCCTGAGACTTGCGACCCGGACCCGCCGCATTCCCGTGCATTACATCTCGACGATGGGGGTGGTCCCGGCGGCCCGAGAGGCCGGGACCGGTGTCTCCGGTTACTGCGCCACCAAATGGGTCGCCGAGCAGTTGGTCGCCCAGGCCGCGGACCGCGGATCGCCCACGATGGTGCACCGGCCCGGTGTGATCCTGGCGGACTCGCGCACCGGCCTGGTGGGGAAGTCGGACTGGTTCGTCCACCTGACGAAGGCGAGCATCCGCGCCCGCTGCGCCCCCGACCACCCCGGTCTCCTGCCGGTGGGCACGGTCGACTTCACCAGCCGCGCCATCGTCGACCTGTCCCTGAGCCGGCGTGCCCGAGGACAGGTGTTCCACGTGATCGATCCCGAACCGCTGCCCTTCCGGTCGTACTTCCAGGGCTTAGCGGACGCGGGTGCCGACCTTCCGCTCGTTCCGTTCGACACCTGGCTGGAGCGGCTTCGCGACCTGGGCGACGAGGTACCCCGCAGCACCATGCGGCTGGCCGGCGAGACCCTCCGGCAGATGATCCCGGCCCCGGGGCAGGACACCGCCGGCCCCACCGCGGCGTCCGCGCACCGCGGCCCGCCCGCGCTCGACTCCGACTACTTCCGCAGGGTGCTCGCCTTCCTGAGCCGCGACGTCGTGCTGCCCGCCCAGTGACCACGCGCGGTCCTCTCCTCCCGTCCCTCCCGTGCACCCTCCCCGCACCTCATCAGCTGGAGTTTCCGCATGTCCCCTTTCACTCTGGAAGACCTGACGGCGATGGTGGCCGAGATCGCCGGCGCCGAAGCGGCCCGGGCGATCTCGGAGCAGCCGGCCGACGCGCCCTTCACATCGTTGGGGTTCGACTCGATGGCCGTCATCGAACTGGCCGAGCGGATCCAGGAGCGCTACGGCGTTCCCATCCCGGACGAGGCGGTGCACGACCTGCGCACCGTCCGGCGGACCCTCGACTACGTGAACGGCCGGGCAGCCGTCGCCGCGGCGGACGGAGGCCGCTGATGGCCCGGGGCGCGGGGCGGCTGACCGGCATCGGCGTCTACCGCCCCGGTGGCCTGCTCACCAGCGCCGAACTCGACACCAGGTTCGGTCACGAGGACGGCCATATCGAGCAGATCACAGGGATCCGGACCAGGCTGAAGGCCGACCCCGACGACACCTTCGTCGAGATGGCCGCGCAGGCGGCGGACAAGGCCCTGGCCCACGCGGGAGTGCTCGCCGAGGACCTGGACTGTGTCCTGTTCTCCTCCGCCAGCAGCGTCGGCCGGGCATCGTGCCGGGCCGCCAGTCTCACCCACCGCATCGGAGCCGGCCGGGCCGGCGGGTTCGACGTCAACGGCGGGTGCGCCGGGTTCGGTTACGGGCTGACCTTGGCCTCCGGACTCATCGCCGCACAGCAGGCGCGTCAGATCCTGGTCGTCGCCGCCGAGCGGCTGAGCGACATCACCGACCCCGACGACTGCGCGACCGTCATGGTCTTCGGCGATGCCGCCGGGGCCGCGGTGGTCAGCGCCGCGGAGCACGGCGGGATCGGACCGGCGGTGTGGGGAACCCACGGCCCCGGTGAGCCCTGGATGACCAGCGCCCCGCCCAAACCCGGTACCGCCCGCCCGTACATGCACATGGACGGCACCCGGGTGGTCCGCTGGTTCGGTTCGCACATGCCGCAAGTGGCCCGGGACGCACTCGACGCGGCCGGGCTCACCTGGGACGACATCGGCGTCTTCGTGCCGCACCAGTGCAACGGGCGGCTGATCGACGCGATGGTGCGCTGGCTGCGCCCGCCCGCGCACGTGGCGATCGCCCGCAGCATCGTCACCGACGGCAACACCAGTTCGGCGTCCATCCCGCTGGCCCTGGAGTCGCTGCTCGCCTCGGCCACCGTACGGCCCGGCGACAAGGCACTGCTCCTGGGCTTCGGCGCCGGGCTGACCTGGTGCGCCCAGGTGGTCGAACTTCCGTAAGGAGCACCTCATGAACGTCACGTCCGCGTCCCCCGCGGTCGACCCCAGGCCCGCCGGCGAACCCGAGGCCGGTGTCGTGGCCCGTCCCCTGTCCCGTCTGTCGGACGCCGATCTCGGCACGCTGCTGATGATCCGCCACTTCGAACTGGCCGTGCTGGAGCTGTTCTCCCAGGGCCGGCTGCACGGCACCACGCACACCTGCCTCGGCCAGGAGTACATCCCCGTCGCGCTCTACCCGCTGCTGGACGGAGGCGACTACGTCTTCAGCAACCACCGCGGGCACGGCCACTACCTGGCCCGCTTCCACGACCCGCACGGTCTGCTCGCGGAGATCATGGGGCGGGCCGGTGCCGTCTGCCACGGCGTGGGCGGCAGCCAGCACATCTACCGCGACCGCTACCTGTCGACCGGCGTACAGGGCCAGAGCCTGCCCGTCGCCGTGGGAGTCGGCCTGCACCTGAAGGGGGCCGAGCCGGGCCGGATCGCGGTGGTCCACATCGGCGACGGCACCTGGGGCGAGGGCGCCGTGTACGAGGCGCTCAACATGGCGCAGCTGTGGCAGGTCCCGGTGCTCGTCGTGGTGGAGCACAACGGGATCGCCCAGTCGACACCGACCGAGCGGCAGATGTCCGGCACCGTCGAGACCCGGGCGGCGGCCTTCGGCGTCGGGCACCTGCGGATCGACTCCGTGGACGTCACCGACGTACGCGCCGCCCTCACCCCCGTGGTCGAGCAGGTCCGCGGCCGGCACCGGCCGTACGTGGTCGAGTGCGTCACCCACCGCGTGGGCCCGCACAGCAAGGGGGACGACACCCGCGCGGCCGAGGTCCGTGAGCGAGCGGCCCGGCACGACTGGTACCGCCGCTACCGACGGGACCATCCCGCACAGTTCGCCGCCGCCGACCAGGCACAGGCGGAGGCCGTCGCCGCCGTCGTACGGGAGGTCGGCGCGCGTCCGGCGTCCCGATGGGAGGCCCGATGACCAGGCGCCAGCGCGTGGCCGAGAACCTCAACAGCGCACTGCACCACCTCCTCGGCGCCCACCCCGGCACTTATCTGATCGGCGAGGACGTCGCCGACCCCTACGGCGGAGCGTTCAAAGTGACCCGGGGGCTCTCCGACCGCTTCCCGGACCGGGTGCTCTCCGCACCGCTGAGCGAAGGCGGCATCGCCGGCGTGGGCGCGGGCCTGGCCCTGGCCGGCAACCGGTCCGTGGTCGAGATGATGTTCTCGGACTTCGCCGCGCTGGCCTTCGACCCGCTGTTGAACTTCGCCGCCAAGTCCGTGTCGATGTACGGCCGCAGGGTCCCGATGAGCATGGTCGTCCGCTGCCCCACCGGCGGCAACCGGGGGTACGGCCCGACGCACAGCCAGAGCCTGCAGAAGCACTTCCTCGGCATTCCCTCGCTGCACCTGCGGGAAGTCTCCCCGTTCCACGACAACCAGCGCGTACTGACCACGATGCTCGACCGCGAGGAGCCCGGTGTGCTCTTCGAGGACAAGGTGCTCTACACCCGCGCCATGTACCAGGCGGGGGTCGTGGACGACCTGTTCCGCTACGAGGTGCTGGCCGATCCCAGCGAGACCGCCCGGGTGTACGCGCCGGACTGCGGTCCCCCCGACTGGATCGTCCTGGCCCCGGGCGGGCTCACCGAACGAGCCGTCACCGCCCTGCGCACCCTGCTCCTCGAAGAGGAGATCACGTGTGAACTGCTGGTGCCCTCCCAGCTGTACCCCTTCGACAGCAAGGCGCTGCTCCCGGTGCTGTCCCGTGCCGACCGCATCTGTGTCATGGAGGACTCCACGGCCGACGGGACCTGGGGCGAACTGCTCGCACAGCAACTCCACGAGCAGCTGTGGAGCCGGCTGGCCCGCCCGGTGCTGCCGCTGAGCGCCGAGCCGAGCATCGTGCCGACCGCGGCGCACCTGGAGCACGACGTGCTGCTCCAGCCGTCCACCATCCACCGCGCGATCATGGAGGCGACGAAGTGATCGGCATCGAGCTGCCCACGCTCAACACGAACGACTCCAGCTACACCCTGGTCGAGTGGCTCGTCCCCGACGGCAGCAGCATCGAGGGCGAGGAACCGCTGGCGCTGGTGGAGACCTCCAAGGCCAGCGAGGAGATCGAGAGCACCGGCCCCGGAATCCTGCACGTCCTCGTCGGCGGCGGCCAGGACTGCAGGCCCGGGCAGACCATCGCCTACCTCTTCGAGTCGGCCGAGGAACGCGACTCCTACCGGGCGTCGGCCGCCACCCGGGCGACATCCGCACCCCCCGGCGCGGAGCTGAGCATCACCAACGCGGCCCGTGCGCTCGCCGACCGCCACGGCGTGTCCGAGGCCGAGCTGCGCGGTCTCGGGCGCACGGTCATCCGTACGGCCGATGTCGAGGCCCTGGTGCGGCGGGCCGCGTCGGCGCCCTCCTCCCCCCAGCGCCGACTGTCGAAGCGACAGCGGACGGTGGGGGCGGTGGTGACCGAGTCGATGCGGACCGTTCCGGCCGCGGCCGCCTACGCCAAGGTCGACGTCGGACAGGCTGAGGAACTGGCCCGGCAGCTGTCCGAGCGCACCGGCAGTTTCGTCTCCCTGCCCGTCCTGCTGATCAAGGCGGTGGCGCGCCGGCACGCGGCACACCCCCTGATGTTCGCCGCGCTCACCGACGACGGCACGGTACGCGAGAGCGAACGGGCCCATGTGGGCGTCACCATGGACGCGGGCCGAGGTCTGTACACCCCGGTGGTGCACGACGCCGCCGAGCTGAGCAGCGACCGGATCGCCGACCTGCTGACCGGCTTCAGGAGCAAGGCGTTCCGGGGCACGTTCCAGGCCGCCGAACTCGCCGGGGCCAACATCATGGTCGCCCCGCACACCACGGAGGGCATGGTCCTGGCCACCCCCATCGTCTTCCCCGGCCAGACCTGCGTGATCTCCATCGGCGCCGTCGACGACCAGGTGCTCCTGGACGCCCAGGGCACTCCTCACACCCACCGGTTCGTCCACCTCGGCCTGGTCTACGACCACCGGGTGGTCAACGGCAGGGACGCGATGGCCCTGCTCAAGGACGTCAAGGAGGAGCTGGAGGCACCGGTCGCGCTCGGCTGACCGCCGACCCGCCACCACGGAACCCCACCACACGGAACCCCACCCCCCCGGGTCCCGCCCGTCGGATTGGAAAGGACACCCCTGACATGACCACCGACACCACCCCCCGCAGCCGCGCCTACGACCTGCTCGCCTCGGTTCTCAGCAACAAGTTCGAAGTGCCCCCCGAGGCCATCGTCCCCACCGCGACCTTCGAGCAGCTGGACCTCGACTCGCTGGCCGTGGTGGAGCTCTTCGTCGTACTCACCGAGGAACTCGGCATCGAAGTACAGGACGGCGAGGCCGACCCGGACCTCACCCTGGCCGGCGTGGCCGACCTCATCGCCGAGGCCGTCAAGCCGTGACCGGCGCCCGTCCCGACGTCGCCGTCACCGGGATCGGCCTGGTCACTCCGGCCGGCACCGGCCGCGAGGCCACCTGGGACGGCGTGTGCGCGGGCCGCCCCACCGCCCGGCACGTCCCCGAACTCAAGGGCCTCCCGGTCGACTTCGCCTGCCTCGTACCGGACTTCTCCCCCCGCGGTCACGTCCCCGGCTCACGCCCCTGGCAGTACGACCGCTTCACCCAGTTCGCCCTCTACGCCGCCCTGGAGGCGGTCTCCGACGCCGGCCTGGACCCGGCCGACTGGGACGCGGACCGCGTCGCGGTGGTCTTCGGCAGCTCGGCCGGCGGCACCGGCACCATGCTGGAACAACACCGCAAACTGCTCGAACTGGGCACGGCACGCGTCTCACCGCTGCTGCTGCCGATGTTCCTGCCCAACATGGCCACCGGACAGCTCACCATCCACCTGCGTGCCCGGGGCCCGGCGCTGTGCACGGTCACCGCCTGCGCATCCGGCGCCACCGCCATCGGCACGGCCCTGCAACTCCTGCGCTCCGGGGCCTGCGACATCGCCGTCGCGGGGGCCTCCGACGCGGTCGTACAGCCCTTCTGGGTCACCGGCTTCGACCGGATGGGCGCGCTGTCCCGGCGCGGCGACGACCCGCGGGCCGCCTCCCGGCCCTTCGACACCGCCCGGGACGGCTTCGTCATGGCGGAGGGCGGCGCCGCCCTGGTCCTGGAGCCGGCGAGTGCGGCCAGGGCCCGCGGACGCCCGGGCTACGCCCTGCTGGCGGGCTACGGAGCATCGTCCGACGCCCACCACCCCGTGGCACCCGACCCCGACGGCGAGGGCGCCGCCCTCGCCGTGCGGCGGGCCCTCGACGATGCCGGCGCCCGCCCCGCGGACGTGCAGCACATCAACGCGCACGGCACCAGCACGCCGCTCAACGACGCCGCCGAGGCCCGTCTGATCCGTCGCCTCTTCCCTCACCAGCCCTCCGTGACCTCGGTCAAGGGCACCCTCGGCCACCTGCTCGGCGCGGCCGGGGCGGTCGAAGCGGCGGTCACCGCCCTGTCCGTGGCCCACGGCCGGGTGCCACCCGTGGCCAACCTCGAGAAACAGGAAGGAGACGCCGAGATCAACGCCGTCACCGGCACCAGCCGGGCGGAGCCCGTCGGCCTCGCCCTGAGCCATTCCTTCGGCTTCGGCGGCCACAACGCCGTACTCGCCTTCAGAAGCTGCCCCACCGAACCGGCCCGGGAGCCGGCCGCTCCTTCACCGTGAGCGTCTCCAGGCGGCGGCAGCGGCCATCCGAACGACCCCTCCGCCGGCCGCCGCCGGTCACTCAGGTTTCCCTACCGTCAGCGGCAGGAGTTTCATGCCCGCGGACACCCCGCCATCTCGCCGACCAGCCTCAGCACACAACGCAGCCGCATCTGCGGCCGCCGTGATGGGGTGAATTTTCTTCCCCAGGGAGAAGACCGTGAGTTTCCTCGATCCCCGTACCCCCGGTGCCAACCCGGACGACGTCGTCACGGACATCACCGAGGCCCCGCACCGCCTGCGTGCGGTCGCCCAGGCCTGCGGAGCGCAGGTCATCGCGACCGTCGACGTACAGGCGGGAGAGGACGACTGGAACGTCCCGCCCACCGAGGAGCATCCGCGTCCGGTGGTGCTCGTGCACGGCACCTTCGGCAACCGGGGCTACACCTGGACCACGGCGGCACCGCTGCTGCGGCAGCACGGTCACCGGGTCTTCCGGCTCGACTACGGCCGGCACGGCCACCCCGTGATCTTCGGCCTGGGCGACATCAAGCACTCCGCCCGGCAGCTCGCGGACTTCGTCGACGAGGTACTGCGGCGGACCGGAGCCCAGGAGGTCGACGTGGTCGGCTTCTCGCAGGGCGGCATGATGCCGCGCTACTACCTGAACGCCCTGGGCGGAGGACCCAAGGTGCGCAACTTCGTCGGCATCGCGCCCAGCAACCACGGAATCACGGCACAGGGCCTGATGAACCTCGCCCGCCAGATTCCCGGCGCGGTGGAACTCCTCGAACAGGGCGCCGTCGGGGAGGTCGTGCCGGCCTGGCCGCAGCTCCAGCACGACCACCCCTTCCAGCGCGAGCTGGCCGATCTCGGCGAGACGACGCAGGGCGTCCGCCACACCGTCATCGCCACCCGGTACGACGACGTGGTCACTCCGTACACGTCGTGCGCCCTCGCGAAGACCGAGGGCCGCTACGTCAACAACATCGTCCTCCAGGACATCGACCCGGACGACCACACGCCGCACGTGAGCATGCCCTACAACGCGACCGTGCTGAACGAGGTCCTCAAGGCCCTGGCCGACTGAGCCCCGCTGCCGTCCAGGAGGACGCGGGCGACCAGCGCCGGGTCGTCGTTCATCGGGACGTGGCCGCAGCCGGGCAGCCGCACCAGGCGGGCCCGCGGCATGGCGTGCTTGGCGCGTATGCCCTGCCGGGGCAGGAGGAGCCGGTCCCGGTCGCCCCACGCCACGGTGACGGGGATGCCGGGCACGTCGTCGGTGAACAGCACGCTCCGTCCGGCCCGGAGCGTCTCGGAGAACCCCTGCGCGTGCGCGAGCGCCAGCGTCTCGGCGACGACCGCCTCGGGGGAGCGGCGGGCGGGACGGGCGTAGATCGTACTCGTCAGCGCGGTGCGGCCGACCGCGGTGCGGGACAGCCGCTCGACCAGCGGGAGGGGCAGGCTCCGGGCGGTCCGGCGCATCCCCATCAGGACGCCGAAGGCGTAGCGCCGCTCGGCCCGCGTCCAGAAGCCGGCCGGGGACAGGGCCGTCACCGACCGCACCAGGTTCTCGCGGCCGAGTTCCAGGGCCAGCAGACCGCCCAGCGAGTTTCCGGCCACGTGCGGCCGGTCGAGCCCCAGCGCCGCGCAGAAGGCGCCGAGTACCGCGTTCATCGTCGGCAGATCGTGCGGCAGGCCGTGCGGCAGTGCGGACGACTGCCCGAACCCCGGCAGGTCCACGGCCACCACCTCGCGCTCGGTCGCGAGGATGTCGACCACCGGGTCCCAGGCCTGCCGGTGGTGACCTATGCCGTGCAGCAGTAGCAGCGGCTCGCCCTCACCCACGCGCGCGTAGGCGAGGGTGATGTCCTGCGGGCCGTGCTCGGTGGGGGCCGTGAAGGAGAGCGTTGCGGACATGGGGCTCCTTGTTGCTCCTTGTCGGGAACACGTGGGAACACGCGTTTCGGGAACGTATGTCGCCAGGAACAGATGAACGACGACGTTGCGTAGACACCTTGTCAGTAAGAGCTACCGACGGGTAGCCCCCGGTCGCCGGTCGGCTTCGGGCGGGGGTGATTCCGCCTGGACACGGCCGCACGCGTCCGCTGGGATGGAACGGTGACCACCGAAACCGCGACCGACATCTTCGAAGAGCACCGCCCCGTCCTCCTGGGCGTCGCCTACCGCATGCTGGGCCGCCTCGCCGACGCGGAGGACGTGGTCCAGGAGGCCTGGCTGCGCTGGTCCGGCGCCGACCGCTCCGCCGTCCGCGAGCCGCGCGGCTACCTGGTGCGGACCACCACCCGCCTGGCCATCGACCGGCTGCGCCAGATCAAGTCGCGGGGCGAGACGTACGTCGGACCGTGGCTGCCCGAGCCCTGCGTCACGGACTTCGGCCAGACCGTGCCGGACACCGCCGAGCGCGCCGTCCTCGCCGACTCCGTGTCCTTCGCCGTCCTGGTGGTGCTGGAATCGCTGTCCCCGCTGGAACGGGCGGTGTTCGTCCTGCGGGAGGCGTTCGGCTACCCCTACGCCGACATCGCCGTCATGCTGGAGCGCGGGGAGGCGGCGGTGCGCCAGCTCGCCGGGCGCGCCCGCAAGCACGTCGAGGAACGCCGGCCGCGGTACGACGTCGACCCGGCCCAGCGTCGTGACCTGACCGAACGCTTCCTCGCCGCCGCGACCGAAGGTGACCTGGACGGACTGATGGCCCTGCTCGCCCCGGACGTCCGCTTGATCGGCGACAGCGGCGGCAAGTCCAGGGCGCCGCTGCGGGTGCTGGAGAGCGCCGACAAGGTGGGCCGCTTCCTGCACGGCGCCGCGCGGAAAGGCATCCCGGACGCCTCCTTCCGCTTCCTGGAGCTCAACGGCGGAGTGGCCCTGCTGGTCCTGTCCGGGGGCGAGCCGGACTCCGTCTTCCAGCTCGACGTCGTCGACGGACGGGTCCAGTCGATCTACGTCGTCCGCAACCCCGACAAACTGCGCCACCTGGCCGGCCTCGGCTAGCCGCACCGCGCCGCGGCGCCCCGCCGACCGGCCGCGACCCCCGAAAGCCCCCGTCCCGCGACGGGGGCTTTCGCCGTCCGGTCACCGGATTGGTCTTGACCAAGGGGGTGGGCCGCCTTATCGTCGCAGAGAACTGCAACAACCTTTAATAAACAAGGGCGTCAAAACGCCGCCGGACCACGGCGATTGCGGAGGACAGGGTGGGGACCACGCAGTTGGAATCGGTGCCGGAACCGAAGTACTGGCACCTCAGGACCGTACTGAGCGAGGCCCTGGACTCGGAGTTCTCGGTGGGCGAGATCCTCCCCAACGAGCGCGACCTCGCCGCCCGCTTCGGCGTCGCCCGCGCCACGCTCCGCCAGGCCCTGGAGCAGCTCGAACTGGAAGGCCGCCTCCAGCGCCGCCGCGGCGTCGGCACGACCGTCGCCCCGCCGCGCGTCGGCGTGGCCGTGGGCACCGCACAGCACGCCTGGCCGGGAACGGCCGACGACGCCTGGGAAGCCACCGGTTGCGAGCTGGCGGCACCGCCCGCGACGGTCGCCGCGGCCCTGGGCATCGCCCGCGACGAGCCCGTGCACACCGTCCGCCGCTCCCGCGTGACGCACGGCCAGCCCGTCGCCGCCGAACTGCTCTACGTCCCGCCGTCCTCGGTGCCCGACCTCACCGCCATCGACGCGCCCTCCGCGGCCGCACGCGCGCGTGCCGTCCTGCGCGAACTGCAGCGCGGCGAACTGGAGCGCCGGGACAGCGCCGTGGAGCTGGGATCGGCCGGTGCCGAGGACGCGAAGGAACTGGACCGCCTCCCGGGCGCGCCCGTCCTCGTCGTCACCACCCGCTACCTCGCCGAGGGCCGCACCGCCGCGCTCTCCGTCGCCACCTACCGCGCCGACACCTGCCGCCTGACCTTCGGGGACGCCGGCGACGTGGAGATCCACCACGGCCCCCAGACCCGGGCCTCCTGAGCGGCCGGCCCGCACTCCCGCGGGTCAGCGGCGTGCCGTGGCGCCCTCCACGGCGAACAACTGCTCCTCGACGTGGTCGAGGGCGAGGCGCAGCGCGCCCGTCGCCACGGCGGCCTCGCCGAGGAGGGACAGGGCGACCTTCGGCGGACGCAGACAGTAGCGGGCCAGCTCGCGCCGCAACGGTTCCAGCACGTCGTCCAGCCCGGCCGCCCAGCCTCCGATGACGACCAGCTCGGGATCGAGGGCCAGCACCATCGCCGCCACGTCGTGCACCAGCCGGTGGATGTACCGCTCGACGGCCGCGCGGGCCCGCTGGTCGCCCTGGCGGGCCTCGGCGAACACCTTGGCGACCGCCTGCTCGTCCAGCGGATGCAGCGGCTCGTCCGTGGTGGACAACAGTGTCTCCGGGGTCACGTCCCGGCCCAGCAGGTGCAGCGCGCCGGTCTCGCCCGCCGCCCCGCCGTACCCCCGGTGCAGCCGCCCGCCGATCAGTGACCCGGCCCCGGGGCTCAGCCCCGCCAGCACGAACACGATGTCGTCCGACTCGGTGGCGGCGCCCTTCCAGTGCTCGGCGACCGCCGCCGCGTTCGCGTCGTTCTCCACCAGTACCGGACACTTGAAGGAACGCCCCAGCCGCTCGCCCAGGCGCAGCCCCGTCCACTCGGGCAGCGCGGTGCTCAGCCGCACCGTGCCGTCCGCCTCCACGATCCCGGGCGAGGCGGCACCCACGGCCCGCAGCGAGCCGCGCGCCACCCCGGCCCGGCGCAGCAGTTCGGCGACCGCGGTGCGCACCCGCTCCAGCCGCTCGTCGGCCGGCGCGCTCACGTCGACGTCCTTGGCCTGGGCGCCGATCACCCGGCCGTCCAGGTCCGACAGGAGCGCGGCCACACGGTGCGGACCGATCTCCAGCCCCAGCAGGTGCCCGGCCTCCGCCCGGAACCGGAACCGTCGTGCGGGCCGTCCCTGCCGACGGGCCGTCCGCTCGTCGGCGGCCGCCTCCACGACCAGACCCGCCTCGATCAGCCCCTCGACGACGCCCTCGACGGTGGGCCGGGACAGTCCCGTCACCCGAGTGATCTCGGTCAGCGTCGCGCAGTCCGTGGCCCGCAACGCGTGCAGCACCACGGCGGAGTTGATCCTCCGCAGCAGCGACGGGTCCCCGCCGGTCAGCCCGCCCAACTCCGTCCTCCCAGCTCGTGCGCGTGTTGGGCGGATCGTACTCGGCCCGCACCGCCCCGGCGAGTGCCGGTCCGCCCCTGCCCGGCCGGCCCGTCACCTCACCCGGGTGCCACGAACCCCGACTCGTACGCCGCGATCACCGCCTGCGTGCGGTCCCGCGCCCCCAGCTTCCCCAGTACCGCGCTCACGTGCGACTTCACCGTCTCCGTGCCGACCGCCAGGCGGGCGGCGATCTCCGCGTTCGACAGCCCGCGCGCCATCAGCCGCAGCACGTCACCCTCCCGCTCGGTCAGCTGCGCCCGCTCCAGCAGCGCGCGGGCGGCGCGGTTGCCGCCGCCGTCGCCGTACTCGGCGGCCAGTTGCCGCACCGACGCCGGGAACAGCAGGGACTCGCCCTCCGCGATCAGCCGTACCGCGTGCACGATCTCGGCCGGGCGGGCCCGCTTCAGCAGGAACCCGTCGGCGCCCGCGCGCAGCGCCTCGTACACGTACTCGTCGTTCTCGAAGGTCGTCACCACCAGGATCTTCGGCGGGTCGGTCATCGTCCGCAGCAGGACCCGCGTGGCCTCGATCCCGTCCAGCAGCGGCATCCGGACGTCCATGGCGACCACGTCCGGGCGTACCTGCCGCACCAGCGGGATCACCGCCGCCCCGTCGGCCGCCTCCCCGACCACCTCGATGTCCGGCTGTGCCTCCAGCACCGCCCGCAGACCGGCGCGTACCAGGGGTTCGTCGTCGACGAGGAGCACTCTGACCGGCATCCGCCCAGCGTAGATCAGCCCGGTGGCAGCTCGACCCGCACCTCCCAGTCACCGGCGCCGTCCGGGCCCGTGTGCGCCCGCCCGCCCAGCAGCGCGGCCCGTTCGCGTATGCCGCGCAGTCCGCTGCCGCGGCCGGGCGCGGTCCTTGCGTCCGGCAGCGGATTGCGCACCTGAAGGGTGAGCGCGCCGTCCGTGACCTCGACCCGTACCCGGGTCGGCACCGCGCCCGCGTGCCGCAGCACATTGGTCAGCGCCTCCTGGAGGATGCGGTAGCCCTCGCGCGAGACCGGACCCGGCAGGGAATCCAGCGGACCGGTGACCTCGGCGTCGACCTTGGCACCCGAGGCACGGGCGGACTCCAGGAGCCGGTCGGCGTCCGCGAGCGTCGGCCTGGCGCTCACGGGCCGCTCCGCCTCCCGCAGGACGCCGAGCACCCTTTCCAGATCCTCCAGCGCGGCCCGGCCGGTCTCCTCGATCGCGGTCAGCGCGCGGTCGGTGAACTCGGGACTGTTCGCCGCGCGGGCGGCCCCGGCCTGGACGACGGCGACGGTCAGCGCGTGGCCGATGGAGTCGTGCAGCTCGCGGGCGATGCGGTTGCGCTCCAGGAGCTGTTCGGTGCGCTCCTCCAGGGCGGTGAGCCGCTCGGCGGCGGAGGGGCCGAGGAGCGCGCGGGCCCCCGCCGTCGCCAGGAGGCCGAGGCCGACCACGGCGCCGTACAGGGCGAGAAGGGGGACCGGCGCGAGGAACGCGTAGGCCCAGTGCGGGGCGGTGTCCCGCAGCACCGGGATGTCGTCGATCCGGTGCCCCGCGGCGAG
This sequence comes from Streptomyces sp. NPDC058796, assembly GCF_042745235.1. Lineage (NCBI taxonomy): Bacteria > Bacillati > Actinomycetota > Actinomycetes > Kitasatosporales > Streptomycetaceae > Streptomyces > Streptomyces sp. NPDC058796. The sequence continues at coordinate 109,769 of NZ_JBHYOP010000011.1, forward strand.
CCGGACCAGTTCGACGGTGAGGACCGGCAGCCAGACGCAGGCGCCCGTGGTCAACAGACCCAGCAGCAGGCGCCCTTGCAGCCACACCACCGTGCGCAGCCGGTCCCGCCAGGTCGCCGACGGGGCCACCGAGAAGCCGGCGTCCCCCTGACCCGGCGTGAGGAGCCACCGCGCCTGCACCCCCTCGCCGGTCCGCACCGCCGGGATGAGGCCGACCGGGACCAGCACGGCCGCCGGCACCCACATGCTGGTGTCGTCGATGAGCGCCCACACGCTCACGATCAGCATCGGCACCCACAGGTACACGAGCCGTGTGTAAGTAGCCCCCCGGAAGAGCGGGTGCAGGAAGCGGACCATTCGCACATCGTGCCAGCGGCCACCGACACCCGGTTCCCCCGCACGGGGGAGACGGTCTCCACCGGCGGGGGAGGACCGGCCCTCGTACGGACCGGCAGGCTGATGCCATGACCAGCATCGACGTCCAGAACCTCACCAAGGAGTACGGCGCCCGGCGAGCCGTCGACGACCTCACCTTCACCGTCCGCCCCGGCCGCGTCACCGGCTTCCTCGGCCCCAACGGCGCCGGGAAGTCCACCACCATGCGCCTGGTCCTCGGCCTCGACCGGCCCACCTCCGGCACCGCGACCGTCGGCGGACGTCCCTACGCCACCCTCCACGAGCCGCTGCGGCACGTGGGCGCCCTCCTCGACGCGGACGCCGCCCACGGCTCCCGCACCGGACGGGACCACCTGCGCGTCCTGGCGGCGAGCAACCGCCTTCCCGCGCGCCGGGTCGACGAGGTGCTGGAGGAGACCGGCATCGCGCCGGTGGCGCGCCGCCGGGTGAGGACGTACTCCCTGGGGATGCGCCAGCGCCTCGGCATCGCCGCCGCGCTGCTGGGCGACCCGGAGGTGGTGATGCTGGACGAGCCCTCCAACGGACTGGATCCCGAGGGCATCATCTGGATCCGCGAACTGCTGCGCCGGCTCGCGGCCGAGGGACGCACCGTCCTGGTCTCCAGCCACCTGATGAACGAGACCGCGTCCTTCGCCGACCACCTGGTCGTCCTCGGCCGGGGCCGGCTGCTCGCCGACACCCCGATGCGGGAGTTCATCGACGCGCGCGTGCAGCCCAGTGTCCGCGTCCGGACCTCGGACGCCACCGCGCTCAGGGCCGCCCTCGCCCGGCACGGGCACGAGGCGGTGGAACACGACGACGGGTACTGGACCGTGCCGCACGCACGGGTGGACGACATCGGCCGCGCCATGTCCGGTGCCGGCGTCCCGATCCTCGAACTGAGCTCGACGGAAGGCACCTTGGAACAGGCCTACCTCGACCTGACGGCCGCCGAGACCGAGTTCACCGCACAGCCGCAGGAGGCCTGACCATGCACTTCGCACCCGTACTCCGCTCCGAGGCGCTCAAGGTGCTCACCCTGCGCTCGCTGTGCGGCACGCTGCTGGCCGTGTTCGCCTGCACCACCGCCTTCTCCGCGCTGGCGGGGGTGTCCGACACCTCGGACCCGGACTTCGACCCGCTGTTCATGGCCCTCTCCGGCGTCATGCCCGGTCAGATCGCCGCCGTCGCGTTCGGCGCCATGGTCGTGTCGGCCGAGTACCAGGGCAACGGAATCCGCCTCTCCCTGGCCGCCGTTCCGCAGCGCGGGCGGTGGTTCGCGGCGAAACTGGTCGTCGTCGCCGTACCGACCCTCGTGGTCGGCCTGCTCACCTCGTGCGCCGCCCTCGTCGCCGCCCGGGCGGGCCTCGGCGCGGCGGCGGACGGGCTCACCGTGGGCGAGCAGGTGCGCGGTGTCGTGGGATGCGGGATCTACTTCACGCTGATGGCCCTGCTCGCGGCGGGCCTGACCGCCCTCTTCCGCAGCGGTGTGGCCACCCTGTCCACCCTGATCCCGTTCATCCTCATCATCGCCTTCGTGATCGGCGACGCGGCGGGCGGCGCCACGGAGTTCCTGCCGGACCAGGCCGGACAGGTGGTCATCCACCAGACGCACGACGGGATTCTGGGACCCTGGACGGGGCTCGCCGTGACCGCGGCCTGGGCGGGAGCCGCCGTCGCCGCCGGCGCCTGGCGGCTGCGCGGCCGGGACGCCTGACGCCGGGGGCCGCCCGACCGCGAGGGACGCCTGACGCCCCGCCAATTGTCAGTGGCGGCCGGTTTACTGGACGGCATGGACATCGCGCGGCACATCGCCCTCATCGACGAGCTGTGCTTCCGCCCCTTCCCGGCGGAGCACGGCCACTTCGTGGCGGTGCTGGAGAGCAGCCACGGCCTGCGCGAGGGCGACCAGGGGGAGCGGGGGCCGACCGTGGAGCAGTACGAGAAGTACCGCGACGCCCTCCACGAACGCTTCGCCACGCGCTGGGGGGAGACGGAGCCCTGGAACCTGCAGACGGTCCTCCTGCGGACCGAGCGGGAGGAGATACCCGAGCCGTGGGCCGCCCTCAGCGCCCGGGCGCGCCTGGCACACCTGTGGGAGGCCGAGGGGACCGGCCGCTGGGTCGCGGTCGCCGTCGCCGACCTGGACGAGACCGACGAGGTGCAGTTGCTGGCCGTCGTCACGCGGGAGGCGCCCCCCTGACCCCCGGCGGTTCCTTCGCCGGTCTGGGGCTAGTCCTCCGCGTCCGCCGCGATCCGCAGCCGCGCGAACTCCTCCGCCATGGTCTGCGCCGTCCAGTGCGCGTTGAGACCGCTGGGATTGGGAAGCACCCAGATCCGCGTCTCCCCGATCGTCCGCTCCTGGGGGCCGACCTGCGCCTTCCGGTCGTCGAACGCCGCGCGGTACGCGGTGACACCGACGACGGCCAGCCAGCGGGGCCGCAGCCGCGCCACCTTCAGCGCCAGAAGCCGGCCGCCCTCCCGGTACTCCTCGGCGGTCAGCTCGTCCGCCCGCGCGCTGGCCCGCTGGACGACGTTCGTGATCCCGAGCCCGTACGACGGCAGCTCCCCCTGCTCCGACGGCTTCAGCAGCCGCGGGGTGAACCCGGACAGATGCAGCACCGGCCAGAAGCGGTTGCCCGGGCGGGCGAAGTGGTGGCCGGTCGCCGCCGTCATCAGACCGGGGTTGATGCCGCAGAACAGCACGCGCAGGCCGTCCGCGACGACGTCCGGGACGAGACGGTCGCGGGCGGCCTCCAGCTCCGCCGGGGTGAAGCGCGTCAGAGGATCGCTCCGGGCGTGTATCCCGCGGCCTCCGGGCGCTGCTTCACGATCTCCTCGATCCGGCCGACGACGACGCCGACCTGGGAGGCCGCCGCACCCGTGAAGGACAGCTTGTCGGCCATCAGCGCCTCCAGGCCGGTCCGGTCCAGCGGGATGCGCTCGTCGGCGGCCAGCTTGTCGAGCAGTTCGTTGCGCTCGGCGCCCTGCTCGCGCATCGCCAGCGCGGAGGCGACGGCGTTCTCCTTGATCGCTTCGTGCGCGACCTCGCGGCCCACCCCGGCCCGCACCGCGCCCATCAGCACCTTGGTGGTGGCCAGGAACGGCAGGTAGCGGTCCAGCTCCCGGGCCACGACGGCCGGGAAGGCGCCGAACTCGTCGAGCACGGTCAGGAACGTCTCCAGCAGCCCGTCCAGCGCGAAGAACGCGTCGGGCAGGGCCACCCGGCGCACCACCGAGCAGGACACGTCGCCCTCGTTCCACTGGTCGCCCGCCAGCTCGCCGGTCATCGACGCGTAGCCGCGCAGGATCACCGTCAGGCCGTTGACGCGCTCGCAGGAGCGGGTGTTCATCTTGTGCGGCATCGCGGAGGAGCCGACCTGGCCGGGCTTGAAGCCCTCGGTGACCAGCTCGTGTCCCGCCATCAGCCGGATCGTCTTCGCCAGCGACGACGGCGCCGCCGCCAGCTGCACCAGCGCGGTGACGACCTCGTAGTCCAGGGAGCGCGGATAGACCTGGCCGACCGAGGTGAACGCCTCGGAGAAGCCCAGGTGACCGGCGATCCGCCGCTCCAGCTCGGCGAGCTTGTCCGCGTCCCCGCCGAGCAGGTCCAGCATGTCCTGCGCGGTGCCGACGGGGCCCTTGATGCCGCGCAGCGGGTAGCGGCCCAGCAGCTCCTCCACCCGGCCGTACGCGACCAGCAGTTCGTCGGCGGCGGTGGCGAAGCGCTTGCCCAGCGTCGTGGCCTGCGCGGCCACGTTGTGGGAGCGGCCGGCCATGACCAGCTCGGCGTACTCGCCGGCCAGCTTGCCGAGGCGGGCCAGGACGGCCACCGAGCGGTCGCGGATCAGCTCCAGCGACAGCCGGACCTGCAGCTGCTCGACGTTCTCCGTCAGGTCCCGGGAGGTCATGCCCTTGTGCACGTGCTCGTGCCCGGCGAGGTCGTTGAACTCCTCGATCCGCGCCTTCACGTCGTGCCGGGTGACCTTCTCGCGCTCCGCGATCGAGGCCAGGTCGACCTGGTCGAGGACGCGCTCGTAGTCGGCGATGGCGGTGTCGGGCACCTCGATGCCGAGGTCCTTCTGGGCCCGCAGCACGGCGAGCCAGAGCTGCCGCTCCAGCCTCACCTTCTGCTCAGGCGACCAGAGCGTGGCGAGCTCGGCGGAGGCGTAGCGTCCGGCGAGGACGTTCGGGATGCGGGGCTTGGCGGGAGCGGAAGTCACGTAGCGGAAGTTTACTGGCGATTCCTGCAGGCCGGCGCCACGGGGTTCCTCGTCGGAACCTACGAGAGCCCCGTGACCAGGACGATCACGGCGCCAGGTCCTCGTACGGCAGCAGCTCGGGACGCTTGGCGGGGCGTCCGTCGCCGGACGAGCGGCCGGTCAGCCTGCGGCCGATCCAGGGCAGCAGGTGCTGCCGGGCGAACCGGACGTCCGCGGTCCGGCGCATGACCCAGCCGGGCGGCGGCGTCGGCGGGACGGGCGCGTGCCAGTCGGGGTCCTCGGGCTCGTAGCCGAGCGACTGCCACACGGCCTCGGCGACCCGGCGGTGCCCCTCGGCGGTCAGGTGCAGCCGGTCCACGTCCCACAGCCGCGGGTCGGCCAGCGACTGGGCGCCGTACAGGTCGACGACCACGGCGCCGTGGCGCGCGGACAGGTCGTCGATGATCGCGAAGAGCGCCTCCATGCGCGGCCGGAACCGCTCCAGCACCGGCCCCTGGCGGCCGGGACTGCGCATCAGCACCAGCTGCTTGCAGTTGGGTGCGAGCCGCTCCACGGCCTGCGTCAGGAGATCCCGCACCCGGGCCATGTCGCACTTGGGCCGCAGGGTGTCGTTGAGGCCGCCGACCAGGGTGATCACGTCGGCCCCCATGGCCGCCGCCACGTCGACCTGCTCGTCGACGATCTGCCCGATGAGCTTGCCGCGCACGGCGAGGTTCGCGTACCGGAAGCCGGGGGAGCGGGCCGCCATCCGTGCGGCGAGGAGGTCGGCCCAGCCCCGGTAGGAGCCGTCCGGGAGCAGGTCCGACATGCCCTCGGTGAAGGAGTCACCGACGGCGACGAGACTGGTGTGGGTGGGGTTCGTCTGCATGGCGACAGAAATGGTAGCCCCACGCACATACCCGGCGGTCGGTCCCCCTTGGCTCCGTGGGGGGCGACGGGTCCGTTCGCGAGCCCGTTCCACCGGACGGGGCGCACTCCCTTCCGCCGGCCCCGCCGCAGGCGCCTGGTCCGGCGGGCCTGCCGCTGGTCCGGCCACGCGCCGGCCCCCGGGTTCAGGTCCGCTGCCCGAACAGCTCCCTCAGCACGTCCTCCATGGTCACCAGCCCCGCCAGCCGCCCGTCGGACCCGAGGACGGCCGCCAGATGGGTGCGGCTGCGGCGCATCGCGGTGAGCACGTCGTCCAGCGGGGTGCTCTCCCGTACCCGCGCGATGGGCCGCATGTCGCCGAGCCGGAACGGCAGGTCCCGCGGAGAGGTGTCCAGGGCGTCCTTCACGTGCAGGTAGCCGACGATGCGCCGCCCGTCGTCGACGACGGGGAAGCGGGAGAACCCGGACTGCGCCGACAGCCGCTCCAACTGCTCCGGAGTGATGCCAACGCGCGCGTGGACGACCCGCTCCAGCGGCAGCACCACGTCCCGCACCGGGCGCCGGCCCAGCTCCAGCGCGTCGTGCAGCCGCTCCTGGGCCCGGTCGTCGATCAGCCCGGCCTCGCTGGCGTCCTTGACGATCTCGGCCAGTTCCGCGTCCGTGAAGGTCGCCGAGACCTCGTCCTTCGTCTCCACCCTGAGCAGCTTGAGCAGCGCGTTCGCGAAGGCGTTGATCGTGAAGATCACCGGGCGCAACGCCCGGGACAGGGCCACCAGCGGGGGCCCGAGCAGCAGCGCGCTGCGCACCGGCTCGGCCAGGGCGATGTTCTTCGGCACCATCTCGCCGAGCAGCATGTGCAGGTACGTCGCCAGCGCGAGGGCGATCACGAACGACACCACGTGCCCCGCCCCGGAGGGCACGCCCGCCGCGTGGAACACCGGTTCCAGCAGGTGCGCGATCGCCGGTTCGGCGACCACGCCGAGGACCAGCGTGCACAGCGTGATGCCGAGCTGGGCCGCCGCCATCAGCGCCGACACGTGCTCCAGACCCCACAGCACGCTCCTCGCCCGCCGGTCGCCCTCCTCAGCGTACGGCTCGACCTGGCTGCGGCGCACGGAGATCAGGGCGAACTCGGCGCCCACGAAGAATGCGTTGACGACGAGCGTCGCCAGACCGATCAGCAGCTGTACGGCCGTCACCGCCCGCCCTCCCCTTCGTCGTCGGCGGCGGCCGCGTCGGCGAGCGGCGCGTGCAGCAGCACCCGGGCCGCCCTGCGTCCCGTGGCGTCCACGACGTCCAGCCGCCAGCCCGCGACCTCCAGGCTGTCGCCGACGGCGGGGATGCGGCCCAGCTCGGCCGCGACCAGCCCGGCGACCGTCTCGTACGGCCCCTCGGGCACCTTGAACCCCAGGCGCGCGAGCCGGTCGACGCGTGCCGCGCCGTCGGCCCGGTACAGCGCGCGGCCCCGCTCGTCGGTGCCGGCCGGGTCCAGTTCGGGCGTCTCGTGCGGATCGTGCTCGTCCCGCACCTCGCCGACGACCTCCTCGACGATGTCCTCCAGCGTCGCCACGCCCGCCGTCCCGCCGTACTCGTCGATCACGACGGCCATGGTGCGCCGCCCGGAGAGCCGGTCCAGCAGCCGGTCGACGGTCAGCGACTCCGGGACCAGCAGCGGCTCGCGCATCAGCTCCGCGACCGGCAGCCCCGCCCGCCGCTCGGCGGGCACCGCCAGTACGTCCTTGACGTGCGCGGTCCCCACCACGGCGTCGAGGGTGTCGCGGTACACGGGGAACCGGGACAGCCCGGTGGCCCGCGTCGCGTTCGCCACGTCCTCGCACGTCGCGCGGGCGTCGAGGGCGACGACCTGGACGCGCGGGGTCATCACGTGCTGCGCGGTCAGATCGGCCAGGTTCAGCGTCCGTACGAACAACTCGGCGGTGTCGGCCTCCAGCGCGCCCTCCTTGGCCGAGTGCCGGGCCAGCGCCGCCAGCTCCTGCGGCCCGCGGGCGGACGCCAGCTCCTCGGCGGGCTCGACGCCGAGCCGGCGCACGAGCCGGTTGGCCGTGTTGTTGAGGTGGGTGATGAAGGGCCGGAAGGCAGCGCTGAACCAGCGCTGCGGGCCTCCCACCCGCCTCGCGACCGCCAGCGGGGAGGAGATCGCCCAGTTCTTCGGCACCAGCTCCCCGACGATCATCAGGAAGACCGTCGACAGGGCGGTGCCCAGCACCAGCGCCAGCGAGGAGGCCGCCGAACCCGACATCCCCGCGCTCTCCAGCGGACCCGAGATCAGCGCGGCGACCGAGGGTTCGGCGAGCATGCCGACCACCAGATTGGTCACGGTGATGCCGAGCTGGGCCCCCGAGAGCTGGAACGTCAGGTTCCGTACCGCCTTCAGCGCGCTCGTCGCGCCCCGCTCGCCCCGCCGGGCGGCCCGCTCCAGTTCACCGCGCTCCACGGTGGTCAGCGAGAACTCGGCCGCGACGAAAGCGCCGCACATGAGCGAGAGCAGGACCGCCACCAGCAGCAGGAGCACTTCCGTCATCGGGTCACCTCGGATCCATGATCGGCCGGGCCGCCGGCGTTCGCGCGATGTCGTGGGCCGACGGAGGCACCGACAGGGGTGTCGCCGACGAGGGCTCGCTCATGCGCCGTTGGTCACAGCCTTTCAGTCGGTGAGGGATTCGGTGAGCGGCTTCACCCAGCGTCGCCACTGTTCCTCGGGCGCGTACCCGGCGGCCCGCCAGGCATGCTGAGCCCGCTCGTTGCGCCGCAGCACCATCGCGTCCCCGCGGCGCCCGCCGAGCCGTACGAACCGTTCCTCCGCGGCGGCCAGCAGGGCCGAGGCGATCCCCCGACGCCGGTGGCCGGGGTGCACGGCCAGCCGGTACAGATGACAGCGCCAGCCGTCGAAGCCGGCGATCACCGTGCCCACCAGGTCCCCGCCCCGCTCGGCCAGGATCAGCGCCTCGGGATCGCGGGCGACGAGCTGCTCCACGCCCTCCCGGTCGTCGCTGATGCTGGTCCCCTCGGCGGCCGTCTTCCAGAAAGCGAGCACGATGTCCAGGTCCTCGGGCCCGGCGGCCCGTATGCGCAGGTCGGTCATGCCGCGATCCCATCACGCGGGGCGCGTGCCCACGCGCGAATTCCGGCATGCGGACGGCCGGAACCGCCTGTGTCCCGGCGCTGCCGGGACTTGCGGAGCGTCAGTCGCCGCGCAGCGCCCGCATCACCGGGGCGAAGGCCTCCATGTACGGCTCCAGCACCGTCAGGTACGTGAACCCGTACCGCTCGCGCCGCGCCCGCACCTGCGCGGTGATCTCCTCGACGGTGCCCGCCAGGAAGACGGGCAGCTCCAGCACCTGGTCCGTGGTCAGGTCCGGCAGGTACTCGAGGAAGGGCTGTACGGCGGCCTCGCGGTCCTCGGTCACGACGACCATCTGCATCAGCAGATTCAGCTCGGCCGGTTCCTCGCGGTCCGCCGCGAAGTCCAGGTACCGGGCGACGCGCTCGTCCAGCTCGCCGGCCGTGACGGGCGCCGGCTGCCCCGTCGTACTGCCCCGCACCGTACGCCCGCCCGTGAACGCCGCGATGTCGGCGTGCCGGGCCGTCAGCTCCAGCATCCGGTCACCGTTGCCACCGATCAGCAGCGGCACCCCGGACCGCCGCGCCGGGCGCGGCAGGAACTCCTCGTCGCCGAGCAGCCGCTCCAGCTCCTCCACGGTGCGCCGCAGGTGGTCCACCCGCTCGCCCGGCGAGCCGAACGGCAGCCCGGCCGTGTCGTGCTCCGCCCGCACGTAGCCGGTGCCCAGTCCGAGTTCCAGACGTCCGCCCGTCAGGGCGTCCGTGGTGGCCACCTCCCGCGCGAGCAGGGCGGGGTTCCAGAAGCCGGCGTTGAGCACGAAGGTCCCCAGCCGGGGGCGGGCGGTGGCCCGGGCCGCAGCGACGAGCGCCGGGAACGGGGCCATCATGCCGAGGTGGTCCGGGACCTGGATGACGTCGTACCCCAGTTCCTCGGCCCGCCGGCACTTCGCACTCCACTCCTCGGCAGGTGCGGGGACCGTCAGGTTGACGCCGAAGCGGTACGGACGCGACATGAACTCTCCTGACGCGGACGGCAGTTCGGACGCCGGCAGTCAATCACCCGGGGGTGAGGTGCGCCAACGCACGCGTACCCGACACGGACGGCGTCCCGCCGCCCTTGCCGTTGCTAGCGTTTCGGCGCTAGCTTCGGGGTATGGCGAAGACCAGGAAGGCCCAGCTGAACGTGCGGGTGGACGAGGGCACCGCCCGGGCCGCCCGGGAACGGGCCGTGGCGCGGGGGATGAGCGTCAACCGCTACATCGAGGAACTGGTCCGGCAGGACACCGGCGAGGCCGGCCGCACCTTCGTCGACGCGGCCGCCGACTTCATGCGGCAGTACGAGAAGGTGTTCGCCGAGGAGGTCGGCGAGGGCCAGGGCCGCCGCTGACCCGCCGTACGAACCCGGAACCGGATGAACGACCTCACGATCGACCTCGCCTGGCTGCTGATGCTCGCCGAACAGCGCACCCCGGGAGACCCCCAGGTCACCGACTGGGGGGCCCTCGTCGCGGCGGTCGCCCGCCACCGGGCCGAAATATTCGGCACCTCCGTCTACGACGGTCCGCACGCCCGCGCGGCCGCGCTGCTCCAGCTGCTGATCCACGTCCCCGCCCTGGAACGCTCCAACGCCCTGTTCGCCTCCGCGGTCGCCTACGCCTACCTGGTCGCCAGCGGGGTCCGCGTCGTCACCACGGCCGAGCAGGTCCGGGACCTCGCCCTGCTGGTCAAGAACGGTGACGCGTCGGTCGACGACATCGCGGACGAGCTGCGCCGGTGGGGCGCGTGACTACTCCCCGTCGCCGGGCGGACGCCACGCCGTGCCGAGTACGCAGTACGAACTCGGCAGCGCCGGCCCGTTCTCCGGCATCATCGTCCGCCGGTAGGGCCCCAGCGTGAACCCGGCCTCCCGCAGCGCGGCGATCGGCTCGCGGGACAGGTGACAGCCGCCGCTGAGCGGGGGCCACAGCGTCCGGTCCAGCGCGCGCTGGGTGAAGGTCATCACCCGGCCGCCGCCCCGGCCGTGCTCGAAGAACCGCACCTCGCCGCCGGGGCGCAGCACCCGCCTCAGTTCGCTCAGCGCGCGTGGCACGTCGCGGACACTGCACAGCACCAGCGACACCACGGCCGCGTCGAACGCCTCGCTCTTGACCGGCAGCGCCTCCGCGGCGCCCGGTGCCACGTCCACCGGCACCTGGGCGCGCAGCGCCGCCTCCACGGCCAACTGCCGCAGCACACGCTCCGGTTCGACGGCGACGACCTCGGAGACGGTGCCCGGGTAGTGGGAGAAGTTCAGGCCGTTGCCCGCGCCGACCTCGATCACCCGCCCGGACAGCCCGGCGAGCAGCCGCTCGCGCACGCGGCCCATGCCCATCCGGGTCTCGGCGCTCACGCTGAACCGGGCGTAGTAGCGGGCGAACAGCGGATGGTGCACGGCGTCCCGCGGCACCGCGCGGGAACGGGCGGATCGCAATGGCATGGGACCTCCCTCACGAGGTGGTGCCTTACCGCGATTGTCCCCCGCTCCCACGCCCCGCACCCACCGCGCGGGTGCCGGGTTCTGCCCGGGCGTGCCGGGTGTCCCCGCCGTGGCGGCCCCTGGCTTCACCGCGCGGGTTTCGTCTTCGGGTGCCGCGTCGCGGGTGTGGTGGGATCGGCTCGTGCCTGCCATGCGGGTCGGTGCGCGGTGGGCCCGCGCTGAGCCGTGCCGTTCCAGCGTTCACGCGCCGCCGCGCGGACGGCCGGTTCCACCGCCGTCCGCACCGGGCAGCGCGAGCCTGCCCGGTGCGGCCTCCGCCCGGCGAGCCCGGCAGGCGCGCCGCACCAGGCGCGGCGACCCCGCGGGTCAGGGTGCCTCCCGGCGCCCGAACGCCTCCGCGTCCCACGCGCCGTGCAGCCGTGGCGCCAGCCAGTGCGGTGCCGCCGAGCGGAAGGCGGGCGGCGGGAGGGCCGCCGCGCCGGCGGGAACGGCGCCCAGGAGCGGCGCGCCGGCGACGTCGGGGAGGTCCGCGAGGTTGCAGCGTGCGGCCAGGTCCGGGGCCCCGGGCCAGCTGCCGATCACCACACCCGGCAGCTCCAGGCCGCGGGAGCACAGCTCACGCGCGGTCAGCTCCGTGGTGTTCAGCGTGCCCAGCCCGGCCGAGGCCACCAGCAGCACCGGCGCGTCCAGCAGAGCGGCGACGTCCGCCAGCGTCCCGCCGGCCGCGTCGAAGCGCACGAGCAGCCCGCCCGCACCCTCGACCAGCACCAGGTCGTGCTCGGTGGCCAGCTTGCCCGCCGCCTCGGCCACCTCGTGCGGCCGCACGGGTGCCCGGCCGGCCCGGCGCGCCGCCGTGGCCGGTGCCAGCGGCTCCGGATAGCGGGCGACCTCCGCCGCCGTCACGGCGCCCGCGAGGCGCGCGACCTCCTGCGCGTCCCCTGGCTCGTCCGGCCGTACGCCCGTCTGCGCGGCCTTGAGCACGGCCACCGACCGCCCGGCCGCCAGCGCCGTCGCGGCGACCGCCGCGGTCACGACCGTCTTGCCGATCTCCGTGCCCGTTCCCGTGATCACCAGTACCGGCATGTCATCCCTCCCGTGCCGCCGCGCACACCGCGCGGGCGATCCGTGCCACGTCCGCGTCGCCCGTGACGTACGGCGGCATGGTGTAGATCAGGTCCCGGAACGGCCGCAGCCACACACCCTCGCGCACCGCCGCCGCCGTCGCCGCCCGCATGTCGACGGCGTGGTCGAGCTGGACCACGCCGATCGCCCCGAGCACGCGTACGTCCGTGACGCCCGGCAGTCCGGCGGCCGGCGCCAGACCGTCCCGCAGGCCCGCCTCGATCCGCTTGACCTCCGCGAGCCAGTCCTGCCCGAGCAGCAGCCCGATCGACGCGCACGCCACGGCCGCCGCCAGCGGATTGCCCATGAACGTCGGCCCGTGGGCCAGGACCGGGACCTCGCCCCGTGAGATCCCGTCGGCCACTTCGGACGTACACAGCGTGGCCGCCATCGTCAGATAGCCGCCGGTCAGTGCCTTGCCCACGCACATCACGTCCGGCGTCACCGCCGCGTGCTCCGCCGCGAACAACGCGCCCGTACGGCCGAACCCGGTCGCGATCTCGTCGAAGACCAGCAGCACGCCGTGCGCGTCGCACGCCTCGCGCAGCACCCGCAGGTACGCGGGGGAGTGGAAGCGCATCCCGCCCGCGCCCTGCACCACCGGCTCCACGATCACCGCGGCCAGCTCGTCGGCGTGCCGCCCGATCGACGCGCGCAGATGATCCGCGTACCTCTCCTCGTACTCCGCCGGCGGCGCGTCCGCGAAGACCTGGCGCGGCAGGACGCCCTGCCACAGCTCGTGCATGCCGCCCTCGGGGTCGCACACCGACATGGGCTGCCAGGTGTCGCCGTGATAGCCGCCGCGCCAGGTCAGCAGGCGGCGCTTGGCCGGGCGGCCCAGCGAGCGCCAGTACTGCAGGCACATCTTGACGGCCACCTCGACCGACACCGACCCGGAGTCGGCGAGGAAGACGTGCTCCAGGCCGTCGGGTGACATGTCGACAAGGAGTTTCGACAGCCGCACGGCGGGCTCGTGGGTGAGCCCGCCGAACATCACGTGGCTCATCCGCTCCAGCTGCTCGCGCGCGGCCTCGTTCAGCACCGGGTGGTTGTACCCGTGGATCGCCGACCACCAGGACGACATCCCGTCGACCAGCTCGCCCGAGCCGTCGGCCGGCCGCAGCCGCACCCCGCTCGCCGACTCCACGACGAGCGGGTCCTGCCGGCCGGGCATGGGGCCGTACGGATGCCAGACGTGCCGCCGGTCGAGCGCCAGCAGCTCGTCCACGGTCAGTGCGGGCTCAGGCATTGGGCGCGAGGTCCGTTCCGGCACCCCGACGGCGTACGGCGACCAGGTCCGTACGGGGTTCACCGGCGACAACCGGTTCGGCGGGCACGGCGGAGCCGCAGCCGCCGGTCCCCTCGGCCGGGACGGAACCGCAGACACCGCCGCCCTCGTGCGCGGACCCGCAGCCCCCGCCCTCCCCGTGCGACCCGCATCCGCCCCGGTCCGCGACCCGGTGCTCGGGCAGCGTCACCTCTCCGGCGCCCTCCACCTCGAACCCGGCGTCCGCGATCATCTCCAGGTCGGCATGGCCGGCCTGCCCCTCGCTGGTGAGGTAGTCGCCGAGGAAGATGGAGTTGGCCAGGTTGAGGGCGAGCGGCTGCATCGTGCGCAGATGGACCTCGCGTCCGCCCGCGATGCGCACCTCGACGTCCGGGCAGACGAACCGCGTCATCGCCAGGATGCGCAGGCACCGCTGCGGGGTGAGGTGCCACTCCTTGGCGAGCGGCGTGCCCTCCATCGGGATCAGGAAGTTGACCGGCACCGAGTCCGGGTCCAGTTCGCGCAGCGAGAAGACCACGTCGACCAGGTCCTCGTCGCTCTCGCCCATACCCGCGATCAGCCCGGAGCAGGCGGACAGCCCGGCGGCGTGCGCCTTGTTGACCGTGTCCACCCGGTCGGCGTACGTGTGCGTGGTCGTGATGTCCCCGTACGTCGCCTCGGACGTGTTGAGGTTGTGGTTGTAGGCGTCGGCGCCGGCCTCGCGCAGCCGCTCCGCCTGGCCGTCGGAGAGCAGGCCCAGGCAGGCGCACACCTCGACGGCCTCGTTCTGCTCCTTGATGGCCTTGATGGTGTCCGAGACCCGGTCCACGTCCCGGTCGGTCGGCCCGCGCCCGCTGGCCACCAGGCACACCCGCTTGGCGCCCCCGGCGACGCCCGCCGCGGCGGCCCGCGAGGCCTGGTCGGGCTTGAGCCAGGTGTACTTCAGGATCTCGGCCTTGGAGCCGAGCCGCTGCGAGCAGTAGGAGCAGTCCTCGGGACACAGGCCCGACTTGAGGTTGACGAGGTAGTTGAGCTTCACCCGTCGGCCGAACCAGTGCCGGCGCACCTTGCCGGCCGCGGCCACCACATCGAGCAGGTCGTCGTCGGAAGTGGCGAGGACGGCAAGGGCCTCCTCGCGGGTCGGCGTCTCGCGCCGAAGCCCCTTGTCCACCAGCGTGTTCAGCAGGTCCATGAGAGCCGATCCTGTCCTAAGGGGCCGTCCGGGGCCAAGGAGAGTTTGCACAACACTGACAGATCGCCGTGTGGGTATTGCCACACCTCGCGGGGGTGGCGGTACCGCTATCGTCTGTCCATTGCCTACAAAACCCCGGAGGACCCGCCCATGGCGTTCGGCTGGATCGACGAGCAGGCCCGGGCGCGCCGCCGGGCGGGCCTCGTCCGGATTCTGCGCCCCCGTCCGGCCGACTCGCCGCTGCTGGACCTGGCGAGCAACGACTACCTCGGACTGGCCCGGCACCCGGAGGTCACCGAAGGGGCGGCGCGGGCCGCGCGGAGCTGGGGCGCCGGCGCGACCGGCTCCCGGCTCGTGACCGGCACGACCGAGCTGCACGCCGTACTCGAGAACGAACTGGCCGACTTCTGCGGCTTCGAGGCCGCGCTCGTCTTCTCCTCCGGCTACGCGGCCAACCTCGCCGCGGTCACCGCCCTGGCCCCGCACGGCTCCCTCGTCGTCTCCGACGCGGGCAACCACGCCTCGCTGATCGACGGCTGCCGGCTGGCGCGCGGCACGACCCAGGTCGTGGGACACGCCGACCCGGACGCCGTGCGCAAGGCGCTGGCGACGCACGACGGTCCCGCCGTCACCGTGTCCGACACGGTCTTCTCGGTCGACGGCGACGCGGCGCCGCTGGCCGCGCTCGCCGGGGCGTGCCGGGAGTACGGGGCGGGGCTGGTCGTCGACGACGCGCACGGTCTGGGCGTCCTCGGCGAGGGTGGCCGGGGCGCCGCGCACGCGGCCGGCCTCGCGGGCGCCGACGACGTCGTCGTGACGGTGACGCTGTCCAAGTCGCTCGGCAGCCAGGGCGGTGCCGTGCTCGGGCCCGCACGGGTGATCGAGCATCTGGTCAACGCGGCCAGGACGTTCATCTTCGACACCGGTCTCGCCCCCGCGGCGGCGGGCGGGGCGCTGGCGGCGCTGACCCTGCTGCGCAGCGAGCCCGAGCGGGCGGCGCGGGCGCGGGCGGTGGCGGCCGAACTGCACGCACGCCTGACCGCCGAGGGACATTGCGCGGTACGTCCGGACGCCGCGGTCGTCTCGGTGCGCGCCCCCTCCCCGGAGGGGGCCGTACGGTGGGCGGCCGACTGCCGTGCGGCCGGCCTGGCCGTGGGCTGCTTCCGCCCTCCTTCCGTGCCCGACGGCGTCTCACGGCTCAGGCTGACCGCTCGTGCGGACCTCTCCGGGGAACAGATCGAACGCGCTGTACGGGTCATCGGCGAAACGCGACCATGAGTCGGCGTGACACGGCCGTGCGCCGCCCGATGACCGACCTGATCAGTGGCGGTGGACCGAGGCGGTGAACGACGCCCAGCTCCCGGGGGAGAAGAGCAGCGCGGGTCCGGCCGGGTCCTTGGAGTCGCGCACGGCGAGCAGTCCGGCCCAGGGGCCGGCCGACGGCCGGGCCGTCTCCACACAGTTGTTCGCCCCGGTGCTGTAGCTGCTGCGCAGCCAGCGCACGACGGGCAACTCGGTACTCACTGGGATGTTCCGCACACGTGCCGTCGCGGTTCCTGACGTGGTGCCTGACATGGTGCCTCCTTACGCGCCCGCCGCGGTCGCGGCGATGAAGTCCAACGAGTCCTCGGGCGAAAGGGCATGAACCAGAAGGGCGTTGAAGGCCTCGGTGTAGGCCTCTAGGTCTTCTTTCCGTTCGAGATGCAGGCTACTCGTCAAGTGGTCGAGAACAACCACGTCGAGATCAGAAGTGCTCGAAAAAGAGAAGATTACGAAAGGGCCGGTGACACCGATGTGCGCCCCGGCGGCGAACGGCAGTACCCGCAGCCCGACATGGGGCAGGCGTGCGGCCTCGACCAGCCGCGCCAGCTGACGGGCCATGACCCCGGGCCCGCCCACCTCGCGGCGCAGCACCGCCTCGTCCAGGACCGCGCTCAGCCGGAGCGGCGGCTCGGCCCGCAGCACGTCCTGCCGGGCCAGCCGCACCTCCACCAACGTGTCCAGCCGTTCCTCCGGCAGTCCGTCCACCGCGGCGCGCGTCACCGCGCGGGCGTACTCCGGCGTCTGCAGCAGGCCGGGCACCACCGTGGTCTCCAGGGTGCGCATCGCGCTCGCCTGGGACTCCAGGCTGATGAAGTCCCGGTAGGTCGGCGGGAGCACCCCGCGATAGGCGTGCCACCAGTGGTTCCGGCCGCCGCCCGGCCCGTCCGCGCCGGCCAGCACCACCAGCAGTTCCCGCAGCTGGGCGTCGTCCACGCCGTAGGCGTCCAGCAGTAACCGCACGTCGGCCGGTTTCGCCCCGCTCGTGCCGGTCTCGATCCGGCTGACCTTCGACTGGTGCCAGCCCACCAGGCGGGCCGCCTCACCGCTGGTGATCCCCGCCGACGTGCGCAGGGCGCGCAGTTCGGCGCCCAGCTTCCGACGGCGCACCACGGGACCGTGCTGCATGGGCCACTCCTCTACTCCCTGTGAGCCGCCCGAATACGCTCTGCCGTCGCAGAGTTCACCGCATCGAGCGACAGATATATGCATATCTTGGTGGATCGCCGCACATCACCGTGCCGGTGATGGCAGTCTGGCGGCGAAGCACCAGTCCGGGACCGTACTCGAACCATCCGCTCCGTGTCGGACTGCGGTCCCGTGGGAAAGGGACGACGTCGCCATGGCAGACCATCTGGAAGCATCCGTCACTCTGCCGAGCGATCCGGCCTCGGTGGCCGCCGCGCGGACCTATGTGGTCGGCACACTGGCGGAGTGGGGCCTGCCGGCGGAGGCGGAGGTGTCAGAGACCGTCCGGCTGATCGTCTCGGAGCTGGCGACCAACGCGGTCCAGCACACCTTCGGTCAGTCGCCCACCTTCACGGTCGACCTGGCGCTCGACCGCGACGAGCGGCTGCGCATCGGCGTCACCGACAGCCATCCGCGCTTCCCCAAACGCCTGCCGGCCGCCGTCCAGCAGGACAACGGCCGGGGCATGGTGATCATTCGCTGGCTGACGGCGGAGTGCGGCGGCAAGCTGAGGGTGCGCCCCACGCGGGAGGGGGGCAAGACCGTCTCCATCGAACTTCCCTGGACGCCGCCGGACCGCGCGGTCCCGTACGAACCGGCCGCCGTCGCGGGAGGGGGCGCGGGCACCCAGGAGCCCAGGCGGTGACGCGGACGCCCGGCACGCGCGTGTCCGCCACCCGCCCCGGGCGGGCTACTTGACCCGGCCGTACCAGACGTTGCCGGTCCAGATCTTCTGCAGGCGCACCACGTCCCCGGTCTTCGGCGCGTGCCAGATCTTGCCCTTCCCGGCGTAGATGCCGACGTGGTAGACACTGCGGCCCGAGTGGAAGAAGACAAGGTCACCGGCCTTGCGGTTCTTGGCCGAGACGTGCTGGGTCTTGTTGTACTGCTGGGCCGCGGTGCGCGGCAGCTTCTTGCCGGCCTTCTTGAACGAATACAGCGTCAGCCCGGAGCAGTCGAACCTGCTCGGGCCGACGGCACCCCATTTGTACGGTGAACCCTTCTTGGAAGCCGCGATCGTGAGCGCCTTGGTGGCGTGGCTCGCCGCGGCCGCCTCGGAGGCGACGCCGGGAACCACGACGGAGCCGCCCACGGCGGCGAGGGTGAGAGCGGAGGCCGTACCGGCACGGGCCATCAGCGACGGGACTCGATTGAGCGCAGACATGCGCAACCCTTCGTCAGCCGCCTGTGAAGGATGACCTGTCGGATTCGGGCTGGCGAAGTTGCCCGGCCGCACGGGTGCGGCTTCACCCCAAGGGCTGCTCGGCGCGGCGTCCTCCTCCCGGAGACGGCCGTACCGGCGACCCGTCGTGCTCGGGTCCTCCACTCCTGCCGATCCACTCCTGTCGACCGGTCGTCCGGACGGCGGCAGGACTCGGCGTCCGCCCGGACCGCCCCGCCGCTGCGGCGGGGGCTTGTCGTCAGTCACGGATCTTGTCCCGCCCGGTGGGAAAATCCCAACGGAACGTGCCCTTTGTGTTGTTACTCACCACTCATCCGTTCGGGTGGACGGCTCTCCGTTCGGGGCCCCGTCCCATGCGGTGAGGAAGCCGGGACCAGCGGCGGAGCGAGTCGTTCCGGCGTCGGGGGGTGCCGCCCGCGCAACCCCGGAGGTCCGGAAATCCGAGGTGTTCCTACGCCGAAAGGGGGTACGCCGTTCGGTCCGTTTGGACGCCGCGTTCCTCAACTGCCGGGAGTCGGCGGAAGGCTGACCCGGGCCGTGCGCCGTTCACCGTCCAGCACGCGCAGCGCCCGGGCGAGCGTGGTGGTGTGCAGCTCCGTCTCGCCGCGCCGGTGCATGACCGCGAGCGCGTCACGCAGGGCGCTCGCCTTGGCCACCAGCGCCTGGGCGGCACGCAGCCCGCGGTAGGTGTCCCCCTCCAGCGCCGGGTTGATGCGGCCGAGCAGGTCGACGACTTCCAGGTAACGGTCGATCAGCTCGCCCTCGGCGCGGGTGAGGGCGGGCAGTGGGGGCGGTTCCGGTGGCAGCATCGCCGGGTCACCTCGCGCCGGGCGTGGGCGGTGTGGTCCTGTGGCCGGGCACGATCCGGTCGACCAGCCCGTATGCCACGGCCTGCGGCGCGTCGAGGACGGTGTCCCGCTCGATGTCGGCGCTCACCCGCTCCGGGGTGAGCCCGGTGTGCCGTACGAGGATCTCCACCAGGCGGGCACGGACGCGGGTCAACTCGTCGGCCTGGGCGGCCAGGTCGCTGGCCTGCCCCCGAACCGGCTCGGTCAGGGCGGGCTGGTGGAGCACCACTCGCCCGCCCGGCAGCACCGCGCGCTTGCCCGGCGTGCCGGCCGCCAGCAGTACCGCGGCGGACGAACCGGCCTGCCCCAGACAGGTCGTCGCCACGTCGCAGGCGACGTAGCGCATCGTGTCGTAGATCGCCGTCATGGCGGTGAAGGAACCGCCGGGCGAGTTGACGTAGAGCGCGATGTCCCGGTCCGGGGCCTGGTGCTCCAGGTGCATGAACTGCGCCATCACGTCGTTCGCGGACGTCTCGTCGATTGTTGTTCCCAGGAGGACGATCCGTTCCTGGAACAGCTTCGCGTACGGGTCCAGCGTGTGCTGCCCGGCGCTCGTGCGCTCGGTGAACTCGGACAGGACGTGGCGGGCGGACGGCCGGGTCATGGCGGACCCCTCCTCGTGGCAGAGCCGACTTCGGCTGCGCTGTATCTGTCAAAAATGTACAGGACGTACGTAGCCGGAGGTATGTGTATCGGCAGGATCGCGCGTTCGCCGGCGGCGGAAACGGGCGGTCAGGGCGCGGCGGGGTGTCAGTCGGCGCTCGGCGGCTCGTGCAGGCCGAAGACGGAGCCCTGGTTGTCCCGGCACAGAGCGAAGCGGCCGAACCGGGCCACCGACGCGGTGTCCTTCTCGCCCTCGTCGCCCAGGTCATCGACGGCACCACCCAGCTCCCGCACCCGGACCAGGGCGGCGTCCAGGTCGTCGACGCGGAAGAACAGGTACGGCGAGGCCCCCGCGTCGCCCCCGTGGAGGCCGCCCGGCACGCCGCCCGTACCGATGGAGAACCCGCGCCCCGCGGGGCCGGGCTCCAGGGTCCAGCCGAACAAGCCGCCGTAGAAGGCGCTTCCCCGTTCCGGATCCGCCACACCGAGCTCGAAGAAGGACGGTTCGCCTGCCATGGGGCACCTCCTGCGGGCCGGCGGCTGCGCGCGCCCCCGCCCCCCCATCGTCCTCCCCGCCGCACGGTGGCGCAGCCGGTAGTCCGGGCCCGAACCGTAAGCTGGGGGCATGGCCTACGAGATTCCGGTGACGCAAGCCAGGGCTGAGCTCGCCGACCTGATCAACCGGGTGGTGTACGGCGGCGAGCGGGTCGTCGTGACCCGCCACGGCAAGCCTCTCGTCGCCCTGGTCTCCGCCGCCGACCTCGAGCGCCTCGAGGATCTGCAGGAGCCGACCGGGGACCAGGTCGTCACCTCGGTCTCCCGAGTCCGCGACACCGCCGCCCCCGCGCCCGGGGAGCCCGGTCGCTTCGGCATCGCGGCGGAACACCGGGGGCCGAACCCGTCCTAGGCGAAGGCGAAGCTCAGGGCACCGCCCGGTACCGGGCACCGCGGTCCGCCCCGCGACGGGCTTCCGTGAGGCGGGGCCGTGGTGTCCCGGCCGGGGTGGTGGGGTGGCGGGGCGCTCGCGGTCGGGGACGCCGTCGGCGGGGCGTGCGCGGGCCCGGGCGGCCCGGCGTCTCAGGGCACCGGGGCCGGTGCCGGTGCCCGGTCCGGTGACGGAGCCGTACCGCGCGTACGCCGCCGCAGGGTCCCGCCCACCAGGACCGCCCCCAGGCCCAGCAGCGCCCACCAGGCGAGGGTCAGCGCGGGGCCGGTGGCCGCCGCACCGTCGAAGAACGACACCGAGCGCAGCAGCGAGGCGCCCGCACCCGGCGGCAGCCACTGCCCGATCGCCCCGGCCGGCTCCGGAAGCATCTCCGGCGCCGAGGAAGCCGCCGAGAAGGGGTTTCCCAGCAGCATCATCACCGCTCCGCCCAGCGCGAGGCCCGTGCGGCCGAGCAGTGCCGCCAGACCGGCGACGCCCGCGCCCACGGCCAGCGTCGACAGCCCGAAAACCCCGGCCACGGTCCACCAGTCCCCGGTGAGCGCCCCGAGCCAGCTGTGCGCGATCGCCGCCGCGACCAGTCCGGTCAGCGCCGCGGCGCCGACCAGTGCGAGCAACGCGCGCAGGCCCCGCAGTCCCAGCAGGGTCGCCACCGCGCCCGTCGCGATCCCGGCCAGCGCCAGCGGCAGCACACTCGCGCTCAGTGCCGCGCCGCGCGGGTCCGTACCGGGTGCGGGCACCACGTCGACGACCTGGACGGCGGTCCCCGCGGCGGACGCCTGTTCGGTCACCGCCTGCCGGAGCGACTGGGCCACGGCCGGGCTCGCGGCGGACGCGGTGAGCAGCTTCACGCCGTCGCCGCCGGCCACCACCACGCCGTACACGGTCCGGTCCTCGACGGCGTCGCGGGCCGCGGCCTCGTCGGCGTAGCGATGGAGCTCGAAGGCGCCCTCGCGCTGGGCGAGCCGCTCCTCGACCCGTGCGACCGCGGTGGGCGGCCCCGCCACGCCGAGCGGCAGATCACGGGGCGCCGTACGGGAGGCCGGCCACGCGAAGGCCCACAGAGCCAGGGAGACCAGCACGGGGACCAGGACGATCACGGCGATCAGGCGACGCGTGTCCATGAGGACTCCTCAAAAAGAAGGATCGTTCGTTTTAAGTTGTCTCCACCGTGCGTCCGCCAGGCCTCCTTGTCAAGAAGGAACGTTCGTTTTAGGTTGGTGGTCATGGCCCGCGTATCCCAGGAACACCTCGACGCCCGCCGCCGGCAGATCCTCGACGGCGCCGCGCTCTGCTTCGCCCGCAACGGCTTCCACGCCACGTCGATGCAGGACGTGCTGAAGGAGGTCGACCTCTCGGCGGGAGCCGTCTACCGCTACTTCAGCGGCAAGGAGGAGCTGATCGAGGCCATCGTCGCCGAAGTGCTGGGCGCCATCCGCGACGTGTACGAGCGGGCGGCTCAGGAGGACCCGCCGGCCATGCCCGACGAGCTCATCGCCCGCACCCTGGCGCACATGGCGCGGGAGCGGCCGGCGCTGACGGAGGACGGCCGGTGGCTGTTCCCGAGGCTCATGATCCAGGCCTGGACCGAGACGCTGCGCAACGAGACGCTGTCCGCCCTCCTCGACGAGGGCTTCGCCAAGGTCCTCGCGTCCTGGGCGAAGGTCGTCGTCCGCTACCAGGAAGCGGGCATGATGCGTGACGACGTCGACCCGGACGCCGTGGCCCGGACGCTGATGGCGACGGTGCAGGGCTTCGGGGCGCAGTACGCGCTGTTCGGCAGCTTCTCCCCGGAGGCTCTCCAGGCGGGCGTGCGAGGGCTGTTGAGCATGCGGGAGGCCACCGACGGCACCGGTAATCAGTCGGTCAAGAAAGCGTGACGCGGCGGAAACACTCTAGTCCTACTCTCCACCTCGATCCACCTGCGGTTTTTGAGCACCGGCGTGCGCATTCCGGCGCATTCATGTGTGTTACACCTAGAGCCGTCGCGGTGGACGCGGCAGCCGGACGCCGGGTCCTGGCGTCATGCCCTGTGAGGTGGTAAATGCAACTGACCCCGCACGAGCAGGAGAGACTGCTCATCCATGTGGCCGCGGACGTGGCCGAGAAGCGCCGCGCACGAGGCGTGAAGCTCAACCATCCCGAGGTGGTCGCCCTGATCACCTCGCACATCCTCGAAGGTGCCCGGGACGGCCGCACGGTCGGTGAACTCATGGCCTCCGGGCGCAAGTTGATCCAGCGCGACGAGGTCATGGAGGGGATCCCCGAGATGATCCACGACGTGCAGGTCGAAGCCACCTTCCCCGACGGCACCAAGCTGGTCACCGTCCACGATCCGATCATCTGACGGGGACGGCAGCCATGATTCCCGGAGAGATCCTCTTCGCCGACGAGCCGGTCGCCTTCAACGAGGGACGCCCGAGCGTCCGCCTGACCGTGCTCAACACCGCCGACCGGCCGGTCCAGGTCGGCTCCCACTACCACTTCGCCGAGGCCAACCCCGGTCTCGACTTCGACCGCGCCGCGGCCCGCGGCAAGCGGCTGAACATCGCCGCCGGCACCGCCGTCCGCTTCGAGCCCGGCATCCCGGTCGACGTGGAGCTCGTGCCCCTCGCCGGCGCCCGCGTCGTCCTGGGACTGCGCGGCGAGACCGGAGGTGCCCTCGATGCCTGAGCTTTCCCGCACCGCCTACGCCGACCTGTTCGGCCCGACCACCGGCGACCGCATCCGCCTCGCCGACACCGACCTCCTCGTCGAGATCGAGGAGGACCGCTCCGGCGGCCCCGGCCGCTCCGGCGACGAGGCCGTCTTCGGCGGCGGCAAGGTGCTGCGCGAGTCCATGGGCCAGTCCCGTGCCACCCGCGCCGACGGTGCCCCCGACACCGTTGTCACCGGTGCCGTGATCATCGACCACTGGGGCGTCGTCAAGGCCGACATCGGCATCCGGGACGGCCGGATCACCGGCATCGGCAAGGCCGGCAACCCCGAGACGATGGACGGCGTCCACCCCGACCTCGTCATCGGCCCCGAGACCGAGGTCATCGCGGGCAACGGCAAGATCGTCACCGCGGGCGGCATCGACACCCACGTCCACTTCATCTCGCCGGCCGCCGTCGACGAGGCACTCGCCTCCGGGATCACCACGCTCATCGGCGGCGGTACCGGCCCCGCCGAGGGCAGCAAGGCGACGACCGTCACCCCAGGCTCCTGGCACCTGGCGCGGATGTTCGCCGCCATGGAGTCCAGCCCCGTCAACATCGGCTTCCTCGGCAGGGGCAGCACCATGTCCAAGGAGTCCATGCGCGACCAGCTGCGCGCCGGCATCCTCGGCTTCAAGATCCACGAGGACTGGGGCGCGACGCCCGCGGTGATCTCCGCCTGCCTGGACGTGTGCGAGGAGTCCGGCGTCCAGCTCGCCGTCCACACCGACACCCTGAACGAGGCAGGCTTCGTCGGCGACACCTTCGACGCGGTGGCCGGCCGCACCCTGCACGCCTTCCACGTCGAGGGTGCGGGCGGCGGGCACGCACCCGACATGATCACGGCGGTGTCGCTGCCCAACATGCTGCCGGCGTCCACCAATCCGACCCGGCCGCACACCGTCAACACCGTCGAGGAACACCTCGACATGCTGATGGTCTGCCACCACCTGAATCCGGCGGTCCCCGAGGACCTGGCCTTCGCCGAGTCCCGCATCCGGCCCAGCACCATCGCGGCCGAGGACGTCCTGCACGACATGGGGGCGATCTCCATCATGTCGTCGGACGCCCAGGCCATGGGCCGCATCGGCGAGGTGATCCTGCGCACCTGGCAGACGGCGCACGTGATGAAGCGGCGCCGAGGGTTCCTGCCCGGCGACAGCCGCGCCGACAACCTGCGCGCGCGTCGATATGTCGCCAAGTACACCATCAACCCCGCCGTGGCCCAGGGCATCGAGCACGAGGTCGGCTCCGTGGAGCCCGGCAGGCTGGCCGACCTGGTGCTGTGGGAGCCGAGGTTCTTCGGTGCGAAGCCGCAGCTGGTACTCAAGGGCGGGCAGATCGCGTACGCGCAGGTGGGCGACGCCAACGCCTCCATCCCCACCCCGCAGCCGGTCCTGCCGCGCCCCATGTTCGGCGCGCAGGGCAGGGCGCCGGCCGCCAACTCGGTGGCCTTCGTGGCCGAGGCGGCCATCGAGGACGCACTGCCCGAGCGCCTGGGCATCGGACGGGAGCTGGTGCCCATCCGTTCGACCCGGGGCCGTACCAAGGCGGACATGCGGCAGAACGACGCCCTGCCGCGTGTCGAGGTCGCCGCGGACTCCTTCGCGGTGACCATCGACGGCGAGCTCGTCGAACCCGCACCCGTCACCGAACTGCCGCTCGCGCAGCGGTACTTCCTCTTCTGAGCGGCGACATGAGCCGCGCAGCACTGCTCGTCCTCGCGGACGGCCGCTTCCCCGCCGGAGGACACGCCCACTCCGGCGGGGCGGAGGCCGCCGTCCGGGCGGGACACATCACCGACGCCGCGAGCCTGGAGGAGTTCTGCCGGGGGCGGCTGCACACGAACGGAGCCGTCGCGGCATCGCTCGCGGCGGCCGCGTCCCTCGGCGTCGACCCCGGCGAACTCGACCTGGCCGCGGACGCCCGCACACCGTCGCCCGCACTGCGGTTGGCAGCGCGCAGACTCGGGCGGCAGCTGATGCGGGCCGCTCGCACCACCTGGCCGCATCCGGAACTCGACGCACTGGCGCGGCGGTTCCCCAAGGGCGCCCACCAGCCCGTCGTCCTCGGGCTGACCGCCCGCGCGGCCGGGCTCGGGGCGCTGGACGCGGCGTACTGCTCCGCCTACGAGGGGGTGAGCGGGCCGGCGACGGCCGTCGTGCGGCTGCTCTCCCTCGACCCGTTCGACGCGACCGGCGTGCTCGCGCGGCTCGCGCCCGACCTCGACCGGGTGGCGCGGGACGCCGTGGAGGCGGGGCGGGCGGCCGTGACCGAGGGCGTCGACACGCTGCCGGCGCGGTCGGCGCCGCTGCTGGAGACCGGGGCGGAAGCGCATGCCGCCTGGCCCGTGCGGTTGTTCGCCTCGTAGCGGCGCTTCTTCGCCCCCCCCCCCGCCGCCCCTTCCCTACCCCAGGGGCTCTGCCCCGTAAACCCCGCCAGGGGGCGGTGCCCCCTGGTCCCCCGTCGGTCTGAACGGCCTCGTCCTCGAACTCCCCCAGAGGGGGGACCCCAGGACGGGCTGGAACAGCCGGCCTCAGTTCTCGTAGGAGCCGTCATCGTGCATCTTGGTGATCACCACACCACCCCCGCCGTCTCCGCCGACGCCCACCGGCCCGACGGGAGCCGCCGTGCCCTGCGGATCGGGCTCGGCGGGCCGGTCGGGTCGGGCAAGACCGCGACCGTCGCCGCGCTCTGCCGGGCGCTGCGCGAGGAGTTCTCCCTCGCCGTCGTCACCAACGACATCTACACCCGCGAGGACGCCGAGTTCCTGCTCCGCGAGGCGGTACTGCCGCCGGAGCGGATCAGCGCCGTGGAGACCGGTGCCTGCCCGCACACCGCGATCCGGGACGACATCTCCGCCAACCTCGAAGCGGTGGAGGACCTGGAGGAGGAGGTCGGCCCGCTGGATCTCGTCCTGGTCGAGTCCGGGGGCGACAATCTCACCGCCACCTTCTCCAAGGGCCTGGTCGACGCCCAGATCTTCGTGATCGACGTGGCCGGGGGCGACGACATCCCGCGCAAGGGCGGGCCCGGCGTCAGCACCGCCGACCTGCTGATCGTCAACAAGACCGACCTCGCGCCGTACGTCGGCTCCGACCTCGCCAGGATGGCGGCCGACGCGAAGGCGCAGCGCGGTGAACTGCCGGTGATCCTGCAGTCCCTGCGCGGCGAGGACGGTGTCCGTGATGTCGCCGACTGGGTGCGGGGCCGGATCGCCGCGTGGACCGCGTGACCACCCCCGGCGGCGTCCGGGCGCGGGCACGCGTCCTCGCCCGCGGCGACGGGCGGGGCGGCACGGTCCTGCCCGTCCTGGAGGGCGAGGGGCCGCTGGCGGTGCGGCGGACCCGGGGGAGCGGTGCCGAGGCCCACGTCATGCTGGTCGGCGCGATGAGCGGGCCGCTCGGCGGCGACCACTTCACGGTGACCGCCGAGGCCGCGGCGGGCGCCCGGCTGCGGGTCGGCTCGGCCGCCGCCACCCTCGCGCTGCCGGGCCAGGACAAGGCCGGGGCCCGATACGACGTGCGGCTCACCGTCGGTGATAATGCCGAACTGCGCTGGCTTCCCGAGCAGTTGATCTCCGCGCGGGGCAGTGAGCTGTCCGTCGCCACCCGGGTCGACCTGGCTGCCACCGGACGGCTGCTGCTGCGCGAGGAACAGGTGCTCGGGCGGTCCGGCGAGGAACCCGGACGGCTCAGCAGCCGTCTCACCGTACGGGTCGCCGGCCGGTGCGTCCTCGACCAGGAGCTGGCCTGCGGGCCCGGCGCACCGGGCGGCTGGGACGGTCCGGCCGGGCTAGCGGGGCGCCGTGCCGTCGGTCAGCTGGTCGTCGTACGGCCGGAGTTCGCCGTCGCGCCGCCGCGGTCGCGCAGCTTCGCGGAGGGCGCGGCCGTGATGCCGCTCGCCGGGCCCGCCGCGCTGGTGACGGCCCTGGCGCCGGACGGGCTGCGGCTCAGGCGGCTGCTGGAGGAAGGGCTGTCCTCGCTGGGCTGAGGTCCGCCGACCGAACATTCATATCCGTTTATCGGATTGGCAAAGAAGCAGTACCACCCCTGTTCCCAGGGAACACACAGCCGGGAAGATCCCCGTACTTGTCGCGAACACGTACGGGGAGGCCCACTTGAGGAAGAGCAGACTGGGGCGGAGGACGGCGGCGCTCGGCTCGGCCGGAGCGCTCGTCACCGCCACGCTGATAGCCGGCGCCCTCGCGGCGCCCGCCGCGAGCGCCGCTCCGTCCACCGGCCAGGGACACGCGAAGGGCTGGGACCGCGAGGCCCGGGGCACCGCCATCGCCGCGGCCCGCGCCGCGAAGGCCGGCGTCGACTGGCAGGACTGCCCCGCCGACTGGAACCTGCCGAAGCCGATCCAGTGCGGCTACGTCACCGTCCCGCTCGACTACGCCAAGCCGTTCGGCAGGCAGATCCAGATCGCCGTCGACCGCATCGGCAACACCGGCACGAAGGCCGGGCGGCAGGGCGCCCTCATCTACAACCC
Source organism: Streptomyces sp. NPDC058796 (assembly GCF_042745235.1). Classification (NCBI taxonomy): domain Bacteria; kingdom Bacillati; phylum Actinomycetota; class Actinomycetes; order Kitasatosporales; family Streptomycetaceae; genus Streptomyces; species Streptomyces sp. NPDC058796. The sequence continues at coordinate 137,671 of NZ_JBHYOP010000011.1, forward strand.
CGGCGGCCCCGGCGGCTCCGGCCTGCGCTTCCCGGCCCGCGTGACGGGCAAGAGCAAGGTGTGGGCGAAGACCGCCGAGGCGTACGACTTCGTCGGCTTCGACCCGCGTGGCGTCGGCAGGTCCACGCCCATCTCCTGCGTCGACCCGCAGGAGTTCGTCAAGGCACCCAAGATGGACCCCGTGCCCGACTCCGAGGCCGACAAGCGCGCTCAGCGCAGGCTCGCCCGCGAGTACGCCGAGGGTTGCCACGAGCGCAGCGGCTGGATGCTGCCGCACATGACCACGCCGAACACCGCGCGCGACCTCGACGTCATCCGCGCCGCGCTCGGCGAGAAGAAGCTCAACTACCTCGGTGTCTCCTACGGGACCTACCTCGGCGCGGTCTACGGCACCCTCTTCCCGGACCACGTGCGCCGCATGGTCGTCGACAGTGTCGTCAACCCGTCCCGCGAGAAGATCTGGTACCAGGCCAACCTCGACCAGGACGTCGCCTTCGAGAAGCGCTGGAAGGACTGGCAGGACTGGGTCGCAGAGAACGACGCGACCTTCCACCTCGGCGACACCCGTGCCGAGGTCCAGGACCAGTGGCTGAAGCTGCGCGCCACCGCCAAGAAGGAGCCCCTCGGCGGGATCGTCGGCCCGGCCGAGCTGATCTCCTTCTTCCAGAGCGCCCCCTACTACGACTCGGCGTGGGTGCCGGTCGCGACGGTCTTCAGCAAGTACGTCGCGGGTGACACCCAGGCCCTCGTCGACGCCGCCGCCCCCGACCCGTCCGACACCGCGGGCAACGCCTCCGCGGAGAACGGCAACGCCGTCTACACCGCCGTCGAGTGCGCCGACGCCAAGTGGCCCACCAACTGGCGCACCTGGGACCGGGACAACACCAGGCTGCACCGCGACCACCCGTTCATGACCTGGGCCAACGCCTGGATGAACCTGCCGTGCGCCACCTGGCCGGTCAAGCAGCACACGCCGGTGAACGTCAAGACCGGCAAGGGACTCCCGCCGGTGCTGATCGTCCAGTCCGAGCGGGACGCGGCCACCCCGTACGCGGGCGCCGTCGAACTGCACGAGCGGTTCGAGGGCTCGCGCCTGATCACCGAGCGGGACGCCGGCTCGCACGGCGTGACCGGCCTGGTCAACCCGTGTATCAACGACCGGGTGGACACCTACCTGCTCACCGGCGAGGTGGACGCCAGGGACGTGACCTGCGCACCGCACGCCACCCCCAAGCCGTAACAGGCGACGCGCGACGGGGGAGGGGCGGCCGGTACGGTCCGGCCGCCCCTCCCGCCGTTCCGCCACCCGACTTCACGCCTGCCGCGCCGCCAGCCAGGTGTCCTCCGCCGCGTAGTCGAAGAGGTCGCCGTAGTTCCCGAACATCTTCGGGTACGCCTCCCGCCAGTCCCGCCCGGCCAGCCGCTCCTCGATGAAGGCGACCGTCTCCGGCAGGGTCTCGGCGTACCGGACCACCGGGCGGTAGCCCAGTTGCCGCCGCGCCTCGGTCATGTCGCACACGACCGGCGCGGGCACCGTCCACGGCGTGTCACCCACACCGTCCGCCGCCGGCGGACCGTCCAGCAGGACGTCCTCGGTCTCCACGCCCATCACCGCGTCGATCGCCGCCGCGATCCGCGCCACCGTCGGCGCCTGTGGGTCGACCGCGTTCAGGACGCGGGTGCCGGGCCGCGGCGCGGCCAGCCGGATCAGCTCGGCGATGTTGTGCACGCTCGCCGGGTGGAAGCGGCTCGCACCGCCGTAGGAGAGGACGCGCCGCCGCCGCCCGTCGAGGTTGCGCTTCACGAAGTACAGCTCGCGCGGGGTGCGGCAGTACGGCCCGTGGATCGCGCCCGCGCGCAGCAGCGTGACCGGCAGCCGGTCACCCGCCGCGAGGAGCTCCCGCTCCAGCGCTGCCTTGCGGGTGCTGTACGAGGTGTTGCCCGGGCGCACCGTACGCTGCTCCTCGGTCAACGGCACCGGGTACTGGGGGAAGCCGTCCGGCTCGGCCTGGGTGTCGAAACTGCGGCCCTCGTCGTCCTCGTAGACCGACACGCTGGAGATCACGACCGCGGAGCCGGCCCGCCCCGCGAGCGACACCAGTTGCCGCGCGTGGCCCTCCCCGAACGCCACCATGTCCACCAGCACGTCACAGCCGTCGCCGACCGCCGCCGACAGGGCCGCGTCGTCCTCCCGGTCGGCCCGCACCACGCGCACGCCCTCGGGCCAGCCCGCGTCCCGGTCGCCGCTCCGCGATACGGCCGTCACCTCCCAGCCGTCCCGGGCCAGCACCCCCACGGCCACCCGTCCGATCTGTCCCGTCGCTCCGAGCACCACAGCACGTGTCATACGGCGACCGTAGGCGCACGTCCGGCCGCTCGGCCACGCGCTTCTGCCGACGGCAGACAGCGGGTTCTCGCGATGCCCTACCGGAGCGGCCGCCGCGGGAACCTCGGCCCCCTCGCCGCCCTCTCGGCCTCCTCGGCCTTGACGTCGGCCGCGTACCGGTCGACGTACTCCTGGCCGGACAGCGACATGATCGCGTACAGGATCTCGTCGGTGACGGCGCGCAGCACGGCCTTCTCGCCCTCCATGCCGGCGTAGCGGGAGAAGTCCAGCGGCTCGCCGAACCGGATCACCACGGGGTGCAGCCTGGGGATCTTGCGGCCCGGGGGCTGCGCCTCGAACGTGCCGATCATCGCGCAGGGCACGACAGGCACCCCGGCCCTGAGCGCCATGACCGCCACCCCGACCTTGCCCTTGTAGAGCCGGCCGTCGTGCGAGCGGGTGCCCTCCGGATAGATCCCGAGCAGTTCGTCCTTGGCCAGGACGCCGAGGCCCTCGCGGATCGCGGCCTGTCCCGCCTCATTGCCGGAGCGGTCGACGGGGATCTGCCCGGCGCTGCGGAAGAAGAACGCGGTCAGCCGGCCCTTGAGGCCCGGGCCGGTGAAGTACTCGGCCTTGGCGAGGAAGGTGATGCGGCGCCTGAGCACCGCGGGCATCAGGAAGTGGTCCGAGAAGGAGAGGTGGTTTCCCGCGACGATCGCCGCGCCCGACGCGGGCACGTGGTCCAGGCCCTCGATCCGGGGACGGAAGACGACTTTCAGCAGCGGGCCCAGCAGCACGTACTTGAGCACGTAGTAGAACACGGTGTGTCTCCCACTCTCCCGGTAGGCACGGCCACTGACGGCAGCCACGGCACGGCCCCGTGCCGGACGTCCGCGTCCAGTGATCGATCGTAGCCCGGACCGCGCCGGTCGGACCGGGACCGTGCGGCCGGGCTCTCGGCGTCCGCTACCGGTGCCTACAGGGTCACACCGCCTGCCCGGGCCGGGAGTAGCCGAACGTCCCCGCCCTGTGGCAGCGCCTGTGACGCACTGACGAGGCGGTGGGGGCACCACGTGCCCCCACCGCCTCACGACGCCCGCTCAGAACTTCGGCGTCGGCGCCTGGGCCTCGACGATCTCCGCCGCCTCCTCGTCGGTCTGCACCGAGGGCGGGGAACCCTCCAGGGGCTGCTGCGCCGTCTCCTTCATGCAGGCCACCGCCACGACACCGACCAGGGCCGCGGCCATGGCGTAGTACGCGGGCATCATGTCGGAACCGGTCACGCTGATCAGGGCGGTGATGACCAGCGGCGTGGTGCCGCCGAACAGGGAGGCCGACAGGTTGTAGCCGACCGACAGGGACCCGTACCTGACGTTGGTCGGGAACATCGCCGGGAGCGCCGCCGACATCGTGCCGAGCAGGCAGACCAGGGACAGGCCGAGCATCAGCATGCCGGCCGAGACGGCGAGCAGACTGCCCTCCTGCACCAGCACGAAGGCCGGGGCGGACAGGACGAAGAAGCCGATCATCCCGGTCATGAGCAGCGGCTTGCGGCCGAAGCGGTCGGACAGCCGGCCGATCTGGTTGATGATCAGCATCAGCAGCACCATGGTCGCGACCAGGATCATCAGGCCGTGGCTCTCGCTGTAGTGCAGCTCGTCCGACAGATATGTCGGCATGTACGACAGCAGCATGTAGTCGGTGATGTTGTAAGCGCCGACGAGCGCGATGCACAGGATCAGCATGCGCCAGTGCGTGCGGAAGATCTTCGCGAGGTCGCCCCGCGCGGTGGTCTCCACCGCGGTCGCCGCCTCCGAGATGTGGACGTTGGAGTCCTCCAGCTTCAGGAAGGCGGGCGTGTCGTCCAGCTTCAGCCGCAGGTAGATACCGACGATGCCGAGCGGCGCCGCGACCAGGAACGGGATGCGCCAGCCCCAGGCGTCCATGGTGTCGCTGCCCAGCCAGGCGGTGAGGCCGGTGACGAGACTGGCGGCGCCGGTGTACCCGGCCAGTGTGCCCAGCTCCAGGAAGCTGCCGAAGAACCCGCGCCGCTTGTCCGGCGCGTACTCGGCGATGAAGGTGGAGGCACCGCCGTACTCGCCGCCCGTGGAGAAGCCTTGGAGCAGGCGGAACAGGATCAGCAGGACCGGGGCCCAGAAGCCGATGGAGTCGTAGCTCGGGATGAGTCCGATGGCGGCCGTGCCGATCGCCATGAGGATCATCGTCAGCGCCAGCACCTTCTTGCGGCCGATCTTGTCGCCCATGGGCCCGAAGACCATGCCGCCGAGCGGGCGCACCAGGAACGCCACGGCGAACGTGGCGAACGAGGAGAGCAGCTGCGCCGTGTCGCTCCCGGACGGGAAGAAGACGCGGCCGATGGTGCCCGCCAGATAGGCGTAGATGCCGAAGTCGAACCACTCCATGGCATTGCCGAGCGAGGCCGCCTTCACGGCCCTCTTGACCGCGGCCTCGTCCGTGACCGTGATGTCCGACCGGCGCAGTCGGGGGTTCTGCCGGCGCCTGATGGCCCGGAACAGGGCCGGGTGGCGGCGGACCGCCGCGGCGTCGGATTCCTGGCCGTTCTCGTTGGGGGACGTGGCGGCCTCCCTTTCCACGTGCAGACACCCCTGGCGGGGCACTGCTCGGTCGTACGATTCTCAGCTCGTACCCGTTCCCCCGATCATCCTGGGTATGGCCGTGACGTCAGTCATGTGGTTGAGCCGATGAGGTGAGGAGCGGCCCATTAGGCTTCGCACATGCGGATCTCCGTCTCCTCCGACATGGACGAACCCGTGGCCCGCCTCCTCGTCGAGGAGCTGCGCGGACGCGGACACGAGGTGCTGACCCACGGCGCCCTGGAACCCGGGGCGGACGCCCGGTGGGCGGTGTGCTCCGAGCGGGCCGCGCGCGAGGTCGCCGACGGGACCGCCGACCAGGCCGTGGTGTGCTGCTGGACCGGCACCGGCGCGTCGATCGCGGCCAACAAGGTGCCGGGCGTACGGGCGGCCCTGTGCACCGACGCCTACACGGCGGACGGCGCCCGCCGCTGGAACGACGCCAACGTGCTCGCCCTCAGCCTGCGCCTGACCTCGGCGCCGCTGCTGGGGGAGATCCTCGACGCCTGGTTCGCGGGCGCGCCCGGCGAGGATCCCGAGGACCGGGCCAACGTGACGCACGTGGAGCGGCTCGACCGGGGCCGAACCGCTCCGTGACTCCCGCGCGTCCTCAGGACGTCAGGACCTTCTCCAGGGTCCCGAGCGCGCCCTCCAGTTCCTCACCCGTGACCGTCAGCGGCGGGGCCAGCCGGATCGTCGAACCGTGGGTGTCCTTGACGAGGACGCCCTCGCGCATCAGCCGCTCGCTGACCTCGCGGCCGGTGCCGAGCGCCGGGTCGACGTCGACGCCCGCCCACAGCCCGCGCGCCCGGAAGCCGACCACGCCCTTGCCGACCAGGGCCGCCAGGCCCTCGCGCAGCACGGTGCCCAGCTCCGTCGCCCGGCGCTGGAACTCTCCCGTCTCCAGCAGCTCCACCACCGCCGTGCCCACCGCGGCCGCCAGCGGATTGCCGCCGAACGTCGAGCCGTGCTCACCCGGACGCAGTACACCCAGCACCTCCCGGCTGCCGACGACCGCCGACACCGGCACGATGCCGCCGCCCAGCGCCTTGCCGAGCAGGACCACGTCCGGCACCACCGACTCGTGCTCGACGGCGAGCGTGTGCCCCGTGCGGCCGAGGCCCGACTGGATCTCGTCGGCGACGAACAGGCACCCGGCCCGGCGCGTCAGCTCCCGCACGCCCGCCAGGTAGCCGTCGTCCGGGATGTTCACGCCCGCCTCGCCCTGGATCGGTTCGATCAGCACCGCCGCCGTCGTCCCGTCGACCGCCGCCTCCAGCGCCGCCAGGTCGTTGTAAGGGACGATCTTGAAACCGGGCGTGAAGGGGCCGAAGCTGGCGCGGGCCGTCTCGTCCGTCGAGAAACTCACGATCGTCGTCGTGCGCCCGTGGAAGTTGTCCGCCGCGACCACGATCGTCGCCCGGTCGGCCGGGACGCCCTTGACGTCGTAGGCCCACTTGCGGGCCACCTTGATGCCGCTCTCCACGGCCTCCGCTCCCGTGTTCATCGGCAGCACCATGTCCGTGCCGGTCAGCGCGGACAGCCGCTCGGCGAAGCCCGCCAGCCGGTCGTTGTGGAAGGCGCGGGAGGTGAGGGTGAGCCGGTCCAGCTGGCGGTGGGCGGCGTCGATCAGCGCCGGGTGGCGGTGGCCGAAGTTGAGCGCGGAGTACCCGGCCAGCATGTCCAGGTAGCGGCGGCCCTCCACGTCCTCGACCCAGGCGCCCTCGGCGCGGGCCACGACGACGGGCAGCGGGTGGTAGTTGTGCGCGAGGACGGGCTCCTCGGCGCGGATCAGCTCCTCGGAGCCGCGGGTGGTGCGGACGGGTGCGGTCATGAGCGGGACTCCCGGATCTCCTGGGTGCAGCACTTGATGCCGCCACCGGCCTTGTGGAACTCGGACAGGTCGACGGGGACGGGGACGTAGCCGCGGTCGCTGAGCCGGTCGGCGAGTTCCCCGGCCCCGGGGGCGATGAACACGTTGCGTCCGTCACTGACGGAGTTCAGCCCGAACGCCATGGCGTCCTCACGGGTGGCGATCACCGCGTCCGGGTACAGCCGCTCCAGCACCTCACGGCTGCCGGGCGAGAAGGCCCCCGGGTAGTACGCCACGTTCTCGTCGTCGAGGACGAACAGCGCCGTGTCCAGGTGGTAGAAGTACGGGTCCACCAGCGTCAGCGAGACCACCGGCACGCCGAAGAACTCCTGCGCCTCGCGGTGCGCCTCGGGGGTCGTGCGGAAGCCCGTGCCGGCCAGGATCCACCGCCCGGCCGGGACCAGGTCCCCCTCGCCCTCGCAGACCGCCTCCGGATGCTGGACCTCGAAGCCCTCCGTCTTGAACCACGCCTCGTAGGCCACGGACTCGCCCCGGCGCTCGGGCGCGTGGAAGCGGGAGCCGAAGACCCGGCCCTCCACCACGACCGCGCAGTTCGCGGCGAAGACCATGTCGGGCAGGCCCGGCACCGGCGCGACGGTGTCGACGGTGTGGCCGTGGGCCCGGTAGGCGTCGACCAGTGCCTGCCACTGGTCCAGGGCGCGGATGACGTCGACCGGTCGGCCGGTGCTCATCCACGGGTTGATCGCGTACTGCACGGCGAAGTGTCTGGGTTCGCAGACCAGAAAGCGCCGCCGGCGCGGCACACGGTTCTCGGGCACAGAGGGGTACCTCCGCTTCCTCACGGTGTGTGACTGGGGGTTGACACCACGGTAGGAAGCGGCGACCGCGCCCGACAAGCGACGAAGGCTGCGTGTCCACGCACCATCGCTGCGTTGTCGGCCAGGTCAGCGCACGTCTGATGCGCCCTCCGGGGCGAGGAGGCCGGCTCCCGCCTCCGGACTGTCCGGGATCAGGTGGGACAGCACCATCACACTGATCGTCTTGCGGATGAACGGCTCCGCACGGATGCGCTCCAGCACCTCCTCGAAGTGCTCCACGTCCCGCGCCCGCACGTGCAGCAGCGCGTCCGCGCCGCCGGTCACCGTCATCGCCGCCGTGATCTCCGGATAGGCGCGCACCACCTCCGCCAGCCGCCTCGGCGGAGCCGCCCCCTCGCAGTACACCTCGACGTACGCCTCGGTGCGCCAGCCCAGCGCGGAGGGCCGCACCGTAGCCGTGAACCCGGTGATCACGCCGGTCTCGCGCAGCCGGTCCACCCGGCGCTTGACCGCCGTCGAGGACAGCCCGACCTCCGCGCCGATCTCGGCGAAGGACGTCCGGGCGTTGGCCATCAGGGCGGTGACGATCTTCCGGTCGAGTTCGTCGAACGGGCTGGGCCTGCTGTTCATGCGGGCACTGTATCCAGCGGATACGTCCACGTCGGGGCGTGTTCAGGCGTACGGATTGCTCCTACACTCCACCTTCATGCTGCGCGCCCTGGCTGTCGACGACGAACGCCCCACGCTCGAGGAGCTCGTGTACCTGCTGAACGCCGATCCCCGCATCGGCACGGCGGAGGGCGCGGGCGACGCGACCGAGGCGCTCCGCCGCATCAACCGGGCGCTGGAGTCGGGTCCCGACGGTCCGGACGCCATCGACGTCGTCTTCCTCGACATCCAGATGCCCGGCCTCGACGGACTGGACCTCGCCCGGCTGCTGACCGGGTTCGCCCGGCCGCCGCTGGTCGTGTTCGTCACCGCTCACGAGGACTTCGCCGTCCAGGCCTTCGACCTCAAGGCCGTCGACTACGTGCTCAAACCCGTCCGCAGGGAACGGCTGGCCGAAGCGGTCCGCCGGGCCGTCGAACGCCGCGGCACCGCGACGTCCCCGGCCCCGCGCATCCCCGTGCACGAACCCGACCCCGACCACATCACCGTCGAACTCGGCGGCGTCACCCGCTTCGTCCCCGTCGACGACATCACCCACGCCGAGGCCCAGGGCGACTACGCCCGCCTGCACACCGACAAGGGCAGCCACCTCGTCCGCATCCCCCTGTCCACCCTGGAGGAACGCTGGCGCGCCCGCGGCTTCGTCCGCATCCACCGCCGCCACCTCGTCGCCCTGCGCCACATCGGGGAACTCCGCCTGGACGCCGGCAGCGTCAGCGTCCTGGTCGGCACCGAGGAACTCCAGGTCAGTCGCCGCCACGCCCGCGAACTGCGGGACCTGCTCATGCGGAGGCCGTGAGTCCATGCCCCAGGACCCCACCGAGCGGCGCGTCACCGTCACCGGCCCGCCCAGGCGCACGCGACGCGCCTCGGGCTACTACCGCCCGCGCACCGAGATCGACGAGCAGACCACCCTCGGCCACACCTACGTCCGCTCCCTGATGCGCAGCCAGCTGCGGGCCGGCCTCGCCGCCCTCGCGGTCCTCGGCCTCCTGGTCGGGCCGCTGCCGCTGCTGTTCGCGGCGATGCCCGACGCCCGCCTCCTGGAGTGGGCCGTCCTCGGCTTCGGCCTGTACGCCCCGCTCGTCCTCCTCGCCCGCTGGTACGTGCGCCGCGCCGAGCGCAACGAACGCGACTTCGTGCGCCTGGTCGAGGACCGATGACCCTGCCGGACCAGGCCGTGAAGGCACCATGAACTCCAGCTACGCCATACCCGCCGTCGCCCTCGTCGTCGTGGCCACCGTCCTCGTCGGCGCCTTCGGCCTGCGCATCTCCCGCACCACCTCCGACTTCTACGTCGCCTCCCGCACCGTCGGCCCCCGCCTGAACGCCGCCGCCATCAGCGGTGAGTACCTGTCCGCCGCGTCCTTCCTCGGCATCGCCGGCCTGGTCCTCGTCCAGGGACCCGACATGCTCTGGTACCCGGTCGGCTACACCGCCGGCTACCTCGTCCTGCTCCTGTTCGTCGCCGCCCCGCTGCGCCGCTCCGGCGCCTACACGCTGCCCGACTTCGCCGAGGCCCGGCTCGCCTCCCAGGGGGTACGACGGCTGGCGGGGGCCTTCGTCGTCGGAGTCGGCTGGCTCTACCTGCTGCCCCAGCTCCAGGGCGCGGGACTGACCCTGACCGTGCTGAGCGGGGCGCCCGACTGGCTCGGCGGGGTGATCGTCGCCGTCGTCGTGACCGCCATCGTCGCGGCCGGCGGCATGCGCTCCATCACCTTTGTCCAGGCCTTCCAGTACTGGCTCAAACTCACCGCCCTGCTCGTCCCCGCCCTCTTCCTGGTGCTGGCCTGGCAGGGTGACGGCGCTCCCGGCCGCCCCTTCGAGGAACCCGCCACCTTCCGCGAGCAGCGCTCGGTACGGGTCGACGACACCCTCACCCTCAAGCTGGAGCGGCCGCTCACCGTCACCGTCGACGGCACGGTGGACGGCCGCGCCCACGACGGCACCCGGGTCGACCTGCCCGCCGGCACCCACCGCATCGAGGCCGGCACCCGCCTGACCTTCGCCAAGGACGCCGCCGTCCCGGCCGCCGGACGCGGCGCCGACGACGCCCTGTCGCCGTCGCGGGCCGAGAGCCGCACCGAACGCCCGCTGTACGCCACGTACGGCCTGATCCTCGCCACCTTCCTGGGCACCATGGGCCTGCCCCACGTGGTGGTCCGCTTCTACACCAGCCCGCACGGCGTCGCCGCCCGCCGCACCACGGTCGCCGTCCTCGGCCTGATCGGCGCCTTCTACCTGCTGCCGCCCGTCTACGGCGCCCTCGGCCGCATGTACGCCCCCGAGCTGACGCTCACGGGCGACGCGGACGCCGCCGTCCTGCTGCTGCCGGACCGGGTGATCGGGGGAGTGGGCGGCGACCTGCTGGGCGCGCTGGTGGCGGGCGGCGCCTTCGCCGCGTTCCTGTCCACCGCCTCCGGGCTGACCATGGCCGTCGCGGGCGTCCTCACTCAGGACGTGCTGCCGTCCCGGGGCGTGCCGCACTTCCGGCTCGGCACGGTCCTCGCCATGGCGGTGCCGCTGGCGGCGAGCGCCCTGGTCGGCGGGCTGCCGGTCGCCGACGCGGTGGGCCTGGCCTTCGCCGTCTCCGCCTCGTCCTTCTGCCCGCTGCTGGTCCTCGGCATCTGGTGGCGGCGGCTGACCCCGCCCGGTGCGGCGGCCGGGATGCTGGTGGGCGGCGGCTCGGCGCTGCTCGCCGTCGCGGCCACCATGGGCGGCTTCCCGGGCGGCGGCGGCGCTCTGCACGCGCTGCTGGCCTGGCCCGCGCTGTGGTCGGTGCCGCTGGGCTTCCTCACCATGGTGCTGGTCTCGCTGGCCACCCCGGCGCGGGTGCCGGCCGGGACGGCGGCGATCCTGGCCCGCTTCCATCTGCCGGAGGAGCTGCGCGCGGACGAACTGCGCAAGGAGGTGTCCCCGTGAGCGGCTCCGTGAGCGGTTTTCTGGCCGGTCTGGCCGTCGCCGTGCTGCCCCTGCTGGCCGCGGGCTTCTGGCTGGGGCGCCGCACGGCCCGCCCGCGGCACCTGGGCGGGCTCGGCACGCCGGTCGAGCACGCCACCTTCCAGACCCTGCACACCGCCTCCCTGGCCACACCCCCGCTCAGGGCCGGTCTGACCGGGGAGACGGCCGGCAAGTCCGCCCGCAAGCTGCGCTCCCTGCTCGGCACGGACGCGCTGTGCCTGACCGACCTCGAGGAGGTCCTGGCCTGGGACGGCGCGGGCGCCCACCACCGCGCCGAGATCATGGAACGCCTCGCCGGTCCGCTGGAGACCGGCCGCGGCGAGGCCTTCCCGCTCACCTGCGACACCCCCGACTGCGCGGTGCGCTGGGCGGTCGTCGCCCCGCTCACCGTCGACGACCGCGTCCACGGCGCCCTGGTCGCCTGCGCGCCCCGCGAGTCCGCGGTGCTGGTCAGGGCGGCCGGCGAGGTCGCCCGCTGGGTCTCCGTCCAGCTGGAGCTGGCCGACCTCGACCAGTCCCGCACCCGGCTCATCGAGGCCGAGATCAAGGCCCTGCGCGCCCAGATCTCCCCGCACTTCATCTTCAACTCGCTCGCGGTGATCGCGTCCTTCGTCCGCACCGACCCCGAGCGCGCCCGCGAGCTGCTGCTGGAGTTCGCCGACTTCACCCGCTACTCGTTCCGCCGGCACGGCGACTTCACCACCCTCGCCGACGAGCTGCACGCCATCGACCACTACCTGGCGCTGGTGCGGGCCCGCTTCGGCGACCGCCTCGCCGTCACCCTCCAGGTCGCCCCCGAGGTGCTGCCGGTCGCCCTGCCCTTCCTCTGTCTCCAGCCGCTCGTCGAGAACGCCGTCAAACACGGCCTGGAGGGCAAGTCCGACCGCTGCCGCATCCAGATCACCGCCCAGGACGCGGGTGCCGAGGCCCTGGTCGTCATCGAGGACGACGGCGCCGGCATGGACCCCGACCTGCTGCGCCGCATCCTGGCGCGCGAGGTCAGCCCTTCGGGCGGCATCGGGCTGTCCAACGTCGACGACCGTCTCCGCCAGGTCTACGGGGACGACCACGGCCTCGTCATCGAGACGGCCGTCGGCGCGGGCATGAAGATCACCGTCCGGCTGCCGAAATACCAGCCGGGCGTGCACTCGGCGGGCCGCGTCGGCCGCGAGTGAGACGGCGTGTACGTCCCCGTGCGGGGCTCAGGCGCTGCGCGTGGCGACCATTCCCACGGTGATCAGCCCCAGCACGACCCAGCCGAACCACAGCCAGCCGTTGCTCCCGAGCGCCACCGTGTAGGCCGTCACCGCGACCAGGCCTCCGATGGTGAGCGCCCCCATCGTCTTCGTCGAACTGTCCGTGGAACCGGGCATCGCAACACCCTCCTCGTGGTCCGTTCCCCTCCATAGTGCCCCCGTTCCGCCTCCGTACGGTGCAGAGGACCAGATGTGACCCGGATTTCCAGGAACCCGCGGCCGTCTGGGGCCCGGCCTCGTGCAGGGAGGGGCCGAACCCGTAGTCGCGCGGCGGCACCTTCCGCGCGCACGCCTCGTCCGCCGCCGCGGGCGCCTCGGCGAGCGTGACACCGGCGGCCAGCCGGGTGCAGCCCAGTACCTGGGCGTCGTACCGGCCGCCGCAGGACACCAGCCGGACCTCCCGCGCGGAACGTACGTCCAGACAGTCCCGGCGCTGCATGGTCGCGGTGTCCGCGAACACCGACCCCGGCTCCCGGTGCCGGCCCAGCGGCCCGTAAACCGGCCCGTACGCCCCCAGCACCAGGCAGGCGGTGCGCCGCCGGGCGGTCTCGAAGCCGTCCTCGTCGGGTACGACCGCCACACTCCGCACTCCGGCCATCCGGCTCCCCAGTTCCCGGGGCCACAACGCGCGGACCCCAGCTCGCGGGCCTCCCGGGCGAAGGAGGCGGGCGCGAACGCCATCACCTGCCCGTCGGGCGTCCCGTCCCGGCAGTCCGCGTCCACGGTGAGGCGCGGGGCCCCGCGAACCGGGTACCGCCGGGCCAGCGGGCGCGCACGCAGTCCCCGTCCTCCAGCGGTGCCACCAGCCCCACGGCGCCGCCGTACGGCGCCCCGGTCCCGTCGGCCGGGCGGTCGGCCAGGGCGTACCAGACGCCGCCCAGGGCGAGCAGCACACCGAGTCCGCCGGCCAGGGCGGCACGCAGCGCGCGCGGACGCGGCCGCCGGTGCCCGCCGTGCGGGGCGACCGCCCCGGCGACGGGCGTGGGCGCCGCCGACCAGGGCGGCTGCGATCCCGGGTCGGTCCGCTGCCGGACGTACGTCTCGGTCTGCGGGGTGACGATCCACGCCAGCTCCGCCTCCGCCTCGGCCACCGCGGCGCGGGGCGGCGGACCGGCGAGCAGCCTCTCCAGCAGCGGTCCGAGCGCACCGGCCCGCACGGAGGCACGGGCAGGTCCCGGCCCGAGGGATCGCGGCCCTCGACGGCGTACTGGAGCGTGCGGCCCAGCGAGCGGAGACCGCCACCGTCCAGCGGGGCGGCCGTGCCGGGGCCCGTCAGCAGAATCCGGCCGTACGGCGTCCCCGCACGGTCCGGCGCCAGCAGGACGCCCGCCGGTGACACGCCCCGCTCGTGCCCGGCGGCCCACGCGTCGAGCACGGCGAGCCCGATCCGGGCGCACTCGGCAGGGCGCCAGCGGCCCGCTCCGGCCCACCAGCTCCCTCAGACCGACGGCATCGGGGACGTACTCCATGACGAGCCACGAGGCGCCGTCGTGCTCCACCACGTCATGGACGGTGGCCACGTGCGGATGGACGCGAGGAGACGGCAGGTCCGGTAAGCCGGCGCGGGCCGCCCGCAGCGCGACCTCGCCGCCCAGTCGCTGATCCGGGCGAGCCACACGCGCGCCGGACGGCCGTCACCGAGCGGACGCGACAGCACGTAGCGACCGGCGATCACCTGGCCTGAAAAGGCATGACGCGTCATACCGCTCCCCCCGGGCGGCCCCCCCGACGCGCCACATGCTACTGAACGAAGACGCCGCTCAGCCGCCGCGTGTGTTCAGTGAGGCCAGATAGGCGTTGTATGCCTCGAGTTCCTTGTCACCGTCGCGATCGGCGGCTCGGTCGGTGCGCCGGGCCTGCCGCTCCTCGGAGGCGTACCACTGGAACAGCAGGGCGAGCAGCACCAGCACGGACGGGACCTCGCTGAAGGCCCAGGCGATGCCGCCGGCCGCGTTCTGGTCGGACAGGGCGTCGATGCCGAGCGAGGCGGGCGGGTTCTGGAACGTCTCGACCATGGGAGAGGACGCCATCATCAGCGCGATGCCGAAGAACGCGTGGAACGGCATGCCCGCGAACAGCTCCAGCATCCGCATCACGTAGCCCGGCCGGTGCGGGCCCGGGTCCACGCCCATGATCGGCCAGAAGAACACCAGCCCGACGGCGAGGAAGTGCACCATCATCCCGATGTGCCCGACCTTGGAGCCCATCAGGAAGTCGAAGAGCGGGGTGAAGTACAGCGCGTACAGGCTCGCGATGAACAGCGGGATGGTGAACGCGGGATGCGTGATGATCCGCATGTAGCGGCTGTGCAGCAGCATCAGCAGCAGCTCGCGGGGGCCCTTGCGGCCACGGCCCGCCGTGGGCAGCGCGCGCAGGGTCAGGGTGATCGGCGCGCCCAGCAGCAGCAGGATCGGCGACACCATGCTGATGATCATGTGCTGCACCATGTGCACGCTGAACATCACCATGCCGTAGTCGTTGAGCTTGGTGCACATCATCAGCAGCACGCTCAGCACACCGGCGACGAACGACACGGTCCGGCCGACCGGCCACTTGTCGCCGCGCCGGGTCAGCCGGACGACACCCCAGCCGTAGAGCGCCAGTCCCAGGAGACAGGCGATGAGGAAGAAGGGGTCCGCCGACCACGCGAGACCTCGCCCCAGCGTGAACGGCGGCAGATCCGTCATCATGCCGTGCCCGCTGTGATCCATCCGCCGGCTCCTGTTTCGTGGGGGTTGAGCGCGGTTCAACGCCGCTTGTCCGAAGCCAAGCGTAGAACTGCCCCCGGCCACACTCGTGACCGGGGGGCAGTGAAACGCGCTCCAAAGGGGCGCGGGGAACTGCGCGATCAACCACACACGGTCCGCAGCCCGCGACGAACCTCGTGTCCCGAGCTCTCAACGGCCCCGCGAGATCACAGTACGCACTCCGCCTCCGCGTACCGCGCATCCGGCACCGTCTTCAACGACGCCACGGCCTCCGCGAGCGGCACCATCCGGATGTCCGTCCCGCGCAGCGCCGTCATCATCCCGAACTCACCCCGGTGCACCGCCTCCACCGCGTGCCACCCGAACCGCGTCGCCAGCACCCGGTCGTAGGCGGTGGGCGTCCCGCCCCGCTGCACGTGCCCGAGGATCACCGGCCGGGCCTCCTTGCCGAGCCGCTCCTCCAGCTCAACGGAGAGCTGGCGGGCGATCCCGGCGAAGCGCTCGTGGCCGTAGACGTCCTTGCCGCCCTCGTCGAAGTCCATCGTGCCGGGCTTCGGCTTGGCGCCCTCCGCGGCGACCACGATCGCGAACCGCTTGCCCGCCGAGAACCGCTCGCCGACCTTCGCGGTCAGCTCCTCGATGTCGAAGGGCCGCTCCGGAACGACGACGGCGTGCGCGCCGGCGGCCATGCCCGAGTGCAGGGCGATCCAGCCGGTATGACGGCCCATGACCTCGACGATCAGCACCCGCTGGTGGGACTCGGCGGTGGTCTTCAGCCGGTCCAGGGCCTCGGTGGCCACGGTGACCGCGGTGTCGAAGCCGAACGTCACGTCGGTGACCGCTATGTCGTTGTCGATGGTCTTCGGCACGCCCACGATCGGCAGGCCGTTGTCGGACAGCAGCCGGGCCGCCTTGAGCGTGCCCTCGCCGCCGATCGGGATGATCGCGTCCAGGCCGAGTTCCTCGACGTGGCCGCGGGCGCGCTCCACGCCGTCCCTCAGGTGCTCGGGACGGACCCGGGAGGAGCCGAGGATGGTGCCGCCGCGGGCGAGTATGCCGCCGACCGCGTCGAGGTCGAGCTTGAGGTAGTCGCACTCCAGGAGGCCCTTCCAGCCGTCCCGGAAACCGATGACCTCGTCGCCGTGGTCGACGACGGAACGGTGCACGACGGACCGGATGACGGCGTTCAGGCCGGGGCAGTCGCCGCCGGACGTGAGGACACCAATGCGCATAGCCCGAAATACCTTCTCAAGTGGCACGGGTCCGGACCGCGCTGTCCGGCTCGATCCCCGCCACCCTAGCGGCATCGGGGGGCGGGACCGAACCGTGCGTCCGCCTACTGGACGTGCCCGCTCACCTGTGCGGATGACTCATCAGACGGGCTGTCCCAGCAGGCTTCCGGCAGCCGTCAGGCGGGCTGCTGCGCCGCCGCGATCCGCTCGCCCCGCAGCGCTTCGTACCACCGGTCGTCGGTCGGCGGCAGCGCGTTCACGTCGAGGGCCAGCTTCAGCAGCAGGTCCGCGATCTGCGGGTTGCGGGCCAGTACCGGGCCGTGCATGTACGTGCCGAAGACGGTGTCGTTGTACGCCCCCTCCGTGCCGTCCCCGGTGCCGTTGCCGTTGCCGAAGCGGACCTGGGCCAGCGGGCGGGCGCCGGGGCCGAGGTGGGTGACGCCCTGGTGGTTCTCGAAACCGGTCAGCGGGGGCAGGCCCAGGCGCGGGTCGATGTCGCCGAGGACGTCGCCGACGCACCGGGCGCCCTCGCCGCGCGTGGAGACCACGTCGAGCAGGCCGAGGCCCGGCTCGCGCTGGCCGAGGTCGTTGATGAACTCGTGGCCGAGGATCTGGTAGCCGGCGCAGACGGAGAAGACGATCGCGCCGTTCTCCACCGCCCGGTGCAGACCGCCGTCGCGGCGCAGCCGCTCGGCCGCGAGCCGCTGCGGGCGGTCCTCGCCGCCGCCGATGAGGTAGATGTCGCCGGAGGTCGGGATCGGCTGGTCGCTGCGCACGTCGAGCCGGGCCACGTCGAGGCCGCGCTGCCGCGCCCGGCGTTCCACGACGAGGGCGTTGCCCTGGTCGCCGTACGTGCTGAGCAGGTCCGGGTAGATCCAGACGATCCGCAGTTGGTTGTCGCTCACGAAAGTCCCCTGAAATCTCGCGGTCAGTTGCCGACGCGGCGGCGCAGGTCCTGGAAGGCGGTGTAGTTCGCGATGACCTCGATCCGGCCGGGCGGGCACAGCGACACCGCCTGGTCGAGGTCCTCGCACACCTGGAACTGCTGGTTCGCGACCTCCAGGCGCACCGCGAGGTCCAGCTTGCGGTCGCCGATCACGCAGATCGGGTGGCCGGACAGCCGGGTGTAGTCGACGTCCCAGAGCCAGGAGGTGTCGGTGCCGTCGGCGCCGCGCGCGTTCACCGAGAGGATCACCGGGGCCGGCGGCGGGTCGATCAGGGAGAAGGTCTCCAGCCAGCCCGCCGGGTTCTTGGCGAGCAGCAGGCGCAGATCGCGGCCCTGGAACTGGACGACGTCGTAACGTCCGGCGACCGCCTGCACCTGGTACATGCGCTCCAGCGCCACCTGCGGCGGCACCCCGAATACGGCGGCGACGGCGGCCGACGAGGCGGCGTTGGCCTTGTTGGCGCGGCCCGGCAGCTGGAGGTGGATCGGCCAGGCGGAACCGTGCGGGTCCAGGACGTGGTCGCCGGAGAGCGCCCAGCTCGGCGTCGGGCGGCGGAAGCCGCACTCACCGCAGAACCAGTCGTCGCCCGGACGCTGCATCACGCCGCCGCAGGACGGGCAGGACCAGGCGTCGTCCTTCCACATCTGCCCGGCGGCGACCCAGATCACGTTGGGGGAGGAGGACGCGGCCCACACCACCAGCGGGTCGTCGGCGTTGGCGACGATCACGGCCTTGGAGCCGGCCAGGCCCTCGCGCCAGTTCTCGGCGAGCATCCGGGTCTCGGCGGCGCGGTCGAGCTGGTCGCGGGAGAGGTTGAGCAGGGCGATGCACTTCGGCTCGGTGGCCTGGGCGACGCCCACGAGGTACTTCTCGTCGACCTCGATGACGCCGTACCGGGCCTCCGAACCGGCCGCGAGGGCCGAGGTGATGCCGGCCGGCATGTTGGCGCCGAGCGCGTTGGAGACGACCGGGCCGGCCGCCTTGAGCGCCTCGGCGATGAGCCGGGTCGTGGTGGTCTTGCCGTTGGTCGCCGAGACCAGGGTCACGTCCAGGTGCCCGGCGAGCCGGTGGAGGAGATCGGGGTCGAGTTTCAGCGCGACCCGGCCGCCGATCACCGAACCGCTGCCGCGCCCGGCGGCGCGAGATGCCGCCGCGACCGCCTTGCCCGCGGTCACGGCGATCTTGGCCCGCGGCGTGAGCGGGTCCGAGTTGCCTGCCATCAGTTCTCGATCCTCCTTGCGTACGCGCCGCGCCTTAGCCTGACCGGCCACGTGGTGGGACCTCAGCCTATCGAGATCCATTCGCACTCCCGAATCGCGGCACCGGCCACGGGGCTCCGGCGGTGGGCGCGCGCCGCCGGGGGACACTGGGACCTTACTCTTGCCGCCATGCGACACGGCTCCA
This sequence comes from Streptomyces sp. NPDC058796, assembly GCF_042745235.1. NCBI lineage: Bacteria > Bacillati > Actinomycetota > Actinomycetes > Kitasatosporales > Streptomycetaceae > Streptomyces > Streptomyces sp. NPDC058796. The sequence continues at coordinate 156,441 of NZ_JBHYOP010000011.1, forward strand.
TCCCGGGCGCCCACGGGCGCGTCCGGCCCCTCAGTCTCCTCGGCGATCCCGTCCTGCACGCTCCCTGCGAGGAGGTGACGGACTTCGGTCCGGAACTCGCGGCGCTCGTGGAGGACTTGTTCGCCACCATGTACGCCGCGCGCGGTGTGGGGCTGGCCGCCAACCAGATCGGCGAGCGGGTCCGGGTCTTCGTCTACGACTGCCCGGACGACGAGGACGAGCGCCACCTCGGCCACGTGGTGAACCCGCGGCTGGTGGAGACCGGCGGCGTGGTGGTGCGCGGACCCGAGGGCTGCCTGTCGCTGCCGGGGCTGGAAGCAGGGACCGAGCGGCACGACGAGGCGGTGGTGGCGGGTTTCACGGTGACCGGGGAGCCGGTCACCGTGCGCGGCACGGGATTCTTCGCACGGTGCCTCCAGCACGAGTGCGACCACCTGGAGGGCGGCATCTACGTGGACCGGCTCACGGGATGGCGCAGGCGGCGGGTGCTGCGGCGGGCGGCCAGGGCGTCATGGGGGCGCGCCGGGGCGCCGGAGCGGGCGGAGGAGCGGGCCTAGAACCCGGGACCGCCCGCCTTGTCCCCGGCCTCGGCGAGCCGGCCCCACAGCAGGTCGGCCAGACTGCGCACCAGCTCCGCCCGGGAGCACGGGCGTTCGCCCAGCCACCAGTCCCCGGCGGCGTGCATCATGCCGACGATCCCGTGGCCCCAGACCCGGGCCAGCTGCTGGGTGCCCGGCCCGACGTCCAGGCGTTCCTCGATGACCTGGGCCAGCTCCTCGCCCATGCGGCGCAGCAGCGGCGCGGAGTGCTTGCCGACGTCGAAGCCGGACTCGGCCTGGTCGCCCGGAGCGGTGGCGCCCTCGGCCGGATGCATCAGGAAGCGGTACACCTGCGGGCGTGCCTCGATGGCCGCCAGATAGGTGTCCAGGGTGGACTCGACGCGCCTGCGCCGCTCCGCCGGGGCGTCCAGGGCGGCCCGCAGCGAGGAGAGGAGAGCGTCGGTGTGCCGCTGCGCGAGGGCGGCGTAGAGTCCGCCCTTGTCGCCGAAGTGACGGTAGAGGATGGGCTTGGTGATGCCGGCCTCGGCGGCGATGGCGTTCATCGAGGCCTGCGGGCCGTCGCGCAGCACCACCCGGTCGGCGGCCTCCAGAAGCTCGCGCCGTCTGCGGTCGGCGGACCGCTGCTGATCGGTCCGCTGTGTGGTGTCCATGTGCTCTCCCCACCCGTGCTCGTTCGGTGACGCCTGCGCAAACTAACACCCACAGGACGTGGGACATCGACGGGAGGGCGACGGGCTCGCGGGAGTTGACTTTTCTTACCCGTGGGTAACAGACTCGTGTTACCGCAAGTAACATGCACGTGCGTCACTGGAGGGGACATGGCCGAGTTCACCATGGAGCTGAGCGACGAACAGAAGGAGGTCCGGGACTGGCTGCACGGCTTCGCGGCCGACGTCATCCGTCCCGCGGCCGCCGAATGGGACGAGCGTGAGGAGACTCCCTGGCCGGTCATCCAGGAGGCCGCCAAGGTCGGCATCTACTCCCTCGACTTCTACGCCCAGCAGTACTTCGACCCCACCGGCCTCGGCATCCCCATGGCGATGGAGGAGCTGTTCTGGGGGGACGCCGGCATCGCCCTGTCCATCGTCGGCACCGGCCTCGCCGCCGTCGGCGTCCTCGCCAACGGCACCGAGGAGCAGATCGGCACCTGGATCCCCCAGATGTACGGCGACGCGAACGACGTCAAGGTCGCCGCCTTCTGCTCCTCCGAGCCCGACGCCGGCTCCGACGTCGCCTCGATGCGCACCCGCGCGGTGTACGACGAGGCCAAGGACGAGTGGGTGCTCAACGGCACCAAGACCTGGGCGACCAACGGCGGCATCGCCAACGTCCACGTCGTCGTTGCGGTCGTCGACGCGGAACTGGGCTCCAAGGGCCACGCGTCCTTCATCGTCCCGCCGAACACCCCGGGGCTGTCCCAGGGCCAGAAGTTCAAGAAGCACGGCATCCGCGCCTCGCACACCGCCGAGGTGATCCTCGACAACGTGCGCGTCCCCGGCTCCTGCCTGCTCGGCGGCAAGGAGAAGCTGGACGCGCGCCTGGCCCGCGCCCGTGAGAAGGCCAAGAAGGGCGGCGAGCGCGTCAAGAACGCGGCGATGGCGACGTTCGAGGCGTCCCGCCCGGCGGTCGGCGCCATGGCGGTGGGCACCGCGCGTGCCGCGTACGAGGTGGCGCTGGAGTACGCCCAGACGCGTGAGCAGTTCGGCCGCCCGATCATCGACAACCAGGGCGTCGCCTTCCAGCTCGCCGACATGCGCACCTCCATCGACGCGGCGCGGCTGCTGGTGTGGCGGGCCTCCTGGATGGCGGTCAACGGCAAGCCGTTCACGGCGGCCGAGGGGTCGATGTCCAAGCTGTTCGCGAGCGAGACGGCGAAGAAGGTCACCGCCCAGGCGGTGCAGATCCTGGGCGGCAACGGCTACACGCGGGAGTACCCGGTGGAGCGGATGCACCGGGACTCCGCGATCTACACCATCTTCGAGGGGACGAGTGAGATCCAGCGGCTGGTGATCGCGCGGACGCTGGCGGGTATGCCGATCCGCTAGCGGTGCCTGAGCGGCGTCAGCTGCTCGATGTCGTACTTCGCGCGCAGCGCCTCGATCGCCGCGTGGTCCGGCGGGCCCCCGCCCCCGAGGATCTCCAGCAGTTCCTCGAAGTAGCGCTCGTGGTCCGGGGGCGGGCTGGCCTGGAAGAACACCTTGGCCGGCTCGCCCGTCGGGTTCGCGAAGGCGTGCGGGCACCCGGGCGGTACGACGATGACCGTGCCCGGCGTGGCGCGGACCACCCGGTTGCCGGAACTCGACTCCCACTTCTGCCAGTTGTCCGGCGTACGGACCCTCGGCTCGAAGGCGAGCACGTCCAGCTCGCCCTCCAGCACGTAGAACAGTTCCTCGCTGCGGGTGTGCACATGGGCGCCGACGTCGAAGCCCGGCGGCACGATCACCTCGAAGGTCGAGGCCATGCGCGAGTGCGAACCGGTCACCTTGAAGGTGACGTGCTGGGCCGGCGCCTGGACGACCCGCCCGTGCCCCGGCGGAACCAACAGCCCCTCCGTCGCCGCCGCGAGGGCGCTCACCAGGTCACCGGCAGGGCCTCGGGCCCGCGGATCAACGCCCCCTTCTTGAAGGGCACGTCCTCGGGCGGCACCGCGAGCTTCATGCCGGGCACCCGGTCCAGCAGGGTGTCGACCAGCAGCTCCGACTCCAGGCGGGCCAGCATGCCGCCGGGGCAGTAGTGCGGGCCGAAGCCGAAGGACACGTGCGGGTTGGGGTTGCGGGAGAAGTCGATCGCGTCCGGGTCCGGGAAGACTACCGGGTCCCGGTTGGCCGCCAGGTACGACACGTAGACCGCGTCGCCCGCCCGGATCCGCACCCCTCGCAGCTCCACGTCCTCCAGGGCGATCCGGGACAGCCCGACCGCGTTGCGATGGGGAATCCAGCGCAGCAGCTCGTCGATGGCGCGCGGACGGATCTCCGGCTCGGAGCGCAGGCGTTCGGCCAGTTCCCGGCGGGTCAGCAGCAGGTAGAACATCTGCCCGCTGTTGTTGGTGACCGCCTCGCCGCCGATCTGCAGCAGGACCGCGAGCCCGACCGCCTCCTCCGACGTGATCTCCTCCCGGGCGACGGCGGCGCCCAGGAGCGAGGTGACGTCCTCGCCGGCGCCGTCGGACCGCACTCCGATGAGGTCGGCGAAGTAGTCGTTCATCTCCTGCTTGGCCCGCTCGCTGACCTCCGCGCCGTGCGACGAGGAGAGGATCAGCTGGGTCCAGGTGTGCATGCTGTGCCGGTCGGCGGCCGGGACGCCCATCAGCTCGCAGATCACCGCGATGGGGAAGGGGCTGAGGACCGCCTCGGTCAGGTCGGCCGGCGGACCGGCCTTCAGCATGGCGTCGACGAGCTCGTCGAGCATGGAACGGGACCGGGAGCGCACCCGCTCGACGCCCCGCGCCGTGAACGCGGCGGCGACCGAGCGGCGCAGCCGGGTGTGGTCCGGCGGGTCCAGGAAGCCGACCGCGCCGCGCGCCGGGATGAAGTGCGGGGCGAGCCGGGTGACCTGCCGGTCCATGACCGCCTCGCGGCCGAACCGGGGGTCGTTGGTGACCATGCGGACGTCGTCGTGCCGGGTCACCAGCCACGCCCAGCCCTCGCCGTTGGGCAGCGAGATCCGGGTGACGGGCCCTTCGCGCATCAGCTCGGTCAGGACGGGGTCGAAGTCGGTGCCCGGCAGGTCGACGGCCGGCCAGTCCCGGACCGGCGGAGCGGCCCGGTCGATCGCTTCTTCGGTCACGCTTGCCTCACGCCTTGCAACTCGTCGGAGGTCAGCTCGTCGGAGGTCTGCCAGCGCCCCAGGGACATCTCCGCGGTGATGCCCGGACCGAAACCGGCCAGCAGCCCGCGCGCCCGGTCGTGGACGCCGCCTTCGTCGAAGAGCCTGCGCAGCGCGTCCAGGACGACGGCGCTGGCGATGTTCCCGTACTCGGTGAGCGTGGCCCGGCTGAACCGGAACGCGTGCGGATCGACCTTGAGGAACTTGCTGAGGTCGTCCAGGATCCGCGGCCCGCCCGCGTGCACCACGTAGAAGTCCAGGTCGGAGGCGTCCCACCCGTGGGTGCCCGCGAGGTCCGTCAGGGCCGGCGCGAGCGGCTCCATGGTGGCCGGCACCCGCTTGTCCAACAGGAAGTGGAAGCCGGTCGCCTTCACGTCGTACATGATCCACTCTTCGGTCTTGGGGATCAGGTACGAACCGTTGCGCTCCAGCCGGACGCCGGTGCCGCCCCGGCCGCGGACCACCGCGGCGGCGATGCCGTCGCCGAAGAGGCCGTTGGAGAGCAGGGAGCCCACACCGATGTCGGTGGGCTGGTAGCACAGTGAGCAGAACTCGCAGGCCACGATCAGCGCGTTGGCCTCGGGGTAGGCCGTGCAGAAGTCGTGGGCGCGGTTGATGGCCGCACCGCCGGCCGCGCAGCCGAGCTGGGCGATGGGTATCTGCCGCGTGGTGCTCTCGAAGCCCATCTCGTTGATCAGCCACGCCGTCAGCGACGGCATCATGAAACCCGTGCACGACACGTAGATGATCACGTCGATGTCGGTGGTGAGCAGTTCCGCGTCGTCCAGGGCCCGCTGGACCACCGCCGGGACCCGGGCCTTCGCCTCCCGCTCGTAGAGCCGGTTGCGGTCCTCGAATCCGGGGTGCTTCAGGGTCTCCTCGATGGGCTGCACGATGTGCCGGGTGCGAACCCCGGTGTTCTCTATCAACCGGAGGGCCAGCGGCAGTTGGGGATGGCCGGCGTGGCGCTCGCGCGCCAGTTGCAGCGTCTCCTCCATCGTGATCACGTGCTCCGGAACGGACACCGAGGGTCTGCACAAAGTCGCCATGTACCGTGCCTGCTTTCGCCTCGCGGAAGGCTCGCGCCCCCCGGCCGGGAAGTGCCGCACCCTTTTCGGGGTGCTCACCCACGATCACTCACGGGGGCGGCGATCTCTCGCCGGGCTACTCCGTCTCGGGGAACGGGCAGGGACGGCCGGGCGTGGCGTCAGGTGGACTGGCCGCTGCTGTGGGCGATGCAGGCCACGTCGATCCGGTCGGCCAGCTTGGCGAGTTCGATGGTCAGGGCCGCGACCGTGTCCTCGTCCAGACTCTCCTCGCCGGCCTCCACCAGGTGCAGCCAGCGCCCGCCCACCGTGCGCAGCAGCTTGCTCACGTCGGACGCGGCGACCTGGAGCGTGCCGCGGTCGTCGACGATCAGAGGCAGGGTCACTTCGCGGTTCACGAAGGGGATCGTAGTCGCGGAAGGCTCACGCTCCGTGCCATACGGTGGTGATGTTGCAGAACTCGCGGATTCCGTGCCCGGACAGCTCACGCCCGTAGCCCGACCGCTTGACCCCGCCGAACGGGAACGCCGGATGGGACGCCGTCATCCCGTTGACGTACACGCCGCCCGCCTCCAGGTCCCGTACGAAGCGGTCGACGTCGGCGTCGTCGCGGGTCCACACGTTGGAACTGAGGCCGAAGTCGGTGTCGTTGGCGATCAGCACCGCCTCGTCCAGGTCGGCCGCGCGGTACAGCGTGGCGACCGGGCCGAAGGCCTCCTCGCGGTGGATGCGCATCTCGCGGGTGACGCCGGCCAGCACGGTCGGCGGGTAGTACCAGCCGGGTCCGTCCGGGCGTTCGCCTCCGCACAGCACCTCGGCGCCGCCGCGCACCGCGTCGTCCACCAGCCCCACGAGGTCCTCGACGCCCTGTTCGCTGGAGAGCGGGCCCACCTCGGTCTCCTCGTCCATGGGGTCGCCCACCTTCAGTGCCTTCATGCCCTCGGTGAAGCGCGCGACGAAGGCGTCGTACACGTCGGTGTGCACGATGAACCGCTTGGCGGCGATGCAGGACTGGCCGGCGTTCTGGGTGCGCGCGTTCACCGCCACCCGGGCGGCGCGGTCGACATCTGCGGACGGCATCACCACGAACGGGTCGCTGCCGCCCAGCTCCAGCACCGTCTTCTTGATCATCTCCCCGGCGGTGGAGGCCACCGCGCGGCCGGCCGGCTCGCTGCCGGTCAGGGTCGCGGCCCGCACACGCTCGTCGCGCAGTACGTCGTCCACGGCCGCCGAGCCGATCAGCAGGGTCTGGAAGCAGCCTTCGGGGAAGCCGGCGCGGTGGAACAGGTCCTCCAGGTACAGGGCCGTCTGAGGCACGTTCGAGGCGTGCTTGAGCAGCCCGACGTTGCCCGCCATCAGCGCGGGGGCGGCGAACCGGACCACCTGCCAGAGCGGGAAGTTCCACGGCATCACCGCGAGCACCGGGCCGAGCGGCCGGTAGCGGACCAGGGCCCGGGAGGCGCCGGAATCCTTGACGTCGGACTCGGCGGGCTCCTCGTCGGCGAGCAGCTCCGCCGCGTGGTCGGCGTACCAGCGCATCGCCTTGGCGCACTTGGCGGCCTCCGCGCGGGCCTGCTTGACCGGCTTGCCCATCTCGGTGGTGATCACCTTGCCGATCTCGTCCCGGTCCGCCTCCAGGAGGTCGGCGGCGCGGTGCATCAGCCGGGCCCGCTCGTCGAAGCCCGTCGTCCGGTACGTGCGGAAGGCGGCCTCCGCGAGCTGGAGCCGGCGCTCGATCTCCTCCTCGCCCATGGCCTCGTACGTCCTGAGCGTCTCGCCGTTCGCCGGGTTCACCGTCGCGATGGGCATGGCCGACCTCCTGGGGTGCGCGTTCGTGCCTCGACCTTGGCGCGCGGCGGGGCGTGCCGCAACGCGGGCGGGGCCCGTCGCCGCCGGTCGACTCTCGTCAGTGCGAGTGCTCAGCCAGCCGGTCGAGAAACGCGGCCTGCGCCTTGACGATCACCTCGCGCGCCCGGGCGAGCGCGAACCACGCCACCCGGTCCAGCTCCGGGAACTCCGCCGTCCGGCCCGACCGCGGCGGCCACTCCACGCGGAAGGTGCCGGGGACGACCGTCGCCGGGTCGAGGTCGGCCTCGACGGCCCAGGCCGTGACGACCTTGCCGCCCGCCTGCCGCACCTCGCCGAGCGGGACCGCCTCGCCCTCCGGCGGCGGCAGCCCCAGCTCCTCCTCGAACTCGCGCCGGGCCGCCTCCCACGCGGGCTCCGCCGGGCCGTACTCGCCCTTCGGGATCGTCCACGCTCCGGCGTCGCGCCGGGCGTGGAAGGGGCCGCCCATGTGACCGAGCAGCACTTCGGTGCCGTCGGTACCGGGCCGGTGCAGCAGCAGGCCCGCGCTGCGCCTCACGGGGCCACTCCGGGGTGGGCGGCGAGCAGGGCGTCCACCGTGTCCGCGTCCTCGGGGCGTTTGTCCTCGCGGTAGCGGACCACGCGGGCGAATCGCAGGGTGACGCCGGCCGGGTAGCGGGTGGAGCGCTGGAGGCCGTCGTAGGCGATCTCGACGACGAGTTCGGGGCGTACGGTCACGCCCCAGGGGTGTTCCCGGACGGTCAGCTCCTGGAGCCGTCCGGTCTGCCAGGCCAGCAGCGCGTCGGTCATGCCCTTGAAGGTCTTGCCGAGCATGGCGAAGGAGCCGTCGGCGGTGCGGGCGCCCAGGTGCAGGTTGGAGAGTTTGCCGGTGCGGCGTCCGTGGCCCCACTCGGCGGCCAGCACCACCAGGTCCAGCGTGTGGACGGGCTTCACCTTCAGCCAGGACGCGCCGCGCCGGCCCGCGCTGTAGGGGGCGTCCAGCCCTTTGGCCACGACGCCCTCGTGGCCGCGCTCCAGCGCCCCGGCGAGGAACTCCTCGGCGGCCGGCACTCCCTGAGGCCCCTCCACCACCGTGCGCCGCACCCGCGTCGGCCCGGGTACCAGCCGGGCCAGTTCCGCGTGCCGTTCGGTCAGCGGCAGGTCGAGCAGGTCGCGGCCGTCGACGAAGAGCGCGTCGAAGAACACGACGGAGACGGGCACCGCCCGCGCCGCCGTGGCCACGTCCGTGCGGGAACCGACCCGCCCGGCGGTCTCCTGGAAGGACCTGGGCCGTCCGTCCGCGTCGAGGGAGATCACCTCGCCGTCGAGGACGAACCGCTCGCCGGGCAGTTCGAGGGCGGCCGCGGTCACCTCGGGGAGCCGGTCGGTGATGTCGTCGAGGGTGCGGGTGTACAGCCGCACCGAGCCGCCGTCGCGGTGCACCTGGACACGGATGCCGTCCAGTTTCTCCTCGACCGCGCAGGCGCCCAGCCTGCCCACCGCCTCGGCGACCGAGGAGGCACTGTGCGCCAGCATCGGCAGCACCGGGCGGCCCACGGTGAGGGAGAACCGGTCCAGGGCGCCGGGGCCGTCGGCGAGCAGGACCTCGGCGACCGTCTGGAGCGAACCCGCGAGCATCACGGCCCGCCGTACGTCCGCGGCGGGCGCGTCGGTCGCCGCCGCCAGGCCCTCGACGGCCGCCGCGTCCAGGGCGCCCTGCCGGACCTCGCCGGTGAGCAGGCCGATCAGGAAGCGCTGCTCGTCCTCGGTGGCCGCACCCATCAGCTCGCCGACCAGCCGCGACCGCTCGGCCTGCGAACCGGCGCCGGACACCGCGCCCAGCCGGGTGAGCCGGGCGTCCACGTCGCGCACGGTCAGGGCCGGCTCGGCGGCCGGGGCGACCGGGCGGCTCAGCACCTTCCAGCCGACTCCGATCCGGCCCTGGGGGAGCCGTCCCGCGAGATAGGGGATCACGATGGGCACGTCCGCCGCCTCGGCCTCCCGGAACAGCTCCGCGAGCAGGGCGGTCTTCCGGGACCGCGCCGAGGTGGCGGCGACCTCCCGGGACACTCGGGCCAGCCGGGTGAGCAGCATGCAGCCATGGTGCACCGGGGAGGCCGGGTCCACACCCGAGAACGCGCCCCGGGCGCCTCACTCCGCGATCGCCGCGTCCAGGTCCGACATGATCAGGTCGCCGACGACCGCCGTCGCCGCGCGGTAGCCGCCGCTCGCCGCGTGGACGACCTGCTCGGCGAAGCCCATCGCGTTGCCGGCGGTCCACACGCCGGGCACCGAGGTCCGGCCCGTCGGGTCCACCACGGGGTACGCCCCGAACGGGGTCTCCTGCAGCTCGGCGCCGAGCCGCTCCATCAGCCCGGTCTGCGGCACGGCCCTCGGGGCGACGAACACCACCGAGCGGTCGTGCACCGTGCCGCCCGTCAGCCGTACGCCGGTGAGCCGGTCGTCCTCGATCCGCAGGCCGGTGACCTCGCCGGGCACCACCTTGACCCCGGCCGCGGCGAGTCGGCGCAGGTCGTCGTCGGACAGGTCCGCGTCGGCGACCGTGTGCAGGAAGAGCGTCACGTCGTCGGACCAGCCGGACACCATCAGCGCCTGGTGCACGCTCATCGGGCTCGTGGCCAGCACGCCGAAGCGCTCGTCGCGCACCTCCCAGCCGTGGCAGAACGGGCAGTGCAGCACGTCCCGGCCGAACCGCTCGGCGACGCCGGGCACCTCGGGCAGTTCGTCCTTGAGTCCGGTGGTGACGATCAGCCGCCGCGCCCGCACGGTCCGCCCGCCGGCCAGGGACACCGCGAAGCCGTCGCCCCGCGTCACGTCCACCGCCCGGTCGCGGACGAGCTCCACGCCGTAGCGCGCGACCTCCTCCCTGCCGAGCTCCAGGAACTCCGCCGGCGCCATCCCGTCCCGGGTCAGGAAGCCCTGCATGTGGTCCGAGGGCGCGTTGCGCGGTTCTCCGGCGTCGACGACGAGGGTCCGCAGCCGGGAGCGGCCCAGGACGAGGGCGGCGGACAGTCCGGCCGCGCCACCGCCCACGACGACGACGTCGTACCGGTCGTTGTTGTTCGGGCTGTCGTTCAGGTCCTTGTTGCGGGTCACGGTGACCACCTCCACGGACAAGGTCGCTCGACAGCGCGGGATTGACAAATGAACTTGCCGGTTCTGCAATAAACGCATGACTGCAGACGACGTTCTCGCCGGTGTCGGCCCCAGGCTCCGGCAGGTGCGCAAGGAGCGGGAGGTGACCCTGGCGGCGTTGTCCGAGGCCACCGGCATCTCGGTGAGCACCCTGTCGCGGCTGGAGTCGGGGCTGCGCAAGCCGAGCCTCGAACTGCTGCTTCCGATCGCCCAGGCCCACCAGGTGCCGCTGGACGAGCTGGTCGGCGCCCCGCCGGTCGGCGACCCGCGGGTGCGCGCCAAGCCGATCGTGCGGCACGGCCGCACCCACTGGCCGCTGACCCGTCAGCCGGGCGGACTCCAGGCGTTCAAGGTGCTGGAGCCCCGGCGCAAGGAGGAGCCGGACCCGCGCACCCACGAGGGTTACGAGTGGCTGTACGTCCTCTCCGGCCGGCTGCGGCTCGTGCTGGGCGACCACGACGTGGTGCTGTCGGCGGGGGAGGCCGCCGAGTTCGACACCCGGGTCCCGCACTGGTTCGGGTCGACGGGGGAAGGGCCGGTCGAGTTCCTGAGCCTGTTCGGCCCGCAGGGGGAGCGGATGCACGTACGGGCGCGCCCGGCGCAGGGGTGAGGGCGGGTCGTGGCGCACGGCTGCCCGCGACCTGTTCCCTGATCGGCAAGCGACCGCTTAGTATGCGGGAGACCGGTCGGACGACGCAGTCGGTGGAGGCCCCGCATGCAGGCATGGCAGGTGCACGAGAACGGCGAGCCGGGCGAGGTGATGCGCCTCGCGGACGTGGCGCCGCCGACCCCCGGCGAGGGCCAGGTCCTGCTGAGGGTCCGCGCCGCCAACATCAACTTCCCGGACGCGCTGATGTGCCGGGGCCAGTACCAGGTCAGGCCGCCGCTGCCCTTCACGCCGGGCGTGGAGATCTGCGGCGAGACCGAGGACGGGCGCCGCGTCCTCGCCAACCCCGCGCTGCCGCACGGCGGCTTCGCCGAGTACGCCCTGGCTGATGCCCGGGCCCTGCTGCCCGCGCCGGACGCCCTGGACGACGCCGAGGCCGCCGCCCTGCACATCGGTTACCAGACAGGCTGGTTCGGCCTGCACCGTCGGGCCCGGCTGGAGGCCGGCGAGACACTGCTCGTCCACGCTGCCGCCGGAGGGGTCGGCAGCGCGGCCGTGCAGCTCGGCAAGGCCGCCGGCGCCACCGTCATCGGTGTCGTCGGCGGCCCCGGGAAGGCGGCCGTCGCCCGCGAGCTCGGCTGCGACGTGGTCGTCGACCGGCACGCCGAGGACGTCGTCGCGGCCGTCAAGGAGGCCACCGGCGGCCGGGGCGCCGACGTGATCTACGACCCGGTGGGCGGGCAGGCCTACGCCCAGTCCGCCAAGACCGTCGCCTTCGAGGGCCGCATCGTCGTCGTCGGCTTCGCGAGCGGCACGATCCCCAGCCCCGCGCTGAACCACGCCCTGGTGAAGAACTACGCGATCCTCGGCCTGCACTGGGGCCTGTACAACACCAAGAACCCGAAGCTGGTCCGGCACTGCCACGAACAGCTCACCGAACTCGCCGCGCGCGGCGCGATCAAGCCGCTGGTCAGCGAGCGGGTGCCGCTCGCCGACGCGGCGGACGCCGTGCAGCGCGTCGCCGACGGCAGGACGACCGGCCGCGTGGCCGTCGTACCGGAGCAGCAGGAGAAGGGAGCCGCCGCATGACCGACGCAGCGGAACTGCGCCGCCGTACCCAGGAGTTGCTGGCCGTCCACCCGCCCACGACCACCGAGCGCCTGGAATTCCTGCGGGCCCGCTTCGACGCCGGGCTCGCCTGGGTGCATTACCCGGAGGGCCTCGGCGGACTCGGCGCCCCCCGCTCCCTCCAGGCCGTCGTCGACGCGGAGCTGGCGGCCGCGGGCGCACCCGACAACGACCCCCGCCGCATCGGCATCGGCCTCGGCATGGCCGCCCCGACCATCCTCCAGTACGGCACCGAGGAGCAGAAGCGCCGCCTGCTGCGCCCGCTGTGGACCGGCGAGGAGGTCTGGTGCCAGCTGTTCAGCGAGCCGGGCGCCGGGTCCGACCTCGCGGCGCTCGGCACACGGGCCGTGCCCGACGGCGAGGACTGGGTGGTCAACGGCCAGAAGGTGTGGACGTCCAGCGCCCACCTCGCCCGCTGGGCCATCCTCATCGCCCGCACCGAGCCGGACCTGCCCAAGCACAAGGGCATCACCTATTTCCTGTGCGACATGACCGACCCCGGCGTCGAGGTCCGGCCGCTGCGCCAGATCACCGGTGAGGCCGAGTTCAACGAGGTCTTCCTCACCGACGTACGCATCCCCGACGCCATGCGCCTCGGTGAGCGGGGCGACGGCTGGCGGGTCGCGCAGACCACGCTCAACAACGAGCGCGTCGCCATCGGCGGCTCCGCGATCCCTCGCGAGGGCGGCATGATCGGCAAGGTCGCCGCGACCTGGCGCGAACGCCCCGAACTGCGCACTCACGACCTGCACCAGCGGCTGCTCGGTCTGTGGGTCGAGGCCGAGGTCGCCCGGCTCACCGGCGTGCGGCTGCGCCAGCAGCTGGTGGCGGGGCAGCCGGGTCCCGAGGGCGCCGGCATGAAGCTGAACTTCGCCCGGCTCAACCAGGAGATCAGCGGCCTGGAGGTCGAACTCCTCGGCGAGGAGGGCCTGCTGTACGACGACTGGACCATGCGCCGCCCCGAACTGGTGGACTTCACCGGCCGCGACGCGGGGTACCGCTACCTCCGCTCCAAGGGCAACAGCATCGAGGGCGGGACCAGCGAGGTCCTGCTGAACATCGTCGCCGAGCGCGTGCTGGGCCTGCCCGCCGAGCCGCGCACCGACAAGGACGTCGCATGGAAGGACCTCGCCCGATGAGCGCACAGCCGGATCTGCTCTACTCGGAGGAGGAAGAGGCGCTGCGCGCCGCCGTCCGGGACCTGCTCACCGACCACTGCGCCCCGGCGGACGTCGTCGCCCGCACCGAGTCGGACACCCCGCACGACCTGCCGCTGTGGAAGACGCTCGCCGACTCGATGGGCCTCGCGGGCCTGCTGGTCCCCGAGGCTCTGGGCGGCCAGGGCGCCACCCACCGGGAGGCGGCCGTGGTGCTGGAGGAGCTGGGCCGGTCGGTCGCCCCGGTGCCGTACCTGACCAGCGCGGTCGTCGCCACCGAAGCGCTGCTGGCCTGCGAGGCCGACGATCTCCTCACCGAACTGGCCTCCGCCACGACCGTCGCCGCACTGGCCGTCGGGCTGCACGTCGCCCCCGGCGGTGCCGCCTCGCACGTCCGGATCCAAGGCGGCACCCTGCACGGCGAGTTGACCGGGATCGCGGACGCGGCCCTCGCCGGCGTGCTGCTGGTGCCCGCGGACGACGGGGCCCTGTACGCGGTGCGCACGGCCGACGCAGGGGTGGCCGTCACCCCGCAGGTCTCCCTGGACCAGACCCGCCCCGTGGCCGCCGTGTCCCTCGACGGGGCGACCGGGCAACGGCTGGGCGAGGCCGGACCGGCCGTGCGCCGCGCCGTGCGGGCCGGTGCCGGCCTGCTCGCCTCGGAACAACTGGGCATCGCCGACTGGCTGCTGACCGAGACGGTCCGCTACCTCAAGGAACGCAGGCAGTTCAACCGGCAGGTCGGAGGGTTCCAGGCCCTCAAGCACCGGCTCGCCCGGCTGTGGCTGGAGGTCGCGGGCCTGCGCGCCGCCGCCCGGAACGCCGCCGACGCCCTGGCGACCGGCGCGGACACCGACGTGGCGGTCGCCGTGGCCCAGGCGTACGCGGCCCAGGTCGCCGTCCACACCGCCGAGGAGGCGCTGCAACTGCACGGCGGCCTCGGCATGACGTGGGAACACCCGGTCCACCTCCACCTGAAGCGGGCCAAGGCCGACTCGATCGCCTACGGCACGGCGGGCACCCACCGGGAGGCGCTGGCCGAGTCGGTCGACCTGCGAGCCCCCTGACGGCACACCGTTCTCCCCGGGTCCTGCCCGTCCCGCCAGGGGCGGGCATTTCCGTGCCCGTCGCCGTGGGCCGGGTGAACGACCGGCGGCGGTCCGGCCAACTCCCCGCACGGCTCTGCTCTTCACCGGCATCGGGAGCCCATACTCACTGGCGTCCCGTACGGCATCTCCAGGGAGGCAGAGCATGGCCCTCACCACCCGACGCAGAGCCCTCACCACCCTCGGCGCCGCCCTCGCGGGCGCGGTCGCCCTGCCCGCCGGCACCGCGCTGGCGAGCGAAGGCAGGCACGGACCACGCCCGTTGTGGCACGCCCACGCCCACAACGACTACGAGCACCCCCGACCCCTCCTCGACGCCCTCGACCACCGCTTCGGCAGCGTCGAAGCCGACATCTACCTGGTCGGCGGCCAACTCCTCGTCGCCCACGACCCCGAGGACCTCGACCCGTCCCGCACCCTGGAGTCCCTCTACCTCGACCCGCTCGCCGCCCGCGTCCGGGCGAACCGCGGCCGGGTCTACCGACGGGACCGCCGCGCCCTGCAACTGCTGATCGACATCAAGACCGAGGGGGCGTCCACCTACCTCGAACTCGACCGCCACCTGCGCCGCTACCGGCACCTGTTCACCACCTACGCCCACGGAAGGGTGTTCCCCGGCGCCGTCACCGCCGTGGTCTCCGGCGACCGGGCGGCCCGCGCCCCCATGGAGGCCCAGCGCACCCGCCGAGCCTTCTACGACGGCCGGCTCACCGACCTCGGCACCTCCGCACCGGCCTCCTTCGTACCGCTGATCAGCGACAACTGGACGCTCAACTTCACCTGGCGGGGCGTCGGCGCCTTCCCGGCGGCCGAGCGGCGCCAGCTGCGCGACATCGTCGGCGCGGCGCACTCGCGCGGCCAGCGGGTGCGCTTCTGGGCGACGCCCGACCTGGCGGGCCCCGCGCGCGACGCCGTGTGGAGCGAACTCCTCGCCGCGGGCGTCGACCATCTCAACACCGACGACCTCGCAGGTCTCGAGGCGTTCCTCGACGCCCACCGGGACGTCGAGGCCCTCTGACACCACTCGTTCGGAGGACAGGTCAGCCGCCCGGACGAACCCTCCGCTACGCCACACTTGCGGCCGAACGCCTCGAAGTGGACGTGGCGGAGGAGGTTGACGATGGCCGTTTCCATCTCTGTGGTGCTGTTGCTGTCCGTCCTGGCGGTGATCTTCCTGCGGAACGGCGGGCTGAAGGTCTCGCACGCCCTGGTGTGCCTGCTGCTCGGCTTCTACCTGGCCGGCACCAGCATCGCCCCGACCATCAGCAGCGGCCTGACCGCCACCGCCGACATCGTGGGCAGCCTCAGACCGTGACGGGCGGACCGGGGCGGTGCGGCGGACCCGGGGAGGCTACGCGCCGACTACGCGCGACCGGACGAGGAAACGAACCCCCTCCGGCGCCTCCAGCGAGAAGCCGCTGCCCCGGCCCGGGACGACGTCCACGATCAGCCTGGTGTGGCTCCACACCTCGAACTGGCTCCGCGACATCCAGAACCCCACCGGCTCCTCGACGCCCTCGACGTCCAGCTCGGCCAGCAGGACGTCCGCCGCGCCGGTGCGGAACTCGCCGGCCGGGTAGCACATGGGGGCGCTGCCGTCGCAGCACCCGCCGGACTGGTGGAACATCAGCGGGCCGTGCGCCTCCCGGAGCCGGCGCAGCAGTGCGGCCGCCTCGGGGGTGAGCTCGACGCGGGGAGTCTCCTCGTATGTGTCGCGCATGCCCCGCATGCCAGCACAGGGAGGGTTGCGACAGCGTTGCACGCGTCCCGGCGGGTGCGGGCCGCCCCGGGTTTACCTCTTTTGACATACCTATCTCCTCATATCTAATGTGTCCGGGTGACCGACTCCAGCACCCCCCGCCGGGACATCGACCGTGTGGCCTCCGGCCTCGCGGCATGCCTTCCCGCGCTGCACCGGGCGCTGGACCGACAGGTCACCGCCCAGTACCCGCACCCCAAGCCCCCGGAGGGGCAGCTCGCCCTGCTGCGGTTCGTCGCCCAGCGTGAAGGCGCCACGGTGCGCGAGGCCGCCGAGGCCCTGCTGATGAAGCCGAACAACGTCAGCGCCCTGGTCTCCCAGCTCACCGAGCAGGGCGACCTGGAGCGCCGGCAGGACAGCGCCGACAAGCGGGTCGCCCACCTCCACCTCACGGCCACCGCCCGTGAGCGGCTGACCGAGGTCCGGGCCCTTCAGACCGCGTTCGTCCGTCAGGCCCTGACCTCCCTCACCGAGGGCCAGCAGGGCGCGCTCGGCTCCGCCCTGGACGCCCTCGACGCGCTGACGCGGCACCTGAACCCCACCGCCCGCTGAGCGGGCCCGGTCCAGGCACTCCCGCCGGCCGCGGGCACACCGTCGTGCCCGCGGCCGGCCCGCCGCGCTCCCGGACGCCGTCCCGCGCGTGCCCGCGACACCCCTGCACCTCCTGGAAGAGAAGGCCCACCCATGTCGTCCACGTCCGTGGATCGCCCCACCACGTCCGCCGCCGAGACCGCCCCACCGGTCCCCGGCCGCCTGCGGTCCAACCCCTGGCTGACCCTGCTCGCCGTCGCCTTCGGACTGTTCATGGTCCAGCTCGACGGCTCCGTCGTCGCCATCGCCAACCCCGAGATCGGCAGCGACCTGCACGCGTCGACCGCCGAACTGCAGTGGGTGACCAACTCCTACCTGCTCGCGCTGGCCGCCACCCTGATCCTCGGCGGCAAGCTCGGCGACCGGTTCGGCCGCCGCACCTACTACCTGGTGGGCGTCGCCGGCTTCACCCTCGCCTCGATAGCCATCGGACTGTCGGGTTCCATCGAGGGCGTCGTCGCCTTCCGCGCCCTCCAGGGCGCCTTCGGCGGGCTGCTCATGCCCAACACCCTCGGTCTGCTCCGCTCCGTGTTCCCGCCGAGGAAGTTCGGCATGGCCGTGGGCATCTGGGCCATGGTGTCCGCCGTCGCGACCGCCCTCGGCCCCATCGTCGGCGGTCTCCTCGTGGAGCACGTCGACTGGGAGTCCGTCTTCTACATCAACGCCCCCATCGGCGTCGCCGCCATCGCCTTCGGCCTTCTCGTCCTGCCGGAGAGCCGCAGCGCCGCCGGAAAGGAACGCTTCGACATCCCCGGTCTGGTCCTGCTCGCCCTCGGCCTGCTGGCCGTCGTCTTCGGCGTGGTCAAGGGCGAGACCTGGGGCTGGACCTCCGCCGGCACCCTCGGTTCCGTCGCGGCCGGCCTCGTACTCCTGCTCGTCTTCGGCCGGTACGAGACGCGCGTGGCGCACCCCCTGCTGCCGATGCGGCTGTTCCGCAGCCGTGCGCTGACCGTCGGTGCGATCATCACCGCGCTGAACTTCTTCGTCATGCTCGGCGTGATCTTCTTCGTCATGCTCTACTTGCAGAACGTGCGCGGCTTCACGCCGGTCGAGGCGGGCGTGCGGACCCTCCCGCTCAGCCTCGCCTCGTTGGTCGCCTCGCCGCTCGGCGCCGCCCTGACCCAGCGCTTCGGCCCCCGGCTGACCATGCCGCTGGGCATGCTGCTCCAGGCGGCCTCCTGCTTCGGCATGCTCACCTGGCAGACCGACTCCTCCTACGCCACGATGTGGCCGCCCTTCATCGCGCTCGGCCTCGGTGTCGGCATGGTGATGTCCGCCTCCTCCGACGCCATCGTCGGCAACGCCCCCGTCCGGGACGGCGGAGTCGCCGGCGGCCTGCAGGCCACCACGCTGCAGATCGGCGGCGCGCTCGGCACGTCCGTGCTGGTCTCCCTGATCAGCGGCAAGGTCGGCGCCACGCTCACCGGCGAGCTGACCGAGGCCGGTGTGCCCTCGGCGGTGGCCCACGGCATGCGGGAGGCCAAGGACGCCGTGGCGATGGGCGTCGCACCCGTCTCCGGCGACATGCCGGCCGGCCTGCGGGCCGCCGTGGTCGAGGGCAGCGGGCAGGCCTTCATGAACGGCGTCCACGTGGCGGTGGTCGTCACCGGCGTGCTGTGCCTGCTCGGCGCGGTCCTCGCCGCGGCCGGGATCGGGCGCAGGGTGGAGCGGCCGGCGGACCACTGAGGCCGGGAACGGCGGTGCCCGCCGCGACGCGGGCGCCGCCGTCGGGCCTTCTCAGGCCTCCCCGGCCACGGCGCGGGGGAGCACCGTGACACGGCGGAAGTTGCACTCCGAGGCCGGCTCCGCCCCGGGCCGGGCCTGATGTGCCTTCAGCGCGATGCTGACCAGGCTCAGCAGCAGGTCGACGTCCGCGTCGCAGTCCAGGTGCACCGTCACCCAACGCGAGCCGGGGACCAGGCGGATGGCACTGGAACCACCGAGGTCGTACTGGAATCGCTGGATGGCCCGGTGGGTCAGGTGGAGGTCCACGTCGCGGCCCGAGTGGAAGTGGACGATCTCGTCACGGACGGAGCGCACGGCCCGTCCGGTTCCGCAACTGGCCGGACCCGTGGTGAGGTCGGGCCAGGCTTGCAGCCGCTCGAGGGCGCGCTGGGCCAGAGTCATGCCCCCATCGTGACGCGATCACCGCGCCGCAACCAGAGGTTGAGCGATTTGTAACCGGCACGTGAGGTGGGTGGCGCGCCGGAAGCCCGGGGAGGCGCCGCGCGAAAGGGCACGGCGCCTCCCCGGGACCGGCCTACGGCAGCACGCAGCCGATCGTCCCCACCGGGAAGTCGTTGCCCGAGGACGTGGCGGTGAAGCCGAAGGTCACGCTGCCGTCCGGCGGGATCACCCGGTTGTGGTCCACGTTCCGCACCGTGACCGAGCCGTCGGTGCCACCGGAGAGCGAACCGTTCCACACCCCGCCGAGCGTGGTCCCGGCGCCGGGCTGCCACCGCACGGCCCAGCCGTTCAGCGGCTCCGTGCCGTGGTTCATCACCTCGACGGAGCCCTGGAAGCCGCCGTTCCAGGAGTTCTCCACGTTGTAGACGGCCATGCAGTCGCCGGAGTGGGTGGGCGGCGGGGTCGTCGGGTCCGTCGGGGTGGGCGTCGGCTCCGGTGTGCCGCCAGAGCCGCGGATGCCGGTCACCTCGCCGTTGCCGCCGTCGAAGACGACGTCGGAGCAGGAGAAGAAGTTCTCCTGGCTGTCCGAACGCACCCACTGCATGAAGATCAGCGCGTCACCGGAGCGACCCGAGGGCAGCGCCAGGTCCCAGTAGTAGTGGCCCCCGTCGGCTCCGGCCGAACCCCGCTGCGGCGGGTCGGTCACCGTCTGGATCAGCTCCAGGTCGTCCCAGCCGAGCTCGGACGTGGGCGACCAGCCCGGCTTGGTGAGGTAGACGCGGAAGTCGCCGGGGTGGGCCGCCCAGTTGCTGTAGTTCACCTGGATCGTCGAACCGGACGTCAGGTGCGTACGGGGCCAGTCGCCGCGCGGCGCGTTGTAGGCGGAGAAGTCGTACGGGGAACGGTCGCCGGCGCTGCACAGGGTGCCGTCCGGCACGTAACCGGCGCCGCGCCCGCCCGCGTTGGAGTCGAGCACGGCGAACCAGTTGTACAGCGCCGTCCCGCCGCTCTGGTCGAGCGCGGCCTGACAGGCCGGGTTGGTCGGGTCGAGGGCGCCGGTGCCGGTCTTGGCGTCCAGCTGGCACAGGTAGGTGCGGGAGCCGGGCATCATCGCCACGCCGTGCGCCTCGGCGCGTCCCTGTCCGAGCAGGAAGGTCACGCCGAGCGCGCTGAGCAAGGTGGCCAGTACCGCCGCGAGGGTGAGGGATCTGCTGCGTCGAGCCATGGGATCTCCTGTCCTTGATGATCAGGGCATGACAGTCGAGAGGCTGCGTTGGAACCCCCGCCCGTCCGGGGAAGGCGTGGTCGGCCGGACGGGCGAGGGGGCTTCTTGGGGGGGGCGGGACGCTATGCCGTGGAGCAGGAGGTGTCGTTCAGGCTGAAGGCGGCCGGTTCGGCGAACGCGCCGCCGTACGTGCCCTGGAAGCCGAACGTGACGCTGCCGCCGGAGGCGATCCGGGCGTTGTGGCCGACGCCGGTCGCCGTGACCGCGCCCGTGGCGGGGCTGACGGAGGCGTTCCAGGCGTTGGTGACCCGCTGGCCGGCAGGCAGGGTGAAGGCGAGCCTCCAGGCGTCGACGGCGGCCGGCCCGGTGTTGCGGACGGTGACGTCCGTGGTGAAGCCGCCCTGCCAGACGTTCGTGCCGTACGTCACCTCGCACGCCGCCGGGTCACCGGGATCGGGGTCGGGGCCGCCCGGGGTGCCGCCGGTCTCGACGGTGGAGGAGAAGGAGTTCACGGTGAGCCCGGCCCCGTTCTGCCACGGCTCGAAACCGGCCTGGACGCTGGTCAGGTACCAGTCGTCCTCGGCGAGTCCGCGGGCGACGGTCGCCCGGACGAAGTCCATGACGTCGAAGCTCCAGTCGGTGATCGCCGAAGGGGCCACGAAGGACAGGACGTCGTTTGCCCCGTTGCTGCCCGTCCACAGCTCCCAGTTCCGCCCGCCCACGGTGGCCGTGCCGACCTGGGAGCCGATGGGCTGGATCGGGCCCACCCTGTTGAACCAGATCATGATCTCGGTCTGGTTCACCCCGTCCGTCCGGGGCGTCGGGTCCAGCCAGATGTCGTACGAGGCGTTGTAGACGGCGTCGCCGACGTAGCCGTAGGAGATGCTCGACGGTGCCTCGGAGACGGTGCTGAGCCGGGCGGGCAGGTTGGTGCCCGGCGAACAGGTGGTGTAGTGGCAGCCGTTGAAGACGGACGGGTACGACTTGGGCGCCCCGTTCGTCGGCACCGAGCCGTCGGCCTGGCTGACCCGGAAGCCCGTGTCGGTGGCGGTGACGCACTGGGTCGCGCTGGTGCCCCAGCGGTTGTTCTGGACGACGTACCGTCCCTGGATCGTCGTCGTCCCGAACGGCTCGCAGAGGGTGGTGTCCGCCTGTGCCGGTGCCGCCGCGGTCACGAGCGACGTGACCAGCGCGAGGATCGCGATCAGTGCTCCTGCGGCGCCGCGCAGGGGGCGGACTTGGGGGCGTAACGGTCGCATGGGGGCCTCTCCGGGAGGGTGCGGGGGGATGGAGGGGCCGGCGCGGGAGCGCTCCCAACTCCCCACTGATGGGAGCGCTCCCACTTACCGGTTGCAGGGGACTGTAGAAGCCACTCATGTTCCTGACAAGACTGTGCGCACCGGCATCGTCGAAGAAATCTCGAAGGGGCAGGTGGGAGAGGTGCGGCCGAGAACGACCCGGGAGCGCTCCCGGGCCGTCGGCGAGCGCGGCGGCGAATGTCAGGCGGAGTCCCGGAGAACCAGCTCCGTACGGAGGATGACGTGCCGCCAGGCGACGGGGGAGTCCTCCATCTCCTCCAGCAGCAGCCGCACCATGGTCCGGCCGATCTCCTCCAGTGGCTGCCGGACCGTCGTCAGGGGCGGCTCCGTGGGACGGGCGGGATGGAAGTCGTCGAAGCCGATCACCGCCACGTCCTGCGGCACCCGCCTGCCCGTCGCGCGCAGCGCGCCCAGTGCCCCCGCTGCCAGGGTGTCCGAGGCGGCGAAGACCGCGTCGAGGCCGGGATGCCGGGCGACCAGCTCGGTCGTCGCCCGGCGTCCGCTCTCCTCCGTGAAGTCCTCACCCTCGACGACCAGCGAGTCCCTGACCTCCCGCCCCGCCAGCTCCAGTGCCTCCCGGTAACCGCGCAGCCGGCACTGGGCGACGTACATGTCGAGCGGTCCGGTGACGGCCCCGATCGTGGCCCGGCCGCCGTTCAGCAGGTGGGTGACCGCGCCGCGCGCGCCGCCGGTGTTGTCCGCGTCGACGTACGTGACGCTCTCGTCACCGGAGCGCCGTCCCAGCATGACCGTCGGCAGTCCCGCCTTGGCGAGCATGTCCGGCAGCGGGTCCTCGGCGCGCACGGACATCAGCAGTACGCCGTCCACCCGGCCCCCGCGCGCGTACTCGACGAAGCGCTGCCGCTCGGCGTCCGTGCGGACCAGGGTGAGCAGCAACTGCACAGGGGTGTCGCTGAGGGCGTCACCGACGGCACGCACGATCTCGGTGAAGAACGGCTCCCCGAACAGCCGCCAGTCCGGCTCCGTCATGACCAGCGCGACGGCGTCCGCACGGTGCCCGGCCAGGGAGCGTGCCGCCAGGTTGGGGACGTACCCCAGTTCCGCGATGGCCCGCTGTACGGCGCGCCGCGTCGAGTCCCGTACGCCCGCGGCGTTGTTGACGACCCTCGAGACGGTGCCCCGTCCCACACCGGCGAGGGCGGCCACCTCCTCCAGCGTGGGCGTACCGGGACGCTGCCTGCCCATGCGCGCCTCCCCCCGACGAGATCGTTCGATACTACGGTCACTTTCCCGGCTCGGCCGACGGATCGGGGAGGAGGTGGCCGGGGAACGACTCACGGCACCGGCATGTGGCCAGGCCGTCGGCGCCCGGCCGTCAGTCGTCCAGCCGGACCGGCATGAGCAGGGCGAACGTCGTCTCGTCGGCCACGCGGCGGATCGCCACGGGAGCCGTGGGGGCGCCGAATTCCAGCACCAGCCGGTCCCCGCCCGCGGCGGCGATCGCGTCCAGCAGGAACTTCCGGTCGACGGCGACACAGTTCCCGTCCCCGTCCCGGTCCTCGCAGACGGTGACCGTGCCGTCGTCCGCGATCCCGAGCACACTGACGTCGCCGGACACGCCGTCCTGCTCGCGCACCACGCCCGAGCGGACGGGACCCGTCTCCAGCTCCTCGCGGAAGGCGGCCGTCTCGACGAGGGCCCGCCGTCCGGACGGCAGGTGGACGAGCCGGCGGTAGTCGGGGAAGTCCTGGGCGAGGCACTGCCCGGCCGCCTGGCGGTCCCCGGCCTCCAGCGTCACCCGGTCACCCTCCACGGTCAGACCGACGGGCTCCTCCCCGCCCAGCAGGGCGCGCATCGCGTCGGCGAGCGGGACGGGCACGGTCACCTGAACACGCGGGCCCGCGTGACCGGTGGCACCGATCCGGGCCACGGCCATCCGGTAGCGGTCGGTGGCCACGAGATGGAGGGTGTCGCCCTCCGCGTCGCACAGGACACCGCCGAGCATCGGCAGCCCGGGGTCGGAGCTCGCCGCGTAGCGGACCGCGTCCAGCGCGGCGGCCAGCTCGGACGCGGACACGGACAGGCGGGCGGTGGTGGTGCGCGGTGCGGTCGTCATGGGATTCTCCCTCTGGTCGAGCAGGATCCGGAGCGCGGAGAACTCGGTGCGGGCGGCGGCCAGCCCGCCTTCGAGGCGGCGGAGGTGGGCCTGGAGGAGCCCGCGCACCAGGTCGGTGTCCGCGCCGGACCAGCCGGCCAGTACCAGACGGACGTCTGCCAAGGGCATGCCGGCCCGGCGCAGCCGCGCCAGCAGCCGTGCCTCGCCCAGCTGCTCCGGCGCGTACCAGCGGTAGCCGCTGACCGGATCCACCCAGGCGGGGACCAGCACACCGGCCCGGTCGTAGAACCGCAGGGCGCTCACCCCCAGACCGCTGTCGCGGGCCATCTCCCCAATGCTGCGCATCTCGCTCTCCACGTCCACGACTGTGGGCCCTTGACCAGGTCGAGGGTCAATCCCGCCCCCCCGGGTGCCAGCCCCACGCCGGTCCGGGTCGTCTGCCATCCTTGCGCCGTGCAGAAGCCCACCCCCGTGACTCCCGACGCGCCCGAGTCGATAAGGACGCCGCTGTTCACCCAGGAGTGGCTCGACCTGGCCTTCGTCCACTGGGCCGTCGAGCCGGCGGCCGTGGCGCACCTCATGCCGCGCGGCACCGTCCCCGACACGTACGACGGGCTCACGTACGTCGGGCTCGTCGCCTTCCGGATGCACCGGGTCGGCTGGTTCCGGCTGCCCGGGGTGCCCTACCTCGGCTCGTTCCCGGAGACCAACGTGCGCCTGTACTCGGTGGACGCCCACGGCCGGCGCGGTGTGGTCTTCCGGTCGATGGACGCCTCTCGGCTGGTCCCGGTGGTGCTGGGCCGCTTCGTCTTCCGGCTGCCCTACCTGTGGTCCCGCATGAGCGTCCGCTCCGCCGGCGGCACCGTGACCTACACCAGTTCCCGCCGCCGGCCCGGCCCGCGCG
Organism: Streptomyces sp. NPDC058796; assembly: GCF_042745235.1. Lineage (NCBI taxonomy): Bacteria > Bacillati > Actinomycetota > Actinomycetes > Kitasatosporales > Streptomycetaceae > Streptomyces > Streptomyces sp. NPDC058796. The sequence continues at coordinate 180,834 of NZ_JBHYOP010000011.1, forward strand.
GAGCCCACAGCCGCATCGTCGTGCGAACCGGTGAGTACATCCGCGAGCCCACCGGACTGGAGCACTTCCTCACCGCCCGCTGGGGCATGCACAACGCGTTCTTCGGCGGTGCGGCGTACCTGCCCAACCACCACCCCCGCTGGCCCCTGTACCGCGCCGAACTCGTCACCTGCGACGAGAACCTCGTGACTGCCGCCGGTGTCCCCGCCCCCACCGCCGCCCCCGTCAGCGTGCTGTACTCGCCGGGCGTCCGGGTCCGCCTCGGCCGGCCCGCGCGTCCCGCCGCCCTCCTGCCCCTCGGCCCTTGACCTCAACCGGACTCGAGGTACCACGCTGGACCGCATGAACACCGACACCGCACAGAGCGCCGGCGCAGCGGACATCGAGGCCATCCGGCGAGTCGTGGCCACCGTCGAGCGGACCCAGCGGGCCAAGGACGCCGAAGGTTTCCTCGCCCTCTTCCACCCGGACGCGCTGTGGACGACCGCCCACGGCAAGGTCCTTCTCGGCTTCGACGCGATCGCCGACTTCACCCGCGCCGTGCTGCCGGACGCCACGTGGGACGGTGACGTCACCTACGAGGCCGTCCACGTGCAGTTCCTGCGGCCGGACGTGGCGGCCGTGAAGGTCCGGCAGGTCTACCACTCGGCCGAGGGGGACACGGAGGGCGCACCGCTGTACGTCATGACCAGGCAGGACGACGGACGCTGGCTGCTGCATGCCGGCCAGAACACCGAAGTGCGGTCCGGCTGAGCGGATCAGCGCTTGAAATCCGTCTCCTCGACGCGTGTCTGCACCGTCCGCCCGCTCTCCCACCCGTTGGCACCGGGAGCCACCACCGGCATGGGGATGTCCTCCCGGCTGCGCCGCTTGCGGGCCGTCGAGACGCCGAGCCGCTCGTCCCGAGCCCGCACCAACTCGTCCGCGGCCTGTCCGTCCTCGGTGAAGCCCATCATCAGCTGCGGGATGCCGTACGGGAAGTCGTCGCGGTCGTACTGCCACGTGTGGAAGGTCTTCCCGTAGGTGGTCACGAGGTCCTCGAAGTAGGCGTGCTCGGCCAGGCCGGGGATGCCGGGCGCGGTGAGGATGCCGGACTTCACCTCGTAGTGGTGGCTGTGCCACAGCCGCTTCTCGTCCTCGGGCAGCCCGCGGAAACGCTCCTCGCTGACGATGTACTCGATGCCTATCAGCCGGGCGTCGGGCGCGTTCCGGTCGAAGATCACGCACTGGTGCAGGTCGTGCTGGAGATGTATGCAGAAGTGCGTGGCCTCCACCTGCCTGCCCATGTCGTCGGCGTACATGTGAAAGCCGTTGAGGTAGGTGGTCATCGCCTCGATCGGATACTTGGGCTGCATCGCGCCGGCCGCCAGGTCCAGCGCGCGGTGCTTGAGGGGGTGTCCCTTGCCGACCTTGCCGATCGTGGCCGCTTTGCGGCTGAGCAGGAGACCGGCGGCGGCCGTCACGCCCGCCGCGGCACCGATGCCCGCGGCTGCGGCACGTCCCCGGCCGGAGCCGCCCGAACGGTGCGTTCTGTGTGTGAATGCCATGGCCGCCGGGTGCCCGGCGTCCGGTGGCCGTAACGGTCCGCCGGGACACGCCGGGCGCGCGCCGCTCACGTGCGTCAGAACCAGTGCGGTGCCGCCGGGGACCGCGAAGCGCGCTCTTCCGGGGTGTCGTGCATCGGCTCACGGGACGTCGCCCGTCCGAACCGATCGACCGGGCCGGCTTGCCCCCTGATGCGGGCGGCTGGTCGGGCTCGCACGCCGGGTGGAGAGTGCCGCCGCGACGCCGGCCGCACTCCTTCGCGGGCGGGGGAAGGCGCCTGCCGGGCGTCTTCCCCCGTCAGGCGCCCCCCCTGCGCCTAGAAGAAGCCCAGCTTCTTCGGCGAGTACGACACCAGGAGGTTCTTCGTCTGCTGGTAGTGCTCCAGCATCATCTTGTGGTTCTCCCGGCCGATCCCCGACTGCTTGTAGCCGCCGAACGCGGCGTGTGCCGGGTAGGCGTGGTAGCAGTTGGTCCAGACACGGCCCGCCTGGATCGCGCGGCCGGCGCGGTAGGCGGTGTTCATGTCGCGGGTCCACACCCCGGCGCCGAGGCCGTACAGGGTGTCGTTGGCGGTCTTGATCGCGTCGTCGAAGTCGTCGAAGGACGTGACCGACACGACCGGGCCGAAGATCTCCTCCTGGAAGATCCGCATGCGGTTGTGCCCCTCGAAGACCGTGGGCTGGACGTAGTAGCCGCCCTTCAGCTCTCCCTCGTGCTCGACGCGTTCGCCGCCGGTGAGCACCTTGGCGCCCTCCTGCCGGCCGATGTCGAGGTAGGAGAGGATCTTCTCCAACTGGTCGTTGGAGGCCTGGGCGCCGATCATCGTGTCGGTGTCCAGCGGGTGGCCCGGCTTGATCAGCTCGGTGCGGGCGACGGCGGCCGCCATGAAGTCGGCGTAGTTGCCGCGCTGGACCAGCGCCCGGGACGGGCAGGTGCACACCTCGCCCTGGTTGAGGGCGAACATCGTGAAGCCCTCGAGCGCCTTGTCGCGGAAGTCGTCGTCCTGGGCCCAGACGTCGTCGAAGAAGATGTTGGGCGACTTGCCGCCGAGCTCCAGGGTGACCGGCTTGATGTTCTCCGAGGCGTACTGCATGATCAGCCGCCCGGTGGTGGTCTCCCCGGTGAAGGCCACCTTCGCCACCCGCGGGCTGGACGCCAGCGGTTTGCCGGCCTCCACGCCGAAGCCGTTGACGATGTTCAGGACGCCGGGCGGCAGCAGGTCCGAGACCAGGCTCAGCCAGTAGTGGATCGAGGCGGGAGTCTGCTCGGCGGGCTTCAGGACCACCGCGTTCCCGGCGGCGAGGGCGGGAGCGAGCTTCCAGGCCGCCATCAGGATCGGGAAGTTCCACGGGATGATCTGCGCGACGACCCCCAGCGGCTCGTGGAAGTGGTACGCCACGGTGTCGTCGTCGACCTCGCCGAGCGAGCCCTCCTGGGCGCGGATCGCGCCCGCGAAGTAGCGGAAGTGGTCGACGGCGAGCGGGATGTCGGCCGCCAGCGTCTCGCGCACCGGCTTTCCGTTCTCCCAGCTCTCGGCGACCGCCAGGCGTTCCAGGTTCGCCTCCATGCGGTCGGCGATCTTCAGCAGGATGCCGGAGCGCTCGGTCACCGAGGTCCGGGCCCAGCCCGGGGCCGCCTCGTGCGCCGCGTCGAGCGCCCGCTCCACGTCCTCCGCCGTGCCGCGCGCGATCTCCGTGAACGGCTGGCCGTTCACCGGTGACGGGTTCTCGAAGTACTGCCCGCGCGTGGGCGGCACGTACGCGCCGCCGATGAAGTGGTCGTAGCGCGACTGGTAGGAGACGATCGCGCCCTCGGTGCCGGGCGCCGCGTAACGGGTCATCCTGTCTGCCTCCCTCGTCGAGTGCTGCCCGCCGTTGGACAGCTCTGCGCGTGAGGCTAGGCAGCCGGACGTTGCAGACAGGTTGCGTCCACGGCGGCAGCCGTCCGCTTCCGGACCGCGACCGGTCGGGCCAGGACCACCACGTCTTACGGGGCCGCCAGCTCGGACTCCAGCGCGGCGAGCCGGGACCGGGCCGCGGCCGTCGGCCGGACCGCGGCCAGGGCGCGCCAGACGTCGAGGTCGTCCTCGCCCCACGGGGCGTGCGCCCAGTCGGCCAGCAGGTCGGGATCACCGCGGGCGATCAGCGCGGCGCGCAGTCCGTCGGCGAGCCGGCGTCTGAGCCGCACGACCGCCGGGGCCCGTGAGCCCGGCAGCAGCGGACCGGCGTACGCCGTCGCGGCCGCCGTCACGGCACCGGACCGCAGGCGACGCTCGACCACCGTGGCGTCGGACTCGACGGGCATCGTCAGCCGGTAGGGCCGCGACACCAGTCGGCCGGGTCCCAGGATGCCGCGCAGCCGGGTGAGTTCGGCACGCAACGTCACCGGTGGCACCGTCTCGTCCTCGTAGAGCGCGCACAGCAGCTCGTCACCGGTCAGGCCCTCCGGGTGGTGGGCCAGCAGCACGACGATCTCGCTGTGCCGCCGGCTCAGCCGCGTTCGGCGCCCGTCCGAACTGAGCAGCGCCTCGTCGCGGCCCAACGCGGTCAGCCCGGCCCCCTCGGCAGCGGACTGCTCCGGGGCGAGCAGTGCCAGCTGCGACTCGGCGGCACGCGCGACCGCCTGGACGAAGCCCAGACTGTGCGGGTGCGCCAGGCCGTCCCCGCCGGTGATGTCCACCGCGCCGAGCACCCGTCCGGTGCGGGGATCGTGCACCGGAGCGGCCGCGCACGTCCACGGCTGAACCCGGCGGATGAAGTGCTCGGCCGTGAACACCTGGACGGGCCGGCCTACGGCCACCGCCGTGCCCGGCGCGTTCGTCCCCACCGCCGACTCCGCCCACCGGGCGCCCGGCACGAAGTTCATCCGGTCCGCCCGGCGCCGGGTCGCCGGGTGCCCCTCGACCCACAGCAGTCTGCCGTGCGCGTCGCAGACCGCGAGCAAGTGCTCGCCGTCGGCGGCGAACGTCCCGAGGAGCTCCCGGATCATCGGCATCACCCGCGCCAGCGGATGCTCGGCCCGGTAGGCGCCCAGGTCGTCGTCCATGAGTTCCACGCTCGCGGTGCCGTCCGGGCCGACACCCGCCCGGACCGAGCGTCGCCAGGACTCCGCCACCACGGGGCGCACGGGCCGCGGCACCGTACCCGCCACGGTGAAGGCCTCGTGCGCTCGCCGCAGCGTCCGCGCGCGTTCGACGGGGTCGGCTCCCGGTTCCAGAGCCAGCCATTGATCAGTCAACTCGGCCTCCCCGGAAGCTGTCGCGACGGGGCCATCGTCACTCCGTGGACCGGAGCGGACAACCACTTCGACCGGTCTGATCACCCGAATGTGGCCTTCCGCTGAGGCCTTCCGCCGTGAGCCGGGCGTGGCTCAGGCGAAGTTGACCAGTCTGATGTATCGGGTCCAGTCCCACAGGGGCCCCGGGTCCGTGTGGTCGCTGCCCGGTACCTCGTGGTGCGCGATGATGTGCTCCCGGTCCTTGGGGATGCCGTACGTGGTGCAGATCGCCGCGGTGAGCCGGGCCGACTGCTCGTACATGGCGTCGGTGAAGTACTCCGGCCGGTCCACCCACCCCTCGTGCTCGATGCCGATGCTGCGGGTGTTGTAGTCCCAGTTCCCCGCGTGCCAGGCGATGTCGGCCTCGCGGACGCACTGCGCCACGTGCCCGTCCGAGGAGCGGACGACGTAGTGCGCCGAGACCTGCCTGTCCGGGTCGCGGAAGATGGAGAGGGTGTCGGCGTACGTCTCCTGCGTGACGTGGACGACGACGTAGTCGACCGGGTAGGCGGAAGGGCGGGTCGACCGGGTGTAGTTGGACGTGCTCGCCGGCAGCCACTCGACGGGTGGGTACTCGGCGGCACGGGGGTCCGGACCCGGGTCGGCTCCGGGCCGTGCGCCGGTGCCGGAATGTGCCGCGGCACGAGTGCCGGAGAACAGGGCGAACGGGACGGTGGCGAGCGCGGCGCCCTGCAGCAGGCGCCGCCTGGTCGGTACGGGGGCGGCTGTCCTTTCCCTCTCCATGGACTGACCTTTCGTCGGTGGGGGCCTGGGCCCGGTGGGGGGTGTTCGGCGCGCGACGGCCGCCGAGGAGGAGTGGAGGCCGGCGCCGCGGACGCCGTCCGTCGTCCGTCGCGCCGGGTGCGTCCGCGTGAATCACCGTACGGGCAGCGGGGATTGCGCAGAAGAGCGCCGCGCCGTTCCGTGGACAGCCGCCGCCTTGTGGATATCGCGCTCACTCGAACGAGTGACGAAAGGGTGGGAGACGGGGGGCGTCGTGCGTGCCGCCGACGGATCAGAGTGCTTCCCGGCTCGCGCTCAGGCCCGTTCCGCCACTGCCGCCGGATCGTCCAGGACGGCCCGCACCACCGAGTGGGCGGCGCCCAGCAACGGTCCCCGGGATCCGAGTTCCGACACCGAGACCGGACACGCCGGGCCGGCCGTGCGCCGGGCCAGCTCGTCATTCAGTGACGGCAGCAGCCAGGGGGCGAGCCCGGCCAGCGCTCCGCCCAGTACCACGCCCTCGGGATCCAGCAGGTTGACCGCCCCGGTCAGTGCGATGCCGAGTGCCGTGCCAGCCTCGCGCAGGGCACGCCGTACGGCCTCGTCCCCCTCGGCCGCACGTTCCGCGAGCATTCCCACCCGGTCCTCTCCCGGCTCCAGACCGGCCGCGCGCAGGACCGCCTTCTCGCCCGCGTACTGCTCCAGGCACCCCCGTCCACCGCAGGCGCACGCCGGTCCGTCGGGCCGGACGGGCACATGGCCGAGCTCGCCCGCGAAGCCGCGGGTGCCGCGCAGCAGCCGCCCGTCGACGACGAGGGCGGCACCGATGCCGATCTCGGCCGAGACGTGCAGGAAGTCCCGCGGGGTGCCGTCGCCGAGCCAGAGTTCGGCGAGCGCGCCGAAGTTGGCCTCGTTGCCCACGGTCAGCGGCAGGCGTTCGGGCAGCAGTGGGCCCAGGTCCGTGTCGTGCCAGTCCAGGTTCGGGGCGTGGACGACGGTACGGGCGTCCCGTGCCACGAGTCCCGGCACGGCCAGTGCGAGCCCGGCCGGCCACAGTCCCTCGGCCTCGGTCTCGGAGACGACCTGCCGCACCAGGCCGTTGAGCTGTTCGAGCACCGGCTCCGGGGAGCGGCCCCGATTGCTGCCGTGGCGCACCACACGCGCCCGCAGGCTGCCGCGCAGGTCGACCGCGCAGACCGCGAGGTGGTCCACACCGACCTCCGCCCCGATGCCGGCCGGCCCCTTCCCGCTGACGGCGAGCGCCGACCCGGGCCGCCCCACGCGGCCGGGGCGCTCAGGGCCCAGTTCCTCCAGCAGTCCCGTGCGGATGAGCTCGTCCACGAGGGTCGACACCGCCGCACGCGTCAGCCCGATCCGGGAGGCCACGGCGGCCCGCGACAGCGGGCCCTCCGCGCTGACGGCGTGCATCACACGGGCGAGGTTGCGCCGGCGCATGCCCTGCTGGGTGTCCGGCAGGGCCCGCCCGGGACGGGGCGGGTGGCTGTGGGCTTCGTGCGGCGGTGCGGTCATGCCTCCGTCAGTCCTCGGTCGGTCTCTCGGTCGTCCGTTCGGTCGCGCCGCCGGAGCCGTCGACAGGCGGCGCCGACGGCACCCGTCCGGGGCGACCCGCGGCGGTCGCCGGGCGACACCCGCGCCGTCGGCGGCGTCGCCCGTGTGGTCGCGTCCTCAACCGGAGCCCACGCCTCGCTCCAGCAGGGGTGCCGCGTCGGAGAGTACCCCGGAGATCCTGGTCAGCGTCGTCTCGTCGCGTTCCACGGCGTCCAGCACCGGCCCGGCGGCCGTGTCCCAACGGCGGGCGACCGCAGCCGCGTCCTCGCCGGTCAGCAGGCCGGCCGCCTGCGCCGCGGCGCCGAGCGCGACCAGCTCCCTGGCCTCGGGAATCTGCACGGGCCGCCCCGACAGCCGTCGTACGGTCTGCTGCCAGGCGGTCCCGCGCGCACCGCCGCCGATCAGCAGGAGCGGCGCGGACGGGTCGGCGTCGGCGTCGAGGACGAGATCGAGCGCACCGAGGAGCGAGTGGACGGCACCGTCGTAGGCGGCCTGGAGCAGCTGGCCGGCGGTGGTGTCGTGACGCAGCCCGTGCAGGAGGCCGGAGGAGTGCGGCAGGTTCGGTGTGCGCTCGCCGTCCAGGTAGGGCAGCAGCGTGACGGCGGTGCCGGGCTCGACGGCCTCCCGGTCCAGGCCCAGCAGGGCGGCGACGCGGTCGACGGCGAGGGTGCAGTTGAGGGTGCAGGCCAGCGGCAGCCAGTCGCCGCGCGCGTCGGCGAATCCGGCCACGGTGCCGGTCGGGTCGGCGGAGCGGTGCCGCGACACGGCATAGACGGTGCCCGAGGTGCCCAGGCTCATCACCGGCACGCCCGGGCGCAGTCCGAGGCCCAGCGCGGCGGCCGCGTTGTCGCCGGTGCCGGCGGCGACCAGGGTGCCCTTGGAGAAGGGCAGGCCGTGGCCGTCGCGCACGGTTCCGGCCACCTCGCCGGGACGGACCGGACGGGGCAGCAGCGCAGGATCGAGCCCCACGTGCGCGAGGATCTCCTCGTCGTATGCCTCGGTGCCGGAAGCCCACCAGCCGGTGCCGGACGCGTCGCCGCGGTCGGTGGTCCCCTCGCCGGTGAGCCGTTCGGTGAGGTAGTCGTGGGGGAGCCGTACCGCCTTCGCCGCGCGGGCGGCCTCCGGTTCGTGCTCGGCCAGCCAGGCCCACTTGGTGACCGTGAACGAGGCACTGGGCACGCTGCCCGTGCGCTCCGCCCAGCTCTTGGGACCGCCCAGCTCCTCGATCAGGCGGCGGGCCTGCGGAGCCGAACGCACGTCGTTCCACAGCAGGGCCGGGCGCACCGGCTCGCCCTGGGCGTCCAGTGTGACAAGACCGTGCTGCTGACCGCCGACGGACACCGCGGCGGCCTCCCGCGCGGCGTCACCACACTGGTGCAGGGCCTCGCGGAGCGCGTCCCACCACTGGCGGGGGTCGCTCTCGCGGCCGGCTCCTGAGGACACCGTGTGGGGTGCCTGGCCGCTCGCGACGACCTGGCCGGTGGCCGCGTCGACGACCAGCGCCTTGGTGGACTGGGTGGACGTGTCCACGCCGACGACGAGCGGTCCCTCGGCTGCTGACATCGGGCTTCTCCCTCTTCCGCGGCTCTCTGCGGGATCTGACTGGACTGCCTGGACTTGCTGGATTGGCTCGACCACTCCTTCGGAGACACCTTGTCCCTTCCCAGGAGCGTGTGTGCATACTAATTTGTAAAGCGCCATGACGAAATAGTCGGCAGCGAGTGATCGGCAGCGAGTGAGGAGCCGCGGAATGAACTACCAGCCCACTCCCGAGGACAGGTTCACGTTCGGTTTGTGGACGGTCGGCTGGCAGGGCCGGGATCCCTTCGGCGATGCCACCCGGCGTGCGCTGGATCCGGCGGAGTCGGTGCGCCGCCTGGCCGAGCTGGGCGCGTACGGGGTCACCTTCCACGACGACGACCTGATCCCGTTCGGGTCGAACGACACCGAGCGCGAGGAGCACGTCAAGCGGTTCCGGCAGGCGCTGGACGCGACCGGCATGAAGGTGCCGATGGCGACGACGAACCTGTTCACGCACCCGGTGTTCAAGGACGGCGCGTTCACGGCGAACGACCGGGACGTGCGCCGGTACGCGCTGCGCAAGACGATCCGCAACATCGATCTCGCGGTGGAGCTCGGCGCGAGCGTGTACGTCGCCTGGGGCGGCCGGGAGGGCGCGGAGTCCGGCGCGGCCAAGGACGTGCGGGACGCCCTGGACCGGATGAAGGAGGCCTTCGACCTGCTGGGCGAGTACGTCACCGAGCAGGGTTACGACCTGAAGTTCGCGATCGAGCCGAAGCCGAACGAGCCCCGAGGCGACATCCTGCTCCCGACGGTGGGTCACGCACTGGCGTTCATCGAGCGGCTGGAGCGCCCGGAGCTGTACGGCGTGAACCCCGAGGTCGGCCACGAGCAGATGGCGGGGCTGAACTTCCCGCACGGGATCGCGCAGGCGCTCTGGGCCGGCAAGCTGTTCCACATCGACCTCAACGGCCAGTCGGGCATCAAGTACGACCAGGACCTGCGCTTCGGCGCGGGTGACCTGCGGGCCGCGTTCTGGCTCGTCGACCTGCTGGAGAGGGCCGGCTACGCCGGTCCGCGGCACTTCGACTTCAAGCCCCCGCGGACCGAGGACCTCGACGGAGTGTGGGCGTCGGCGGCCGGCTGCATGCGCAACTACCTGATCCTCAAGGACCGGGCGGCGGCCTTCCGGGCGGACCCGCAGGTGCAGGAGGCCCTCGCGGCGGCGCGCCTTGACGAGCTGGCCCGTCCGACCGCCGAGGACGGCCTCGCGGCCCTGCTGGCCGACCCGACCGCCTACGACACCTTCGACGTGGACGCGGCCGCCGCGCGCGGCATGGCCTTCGAGCACCTGGACCAGCTCGCCATGGACCACCTCCTCGGCGCCCGCTGACGCGTCTGCCCGGGCACCCGCCGAGCGGTCAGGCCCCTGTGCGAAGGCTCCAGCCCCCGTCCGTCGGCCGGACGGGGGTTGGAGCCTGTCGGTGCGTCAGGCGCCGGCGGAGAGCAGTCAGCCGTTGCCGGCGGCAGCGTCACGGGCCGGCACCGGTTGCCCGCGGCAGCACCCTCATGGGCGCCCGCACCGGCTCTCAGGGTTCGTCCCCGACCGCCGGTACCGCCGACGCCAGGGCCGTCGCCGGGTCGTGGGCCGCGCCGCCCGCGGGGACCCAGCGCCCGCGCTCCTTGCGGTACGGCCACCAGCGGCCCTCGCGGTCCAGACGGAGCTGGTGCGGAGCGCCGACGACGGTCCAGCGGTTGCCCCGCGCCCGCAACGCGGGCCGTTCGCCCTCCTCCCAGGCCGACTCGAGTGCCGCACGCGCGCGTGCGAGGATGCCGCCCTCCACCGTCCACTCCTGCTCCAGCACGGACAACGCTGCCCCGCCCCCGAGCCGCCACGCGCGGACGGCGGCGTCCAGGGACTCCGCGGTGCGGCCCGAGCCCTCGCCGAGCCGGCGCGACACGTCCGGTCCCGGATCGCCCGCGGCCAGGCGCACGGCGTCCTCGGAGGCGTCGGGTTCCGTGCTCACGGCCTGCCGTTCGTGCCCACCGCGCAGGGCCTCGGCGAGCAGGCGGTGTGCCTCCGCCGCGGCCCGGGAGGCCAGGAAGCCCAGGGCGGCCGGGTCGACACCGGGCGGTGGCGCGGTCCCGGTGTCCAGGGACGGCGGTACACCCGGCGCGTCCCGGACAACGGGCGGACGGGGCAACGGAGGCAGCATGTGCCCCGTCGCGTACGCCTCGGCCGCGTCCACGCCCTCCGGAGGGCGGGCACCGTCCTCCGCGGGCGTTCCGTGCGACTGGAGGGCGTCGAGTACGGCGCTCTCCGCGCGGCCGCGCATCAACAGCAGCACGAAGGGATCCTGGTCCAGCAGCCTGGCGACCTGATAGCACAGCGCCGCCGTGTGCCCGCAGTGGTCCCAGGCGCCGCAGTCGCACTCCGGCTCCAGATCGCCCATGCCCGGCAGGAGGTCGATGCCGGCGCTCGCGGCGTCCTCCACGAGGTGCGGCGGCATGTCACGGTCCAGCAGCGCCGCCACATGACCGGACCGCTCGATCGCCAGGCCGACGAAACGGTCCCACTGAGCGTCGGACAGCTTCTCCAGCAGGACGTCGGCCCGGTGGGCCGTACGGTCCCGGTCCCGGACGACGGCGGTGATGCGCCCCGGTCGCACCGACACCGCCCCGACCGCCCCCGCGCGCGCGAGCCGGCGGCCCGTCTTCACCTGCGCCGCGTCCATCGCCGCCTCCTCCAGCGACTTCAGCCAGGCCCGCCCCCACCAGGTCTGCGCGAAGCCACGGCCGTGCGCGGGCGGCAGTGCGGCGAACGTCCGCTCGGTGTCCTCGTCGTAACGGTTCACTCCGTGTCCCCTCGCAGCTCCACCAGGTCGGCCAGTTCCGCGTCCGTCAGCTCCGTGAGCGCCGCCTCGCCCGCTCCCAGCACCGCGTCGGCCAGTTCCCGCTTGCGGTGCAGCAGGGCCGCGATGCGGTCCTCGACGGTCCCCTCGGCGACCAGCCGGTGCACCTGCACCGGGCGGGTCTGGCCGATGCGGTAGGCGCGGTCGGTGGCCTGCGCCTCCACCGCCGGATTCCACCAGCGGTCGTAGTGCACGACGTGCTCCGCGCGTGTGAGGTTCAGTCCGGTGCCCGCCGCCTTGAGGGACAGCAGGAAGACCGGAACCTCGCCGTCCTGGAACCGCCGCACCATCGACTCCCGGGCCGCGACGGACGTGCCGCCGTGCAGGAACAGCGAGGCCACGCCCCGGTCGGCCAGGTGCTGCTCGAGGAGCCGGGCCATCTGCACGTACTGCGTGAAGACCAGGACACTCGCCTCCTCGGCGAGGATCGTCCCGAGCAGTTCGTCCAGCAGCTCCAGCTTCCCCGACCGGCCTGTGATCCTCGGCCGTTCCTCCTTCAGGAACTGCGCCGGATGGTTGCAGATCTGCTTGAGTCCCGTCAGGAGCTTCACGATCATGCCGCGGCGCGCCATGCTGTCCGCCCCGGCGATCTCCGCCAGCGCCTCGCGCACCACCGCTTCGTAGAGGCCGGCCTGTTCCGTGGTCAGGGACACGGGATGGTCGGTCTCGGTCTTCGGCGGCAGCTCCGGTGCGATCCCCGGGTCCGACTTGCGGCGCCGCAGCAGGAACGGCCGCACGAGCCGCGCCAGCCGCTCCGCCGCCGCCGGGTCCTGGCCGCCCTCGACGGCCTGTGCGTAGTGCCTTCGGAAGCTGCCGAGCCGGCCCAGCAGTCCCGGGGTGGCCCAGTCGAGAACGGCCCACAGCTCCGAGAGGTTGTTCTCCACCGGAGTGCCCGTGAGCGCCACACGCGCGCGAGCGCCGATGGAACGCAGCTGCCGCGCGGTGTCCGAGTACGGGTTCTTCACGTGCTGGGCCTCGTCCGCCACGACCAGGCCCCATGGCACGGCCGAGAGCCGGCCGGTGTCCAGGCGCATGGTGCCGTAGGTGGTGAGCACGAACTCGCCGTCGGCCAGGCCCTCCAGGTCGCGCTTCGTGCCGTGGAAGCGGCGGACGGGCGTGCCGGGCGCGAACCGCTCGATCTCGCGCTGCCAGTTGCCCATGAGAGACGTCGGGCAGACCACCAAGGTGGGACCGGCTGCCGACGCGTCGGTCTGCCGGTGCAGGTGCAGGGCGATCAGCGTGATGGTCTTGCCGAGCCCCATGTCGTCGGCGAGGCAGCAGCCCAGACCCGACGACGTCATGCGCACCAGCCAGTCCAGACCCCGGCGCTGGTAGTCGCGCAGCGTGGCGTGCAGGCCGGCGGGCTGCGGGACGGCGTCCTGCGCCCCGGGATCGGTGAGGCGCTCCCGCAACGCCGCCAGCCATCCCGTGGCGCGCACCTCGACGCGGCCTCCGTCCACCTCCGTCGAGCCCGTGAGAGCGGCGGCGAGCGCGTCGACGGGCGTGACCTTGCGGTCCTGCCGCGTGCGGGCGCGCCGGGCCTCCTCGGGATCGACGAGCACCCACTGGTCACGCAGGCGCACCACAGGGCGGTTGGCCTCCGCGAGCACGTCCAGCTCCTCGCGCGTGAGCCGCTCGTCGCCCAGGGCGAACGACCAGTTGAAGGCGAGCAGCGCGTCGGCCGACAGGAACGACGGGCCGGCGTCCGACGAGGCCGTGCGCGGCGTCGGCCCGTCGTCGGCCGGCCCCACTTCCGCGCGGGTGGTCAGATCACGCGCCAGCTCGCGCGGCCAGTGGACGTCGACCCCCGCGCCGGTGAGTGCCCGGGAGCCCGGTCCGAGGAGTTCCGTGACGTCCTCGTCGGCGAGTTCCACGGCGTCCGGCACGGCGGCCGACAGCAGCGGCGTCAGCGCGGACCAGGCCCGTGCCGCACGGCGCAGCGCGAGCAGGGCGTCCATCCGCGCGCGCGTGCCGAACGCCTCCGCCCCGGTGCCCGCCCACACCTCGGAGGCGTCCGATACGAGCGCGGGATCGCTCACGCTGTGCACTTGGAGCACGGCCCGGAACGCCGGCCGGGCGTCCGGGGACACCGGGGCGGTGAGGCCGCGCACCTCGACACGCAGCGAAAGCCGCACGCCCATGTCGTGACCGGCGGCGACATCGGCGGTCCACGCGCGGAGCCCGGGTTCCCGCCGCGGTTCCCGCGCGGCGTACGCGGGCCCGGCCGTCACCAGCTCGGCGGCGGGGGAGCGGGGCAGCGTGTCGGCGACCGAGTCCAGGAAGTCGCGGACCAGCCGTTCCGGGTCGGGCAGCCGCAGGGGTTCGACGCCGCCGACCGGGACGGCGTGCGCCTCGGGCGGCATGGCGGCGGCCAGGTGCCGTACCCGCTCGGTCTCCTCCGCGCCCAGCGGACCCGTGCGCCAGGCGTCGTGGTCGGCCGCGGACAGACCGGGCAGCAGCAGCCCGCGCGCGACGAGATGGAGGGCCTCGAGGGCCACCGCGCCCCAGAACACGGTCGCCCGGTGGGCGTCGGTGCCGGAACGCGCGCGGGTGAGCAGGGGCAGGGCCGCCCGCACCGGCAGAAGCACGGCGGGCAGCGTCGCCGGCCGCGCTCCGTCGCCTTCGGGCAGGGCGACCGTCAGGTTCTCCACCGACCCCGACGAGGGGCCGACAGGGGCCTCACCGTCGGTTCGCCAGAAGGCGACCCGGCCGGCGCGGGCGGGATCAGCGGGCAGGAAAACGGCACAGCAGCGGGCGAGTTCGGATACCTCGGAGGGCGTTGCCAGAAGAGCGGTCTGCGCAGCGATGACATATTCCTCAAATTTGACTAGTCAGAGATGCGATTGGTGATTGTACACTATGATTCGAAGTGGAGTGCGCCGTCGAGGTGCCGCCTCCATGTGTCTTGAGTCACTCTTTACGTGAGAAGGTGTGCTCCGGGCGGAGGCGCCGAAGGGTTCTCGGGGGCGCGTCAGGGCTCGGTCTCAGGGATGTCTCAGGGTCGCGGTACGGAACCGCAGGAAGCGCGGGCCCGTTTTCAGAACAGAGAGCGGCAGTGGCCGCGAAGGAGGCGAGACCATGTCGAAGAACGCCAAGGTCGCAGCGGGGGGTGTGGCGGTCGGGCTCATCCTGCTGATCTGGCTGCCCTGGTGGGCCGCCCTGCTGATAGTTCTGGGAGTCCCGGCCGCCGCGTATCTCACCCTGGACCCCTCGCAGCGGCGCAGGCTGCGCCGCGTCACGCGGGGGGAGATAGGGCGCTGAGGCGCCGCGCCGCCACGGTCCCGCCCAGGGCGCAGGAGTTGACCACATCACCGCCCGCGGGCCCGCCGACCGTGTGGTCCGCGGGCGGTGCGGTGCCCTGCTCCACCCAGGCGGTCAGCGCGTCGAAGGCCGAACGGAAGCACGGCAGGACCGGCCGCAGACGGTCGGGGTACGTGTCGTACAGCCCGTCGACATGTGTTCCGCCCGTGATCGTGTAGTAGCGGTGCAGGCTGCCCCGCCCGCTCGCGTCGACCATGCGTGTGTACACGTCCGAGTCGGCGGCCTTGGGCAACAGCGCGTCCAGATCGCCGTGCAGGGTGATCAGCGGCTTGCCGATGCGTCCGGTCAGTGCCACCCGGGCCACCGCCCGGTGGACGGCGGCAGGGCGCTGCGCGTAGTCGTACGCCGCGTCGGAGGGGCACGGCGCCAGGATTTCCTGCGGCGTCGACCCGGCGGTGGGGCCCGGACAGCGGGGATCGTAGTCCGGGTCGAACTCGGCCCGGTAGATCTTCTGAGTCAGACCCCAGTAGGCCTTCTCGTGATACGGCCACAGGAACTCGCTGCCACGCGCGAATCCCGCCGCGTACAACTCCTCGTCCCGTGCCGCGCCGAACGTCCGGGCGACTGTGACCGGCAGGGACGTGAGCAGACTCGGGCCGTTCGCGGTCCACAGCGCGCCCTCCCAGTCCACACCGCCGTCGTACAGCTCCGGGTGGTTCTCCAGCTGCCACCTCGTGAGGTAGCCGCCGTTGGAGATGCCGACGACGTAGGTGCGTCGCGGCGCGTGTCCGTAGCGCTTGGCCGCCACCCGGCGGGCGGCCCGGGTCAGCTGCGTGGTCCGCGTGTTCCACTCCGCGACCGCGTCCCCGGGCCGGGCGCCGTCCCGGTAGAAGTCCGTTCCACTGTTGCCCTTGTCGGTCGCGGCGTACGCGTACCCCTGGGCCAGGACCCGGTCGGAGATCGCCTTGTCCGTGGCGTACTGCTTGCGCGTGCCCGGCGCCCCGGTCACCACGAGACCGCCGTTCCAGCGGTCCGGCAGCCGGATCACGAACTGCGAGTCGTGCCGCCAGCCGTGCGTGGTGTTGAAGCGGGAGGAGTCCGGGAAGTACCCGTCGACCTGGATGCCGGGGACTCCGGACGGCGTTCTGGTACCACTGGCGGTCAGACCGGCCTGGTCGGACATGTCGGTGTACGGGGTGCCCGCGAGACCGGTCGTCGTCAGATCGTCGAGGCAGGCGGTGCGCTGCAGGGCCGCTCCCGGCACCCGCACGCGCTCCTGGCGGGCGCAGTGCCCGCTGCCGTCGGCCGCCCCGGCGGCGGGCGCCGGCCCGGTGAGCGAGACCGCCGTGAGAACGGCGGCGAGGAACGGAACACCGCGGAGCGTACGCATCGGGGCCTCCAGGCGTGAAGGGGGAGTGGAGCTCGGAGCTGAGCTCGGAGCTGCCCCATCCTGCGAGCCATCTCCGGCCTCTTCCATGGGTTGGAGCCACATGTGAAGAGAGCCGGGCATGGGGGGCGAGAACAGTCGGGGACGTAGGCCTTCCCGACGCCAGCCGGCAACGCGTCTCGGTTTCCCGTCCTCGGATCAGCTCGGCCGTACGGCCATCCGGTCGAGTGCTTCCAGGAGCCCGGGCAGCGAGGGGCCCCTGCCCACGGGCAGGACCTCACCGGGCTCCTCGTCGAGCAGGACGAAGGCGATGTCGTCGGTCCTGGCGACCAGCGACCAGCCTGGACCGTCGGCCCGCAGCGTCCGCGCGTCCCCCGACGCGAAGGACGACCGCACCCGGCCCAGCGGCGGCGGCGTGTCGATGTAGGCGCGGGCCTCGGCCAGGACCCGCCGGACGCCGCTGTGCCCGAAAGCCCCGGTGCCGGCCCCGTCCGTGGCACCGTCCCGGCCCGTGACTTCGGCCTCGTCAGCGGAAGCGTGCTCGGCCTCGCCGGCGCCGGTGTCCCTTCCTGCCTCCGGCCCGTCCTCCGGACCGCCGTCCGCCCCTACGGCGCTTCCGGCGGGCGCGGTGAAGTCCGCGTCGTCGATCTGCTCCCGCCACTGCGCCCACTGCGCAGCGATCTCGTCGGCCCCCATGCGCCGCTGCGCGGGCCCCCAGACAGCGGTGTCCGGCGGTGACAGTGCGGGCTGGTCGGCGGTCTCGGGGACGGGATCGTGCGGCGCGGGGACTCCGGGGGCGGCCACGGCGACCGGGAGGGGCCAGCCGGGCAGCGCGGCGACGACCGTACGCTCGTCCGGCGACAGGTCGTACTCCATGCCGCAGTCCCAGGACGCCACGGCGACGGCGACCAGCGAGACGTCGTCGATGACGACCGTCCACCGGGCGCCGTCACCGTCCTGGCCGAGCACCAGGCCGTAGCCGTCGGCCAGCGGCGGGAGTCCGAGCGCCGCGCACGCCTCCACGTAGTCGTCGCCCAGCACACTCGGGAACTTCGCAGGCGTCAGCAGCACCGCCGTGAGCACGTAGAGCGCATCCTCCGCGGCGGCGACGGCGTCCTCGTCCGTCCCGGCCATCCCAGCCTCCCCATCGGTTCGTCCAATGGCGCGCACCCTAGTGCGGCCGGGAAGCCCTTGTCACGACTCCCAGACGCACCCGAGCTGCAGTTTTCCGGCTGGACGGGGGCGAATCGACCACTCCTCCCGCACCCGCGCGTCATGTCGCGGGCAGCCCCAGCAGCGCCCGGGCCACGTCCCGGGGCGACTCGTCGCGGTCCCGCGCGAGCGCCAGCACGGCCCGGCACGCCAGCTCGTTCACGCCGAACGACAGTGCCTCCGGCGACACCCAGCCCGTCGCCTCGTCGATCATCTCCTGGTCGTCCTCCGCGCACGCCGAGACGTACGCGGCGGCGGCCTCGAACAGGTTGTGCGAACGCGGCTCCCCTCCCGCCTTCCCCACCGTGCGCCGAGTGGCGCGAGATCTGCTCCAGGCCTCGTGGATCTTCCCGAACAAGCGGATCACCCTCCCCTGCCGATTCCCTGGCTGATCGTGCATATCCCGTTGTTCAACGTAGAGTTGATGCCTCGACGGCAGAAGGGGAAGGCCACGGTGAAGCGTTTCGAGCGCCTGGAGCAGATCCGGCGGATGGACCCGTACGAGGACGCCTCGGAGATCTACCGGCTCTCCTCGGCCTATGAATTCCCCTGGGACTTCGCCCGCGCCCTGGAACTGGCGCTCTACCGCACCTACGCCGTCCCGAGCATCGGCCGGCTGCTCGCCGAGACGGCGGAGTTCACCGGCCGGACGCAGAAGCGGTACGACGACACCGCGCTGCTGCTCGACGCCATCGTCGAGCACGGCTTCGGCAGCGAGCAGGGCCGCACGTCCATCCGGCGCATCAACCAGATGCACCGCAGCTACGACATCTCCAACGACGACATGCGCTACGTCCTGTGCACGTTCGTCGTGATCCCCAAGCGCTGGATCGACAGCTACGGGTGGCGCAGGATGTCGCGGCACGAGACCGTCGCCTCGGCCGTCCATTACCGCACGCTGGGCCGGTACATGGGCATCAAGGACATCCCCGCCTCGTACGAAGAGTTCGAAAGCTGCCTCGACGCCTACGAGGACGTCCACTTCGCCTGGGACGAGGGCGGGCGCCGGGTCTCCGACGCCACACTCGACCTCATGGCCTCCTGGTACCCGGGCGCCCTCGCCCCGCTCCTGCGCACCGGGACCCTGGCCCTGCTCGACGAACCCCTCCTGCGGGCCTTCCGCTATCCCACGCCGAGCCCCGCCGTCCGCGCGATCGTGCGCCGCGCGGTGCGGCTGCGCGGGCGGACGGTCCGGCTGATGCCGCCGAGGCGCGCTCCGCACCACGCCCGGCAGAACCGGGAGATCAAGGGCTACCCGAACGGCTACCGGCTGGCGGAGCTGGGTACCCGCCCCGTTCCGGGCGTGCGGGGCTGTCCGGTCCGGCACATCGACACGTCAGCCGCGGAGTGAGCCGATCGTCTCCCGCGGCCGGCTGAGTCCGGCACGCGAGGTGACCCGCGTGCAGGGTGGACTCAGCGGCGACTGGAGGGCCGGGCGGAGCCGGCGGCCGCGGAGTGCGCGTGGTGACCGTCCCGGGTGCCGGGCACAACGTCGTGCTCGACCGGCCCGACGAGTACGCGGCGGTCGTCGCACCGGGAAGCCGAGCGGTCAGCTCTCCCGCACGGCCAGGGCCAGGAAACGGGCGTCCTCGTCCACGTACGACGTCATGCGCCACCCGGAGCCGGCCAGCAACGGCCGGAGACCGGACTCGGCGCGCAGGTCGTCCGGGGCTACCCGCCGTCCCTGCCGGGCCGCCAGCGCCGCCCGTCCGATCGGGTGGAACAGCGCCAGCACACCACCGGGGCGTACGACGCGCGCCAACTCCCGCAGGTTCCCGGCGGGATCGGGCAAGTGCGCGATGAGACCCGCGGCGAACACGGCGTCGAGCGACCGCGACCGCAGGGGCAGCGCGGCGACGTCGGTCAGCAGCAACCGTCCGAAGCGGTCCCTCCCGGCCCGTACGGCGGCCTGCAGCATGGCGGGCGTCAGATCGGCCCCGACGACGAGGCCCGAGGGGCCCACGGCCGCGCGCAACGGCGGCAGGGCACGTCCGGTGCCGCAGCCCGCGTCGAGCACACGGTCCCCCTCGCGCAGACCCAGCTCGGCCACCGCGGTCGTGTAGGCGGGGCCGTCGTCAGGGAACCGGCTGTCCCAGTCGGCCGCGCGGACGCCGAAGAACTCCTGGACGTGTGTGTGGTCGTCGCTCATGCTCCGCATGATCCCCCAATCGAACGGACGATGCCGGGGTGCACACGTTCGAGCGTGATGCGATCGTTCCACCGCTTCTCTGTGTCAGATAGCAACACCTTTCGAAACGCGCCCCCGTGGTGTGCCCTCCCCGGGACTAGCGTCCCGGGGCCATGGGACACCTGGACCACGCCGCCCTGGGCTGGCTGACCCCCGTGCTGTCGTACGCGATGGCCTGTACCGGCGCCGCCCTCGGGCTGCGCTGCACCGTGCGCGCCCTGGCTGCCACCGGCCGTACGCGCCGCAACTGGCTGCTCACCGCGGCCTCGGCGATCGGCACCGGCATCTGGACGATGCACTTCGTCGCCATGCTCGGATTCCGCGTCAGCGGCACCGACATCCGCTACGACGTACCGCTCACGCTCACGAGCCTGCTCGTCGCCGTGGTCGTCGTCTGTGCCGGCGTCTTCGCGGTCGGCTACGGACGAAACCGCCTGCGAGCACTCCTGCTCGGCGGACTCACCACGGGGCTCGGTGTCGCCAGCATGCACTACCTGGGCATGGCCGCCGTACGCCTGCACGGTGACGTGAGCTACGCCCCCGTCCGGGTCGGCCTCTCCGTCCTCATCGCCGTCGCCGCGGCCACGGCGGCCCTGTGGGCCGCGCTCAACATCAAGTCCGCCCTCTCTGTCACCATCGCCTCCCTGACCATGGGAGCGGCCGTGAGCAGCATGCACTACACCGGCATGCTCGCGGTGAGCGTACGGGTCGCACCTTCCGGTGAAGCGCTGCCCGGGGCCACGGCGATGCAGTTCATCTTCCCCCTCGCCGTCGGACTCGGGTCCTACCTCTTTTTGACCTCGGCCTTCGTCGCGCTCTCACCGACGGCAGGAGAGCACGAGGCCTCCGCGGCGGCGCGCCAGCCCCTCGAAAGCGCCGCCGGGAGCACGGCCGGTGGCACCGCCCGGTAGCGGCGGCCCCGGGCGTCAACGGTCCCGGTGGCGGCGTCCCGACTCCGTTCCGAGCGAGGAAACCATGCGTACACCACGAACGTCTCCCGGTGCCGAGCCGCCGCCCCGGCCACCCTTGCGCGGCCGTCGGGCACACGCCGGGCCACCGGCCACGGACGAGGACCCCACGGACACGGCACAACGCCCGGACGGCACACGCGCGTGGCGCAGACGCATCCGCCCGCGCACCGTCCGCGCCAGGATCGTCTGCCTGCTGATGGTGCCCGTCGTCTCCCTGCTGACCCTGTGGGCGTACGCCACCGTCACCACGGCGCAGGACATCTCACGGCTACGACAGGCGCAGCGCGTGGCCGCCGAGGTCCGGGCCCCCGTGAGCGCCGCCGTCGCCGCCCTGCAGCAGGAGCGACGTGCGGCGGTACGCCGCGCCACCGACCCGTCGGCGGTCCCGGACGACGACTACAGGGCACACGCCGCACGCACCGACCGCGCGGTGGCGGAACTGCGCCTCGGCGACCGCCACACCGTCGCCGACAGCGGGGAGCTCCCCGCCTCGGTGGCCCGGCGGCTCGAGGCGTTCGTCACCGGAGCCGAACGGCTCGGACCGCTGCGCACCGCCGTCCTCGATCGCAGCGCGCACTGGGCGGACGCCTACAGCCAGTACACGACGACGATCTCGGCGGCCTTCCGCGTGGGCGGCGCGCTGAGCGGCATCCAGGACGCCGATCCGGGATCCGGCGCACGCGTGCTCGTCGAGTTCGCCCGCGCGGGCGAGGCGCTCGCCCAGGAAGACGCGCTGCTGGCCGGCGCCCGCCTCGCCGACGGCCTCGACGGAGAACGGCTGAGGCTGTTCACGGGCGCCGTCGACAGGCGACGGACCCTCACCGAGTCCTCCGCCGCCGACCTGCGCGGCCCCGAACGCGTCGCCTGGCAGAACCTCGCCGCCTCCAGCGCCTACGCGACGCTGGAGGCGGCCGAGGACAAGCTGCTCGCCCCGGGCGCCGAGGACCGGGCGGTCGAGGCGGCGGCACCACCCGCCGCCTGGGAGGGGGCGCACGCGCGCGTGCGGGACGGTATGCACGCGATCGAACTGGACGCCGGGCGAGGCGCCGCCGACCGCGCCGACCCGTTCACGCGCGGAGTGCTCACGCCGGCCGGTGGCGCCGTTCTCCTCGGTCTCCTCGCCGTCGCCGCGTCGCTCGTCATCTCCGTACGCATCGGCCGCGGCCTCGTCGTGGAACTGGTCGGTCTGCGCAACAGCGCCCTGGAGATCGCCCGCCACCGACTACCCGAGGCCATGCGCAGACTGCGCACGGGCGAGGAGATCGACATCGGTCCCGAGACGCCACCGGGGCCGCCCGCCGACGACGAGGCCGGTCAGGTCGCCGAGGCACTGGACACCGTGCACCGGGCCGCCCTGCGGGCCGCGGCCGAACGTGCCGAACTCGCCAGCGGCATCTCCGGGGTCTTCGTCAACCTCGCCCGCCGCAGCCAGATCCTCGTTCACCGTCAGCTGAGCCTCCTGGACAGCATGGAACGCCGCTCCGACGATCCGAACGAGCTCAGCGACCTCTTCCGCCTCGACCACCTGACCACCCGCATGCGGCGCCACGCCGAGAGCCTGATCATCCTCTCCGGCGCCGCACCGGGCCGTGCCTGGCGCATGCCGGTCTCCCTCACGGACGTGGTGCGCGCGGCCGTCTCCGAGGTCGAGGACTACGCGCGCGTGGAGGTACGGCACCTTCCCGAGGCGTCGGTCGTCGGCGTCGCGGTCGCCGATCTGACCCACCTCGTGGCCGAACTGATCGAGAACGCGGCCCAGTTCTCGCCGCCCCACACGCGCGTGCGTGTCACCGGTGAGCCCGTGGGCAACGGCTACGCCGTCGAGATCGAGGACCGCGGGCTCGGCATGGGCAAGGACACCCTCGCCGAGGCCAACCACCGGATCGCCCGGTCCGAGGCGCTCGACCTGTTCGACAGCGACCGGCTCGGCCTGTTCGTGGTCAGCCGGCTCGCCGCCCGGCACGACATCAAGGTCCACCTCAAGACCTCGCCCTACGGCGGCACCACCGCCGTCGTCCTCCTGCCCACCGCCCTCCTGCACGGCGGAACGCCGGAACATCCGCCCACAACGGCCTACGAGGCCTCACGGCCGGAAGACGCCGGGTACGCGCGCGTACCGGGCGCCGCCGCGTACCAGGAGCCCGTCACCGCACCGGCCGGGCGTCCGGCACTGGCGGTCTCCGCACCGGCGACGGCGGAGAGCTCGGCACCGGGCCGGCCCCGAGGAGCCACTCCCTTGGGACTGCACCGATCCCCTGACGACTCCGTCACCGCCGACGGACCAGGCCCACCGCCCACGACGGGCCGGCCCGACGACGGCGCCGGGACCGCGGCGGCGGACCGGACCGACGACCTCCCCCGTCGCGTGCGGCAGGCGAGCCTGGCTCCCCAACTGCGCGACGGACGCCCGGCGGTCCCCGTGCCGCCGCCCTCCGCACGCGCACACGACGAGCGCACCCCGGAACTCGTACGGGAGCGCATGACGGCCTACCGCGACGGCTGGTCGCGCGGCGGTGGCCGACGCCCCGGCCCTCGGACACCGCCGGACGCGCGGGCCGGCGGCAGCAGAGACGAAGGAGACCCCGCATGATCCACGACTCCGGCACCGGGAGCGCCCGGCGGACCCGCGAACTCGACTGGCTCCTGGACGACCTCGTCGGGTGCGTGCACGAAGTACGGCACGCCGTGGTGCTGTCGAACGACGGACTCGCCGTGGGCGCGTCGACGGACCTCGGCCGTGAGGACGCGGAACATCTCGCGGCGGTCGCCTCCGGTTTCCACAGCCTGGCCAAGGGCGCGGGCCGGCATTTCGGTGCCGGGGGCGTACGCCAGACCATGGTCGAGATGGATGACGGCTTCCTCTTCGTGGCCGCCGCCGGGGACGGCTCCTGTCTCGCCGTCCTCACCGCGGTGACCGCCGACATCGGTCTGGTGGCCTATGAGATGGCACGACTGGTCAGACGCGTCGGTGAGCACCTTCACACCGCGCCACGGTCCGCCGCGCGGCCGCCCGCCGCGGATGACCGGAGAGGGCCGCACCGATGACCGACCACACCACGGGCACCGGCCGGGACCGGCCGGGCAGCCAGTGGTACGACAACGAGGCCGGGCCCCTGGTCCGCCCCTACGCGATGACCGGCGGACGCACGAGGCCCGGACCGGCGGGCATACGCTTCGACCTGATCGCCCTCGTCACCCGCGTCCCCGGCGCCCCGGGCTCCGACAAGGCCGTGCTCGGGCCAGAGCACCGGACTCTGGTCCACCTGTGCCGCTCGGAGACCCAGTCGGTCGCCGAACTGGCCGCGGACGCCGACCTGCCCGTGGGCGTCGTCCGCGTGCTCCTCGGCGACCTGGTGGGACTCGGCTGTGTGCCCGTCAGCCGACCCGCACCGCCCGCGCACTTGGCAGACGAACGGATTCTGCGCGAAGTGATCGCCGGACTCCGCGCACTGTAGAGGAGCCGACAGCCATGACCCGCACAACCGCGCACGACCGAACCGACCGGGAGAAGTGATCGATGGTCTCCGAGCAACCCGACGCCACGGACGGCGACACGACGGCGCTGGCGTTGAAGATCCTGGTCGCCGGAGGATTCGGCGTGGGCAAAACGACTCTGGTGGGCGCGGTCAGCGAGATCAGGCCGCTGCGCACGGAGGAACAGCTCAGCGAGGCGGGCCGGCTGGTGGACGACACCGACGGCCTCGACCGCAAGGTCACCACCACCGTCGCCATGGACTTCGGGCGCATCACCATCCGGTCCGGGCTGTCCCTGTACCTCTTCGGCACCCCGGGGCAGGACCGCTTCTGGTTCCTGTGGGACGAACTGGCCCAGGGCGCGCTCGGTGCCGTCGTCCTCGCGGACACCCGGCGCCTGGCGGACTGCTTCCCGGCCGTGGACTACTTCGAACACCGGCACATCCCGTTCGTGGTGGCCGTCAACTGCTTCACGGGGGCGCGCCGCCACGAGACACATGACGTCCTGCGCGCCCTCGACCTGGACCGGGGAACGCCCGTGGTGCTGTGCGACGCCAGGGACCGCGACTCGGGGAAGGAGGTGCTGATCCGGCTGGTCGAGTACGCCGGGCGGATGCACACCGCCCGGCTGCTCGACTCCGTGCGCTGAGGAGGCGGCCCAGTCCTCCCGCGCGCAGTGCGGCGGTGTCTCAGTCCGCCACGGCCTTCTGGGCCAGGACCTTGTCGACGGTGACGCGGACGAGGAGCTCGCCCGGCACTCCGTTGCGGGCCCCGAACTCCTCGGCACGTTCCTCGCCCATGTACCGGGCACCGATGCGGGCGGCCCAGTGCCGGAGTTCGCCGAGGTCCTCCGAGATCCGCGCGCGGCCCTGCAGTACGACGAAGTCGAAAGGGGGCCGGTCGTCGTCCACGCACAGGGCGACCCGGCCGTCACGGACCAGATTGCGTCCCTTCACGGTTTCCTTGCCGGTGTTGAACACCACGTCGTCCCCGTCGAGCAGGAACCAGACCGGTGCCACGTGCGGGCTGCCGTCCGCCCGGACGGTGGAGAGCTTGCCGGTGCGGGTGCCGTCCGAGACGAACGCCCGCCATTCCTCATCGGTCATCTTCTGTGCCATGCCCACATCCTCCTTGCCCGGAGCACGGCCGTGGTGAAGGCTGGCGGGCAGATCCTCCGGTACGGGGGAGACGCACGCACACGGGGACGACACGGGGAGATCGGATCATGGCGCAGAATCAGGGACTCGGCTGGCTGCTGGACGACCTGACCGAGCGCGTCGAAGACGTCCGGCACGCGTTGGTCCTGTCCAACGACGGGCTGGTGACCGGAGCCAGTACGGGACTGCGGCGCGAGGACGCCGAGCACCTGGCCGCCGTATCCTCCGGACTGCACAGTCTGGCCAAGGGGTCGGGGCGCCACTTCGGCGCGGGGCAGGTACGGCAGACGATGGTCGAGTTCGACGACGCAGTCCTGTTCGTGACCGCCGCGGGCACGGGCAGCTGCCTGTGCGTGCTCAGCGGCGCGGAGGCCGACATCGGGCAGATCGCCTACGAGATGACGCTGCTCGTGAACCGGGTGGGCGAGCATCTCGACGTCGATGCGCGACAGCCGGGACGGATATCACCGAAAGAGCTCTGACCTGGCCATTTCGTCCTCCCGTGAGGCCGGCTGCGGAGTTTTCCACAGGCCTCCCGCGGAGATCGCGGCAGCGGCTACCGTTCTGTGTCAGGCGGGCGCGGACCGGCGCCCTGCCGCACACTCCACGGGGGAGACGAACATGTCCGGCAGCACTCTCACGCACCAGCCCACGACCAGCGGCCGACGCGTCGGCACGACCCGCGGGACCACCCTCGCGCCCGGCCACGCAGCGAGGGAACTCTGCCTCAAACGCAGCGAGTTCGACCTGGCCGTGAACCTCGGCCGTATCCGCACCGTTCCCGGCGCCTGCGACGACGCGGGGAACGGCCGGCGCGTCGCCCGCGAAGAGATCGAGCGGGTCCGTGCGACGGAGGGCTTCCCGCAGACTCTGCGGGACCGCGTCCGGACCGTCGGGACCACGGAGGGCGCGGCCCTCATGACCGTGACCAGGGCACGCTTCACCCGCCTCGCACGTCTGGGCCTCCTCGTGCCCGTGCGCTTCTACGTCAATCGGTACCGTGCCGTCGTCTGGCTGTATCTGGCCGACGAGCTACGGCGGTTCGCGGAAGACGCGCACAACGCCGCACTGCTGAAGGGCCGCACGCCCGAGGGACTGCGCGACCAACTGACGGAAGGCCTGGACCTGCGCCCCCGCAACTGGCGGGGACGGTACCTGGGGTTCCTCCTCCGCCAGGCCGGCGACCCGTGGGCCCGGGCAGCGGCGGTCGCGTCGCTGCTGGACCCGGTCGAGGTGTCGCAGGCCGTCCGCGATCCCTACGAGCGTTCTCAGCTCAACCGGCTGCGCCGGGAGCCGCCGGCCCACGGATCACCCGGCTCTCCGGCCGCGACGCTCGCCGAAGAGATCATGACCGCGGCCGACCCCGACGAGATCGACTGGCTCCGCACGAACCTGGCGGGCGAGATGGAGGCGGCACGGCGGCACCTTCCCGCGCCACGCCCGGCCTCTCCCTTCACGCAGTCACCGCCCGGCCGGGAAGCGCCACGGCGCGGGGGCGAGGAGGCCGGACGGCTCCGCGGCCTGCTCGGCCGGCTGTGGCGCAAAGACCCCTGACCGACCGACGGCCTACTCCAGGGCCCGGAACAGCCCTTCCTGGACGACGGACACCAGCATCCGCCCCTCCCTGTCGTAGATCCGGCCCCGTGCCAGCCCCCGCCCGCCGGTCGCGATCGGTGACTCCTGGTCGTACAGGAACCACTCGTCCGCGCGGAACGGCCGGTGGAACCACATGGCGTGGTCCAGCGACGCCATGTCGAAGCCCCGCGGGCCCCACAGCGGTTCCACCGGGATGCGCACCGCGTCCAGCAGCGTCATGTCGCTGGCGTAGGTCAGGGCACAGGTGTGCACGAGCGGGTCGTCGCCGAGCGGCCCGACCGCGCGCATCCACACGGCACTGCGGGGCTCGGCGTCCTCGACGTCCTCGGCACTCCAGCGCAGCCGGTCCACATAGCGGATGTCGAAGGGCTGACGGCGGGCCATCCGCTCGAACTGCTCGGGCAGCGCGCCCAGGTGCTCTCGCACCTCGTCGGCGACCTTGGGCAGGGACTCGGGGTCCGGGACCTTGCGGGCCGGCGGCAGCTGGTGCTCGAAACTCCCCTGCTCAGGCTTGTGAAAGGAGGCGGTGAGCGTGAAGATCGTGCGGCCCTGCTGCACCGCGGTGACCCGGCGGGTCGTGAACGACCGTCCGTCCCGGTCCCGTTCGACCTGGTACACGATCGGCACGCCCGGGCGCCCCGGGCGCAGGAAGTACGCGTGCAGCGAGTGGACCGGGCGGTCGCCCTCCGTGGTGCGGCCGGCGGCGACCAGCGCCTGGCCGGCCACCTGGCCGCCGAAGACCCGCTGCAGCGACTCCTCGGGGCTGCGGCCGCGGAAGATGTTGACCTCGATCTGCTCCAGGTCGAGCAGGGCGACGAGGCTCTCGGCCGGATTCGTCATGGGTGGGATTCTCCTGTGCTCACAGCTGGCCGACATCGGTGACGCGGACGACCGCCCGGCCCTCCGCGTCGGAGGCCGTGAGGTCGACCTCGGCGCTGATGCCCCAGTCGTGGTCGTCGTTCGGGTCGTCGAAGATCTGCCGCACGCGCCACAGGCCGCTCTGCGGCTCCTCCTCGATGATCAGCAGCTTGGGGCCGCGTGCGTCGGGACCGGTGCCCAGGTCGTCGTACTCGTCCCAGTACGCGTCCATGGCCTCGCCCCACGCGTCGGCGTTCCAGCCGGCTTCGCCGTCCATCTCGCCGAGTTCCTCGACCTGGTCGAGGGCGGCGAGCTCGACCCGGCGGAACATGGCGTTGCGGACCAGGACGCGGAAGGCGCGCGCGTTGGCGGTGACCGGCCGCACCTGGTCGGCCTTCTCCTGCGCCTCCTCCGCGGTCATCTCCGCCGGGTTGGCCAGCTGCTCCCACTCGTCCAGCAGGCTGGAGTCGACCTGGCGCACCATCTCGCCGAGCCACTCGATCAGATCCTGCAGGTCCTCGGACTTCAGGTCGTCGGGGACCGTGTGGTCGAGGGCCTTGAAGGCGCTCGCGAGGTAGCGCAGCACAATGCCTTCGGTGCGGGCCAGTTCGTAGTGGGAGACCAGCTCCGTGAAGGTCAGTGCCCGCTCGTACATGTCCCGGATCACCGACTTCGGCGACAGCGGGTGGTCACCGACCCAGGGGTGGCTCCTGCGGTAGGTGTCGTAGGCGTGGAAGAGCAGCTCCTCCAAGGGCTTCGGGTACGTGATGTCCTGGAGGCGCTCCATGCGCTCCTCGTACTCGACGCCGTCGGCCTTCATCGCGGCCACGGCCTCGCCGCGCGCCTTGTTCTGCTGGGCGGCAAGGATCTGGCGTGGATCGTCCAGCGTGGACTCCACGACGGAGACCATGTCCAGCGCGTACGACGGCGACTCCGGGTCCAGCAGCTCGAACGCGGCCAGGGCGAAGGTGGACAGCGGCTGGTTCAGGGCGAAGTCCTGCTGCAGGTCCACCGTGAGACGGACGATGCGTCCCTCGGCGTCCGGCTCGTCGAGCTTCTCGACGATGCCGCCGTCCAGCAGCGACCGGTAGATGGCGATCGCCCGGCGGATGTGCCGCAGCTGCTGCTTGCGCGGCTCGTGGTTGTCCTCCAGCAGGTGCCGCATGGCCGCGAAGGCGTTGCCGGGCCTGGCGATCACGGACAGCAGCATGGTGTGCGTCACCCGGAAACGGGAGGTCAGCGGCTCGGGCTCGGAAGCGATGAGCTTCTCGAACGTGTTCTCCGACCAGGCGACGAAACCCTCGGGCGCCTTCTTGCGGACGACCTTCCGCCGCTTCTTCGGGTCGTCACCGGCCTTGGCGAGCGCCTTCTCGTTCTCGACGACGTGCTCGGGCGCCTGGGCGACGACGAAGCCCTCCGTGTCGAAGCCGGCCCGCCCGGCCCGGCCGGCGATCTGGTGGAACTCGCGGGCCCGCAGCGTGCGCACCCGGGTGCCGTCGTACTTCGTCAGGGCCGTGAACAGGACCGTGCGGATGGGTACGTTGACGCCCACGCCGAGCGTGTCCGTACCGCAGATCACCTTCAGCAGACCGGCTTGGGCGAGCTTCTCCACCAGCCGCCGGTACTTGGGCAGCATGCCTGCGTGGTGGACACCGATGCCGTGCCGGACGTAACGGGAGAGGTTGCGGCCGAACTTGGTGGTGAAGCGGAAGTTGCCGATCAGCTCGGCGATCTTGTCCTTCTCCTCACGCGAGCACATGTTGATGCTCATCAGCGCCTGGGCCCGCTCCACGGCCTGCGCCTGCGTGAAGTGCACGATGTAGACGGGTGCCTGCCGGGCCTCGAGCAGATCGGTGAGCGTCTCGGTGAGCGGCGTGTAGCGGTACTCGTAGGAGAGCGGCACGGGCCGGGTTGCCGAGCGGACCACCGCCGTGGGACGGCCGGTGCGGCGCGCGAGGTCCTTCTCGAAGAAGGAGACGTCACCGAGAGTGGCCGACATCAGCACGAACTGGGCCTGCGGCAGCTCCAGCAAGGGGATCTGCCAGGCCCAGCCGCGGTCGGGTTCCGCGTAGAAGTGGAACTCGTCCATGACGACCTGGCCGATGTCCGCGTGCTTGCCGTCGCGCAGGGCGATCGACGCCAGGACCTCGGCGGTGCAGCAGATGACCGGCGCGTCGGCGTTCACGGAGGCGTCACCGGTCAGCATGCCCACGTTCTCGGTGCCGAAGAGCTTGCACAGCTCGAAGAACTTCTCCGACACCAGTGCCTTGATCGGCGCGGTGTAGAAGGTCACCTCGTCACGGGCCAGCGCGGCGAAGTGGGCGCCGGCGGCGATCATGCTCTTGCCGGAGCCGGTGGGCGTCGACACGATCACGTTCGCCCCGGAAACCACCTCGATCAGCGCCTCCTCCTGATGGGGGTAGAGCGTGAGACCGCGTTCCTGGGACCACGCCTCGAAGGCTTCGTACAGGGCATCGGGGTCGGCGGTCCGCGGCAGCTGATCGATGAGGGTCACGCCCCCATCTTGCCTGGCCTCGGCCGCGATGGGGGAATCGGCTGTCCGCATGAAGATCACGAACGCTACGCTGGGTCGCCGACGAGCCTTCGGCGGACCGGGACAACTCCACAGCGGCACACGAGGAATGGGGCAGGCAGCGGCGATGATGGGACCAGCACACTCACTGTCGGGCGCCGCGGCGTGGCTCGGCGTCGGAGCGGCGACCGCCGCGGCGGGGCACCCGATGCCCTGGCCGGTCCTGCTCGCCGGAGCGCTGATCTGTGCCGGAGCGGCGCTCGCCCCGGATCTCGACCACAAGGCGGCCACCATCTCCCGGGCCTTCGGGCCGGTCTCACGAGGACTGTGCGAGATCGTCGACAAGCTGTCCTACGCCGTCTACAAGGCCACGAAGAAGCAGGGCGACCCACGCCGCTCCGGCGGGCACCGCACGCTGACCCACACCTGGCTGTGGGCGGTCCTGATCGGCGGGGGCACCTCGGTGCTGGCCATCACCGGCGGCCGCTGGGCAGTGCTGGCCATCCTCTTCGTGCACATGGTGCTCGCCATCGAGGGCCTGCTCTGGCGGGCGACCCGCGGTTCCAGCAGCGACGTGCTGGTCTGGCTGCTGGCAGGGACCAGCGCGTGGATCCTCGCCGGGATACTGGACAAGCCGGACGGCGGCTCCGACTGGCTGTTCACCGCACCTGGCCAGGAGTACCTGTGGCTGGGGCTGCCGATCGTGCTCGGCGCGCTGGTGCACGACATCGGGGACGCGCTGACCGTCTCGGGCTGCCCCATACTGTGGCCGATACCCGTGGGCCGCAAGCGCTGGTACCCCATCGGCCCGCCGAAGGCCATGCGGTTCCGGGCGGGCAGCTGGGTCGAGCTGAAGGTGCTGATGCCGGCCTTCATGCTGCTCGGCGGAGTGGGCGGCGCGGCGGCGCTCAACTTCATCTGAGCGATGGGCGGCCCCGGCCGCTGGGGCGCGGAGCCGGTCGTCGGGACCGTTCAGCCGGCCCCGCCGGAGCCTTGTCCCTCGCCCCCGCCGTAGCGTCGCTCGAAGCGCGCGACGCGCCCCTCGGAGTCCACCGTCCGGGCCTTGCCCGTGTAGAAGGGGTGGCTCTCGGAGGAGATCTCCACGTCCACCACCGGGTACGTCTCGCCGTCGTCCCACGCGATCGTCTGGTCGCTGGTGGCGGTGGAGCGGGTGAGGAAGGCGTATCCGGCGCTGCGGTCCCGGAAGACGACGGGCCGGTACTCGGGGTGTTTGTCCTGCTGCATGGCTGCTCCTGGTGCGGCGCGGATGATGGACGCGACGGCGGCACACCGTCGCGGGTGACGTCAGCCGGGCAGCGAGCCCTCGTCGACGACGTGCATCGCGGCCTCCTCGGCGGAGGCGGCGGCACCGTCGATGCCCACGTCCGTGGCGACCAGGGCCGGCTCCTCGTCCTCGTGCGTCCCCTCGTCGGGTGCCACGAGCCGGCCGGAACGATCCGTGCCGACCTCGTTGTCCAGCAGTTCCCCGTCGGTGCCGTCGGAATCGCCCAGCCCGTCGCCGCCGGGCGGGAGCACGTCCGGCCGCTCCTCGGAGAGCCGCTGCTCCAGCGTTTCGCCCCGGTGGCGTTCGGCGGCCGTCACCCCGGTGTGTTCCACCGCCCAGGGGCGTTCGGGCGGGGACCAGCCGCGATCGAGGGGATCGTCCACCCCGTCGTACTCCAGGGTGTCCTCGCCGTCGAGCAGCCCGGTGTCCTCGCGCTGCTCGGACCCGTCGGGCTGGTAGACGTCGTCTCCCCATCCACCGACGCTGTTCACGGGTACCTCCTGGGGGTGGGGGCGAAGCCCTTCTCGCCGTGGTCCGCGGCGGGCCGCCGCTGCACGGGGCACAGGCGTCACCCCTCGCGGAACCGCACGGTTCCCGGGGCCACCCCGAGCCGGTGCCTTCTCCCAGCCTTCCACTCCTGTTCGGGACCGCGCAACGGCACGGCCGGCGACCGGGCCCCCGGCGCCCATGCCCCGCCGGGCCGGCCGGGGCCGGGCACCCACACTCCGGGCGCCGGCCCCGCCCGGCCCCTTCCGGCAGGAGTCAGCCACCGCCCGGGCTCGGCGGGAACCCGGCCCACCCGGCGCCGGGCGGCGTGGGACGCGGCGGACGCCCGGCCAGGCCTGGAGCCTGTCGCCCGGCGGCGCGGGGGCGGTTCACCCGTGCCAGGACCGCCAGAGTGCCGCGTACGCGCCGTCCGCCGCGACCAGTTCGTCGTGGCTGCCCAGCTCGCTGATCCGTCCGTTCTCGACGACGGCGATGACGTCCGCGTCATGGGCGGTGTGCAGACGGTGGGCGATCGCGATCACCGTGCGGCCGTCCAGGACCCGGGCCAGGGACCGTTCGAGATGGCGGGCCGCACGCGGGTCGAGCAGCGACGTCGCCTCGTCCAGCACCAGCGTGTGCGGGTCGGCCAGCACCAGGCGGGCCAACGCGATCTGCTGGGCCTGGGCCGGGGTGAGCGCGAAACCGCCCGAGCCGACCTCGGTGTCCAGGCCGTCGTCGAGCGCCCGGGACCAGTCGTCCGCGTCGACCGCGCCCAGCGCCGCCCACAGCTCGGCGTCGGTGGCGCCGGCCCGGGCGAGGCGGAGGTTGTCGCGCAGGGACCCCACGAAGACGTGGTGCTCCTGGTTGACGAGGGCGACATGGGAGCGGACGCGTTCGGCGGTCATCCGGGACAGTTCGGCATCGCCGAGAGTGATCCGGCCGTCGCGGGGGCCGTAGACGCCGGCCAGGAGTCGGCCCAGCGTCGACTTGCCCGCTCCGGAGGGACCGACCAGCGCGAGCCTCGTGCCGGGGGCCACCTCGAGCGACACCTTGCGCAGGACGTCCACCCCCTCGACGTAGCCGAAGTGCACGCGGTCGGCGTGGACGTGCCGGCCGGCAGGGACCAGCGAGGCGTCGCCGGTGTCCGGCTCGATGTCCCGGACACCCACCAGACGGGCCAGGGACACCTGGGCCACCTGGAGCTCGTCGTACCAGCGCAGGATGATGCCGACCGGGTCGACGAGCATCTGCGCGATCAGTGCCGCCGTGGTCAGCTGACCGACGCCGATCCAGCCCTGGAGGACGAACACACCGCCGATCAGCAGCACGGAGGCGAGCACGGTCACATGGGTGACGTTGATGACCGGGAAGAGCACCGACCGCAGCCACAGCGTGTAGCGCTCCCAGGCCGTCCACTCCTTGATCCGGCGTTCCGACAGCTCGATGCGGCGGGCGTCCAGCCGGTGGGACTCGACGGTGTGCCCGGCGTCCACGGTCTCCGCGAGCGCGGCGGCCACGGCGGCGTACCCGGCGGCCTCCGAGCGGTAGGCGGAGGGAGCCCGCCGGAAGTACCAGCGGCAGCCGATCACCAGCAGCGGCACCGCGAGCAGGACCGCGGGCGCCAGCGGCGGGGCCGTGACGACGAGCCCGCCGAGCAGCAGCACCACCCACACGGCCCCGATCGCGAGCTGGGGCACGGCCTCGCGCATGGCGTTGGCGAGCCGGTCGATGTCCGTCGTGATCCGGGACAGCAGGTCACCGGTGCCGGCCCGTTCCAGGACGCCGGGCGGCAGCCCGACCGAGCGCACCAGGAAGTCCTCGCGCAGATCGGCCAGCATCCGCTCCCCGAGAACGGCTCCGCGCAGCCGCACCTCCCGGACGAAGACGGCCTGGACGACGAGCGCCAGGACGAAGAAGGCGGCCGTCGGACCGAGGTGCAGTTCGCGGGCGCCGTCCGACACGCGTTCGACGAGTCCGCCCAGCAGGTAGGGGCCCGCCATCGAGGCGATCACCGCGACGGTGTTGACGGTGACCAGGAGTACGAAGGCGCGGCGGTGCCGGCGCAGCAGCTCCCCGGCGTAGGCCCGTACGGTCGCGGGCGCGCCGACGGGCAGGGTGCTCGCCGTCGTCGGGGCCGCCGGGTCGTACGGCGGTGGTGCGACGCCGATCATGCCTTCTCCTCGATCTCTTCCAGTCGGTGCAGTACGTCGTCGCCGCCGAGGACGTCGCCGTCCGGGGCCTGCCCGGGCGGGCTCGCGTCCCGGTGCGCCGCGGTCTCCTCGTCGGTCTCGCGGGTGACCACGGCCCGGTACCGGGGCTCGCTGTGCAGCAGGTCCCGGTGGGCGCCGGTGGCGGCGACCTTCCCGTCGTGCAGGAACACGATGCGGTCCGCGCGGTCGAGCAGCAGCGGCGACGAGGTGAAGACCACGGTGGTGCGTCCGGCGCGCAGGGAACGCACGCCCTCCGCGATCCGTGCCTCGGTGTGCGAGTCCACGGCGGAGGTCGGTTCGTCCAGCACCAGCGCCTCCGGGTCCGTGATCAGGGACCGGGCCAGAGCGAGCCGCTGGCGCTGCCCGCCCGACAGGGAGCGGGCCCGTTCGGTGATGCGGGCGTCCATCGGGTCCTCC
The DNA here is from genome assembly GCF_042745235.1 of Streptomyces sp. NPDC058796. NCBI lineage: Bacteria > Bacillati > Actinomycetota > Actinomycetes > Kitasatosporales > Streptomycetaceae > Streptomyces > Streptomyces sp. NPDC058796. The sequence continues at coordinate 215,415 of NZ_JBHYOP010000011.1, forward strand.
GCGCCGAGCGAACCCTGCACCAGCGCCGCCAGCACGTCGCCGCACTGGGCCGCGGCCAGCGCGTCATCGGCGCCGACCTTGCCGGAGGCGGGCACGTCGAGCAGTTCGCGCAGTGTGCCGGACAGCAGGACAGGGTCCTTGTCCTGGACCAGGACGGCGGTGCGCGCGGACTCCAGGGGCAGTTCGTCGAGCGGCACCCCGCCGAGCAGGGCGGAGGTGCCTTCCTCCGAGGGGTGCCCGCCGAGCCGTTCCGCCAGGCGCCCTGCCGCGTCCGGGTCGCCGCACACCACGGCGGTGAGGCGGCCGGCCGGCGCGAGGAGCCCGGTGCCGGGGTCGTACAGGTCCCCGGTCGGGACCTCGGCGGCGCGCGATCCGGCCGTGTCGGTGGCCCGCTCCAGAGCCAGCACCCGCGCCGCCCGCTTGGCGGAGGGCCGGGAGAAGGAGTACGCCATGGCGATCTCCTCGAAGTGCCGCAGCGGGTAGGTGAGGATCATGACGGAGCTGTAGACGGTGACGAGTTCGCCGACGCCGATGCGGCCCTCGCGGGCCAGGTGGACGCCGTGCCAGACCACCGCGATCAGCAGCAGTCCGGGCAGCAGCACCTGGATCCCGGAGATCAGGGCCCACATGCGGGCGCTGCGCACGGCGGCGTGGCGCACCTCCTGGGAGGCGTCCCGGTAGCGGTCGAGGAAGAGCTCCTCGCCGCCGATGCCGCGCAGTACCCGCAGCCCGGCGACGGTGTCCGAGGCGAGTTCGGTGGCGCGGCCCGCCTTCTCGCGCTGGACGTCGGCCCGCCGGGTGGCCCGGGGGAGGAGGGGCAGCACCGCGAGGGCCAGCACCGGCAGGCCCAGGATCACGACGACGCCGAGGGCCGGCTCGTAGACGACGAGGGCCACGCAGACCAGCACGATGGTCAGGGCCGCCGCAGTGAAGCGGGAGACGGCCTCCACGAACCAGCCGATCTTCTCGACGTCCCCGGTGGAGACGGCCACGACCTCTCCGGCCGCGACCCGACGGGTCAGGGCCGAGCCCAGCAGGGCGGTCTTGCGGGCCAGCAGCTGCTGGACGCGGGCCGCTGCGGTGATCCAGTTGGTGACGGCGGCGCGGTGCAGGAAGGTGTCGCCGAGCGCGTTGCCGACGCAGCACAGTGCCAGCAGGCCACCGGCGAGGGCCAGTCCGGTGCCGGAGCGGTCGACGACGGCCTGGATGGCGAGACCGACGCAGAACGGCAGGGCGGAGACGGAGGCGAAGTGCAGCAGGCCCCAGGCCAGCGACTTGAGCTGTCCACCCAGCTGGTTCCGGAAAAGCCACCACAGGAATCGGGGCCCCGAGCGTGCGTCGGGCACGCCCGGGTCGGGAAACGGAAGGTCTTGGATCTGCATGACGTCCCAGTGGCTCGTGTCAGGGGGTGCCGTTGACCACGGCATGAAGAAGCTGCAAACCGTGAAAGGTTCGCGTCGCGACGTGCCCAAAATCAAGCGGTTTTCCGCGGCCGGGTCCGAATCCGGCTACCGCCCGCCGACCGTCTTCCCGGCCGGGCCGGCGCGGGTGCGACCATGGACCGATGCTCAGTGGTGCTGCACGGCGTACGGCGGTCGCGACGGCGGCCCTCGGGTTCCTCCTGGCGGCGTTGTCCGCCTGTGGCGGCTCGTCCGGGCCTGGCGCGGGGGATGCGGCGGGCGCACGCCCCTCGGCGAGCCGGAGCGGCGGCGTCACCGCCGACCCGACACGGATCCCGGGCGTCGGCGACCGGCTCCAGCGGCGCATACCCGCCGACTCCCGTCAGGTCGTGGCGGTGTACGGAGACGGCAGGGACTCCGCCGACGCCACGGTCGTGCTGTACACGAAGCAGGGCTCCGCCTGGCACCGCGCGCACAGCTGGGCGGCGCACAACGGAAAGAGGGGATGGACGACCGACCACCACGAGAACGACAAGCGCAGCCCCGTCGGGGTGTTCACCCTCAGCGACGCGGGCGGCGTCCTCCCGGATCCGGACCCGGCTCCCGGCGCCGGGCTCCCGTACACCCGTTCCGACGCCTTCGCGGCACCGCGGTCGTGGGCCAAGGCCTACTGGCACGACTTCGACTACGTGATCGCCATCGACTACAACCGGGTCGAGGGCACCCCGCCGAACGACCCCACCCGCCCCGAGGGGGCGTCCAGGGGCGGGAGCATCTGGCTGCACATGGACCACGGCAGCGGCACGTCGGCCTGTGTCAGCCTGCCCAAGGCGGGGATGGAGTACCTGCTGCGCACGCTCGACCCGGACCTGCACCCGGTGGTCGTCATGGGCGACAGGGCGCACCTCGAGGCCTGACCGCGCGCAGCGGGGTCCGACCGACCCCGCGGTCACGGTGTCCGGTGGACCTCTTCCGCCGCCGGGCCGTCGATGAGCGTGCCCAGGAGCCCGCCCAGCACCGTGCGCTGATCGTCCGTCAGCGGGGCGAGGATCTCCTCCGCGGCCGCGCGGCGCCCGGCGTGCAGTTCGCGCAGGGCCGCGCGCCCGTCGTCGGTGAGCTCGATCCGGATCACCCGTCGGTTGTCGGGGTCCGGGACGCGGCGTACCTTCCCGCCTGCCTCCAGCCCGTCGACCAGCGTCGTCACCGCACGGGGCACGACCTCCAGGCGCTCGGCGAGGTCGGCCATGCGGGGCGGCGAGCCGTAGTGCGCCAGGGTGCGCAGCAGCCGGGACTGGGCCGGTGTGATGCCGAGGCCGCGGTGCTCGAGGTGGCGCTTCTGGATGCGGTGCACCCGGCGGGTGAGGCGCAGCAACTGCTCGGCGAGCAGGCCGTCGGGATCGGGGGCGGTCATGCGGGAACAATATCAGGACGATGTTCATTGTGAGTATAGGTAACAATGAGCTATGGTCCGTAAGGTCGGTGCGTTCCTGTCGCGCCCCGCCGCCCGGCGCGCCCGTGCGGTCGTGCGACCGGGTCGTCACCGCCGCGCCCGCCCGACCTCCGTAGGAGCCCATGCACCCCGATCGCGAATCCGCCTGGCAGGCGCCCGCCGACGCTGAGGAACAACCCCGGCAGGTTCGCCGCATCCTGCGACTGTTCCGCCCCTACCGCGGCCGTCTCGCGGTCGTCGGACTGCTCGTCGGCGCCGCGTCCCTCGTCTCGGTCGCCACCCCCTTCCTGCTGAAGGAGATCCTCGACGTCGCGATCCCCGAGGGGCGTACCGGCCTGCTGAGCCTGCTGGCCCTCGGCATGATCCTCGGCGCCGTCCTCACCAGCGTCTTCGGCGTGCTCCAGACGCTGATCTCCACGACCGTGGGCCAGCGGGTCATGCACGACCTGCGTACCGCCGTCTACGGCCGCCTCCAGCAGATGTCCCTCGCCTTCTTCACCCGCACCCGCACCGGCGAGGTCCAGTCCCGCATCGCCAACGACATCGGCGGCATGCAGGCCACCGTCACCTCCACGGCGACCTCCCTGGTCTCCAACCTCACCAGCGTGGTCGCCACGATCGCCGCCATGGTGGTGCTCGACTGGCGCCTGACCGTCGTCTCGCTGCTCCTGCTCCCGGTGTTCGTGTGGATCAGCCGCCGCGTCGGCCGGGAGCGCCGCAAGATCGCCACCCGGCGGCAGAAGCAGATGGCCGCGATGGCGGCCACCGTCACCGAGTCGCTCTCCGTCAGCGGCATCCTGCTCGGCCGCACCATGGGCCGCTCCGACTCGCTGACCCGCGCCTTCGCCGACGAGTCCGAGGGCCTGGTCGACCTGGAAGTGCGATCGAACATGGCGGGCCGCTGGCGGATGGCCGTCATCACGATCGTCATGGCCGCCATGCCGGCCGTCATCTACTGGACCGCTGGCATCGCCCTCCGGTTCGGCGGCCCCGACGTCTCCCTCGGCACGATCGTCGCCTTCGTCTCGCTCCAGCAGGGCCTGTTCCGTCCGGCCGTGAGCCTGCTGTCGACCGGCGTCCAGATCCAGACCTCGCTCGCGCTCTTCCAGCGCATCTTCGAGTACCTCGACCTGCCCGTCGACATCACCGAGCGGGACGACCCCGTCCACCTCGACCGCGTCAAGGGCGAGGTCCGCTTCGAGGACGTCGAGTTCCGCTACGACGACAAGGGCCGCCCGGTCCTCGTCGGCATCGACGTCACCGTGCCCGCCGGCAGCAGCCTCGCCGTCGTCGGCCCGACCGGCGCCGGCAAGTCCACGCTGGGCCACCTGGTGCCGCGGCTGTACGACGTGACCGGCGGCCGGGTCACCCTCGACGGGGTCGACGTGCGCGACCTCGACTTCGACACCCTCGCCCGCGCGGTGGGCGTCGTCTCGCAGGAGACGTACCTCTTCCACGCCTCCGTCGCCGAGAACCTGCGCTTCGCCAAACCGGACGCCACCGACGCGGAGCTGGAGGAGGCGGCGCGGGCGGCGCAGATCCACGAGCACATCGCCGCCCTGCCCGACGGCTACGACACGGTCGTCGGCGAACGCGGACACCGGTTCTCCGGCGGCGAGAAGCAGCGCCTGGCCATCGCCCGCACCATCCTGCGCGACCCGCCCGTCCTCGTCCTCGACGAGGCGACCAGCGCCCTGGACACCCGCACCGAGGCCGCCGTGCAGGCCGCCATCGACGCCCTGTCCGCCGACCGCACCACGATCACCATCGCGCACCGCCTGTCCACCGTCCGGGACGCCGACCGCATCGTGGTCCTCGACTCCGGGCGGCTGGCGGAGCAGGGCACGCACGACGAGCTGCTGGAGCGGGGCGGACGGTACGCCGCCCTGGTCCGCCGGGACGCCCGACTGGAGCCGACAAGCTGACGATATGCCAGGTTTGTCCGCTTATCAGGGTTACCGTGCCCGCATGCAGACGAACACACCGCCGCGCAGCGCGAGAGGCACCAGGAGAACGATCCGACTGACGCGCCGGGGCCGCATCGCCCTGATCGCGACCGGCGCCATCGTGGCCGGTACCGCCGTGGCGGTGCCGCTGCTCATGACGGACGACGAGGGAGAGTCCCGTCCCACGTCCCTCGTGATCCCGGAGGGCTGGCGCGCCACCCAGGTCTACGACGCCGTCGACAAGACCCTGGCCCTGCCCGCGGGCACCACCAAGAAGTCCCTGGACAAGGCCAACCTCAAGCTTCCGAACGACGCGGGGGGCAACCCCGAGGGCTACCTCTTCCCGGCGACCTACCCGCTCGGCGAGGAGCCCACCCCGGAGAAGCTGCTGACGGCCATGGTCGACACGGCGAACGAGAAGTTCACCGGCGCACCCGTCGCCGCGGGCGCCCAGCGCAACGCGCTCAACGTCTACCAGGCGGTCACCATCGCCAGCATCGTGCAGGCCGAGGCCGCCACCAAGGAGGACATGGGCAAGGTGGCCCGGGTGATCTTCAACCGCCTGGAACGCGGCATGCCGCTCCAGATGGACTCCACCATCAACTACGCCCTGGGCCGCTCCACCCTGAAGACCACCACCAAGGACACGAGGATCGACAGCCCGTACAACTCGTACCAGCGCATGGGGCTGCCGCCCACGCCCATCGCCAACCCGGGCGAGGACGCGATGGGCGCCGCGATCAACCCCACGCCGGGGGACTGGCTGTACTTCGTCACCGTCAAGCCCGGTGACACCCGGTTCACCGCCGACTACGCGGAACACCAGCGCAACGTCGCCGAGTTCAACCGCCTCGGGCAGAGCACCTCGGGCAAGGCACAGGACACGTGACCCGGCGGGGCGTCACGCGGCGACCGGATGCCCCTCGGCCAGCAGCCGCCTGATGTCCCGTACGGCCGCGCGGCCCGCCCGGTTGGCGCCGATGGTGCTGGCGGACGGTCCGTAGCCGACGAGATGGATGCGCGGGTCGGCGACCGCGCGCGTCCCCTCGACCCGGATGCCGCCGCCCGCCTCGCGCAGCCGCAGCGGCGCCAGATGGTCGATCACGGGCCGGAACCCGGTCGCCCAGAGGATCACGTCGGCGGCCACCCGCCGTCCGTCGGCCCACGCCACGCCCTCCTCGGTGACCCGGTCGAACATGGGCAGGCGGTCCAGCACCCCGGACTCCAGCCCCGCCCGGACCGCGTCGTTCAGCGGAAGCCCGGTCACCGACACCACGCTCCTCGGCGGCAGCCCCTGCCGCACCCGCTCCTCCACGAGCGCCACCGCGGCCCGGCCCGCCTCCTCGTCGAAGGGCCCCTCCCGGAAGACGGGGGGCCGCCTGGTCACCCAGGTGGTGGCGGCCGCGTACGGGGCCAGCTCCAGCAGGTGCTGGGTCCCCGAGGCGCCCCCGCCCACCACGACCACCCGCTGTCCGGCGAACTCCTCGGGACCGGCGTACCGCGCGGTGTGCAGCTGCCGCCCGCGGAAGGTCTCCTGCCCCGGGTAGCGCGGCCAGAAGGGGCGGTCCCAGGTGCCGGTCGCGTTGACCAGCGCCCGCGTCGACCAGCTCCCGGCCGACGTCTCGACGAGCAGCCGCCCGGCCGTCCCCTCGCGCACCGCGTGGACGTCGACGGGCCGCCGTACCCGCAGGCCGAAGGTCTCCTCGTACGCCGCGAAGTACTCGCCGATCACCTCGGCGGACGGCCGCGCCGGGTCCGCCCCGGTCAGTTCCATGCCCGGCAGCGCGTGCATCCCGTGCACCTTGCCGTACGTCAGCGACGGCCAGCGGAACTGCCAGGCGCCGCCCGGCCCGGGGGAGTGGTCCAGCACCACGAAGCCGCGCTCCGGCTCGAAGCCGGTGCGCCGCAGGTGGTGGGCCGCGGCGAGTCCCGCCTGACCGGCCCCGATGACGACGACCTCGACCTCACGTGTGTGGTTCACACTTCAAGTAACCGCATGGCGCGCCCCGGTCTTCCCCCGATGTCAGGATGGGGGCATGCCAGATGCTCCCTTCACCACCCGGGTCCTGAACCTCGCCACCGGATCGACGGAGCGGGTCGCCGACATCACGGGTGACTGCGAGTCGTTCCTCCGCGAGGCGGCGGCCGGCCGCGACGGCCTCCTCAACGTCTTCGTTCCGCACGCCACCGCCGGCATCGCCGTCATCGAGACGGGCGCCGGCAGCGACGACGACCTGCTGTCCGCCCTGCACACCCTGCTGCCCGCCGACGACCGCTGGCAGCACCGCCACGGCAGCCCCGGCCACGGCCGCGACCACGTCCTGCCCGCCTTCGTGCCGCCGCACGCGACGCTTCCCGTGATCGGCGGCCGGCTGGAGCTGGGAACCTGGCAGTCGGTGTGCCTGGTGGACACCAACAGGGACAACCCGGAGCGGAAGGTCCGGCTCAGCTTCCTGGGCTGACCGGACCGTCACCGGAGTGGCTACTCCCGTGAGCCGACGATGCCGGTGGGGGCGCGTAGGCCCGAGACGACCTAGCAGGCGCCGGGAGCCTGGCCGGGCTCGGTGAGCGGGCCATGGCCGCCAACACCGTCTGGTGCTGCGACACGAGGCCGCCCGCATCCTCCGGTGGCGGAGGAGGGGCGCGCTCCGGCAGAGCGCGCGCCCCGCCTCCGCGGGTGGCTCCGGCGCCCTACTCGACCGCCATCTCACCCAGCTCCGACCAGCCGTCCTGGTCGAGCGTCGTGTTCACGATGCGCGGCGTGCGGGCCAGGTAGCGCGGCAGCTTCTCCTGCGCGGCCCGGAAGTGCGCGGACTGGACGTGCGCGGCGCCGGCCTCGTCGTCGCGGAATGCCTCGACCAGGACGTACTCGGACGGGTCGTCGAGGCTGCGGGACCAGTCGAACCAGAGGCAGCCGGGCTCCTCACGGGTCGCCCGGGTGAACTCGCCGGAGATCTCCGGCCACTGGTCCGCGTGTTCCGGGAGCACCTGGAACTTCGCCGTAATGAAGATCATGACATTCGCCTTCTGTGAGGGGTGGACCGGAGCCGTCCGTCACGGCACCAGGACGGCGCACCCGCGGCCCGGGACCGGTCGAGTGGATATGCCGCCGAGGTTACCGATGAAGTTGATCTCGGACGAAATGCCACCGTTCGGATCTCCCGGTCCGGTGACTCAGGCGCCGCTCCGCGCCCGCTTGCGGACCACCAGCCGCTTCAGCAGCGGCCACGCCAGCAGCAGCACGATCACCGCGTACACCGTCACCGCGAACGGCGTGTCGACCAGACCCGTCACGCTGCCGTCGCTGATCTGCAGGGCCCGGCGCAGCTGCTGCTCGGCGTTCGGGCCGAGGATGACGCCGATCACGGCGGGCAGGATCGGCAGGCCGTAGCGCCGCATGCCGAACCCGACCAGGCCGATGACCAGCAGGGTCACCAGGTCGATCACCTCGCCGCCGACCGCGTACGCGCCGACCGCCGCGAAGAACATGATCCCCGCGTAGAGGTAGGGCCGCGGGATGCGCAGGAGCTTGGCCCACACCGGCGCCAGCGGCAGGTTGAGGGCGAGCAGCAGCACCATGCCGACGAAGAGGGAGGCGATCAGGCCCCACACCAGCTCGGGTTCGCGTTCGAAGAGCAGCGGTCCGGGCTGGATGCCGTACTGCTGGAACGCAGCCAGCATGACCGCCGCGACCGCCGTCGTCGGCAGGCCCAGCGTCAGCATCGACACCAGCGTGCCCGCCGCCGAGGCTGACGCCGCCGACTCCGGGCCGGCCACGCCCTCGATGGCGCCCTTGCCCCACTCGTCCTTGTGCTTGGACAGGCGCTTCTCCGTGACGTACGACAAAAACGTGGGTATCTCCGCGCCGCCCGCCGGGATCGCGCCGAACGGGAAGCCGATGAACGGGCCGCGCAGCCAGGACTTCCAGGTGCGCTTCACGTCACCGCGTCCGAGCCAGGGACGGCCCACCGGGATCGGCTCCGCCGCCCCGCGCCGCAGATGGGCCGCCACCCACAGCGCCTCGCCGATCGCGAACAGCCCGACCGCGACGATCACCACGTCCACGCCGTCGGCGAGTTGCAGCGAGCCGAAGGTGAGCCGCTGCTGGCCGGTCATCTGGTCCAGGCCCACCAGGCCGATCGTCAGTCCGATCAGCAGGGAGGCCATGCCTCTGACGCGCGAGGAACCCAGCACCGAGGTCACCGCGATGAACGCCAGCACCATGATGGCGAAGTAGTCCGGCGCGCCGATGTCCACGGCCAGGTCGGCGACCGTCGGCGCGAGCGCCACCAGCAGGACCGTGCCGATCATGCCGCCCGCGAAGTGGCCGATGGCGGCGGCGGCCAGCGCCTGCGCGCCGCGCCCCGCCTTGGCCATGGGGTTGCCCTCCATGGCCGCGACCACGGCGGCGCTCTCGCCGGGTGTGTTGAGCAGGATGGAGGTGGTGGAACCACCGAACATCGCGCCGTAGTAGATGCCGGCGAACATGATGAACGCGGCGACCGGATCGAGCCCGTACGTCACCGGCAGGAGCAGCGCCACCGCCATCGCGGGGCCGATGCCGGGCAGCACGCCGATGGCCGTGCCCAGCAGCACCCCGAGCGCGGCCCACAGCAGGTTGACCGGGGTCAGGGCCGTGCCGAACCCGTCCATGAGGGAGTTGAGGGCGTTCATGTCAGAGCACTCCCATCAGCGGACCACCGGGCAGCGGCACGCCGAGCAGCTTGTCGAAGACGACGTAGGTGATCAGGGACAGCACCGCGGCGATCAGCGGGTCCCGGTCCGCGCGGCGGCTGCCCAGGGCGAAGGCCGCGCCCCAGAACAGCAGCGCGCCCGCGACGGGGAAGCCGGCCGGCTCGATCAGCACGGCCGCGCCCAGGAAAATCCCGGCGAGCAGCAGCACCGTGCGCCAGTCGGCCGGTTCGGACAGGTCGACGTCCTCGCCGCCCTCGGCCTCGCCCCGGCCGCCGCGCAGGACGTCCACGGCGAGCAGCGCGGCGATCACCAGCAGGCCGATGCCGACGACGATCGGCACGGTCTTCGGGCCGACCGGCCCGCGCTGGGTGATGTCCACGTCCATCGTGAGGGCGTCGGTCAGCACCAGCACGCCGAGCGCCAGCAGCAGGACGCACACGCCCAGTTCGGAGTGCTCGCGCAGCCACGAGCGGCGGCCGGAGGCCGTCCCCGTGGAGGATTCGGTGGTCGGCGCCGTCACAGTCCCAGCTCCTTCAGTACCGACACCACGCGCTTGTCCTGGGCGTCCAGGAAGGTGCCGAACTCCTCACCCGTGAGGAAGGCGTCGTCCCAGCCGTTCTTCTCCAGGGACTCCTTCCATTCGGGGGAGTCGTGCAGCTCCTCGAACAGGCGGGTCAGCTTGTTCCGCTCCGCCTCGGACAGGCCGGGCGGGGCGACGACGCCGCGCCAGTTGGTGAAGTCCACGTCGTAGCCGGACTCCTTGAGGGTCGGCGCGTCCTCGAGGTCGTCGACCCGCTCCGGGCCGGTCACCGCGAGCACCCTCAGCTCGCCGGCCTTGATCTGGTCCAGGTACTCGCCGACGCCGGAGACCCCGAAGCCGACCTTGTTGCCGAGGATCGAGGCGAGCAGCTCGCCGCCGCCGTCGAAGGGGATGTAGTTGACCGACTTGGGGGAGATCCCGGCGGCCTGCGCCATCAGCATCGGCGCGAGGTGGTCGGGCCCGCCCGGCGACGAACCGCCGCCGACCGGGAGCTTGCCCGGGTTCTTCTTCCAGGCACCGATCAGCTCGTCGATCGTCTTGTACGGCGAGTCCTTGGCGACCACCACGACGTCCTGCTCCTCGGTGAGCCGCGCGATCGGCGTGGTGTCGGCGAGGGTCTTCGGCGCGTGGTTGGAGCGGACCGCGCCCACGACGCCGAGGCCCATCGACATGGCGAGCTTGCCGTTGCCGTGCTCGCTCACCAGCCGGCTCAGCCCCACGGTGCCGCCGGCCCCGGGCAGGTTGAACACCTCGATGTTGTGCGTGAGGCCGGCGTCCTCGGCGTTCTTGGCCGCCGTGCGGGCGGTGATGTCGTATCCGCCGCCGGGCGTGTTGGGAACCATGAAGCGCAGGCCGGGGATCTGCGTGCCGGTCTCGGAGTCGCTGCCCGTGGAGAGCAGCGGCGGTCCCGCGAGCACGAGCACGGCGGCCCCGAGCAGGGCAAGGGGGGTGCGCAGGCGCACGTATGACACCACCTGTCGGTTGGGTAGAGGTACGGGGGCAGCCCTGTGGGGGAGGGTGACGTGGGCCACATGGTGCCCGCGCGCCTGCCTCCTGTCTTCCTTGCGGAACCAAGGGAGGTTGTGTTCATTGCGGTCGCCGGTTCATTGCGAAGTCGGCACATCCCTTTCCTTCGCCGCAGGTGAACGCCATGATGGCGACCCGGCCCCCGCCCCCGTCGCCATTCGAGACCCATCCGAGAAGCACCCGAGACCCAGCCCGGATCCAGCCGAGAACGAGTCCGCCGTGGCCCCCACCTTCCGCCGTCAGACCCTCGCGGGCGAGATGCTGGTCCTCCAGCTCGCCATCGTCGTGGTGGTCCTGCTCGCGGTCGCCGGCGTCTCGCTCGCCCAGTCCAGGGCCACCTTCAACCGCGTCGAGGGCCGCCGGGTCGCCGCCCTCGCCGAACAGCTCGCCGCCACGCCCCTGGTCCGCAGCCAGCTCCTGCGCCCCGTCCCGCAGGAGGCCCTCGCCCCGCTGGTCAACTCCACGCAGACCCAGTCCGGCGTCACCTCCGTCACGGTGGCCGACGCCGGCGGCCGCGTCGTCAGTTCCACCGACCCCACGCTGATCGGCGGCCGGCTGCCGCGCGGCGAGGGCGCCACCGCGGGGCGCGGCTGGTCGGGACCGCTGACCGTGCAGGGCGGCCGGGAGCTCGTCGCCCAGGTCCCGGTGCTCGGCGCCACCCGTCAGACCCTCGGCCGGCACCTCGGCACGGTGATGGTCGGCGAGGCCGCCCCGACGGTGTGGCAGCGCCTGAGCGGCGCCTCCTCGTACCTCCTCGCCTACCTCGGCATCGCCAGCGGACTCGGTGTGGCCGGGTCCTGGCTGCTCGCCCGGCGGGTGAAGCGGCAGACCCTCGGCCTGGAGCCGCGCGAGATCGCCGGGCTGGCCGAGCACCGGGAGGCGATGCTGTACGGCATCGCCGAGGGTGTGGTGGCCCTCGACCCGCAGCACCGGCTCACCCTGGTCAACGAGGTGGGCCGGCGCCTGCTCGGCCTGCCCGCCGACTGCGTCGGCCAGAGCCTGGACGGCCTCGGCATCGACGGGCGGCTGCGCGACGTCCTCGCCGGTGCCACGCCGGAGGCGGACGAACCGCGCGACGAGGTCGTCGTCCGGCACGGCCGGGTCCTGGTCATGAACCGCATGACCGTCACCAAGGAGGGCCGTCCGCTCGGCTCGGTCACCACCCTGCGCGACCGCACCGAACTGGCCCGCCTGGAGCGGGAGATCGGCTCCTTCCGCTCCACCTCCGAGCTGCTGCGCGCCCAGGCCCACGAGTTCGCCAACCAGCTGCACACCATCTCCGGGCTCATCCAGATCGGCGAACACGACGAGGTGGTGCGCTACATCCGCGCGCTCAACCAGCGCCGCCAGTCGCTGGACGTCACCCTCAGCCGCCGGGTGCGCGACACCGCCGTCGCCGCGCTGCTGACGGCGAAGTCCTCCCTCGCGGCCGAGCGCCGGGTCGCCCTGCGCCTCTCGGACCGCACGGCGCTCGACCGGCTGGCCCCCGAGGACGCCGCCGATGTGGCCACCGTGGTCGGCAACCTCGTGGACAACGCCGTGGACGCCGCCGCGTCGGCCGGTGACGGCCACGAGGCATGGGTGGAGGTGGAGCTGAGGCAGGACGCCTCCAGCGTCGAGATCGTGGTCCGCGACTCCGGGCCCGGTGTGGCGCCCGAACTGGCCCGTGAGGTCTTCTCCCACGGCTTCACCACCAAGGCCGCCCGGCAGGGCGAGCGCGGCGTCGGCCTGGCGCTGACCCGGCTGGTCTGCGAGCGTCACGGCGGTGAGATCTCGGTGGCCAACACGTCCGAGGGGGCCGTGTTCACCGCACGCATGACCGTCAGCCACCTCACCGACGCGGTGGCGGAAGGAGCAGCACCATGACCGCTTCGAGCGGCCTGTCCGACGCGACCGCCACGACCGCCGAGTCCGGGGCAGGGGATTCCCGGACCCGCGACTCCGCGATCGGCGTGCTCGTGGTCGACGACGACTTCATGGTGGCCCGGGTCCACCGCGCCTTCGTCGAGCGCGTCGAGCCCTTCCGGGTCGTCGGGGTCGCCGGCACCGGCGAGCAGGCCCTCGCCGCCGTCGGCGAGCTGCGCCCCGACCTCGTCCTGCTCGACCTGTACCTGCCGGACGTCTTCGGCCTCGACGTCATCCACAAGCTGCGCGCCGCCGGCCACGACTGCGACGTCATGGTCATCAGCGCGGCCCGGGAGGCGGACGCGGTGCGCGGCGCCGTACGGCACGGAGTGGTCGACTACCTGCTGAAACCGTTCGAGTTCGAGGACCTGCGGGTCCGGCTGGAGCGCTACGCCGCCCAGCGGGGCCGGCTGCTCGGCGCGGTGGTCCGCAGCCAGGCGGACGTCGACCGCGTCCTGGCCGGGGCGGCGCCCGCCTCAGCCGTCCCGGCCCTGCCCAAGGGCATGAGCGTGGAGACCGCCGAGCTGGTCGAACGCGTTCTCCGCGAGGCTGACGGCACCCTTTCGGCCAGCGAGTGCGCGGCGCTGACCGGCGTCTCCCGGGTCAGCGCCCGCCGCTACCTGGAGTACTTCCACACCGTCGGCAGTGTGGACGTCTCCCTGCGCTACGGGGTGGCCGGCCGCCCCGAACGCCGCTACCGCCTGCGTGACGCGGTCACCGGCCGGGCGCTCCCGCCCGCAGCCCGTCCATGACGACGTCCAGGAACCGGGTGACCCGCGGCTGCCAGTCCTCGCCGGGGCCGATCAGCCACAGACCGCCCAGGACGAGGAAGAAGTCGTCGCGGGTCAGGCCGGGCCGGATGGTGCCGGCCTCCTCGTTGGCACGGAGCAGTAGTTCGGCCGCGTCCTCCAGCGGGGTGGGCCGCGGTTTCTCCGGAGCCCCGGGCGCGCTGGTGACCAGCCGGATCGCGTCCGCCAGCCCCGCCTTGGTCATGGCGAACTCGGCGAGACGGTCCATCCACTCGCGCAGGGCCCGGTCGGGCTCCAGGGTGGACAGCATCTCGGGCGCGGCCTCGGCCACCTGCTGCATCCCGTAGCGGTAGATCTCCAGGACGAGCGCCTCGCGGTTCGGGAAATTGCGGTAGAAGGTGCCCTGCCCGACCCCGGCCTTCTTGGCGATGGCGCTCAACGGGGCGTTCGCGCAGTGCGTCAGTTCCTCCGTGGCCACTTCCAGGATGCGCTCGCGGTTGCGCTGGGCGTCCGAGCGCAGGGGAGTGTCCGGCTTGTCCTTCTTCTGCTGCGGCACTCGTCCTCCTTCCGGGTTCGTGACCGAATCCCGACCTTGCTAAGCGGACAGCTGTCCGTTACGTTTTCCGTTGAGCGGACAGTTGTCCGGTTGTAGTCCACTCTAGCGGTGGAAGCGGCCGGTCGCCCCTGCCCATGGACGAAATCACCGCCTACAGCCAGTTTTCCCGGTCACCAGACACCAAAGAAGGCTGATCATGGCCCCAGCGCCCTCGTCGACGTCCAGCGCCGTCATCCTGAACATCAACGGCGAGCAGCACCAGCTGACCGTCGACCACCGCACCACCCTGCTCGACGCCCTGCGCGAGCGCCTCGACCTCACCGGTACCAAGAAGGGCTGCGACCAGGGACAGTGCGGTGCCTGCACCGTCCTGGTCGACGGGCGCCGCACCGTCTCCTGCCTGTCCCTCGCCGTCGCCGCCGAGGGACGCGAGATCACCACCATCGAGGGCATGGCCGAGGGCGACCGACTGCACCCGGTGCAGCAGGCCTTCCTCGACCTCGACGGCTACCAGTGCGGCTACTGCACCCCCGGCCAGATCTGCTCGGCGATCGCCGTCATCGAGGAGCACGCGGCCGGCTGGCCCAGCGCCGCCACCGACGACGTCCGGCCCGAGGCCGGACCGCCACCCCTGACACCGGACGAGATCCGCGAGCGGATGAGCGGCAACCTGTGCCGCTGCGGTGCCTACGTCTCCATCGTCCAGGCGGTCGCCCGCGCGGCCGAGGCGTACGGCGAGGCGGACGCGGGGAGCACGAAGGAGACGGCCGCATGAGGGAGTTCGGATACCAGCGCGCCGACGACGTCCCCGGCGCGGTGGCACTGCTCGCCGCCGACCCCGACGCCCGCTACCTCGGCGGCGGCACCAACCTCGTCGACCTGATGAAAACCGGCGTCGAGCGCCCCGCCCGGCTCGTCGACGTCCGCGAACTCCCTCTGGACGGCATCGAGTACACCCCCGACGGCGGCCTGCGCATCGGCGCCACCGTCACCAACAGCGACCTCGCCGCCCACCCGGACGTGCGCCGCCGCTACCCGGCGCTGACCCAGGCGGTGCTGGCCGGCGCCTCCGGGCAGCTGCGCAACATGGCCACCGTCGGCGGCAACCTCCTCCAGCGCACCCGCTGCGGCTACTTCACCGACGTGAGCAAGCCCTGCAACAAGCGTGTCCCCGGCAGCGGTTGCCCCGCCGTCACCGGCGAGCACCACAACCACGCCATCCTGGGCGCCACCGACCACTGCGTGGCCGTGCACCCCTCGGACATGGGCGTCGCCCTCACCGCCTTCGACGCGGTCGTCACCTACGAAACCCCAGACGGACCAGCCGAGTCGCCGCTCGCCGACTTCTACCTCCCCGTCGGCGACACCCCGCACCGGGAGACCGCCCTGCCGCCCGGCGCGCTGATCACCGGCGTCGTCCTCCCGCCCACGCCGGTCGCCACCCGCTCCCGCTACCGCAAGGTCCGCGAGCGGGCGTCGTACGCCTTCGCCATCGGCTCGGTCGCCGCCGCGCTCGACGTCGAGGACGGCGTCGTACGCGACGCGAGGCTGGCCCTCGGCGCGGTCGCCTCCCGGCCCTGGCGCGCCCACGCGGCCGAGAGAGCGCTGATCGGCGGTCCCGCCGACGGCGCGGCCTTCGCCGCCGCGGCCGACGCCGAACTCGCGGCCGCGAAGCCGCTGCCCGACAACGGATACAAGGTGACCCTCATGCGCAACCTCGTGGTGGCCGTCCTGACCGAACTCTCCGAGGAGGCCGCCCGATGACCACCGCCACGACCGGCACCGCGACGGTCAAGGGCGCCGTCGGCACCGCGCACACCCGTGTGGAGGGCCGCGACAAGGTCACCGGAGCGGCGCGCTACGCGGGCGAGATCCCCTTCGCCGGCCTCGCCCACGGCTGGCTCGCCCTGTCCACCGTCGCCCGCGGACGCGTCCGCTCCCTCGACACCGAGGCCGTCCGCGGCATGCCGGGCGTACTCGCCGTGCTCCACCACGGCAACGCGCCGCGCGTCGACACCGACTACATCGGCCTGCTGGGCATCCCGCCGGACCCGACCGCCGCCGTCTTCCAGGACGACAGGGTCCCGCACGCCGGCTGGCCGGTCGCCCTCGTGGTCGCCGAGACGCCGGAGCAGGCCAGGGAGGCCGCCGAGGCCCTCGTCGTCACCTACGACGAGGAGCCGCACGACGTCGCGCTCACCCACGGCCACCCCGGCGCCTACCCGGCCGACGGGCACATGCCCGCCGAGACCGAGAAGGGCGACCTGGCGGCATCGCTCGCCGCGTCCGCCGTCGTCGTGGACGAGGAGTACACCACCCCCGAAGAGCACCACAGCATGATGGAGCCGCACGCGGCCACGGCCCTGTGGGACGGCGGACGGCTGGAGGTCGTCGACTCCAACCAGGGCACCACCTGGGTCCAGAGCGAGCTGGCGAAGATGTTCTCCCTCGACGAGTCGGCCGTGCGGGTGCGCTCCGAACACATCGGCGGCGGCTTCGGCAGCAAGGGGCTGCGCGCCCACCAGGTCGCCGCCGTGATGGCCACGACCGTCCTGCAGCGCCCGGTGCGCGTGGTGATGACCAGGCGTCAGATGTTCTCGCTGGCCGGCTACCGCAGCCCCACCGCCCAGCGCGTCCGGCTCGGCGCCGACGCCGACGGCCGGCTGCGGGCCCTGGAGCACCGCTCGCTGAACCAGACCTCGACGGTGTACGAGTTCGTCGAGCCCGGCGCCGGCGTCGCCCGGGTGATGTACGACGCCGACGCCCACCGCACCGCCAACCACGTGGTACGGCTCGACGTGCCGTCCCCGACCTTCATGCGCGCCCCGGGCGAGGCGCCGGGTTCCTTCGCGATCGAGTCCGCGCTGGACGAACTCGCCGAGCGCGGCGGCATCGACCCGGTCGAACTGCGCCTGCGCAACGAGCCGGAGGCCGGCCCGGTCTCCGGACTGCCCTTCAGCAGCCGCAACCTGACGGCCTGCTTCCGGGAGGGTGCCCGCCGCTTCGGCTGGGCCGAGCGCGACCCGCGTCCAGGCACCCGGCGCGACGGACGCTGGCTGCTGGGCACCGGCACGGCAGCGGCCTCCTTCGGGGCGGGCGCCGGCCCCTCCACGGCCCTGCTCACCGCCGAGGCCGACGGCACCTTCACCGTGCGGATCGCCGCGGCCGACCTCGGCACCGGCGCCCGCACCGCGCTCACCCTGGTCGCCGCCGACGCGCTGGAGGTCACGCCCGAGCGGGTCCGGGTCCGGATCGGGGACAGCGACTTCGGACCGGCGATGATCGCGGGCGGATCGATGGGCACCCGCTCCTGGGCCTGGGCGATCACCGAGGCGGCCCGCGAAATGCGCGAACGGCTGGCACTGGGCGCGGCCGTCCCCCCGGAGGGCATCACCGTGCGCTCCGACACCACCGCGGCCCTCGGCGCCCTGGCACAGAAGGAACGGCACTCCTACGGGGCGCAGTTCGCCGAGGTCGCCGTGGACACCGCCACCGGCGAGGTGCGGGTGCGCCGCATGCTCGGCATCTTCGCGGCGGGCCGCATCGTCAACCCCCTCACCGCCCGCAACCAACTCGTCGGCGGCATGATCTGGGGTGTCTCCATGGCCCTGCACGAGGAGGCGGTCCGGGACCGCGCCACCGGCGGCCTCTACGCCCCCGACCTCGCCGGCTACCACGTGGCCACGCACGCCGACGTCGGCGACATCGACGCCGACTGGGTGGACGACCACGACCCGGACGACCCGGTCGGCATCAAGGGCGTCGGCGAGATCGGCATCGTCGGGGCTGCGGCGGCCGTCGCCAACGCCGTCTGGCACGCGACCGGCGTACGCCACCGCAGCCTCCCGATCCGTCCCGACCGCGTGCTGTCGGCGACGGCCCCCACCGCCGGGGGCGGGACGGATGCTTGACATCGCCGATGAGCTGAACGCCTGGCTGGAGGAGGGCCGGGAGTTCGCCGTCGCCACCGTCGTCTCCGTCGGCGGCAGCGCGCCGCGCGGGCCCGGCGCCGCCCTCGCCGTCGACAGCGAGGGCACGGCGATCGGCTCCGTCTCCGGCGGCTGCGTGGAGGGCGCGGTGTACGAGCTGTGCGCCGCCGCCCTGAGCAGCGGGGAGACGGTTCGGGAGCGCTTCGGCTACAGCGACGAGGACGCCTTCGCGGTCGGCCTCACCTGCGGCGGGGTCATCGACGTGCTCGTCACGCCGGTGCGCGCGCAGGCGCCCGCTCGGGAGGTGTTCCGGGCGGCGCTGTCCACCGCCGCCCGGGGCGGGCCCGCCGCCCTCGCCCGGATCGTCGAGGGCCCCTCCGGCCTCCTGGGCCGAGCCCTGCTGGTCCGCGCCGACGGTTCGCACGAGGGCGGTCTCGGCGGCCACCCGGAGCTGGACCGTACAGCGGTCGCCGAGGCCGGGGCGCTGCTGCACGCCGGCCGGACCGGCACGGTCGGCCTCTCGGAGGACGGGTCGCACTGCCCCGGCGGGCTCACCCTGCTCGTCGAGTCCAGGGTGCCGCCGCCCCGCATGATCGTCTTCGGGGCGGTGGACTTCGCGGCGGCGCTGGTACGGGCCGGCAAGTTCCTCGGCCACCACGTCACCGTGTGCGACGCCCGGCCCGTCTTCGCCACGCCCGCCCGCTTCCCCGAGGCCGACGAGGTGGTGGTCGACTGGCCGCACCGCTACCTGCGGAGCACTCCGACCGACGAACGCACGGTGCTGTGCGTCCTCACCCATGACGCCAAGTTCGACGTGCCGCTGCTCACCGAGGCCCTGCGGCTGCCGGTCGCGTTCGTCGGGGCGATGGGCTCCCGCCGCACCCACGAGGACCGGAACCGGAGGCTGCGCGAGGCGGGCGTGACCGAGCGTGAGCTCTCCCGCCTGCGCTCACCGATCGGCCTGGACCTGGGCGCCCGCACACCCGAGGAGACCGCGCTCTCCATCGCGGCGGAGATCGTCGCGCTGCGGCACGGCGGGACCGGCGCGCCCCTGACGGGCGGCGCGGCGCCCATCCACCGGGGGCTGAGCGGGGCGGCGGCGGCCTGACGGGAGCGGGCGGCGGTGGCGGCCGCCTCGCGGGCCGGTCGCCCGCCGGCCCACTGCGCGGCCGTCCGCCGGCGGGACCGGTGGGGTAGTGGACCCGGCCGGGGGCATCGCGTCGCAAGGCGCCGGCCGACCGCCCCGAGCGCCGAGGGCTCAGGACAGCGTCGACTCGCCGGCCAGGCGCACCGCGCACTCCAGCAGCAGGGCGTGCACGAAGGCCTGCGGGAGATTGCCGCGCAGCTGCCGCTGCCGCACGTCGTACTCCTCCGCGAACAGGCCGGACGGTCCGCACGCGGCCCGGGTGCGTTCGAACCAGCGGAACGCGCCGCCCCGGTCACCGACGCGGTGTGTCGCGAGCGCCATGGTGAACCCGCAGAGCAGGAACGCCCCCTCCGCCTCACCGAGCGGCACGCCGGGATGCTCGAAGCGGTACAGATATCCGTCCTCGGCCAGCCGGGACTCGACGTACGCGCGGGTGGCGGCGCCGTCGTCGTCCCCGAACGCGCAGCCGCGGGCCATCGGCACCAGCAGTGCGGCCTCGGGCCCGTCGTCGTCGGCGGCCCGCCGCCAGCGGCCGTCGGCGCTCAGGCACCGGCGCCGGGTCTCGGCCAGCACGGTGCCGGCGAGCTCGGCGCAGCGCCGCCCCGGCTTCCCGGGCAGCACCTCCGCCATCCGCCGCAGCCCGCACACCACGCTCAGCCGCGAGTGGGTCCACCACCGGTCCTCCAGCTCCCACAGCCCGGCGTCCGGTGCCTGCCACCGCCGCTCCACGACGTCGACGGCCACGGCGGCCGCCCGCTCCGCGTCCCCCGTGAGCCGGTCGTGCGCGGCCGCCGCGGCGAACAGCTGCAGGGCCTCCCCGAAGGTGTCGAGCTGGAACTGGGTGCCCGCGTCGTTGCCGACATGGTCGGTGCCGCCCGGGTAGCCCGGCAGCCGCAGGGAGCGCTCCCCGCCGACCGGCTGCCCGTCGACCGTGTAGGCGGGCCGGACCTTGTCGCCGTCCTCGAGGACGCGTTCGGCGACGAAGCGCACGGCGTCGTCGACCAGCGGATGCGGGCCGTGCGCGGCGACCGCGAGTCCGGCGTAGCACTGGTCGCGCAGCCACGCGTAGCGGTAGTCGTAGTTGCGTCCGCTGTTGGCCCGCTCCGGCAGGGACGTGGTGGCGGCGGCGACCATGCCGCCGGAGACGCTGGTCAGCCCGCGCAGCACGGCGTACGCGTGCCGGGCGTCGCGCGGCGCGACCAGCCGCGAGCAGTCCGGGACGGCCCGCCGCCACTCCCGCTCCGTGGCCCGCCACAGCGCGTCGGCGTCGAGCGGCCCGGCCTCCCGCCCGGTGCCCAGTTCCAGCACCAGGTCGTGGATCTTGCCCTCGCCCAGCCGGAACTCGCCGCACAGCCCGGCACCGTCCCGCCACACGGTCTGCGGGGCCCCGGCGAACCGCATACGCAGCCCTCCCGCCCCGGCCGTCCAGACCCCGTCGTCCTCCTGCCGGGGGTCGCGCATCCGGACGTCACCGAAGCCCGGCCGCGGGTCCAGATCCAGCCGCAGCCGCGTCTCGCCCCGCTCCACGCGCATCCGGCGCAACAGCACCAGCCGGTCCGTACGGGCCGGCATCGCCAGGGCCTCGCGGCATTCGACCACGCATCCCGAGGTCACCCACCGGCTCACCCGGATCAGCGTGCCCTCCTCGTAGTAGCCGCCCCAGACGTGCCACGGATCGGCCGGCTCCACGGTGAAGTGCCCGGCCCCGCCGATGAGAGCGGAGAAGACCGCGTCGTCGTGCCAGCGCGGGGCGCACAGCCACACGATCCGGCCCCGGGGATCGAGGACCGCCCCCCGCTCACCGTCGGCGAGCACGGCGTACTCGCGCAGTACCCATGGAGGACACGACAGGTCGGGTGCCGCGCGCTGATCGTCGTCCTTCATGACGTTACGGCTGTCCCGGCGCCGTTGACCGAAACGGCGCGGCTCCCGGGGTCACCGGTTCGCGCCGCTCCGCCGCCCGGGGGCCGGCCGCCCCGGCCGCCCCGTGCTCCAGCAGCGGCCCGACCTGCAGCCCGGCCGTCCGGCAGTCGCGCACGATGCCGGGCAGCGCGGCCAGGGCGGCCCGCCAGCGACCGGGGGCGGATGCGTGGTCGGTGTCGTGCAGGAGGACCGTGCCGCCGCCGCGCAGGTCCGCGGCCACGGCGGCCCGGACCGAGGCGGGCGTGGCGTCCCGCCGCCAGTCCTTGCCCCAAGCCGTCCACAGCACCGGCCGCAGCCCCGCCCGGCGGGCCGCGGCCCAGCGGCCGGAGGTGAGGATGCCGTAGGGCGGGCGGTACCAGAGCGGGGCCTGTCCGGTGACCTCGCGCACCGCACGGACGGCCCGTGCCAGCTCACGCGCGTCCCGCGCCGGTGACGGCAGCCAGGGGCGGTCGTGCGTCCAGCCGTGGACGGCGATCTCGTGCCCGCGCCGGGTCAGCTCGCGGGCCTGCGCCCGGTGGCGTACGACGTTCTCGCCCAGGACGAAGAACGTCGCCCGTACTCCGAGCTCGTCCAGTGCGTCCAGGAAACGCGGCGTGGACACCGGTCCGGGGCCGTCGTCGAAGGTGAGGGCGACGTGGTCGGGGCGGCCCTGTCCGGCCAGCGCGGGGAACCGCCGCCGGCGCAGCCCGGGCAGCCAGGTGGCGGCCGGGCCGATGTGGGCCAGCGCTGCGACGACCGGAGCGGCGGCGCACACCACCGGTCCGGCACGGAAACCCTCGCCCATGTGCCTGCTCCTGTCCGATCCTGCCCGGTCCTGTCCGCTCGTCTTCGGTTTCATCGCGGGTCGGTACGCTTCCGGTCACGCGTCACGCGTCACGCGTCATGCCGCTCCGCCCCGCCGCCCGGCCCCGGGCCCGTCCCGCGCCGCCGGAGCCGTGTCCCAGGCGCCGTGCACCGACGGAGCCCGCGCCAGCCCCACGCTGCCGAGGCCGATCAGTGCCACGCCGACCAGCTCGGGCAGCACCCGCACCCCGAGCGCGATCTCCTCGCCGAACAGCGCCCAGCCCAGGGCGACGCTGGTCAGCGCGTCGCCCAGGGTCAGCGCCGGCTGGGACGCCGCGAGGGTCCCCGCCCGCAGGGCGCTCTGCAGCAGCAGGAAGCTGATCACGCCGACCACGCCCGTGGCGTACACCGGCCACTGGGTGAGCACCGCGCCCACCCCTTGCGGAAGCCGCCCGGTGACCTCCTTCAGCAGCGCCGCCGTACCGCCGAACGCCACGGCCGACGCCGACCCGAACAGCGCGGCCCGGGGCGCGCCCCGCACCAGGCTGCCGATCGAGGCGAGGGCCGTCACCACGACGAACAGCGCCAGGCCCGCCCAGCCCCACCGGCCGGAGTCTGCGGTGTCGTGGCCGGCCGAAGGCGCGGCGGCGCCCAGGAACAGGGCGAGGCCCACGGCCAGCGCCACGAACGCCAGCCAGGTCCGCGGGTCGGGACGCCGGTGGAAAACCAGGCTGCCGACCATCAGGGTGAACAGCAGCTCACTCGCCATCAGCGGCTGTACGACCGCCAGACTGCCCACCGCCAGCGCGGCCCCCTGCAGCACCGTCGTCACCGCCAGCAGCAGCGCGCCGCCCACCCAGTACCGGTCACGCACCAGCCGCAGCAGCGAGCGCACCACTGTGTGCCGGGCGCCCGCCCGGTCCTCGTCCTGTGCCGCCGCCCGGCGCTGCAGCACCGACGCCGCCGCGTTGGACAACGCCGCGAACAGGGCCAGGACGACGGTGAGGGCACTCACCGCCGTGCACTCCCGCTCATCCGGGCCCGGTCCTCACCGCACGTCATCCGAACCGCGCGGCCAGCCGCCGGTACACCCCCGGTGCCGCGCCCCGCACCCGGCACGGCAGCCGCAGCCAACCGGGCACGTACACCTCGTCCCGGCCCCGCACCACCGCGGCGCGCACCGCCTCGGCCACCCGTTCGGGCGGCACCGGACGCGGCCGGGAGCGCCGGTAGGGCGTGCCCCGGCGCTCGAAGAACGGAGTGTCGACCACACCGGGCACCACGTGCGTCACCCCGACACCGGTGCCCCGGAGCTCGTACCGCAGGGCGTCAGCGAAGCCGCCGATCGCGGCCTTGGCGGCCGAGTACACGGCCTCGTCGCGCACCGCCACGCTGCCCGCCAGCGACCCGATGAGCACCACGCGCCCCGACCCCGCCGCCACCATGCCCGGCAGCACCAGCCGCACCAGCCGCAGCGTGGCGGGCACATTGATGGCGAGCACCTCGTCGATGGCGTGCACGGGCATGTCCAGGAACTCCCCGGCCCAGCCGACCCCGGCACCGGCCACCAGCAGGTCCACCGGCCCCACCGTGGCCAGCGTGAAGTCGGCGAGCTGCCGGTCCGCGCCGGGCAGGGTGAGATCCGCGGCGAAGGCGGTCGCCGAGGCGTCCTCGGCGACCTCGCGCAGCCGCGACGGGTCGCGCCCGCTGAGCACCAGCCGCCAGCCGCCCTCGTCGCTCAGCCGGCGTGCGACGGCCGCGCCGATGCCGGAGGACGCACCCGTCACGAGCGCCGTCCGCGTCCGCGGCCTCCGCCCGCCGACGGGCTCCCGCCGGGGCCTGGCGCGGTCCGCGTCGGGCGCGACGACCTGCTCTCCGGCAACCGGCCGGGAGCGGGAGAACGCATGGGCCATGAGGACCACCTTGGCTCGGGGCGGACGCCTGAGCCCGGCCGGCCGAGCTGTCGGGCTCGGCTGTCCGGCTGGCCGGGCGGTCACGGAGTATCCCTTGCCGTGCGCCCGAAACACCCGTGTCTGTGGTGGTTTGGAACATTCCGGGTGGGCAACTGGAGGGCCGTGCCTGCCCACCGCTCGTCAGACCCCCGCCGGTCCGCCTCCCCCCGCCCGCCACGGGACGGCAGACGGGTGCTGGTGGTCAGCGCGAGCATGGGCGCCGGACACGACACGGTCGCCGCGGAGCTGGTCCGCCGGGCCCGGGAGCGCGGCGGCGACGCCTGGGTCGTCGACGTCCTCGCGTTGCTGCCGTACGGTCTGGGCACCGCGCTGCGGCACTTCTACCGGGGATCGGTGCGCCACTTCCCCTGGGCGTACGCCGCCCTCTACCGGTACTTCCTGCGCCCCGGCAGCGGACGCCGCCCCGGCGGGACCCCCCTGGCCCGGCTCGCCGCCGGCCGGCTGCGCGAGCTGGCGGAACGCTCGGGCGCCGAGGTGGTCGTCCCCGTCTTCCACCTCGGCGCCCAGCTCACCGGTCACCTGCGTGCCCGAGGGCTGCTGTCCGTGCCCAGCGTCGTCCTCGTCATCGACTTCGCGGTCCACCGGCAGTGGCTCCACCCCGGCAACGACCGCTGCCTGTGCCTGACCGAGGACGCGGCGCGCGAGGTGCGGGCGAGCACCGGGACCCTCGCGGAGACGTGCGGTCCCGTCGTCGCGCCGGAGTTCTTCGCCGACGCTCCGGGCGCGGACGGATGGCGTGAGCGCTTCGGCCGGCTCGCACCGGGGCGGCCCGCCGTGGTGCTCTCCGCGGGCGCCTGGGGAGTGGGCTCGCGCCTGGACACCACCGTCCGGCTCCTGGCGGGGAACGGGTTCCTGCCGGTCGTGCTCTGCGGGGACAACGAGCGGCTGCGCCGCGACCTGTCCGGCACGCCCGGCGTGCTCGCGCTCGGCTGGGTGACGGACATGGCCGGCCTGCTGCGCGCGGCGCGCGCCCTGGTGGACAACGCCGCCGGCCAGACCGCCGTACAGGCGCTCGCCGCCGGGCTGCCGGTCGTCGGGCACCGTCCGATCCCCGGGCACGGCGCGGACGGGGTCCGGCGGATGGCCGCGCTGGGGGTGTCGGAGGTCGCCGAGGACGACACCGCGCTGCTCGGCGCACTGCGCCGGCTCACCGCCCCCGGCCCGGCCCGGCGTCAGCGGATCGCCGCCGGACACGCGCTGTTCACGAACGACGCCCTGACCCGGATACTCGCCGAGGCCGAAGCCGAGGCCGACGCCGAACGCCCCCGGCCGTGAGGGGCCGCGCTCGGGGTGGAGAGGGCCCAGCCGCGTGAGCGCACCCGTTTCCCCGTCCGGCCGCGGGGCACCCGGCCGACGGCGAGAACCGGCCGAGGAGGCGACGCCGTGCGGCTCGACGAATTCCTTACCCTGGTCCGCGACCGTGGTGAATACCACAGCGCGGACGAGGCCGAGCAGGTCAGTACGGCGAGCCTGGCCTCCGACCTGCCCGCACCCCTGGACGACGCACTGCGCCTCGAACGCGGGCGTCCGGAGACGTTCGGCCGCGAGGAGTTCCTGCGGCGCGTGGCCCAGCAGACCGGCGCCCGGCCCCGCACCGCGGAATGGGACGCGGGCGCCGTGCTCTCCACCCTCGGCGAGGCGGTGCCCGGCGATCGCGTCGAGCACCTCCTCGCCCAGCTGCCCGAGGACTGTGCCGACCTCTTCGGCCGAAGGGGCGGTCCCGAAGGAGGTACCCATGACGGACGGTGAACAGCGCTACGACGGCGGGGAGAACACCCCGCTCGGGGGATACGCGGCCCTCGCCACGACGTTCGCGGCGGGGGCCGGGGTGTTCGCCGTGACCGCGTGGCGCCGCGGGCTGCGTCTGCCCGACACCGTCCCCGCCTGGGACGTGGCCATGCTGGGGGCCGCGACGTTCAAGGCGTCCCGGCTGCTGACCAAGGACAAGGTCACCAGCTTCCTGCGGGCGCCGTTCACCCGGCGCGAGGGCGAGGGCGAGGGCAGCGAGGTGATGGACGCCCCGCGCGGCAACGGTCTGCGGCGTGCCGTCGGCGACCTGGTCTCCTGCCCGTTCTGCACGTCCACCTGGGTGGCCGGCGGGCTGGTCGGCACGTACGCCGTCGCGCCCAGGGCCGCCCGGCTGGTGGCCGCCGGCCTGAGCGCCGTCGTGGTGTCGGACTGGCTGCAGTACGCGTGGAGCGTGACCGAGCAGAAGGCCGAGGGATGAGCGGCGGAGACCCAGGGATGAGCGGCAGCGAGCCACGCTGAACCGGGGCGGCGGCCGGTCAGTCCCGCGCGGCCCGCTCCGCACGCTCGGCGTGCAGCTTCTTCACCCGGGCCGCCTCCTTGCGCACGTCGGCCTGGACGGCGCGCTCCCGCTCCAGCCACTCGGGGCGCTCCTCCTTGAGCGCCTCGATCTGCTCGGTGGTGAGCGGCTCCGTCACCCCGCCCCGGTGCAGCCCGGCGATGGAGACGCCCAGCTTGGCCGCCACCACCGGTCGCGGGTGCGGGCCGTCGCGCCGCAGGTCCCGCAGCCACGCGGGCGGGTCGGTCTGGAGCGCGTTCAGCTCGGCGCGCGTGACGACGCCCTCCCGGAACTCGGCGGGTGTGGCCTCGAGGTACACACCCAGCTTCTTCGCCGCGGTCGCGGGCTTCATGGTCTGGGTGTTCTGGTGCGACGTCATGGTGTCAAGGGTATCGAGCGTGTGAGCGGCCTTGGACCACGCCCGGTAACCTGGCCCGGTGACAGGCTCGGAAGAAACCCCCTCGTTCCGGCTCGCGTACGTCCCGGGGGTGACGCCCGACAAATGGGTGCGCATCTGGAACGAGCGGCTGCCCGGCGTCCCGCTGGCCCTGACCCAGGTCCCCGCCGTCGAAGCGGGCGGCGTGCTGCTGGGCGGCGACGCCGACGCCGGGCTGGTGCGGCTGCCCGTCGACCGGACCGTCCTCAGCGCGATCCCGCTCTACACCGAGACCACGGTCGTGGTGGTCCCGAAGGACCACCTCGTCACCGCGGCCGACGAGGTGACCGTCGAGGACCTGGCCGACGAGATCGTGCTGCACCCCCTGGACGACGTCCTCGGCTGGGAGCGGCCACCGGGCCGGCCCGCGTTCGAGCGCCCGGCCACCACCGCGGACGCCGTCGAGCTGGTGGCCGCCGGCATCGGCGTACTGCTCGTCCCCCTGTCACTGGCCCGGCTGCACCACCGCAAGGACCTCACGTACCGGACGGTCACCGACGCCCCCGAGTCGAGCGTGGCGCTGTCCTGGCCCGAGGACGCGCACACGGACCGGGTGGAGGACTTCATCGGCATCGTCCGGGGCCGGACCCTCAACAGCACCCGGGGCCGGCAGCCCGCACAGGCGCCGCGGAAGGGCGAACGGGCGGAAGCCGCCCCCGCGCGGCGCCAACCGGCCGCCGGGAAGCAGACCGGTGGTGCCCGGCGCGGCGCGGGCGGCAAGCCGGGAAGCGGCGGCAAGGGCGGCGGGAAGAGTGGCAGCGGCAAGGGCACCAGGCGCGGCAGACCTCGCCGCGGCTGACGCGCCCGAAGACTCGCCCCGGCTCACCGGACCGTCGGACTCGGACTGGGCGCCGAGGTGTTGACCTCGAGACCGGGCGGCGCGGTGAGGGAGAGCACCGGCTCACCCGGCTGCGGCGCCGGCGGGGTGAGCTGCGCCTTGGGGAGGTTCGGCGGGGCGGACTGCTGGAAGTTGACCTGGTCGAAGTTGACCAGGCCGGTCTTCTCCAGCACCGTGATGTGGTCCAGCACGGTGTCGTTGGCCTGGTCGGCCAGTTGCCGCACCAGGGAGTTCTTGGTGTTGGCGCGGATGTTGGCGATCACCGGGAAGATCTGCCCGTGCGTGACGCGCATGATGTTCACCGCGGTGGTGTCGAACTGCCTGCCCGTGGTCCCGTCCACGGTCGACACGAACTGCTGCTGTTGCGGGGAGGCCAGGTTGGGCAGCGTGATCCCCAGCTCCGGCGCGATCCGGCGGCAGGCCGCGTCGAGCCGTGCGTGCCCCACGACCAGGTGCTCGCCGGCCTCCTTCATCTCCGGTGTCGTCCCCCGCTCCATGGCCATCAGGCCCAGGGGGTGCTCCCACAGCCCGGCTGCCCGCACCTTCACCACGAAGTCCCGGTCGGCCTCGGTGAGCGGCCCGTACACGGTGTTGGTGATGATCCGGGCCTGGTCGCTGCCCGTGTTCCGCACCCCCAGCATGGTCGGGTAGGCGAGCGCGGTGAGGGTGAGGACCAGGGCACCGGCCGTGAAGGCGGTCCCTGCCGTGGTGCGCGTGATGCGCATCGTGCCTCCTGGAGCGAGGACAGGCTCGGACACCAGGAGATACGGACGCGGGCGGCGAACCGATCACTTCCCCGGGCAAAAAGACGGGGGAACTCGAGGACCTTGGGGAATGTCCCGCCCGGTTCAGTCCGCGTACGACGCCTTCCGCGCCGTACGCACCACCTGCTCTCCCTCCGCCCGCCCCAGCAGCCCGCCGTCCACCCACGCGTCCACCGTCGACCGCACGCGGGCAACCAGCTCACCCTTGGCGCGGAACGGCGCCCCGGCCCAGATCTCGTCGAGCAGTGTGGTGCCGTCCGACTTCGCGGGGTTGGCGACGCCCGAGTCGGTGCCACCGAACACCACCCGGGGTTCCGAGCGCCGGAAGTACGCGTGCGTCGGATCCTCGGTGCCCTCGGCGAAGGGCGCCCACTCGGTGCCGTCCAGCGTGTAGTGGAGCGGCCTGCCCGGCACGGGCGTGAACGTGGGCAACAGGTCGCCGGAGAGACCGGCGCCGCGGTACAGCCCGCACTCCAGGAGAGCGGTGGACGGGTCGCGGGCGACCAGGTTGACGGGGCCGAGGAACAGTGCCTGCAACGACGGGTCGTCCACCGCCTTCTCCACCCGCAGCCGGAAGGGCACCCGCACCCGCATGGTGTCGCCCCGCCGCCAGGTCCGGGACACGGTGAAGTAGCTGCCCGGAACCGGGGTCCCCGGCACGGTACGCCCGTTCACGGTGACCCGGAAACCGGCCGCGGCCCACGAAGGCACCCGCAGGCGCAGCGCGAACGCGGCGCTGCCGCCGCCGACGGTGAGGGTGCTGCCCTGCTCCCGGGGATACTCCGTGGTCTGGGTGATGGTCACGCCCCGCTCGGCCCAGGCCAGCGTGGAGCTGCTGTAGAGATTGACGTACAGGGCGCTGCCGTCGGCCGCCGCGAAGTAGACCGAGTCCTGGTACTTGGTGGCGCTCTCCATCCCGGTGCCCTCGCAGCAGGTGGTGCCCTGCTTGGGCGTGTAGTCGCGCACGTGGCCGGGCGTCAGCCCGACGAAGTAGGTGACGAGCGGCTTCTCCGCGTCGGGCCGGTCCTGCTTGGAACCGAGCACCTGGTTGTACAGCGCCCGCTCGTAGTAGTCCATGTACGCCGGGTCCTGGTCGTGGAAGAACAGCGTCCGGCTCAGCTTGAGCATGTTGTAGGCGCAGCAGCTCTCGGCGGTCGTGGCGCCAATGGTCCCCGCGATCACGTCCCGCGCCTTCCAGAACTCGCCGGCGCTGGTGCCGCCGATGGCGTACATGCGGTGCGGTACGACCATCCTCCAGAAGTTCCTCGCCGCGGTGAGGTAGCGCTCCTCGCCCGTCTCGTCGTACAGCCGCACCAGGCCGGTGAAGATCGGTATGTGCTGGTTGGCGTGGAGACCGTCGAGGACGTCGGTGTTCGCGGCGCAGGCGTCGATCAGCCGGTCGAGGTCGAAGAGCCGGGCCAGCGCGAGGTGCCGCGGGTCTTCGGTGACGGCGTGCAGGTCGCAGACCGCCTCGACGATGCCGCCGAACTCACCGCTGGAGAAGATCCCCCACATCCGCTGCAGCGTGGCCGCCGGCAGCACCGACAGCCGGGAGTGCATCCAGCCGCACATCCCGGACGCGAGGTCCAGTGCCCGGTCGTCACCGGTGGCGAGGTGGGCGTCCAGCAGACCCCGGAGGATCTTGTGCGCCGTGTAGTAGGGCGCCCAGACCCTCGTGTAGTCGCTGCCGGTCATCGACTCCAGCTCGATGAACTGCGTCTCCGGGTACGCCGCGAGGAACCCCGGGTGGCTGGGTCCGCCCCACGTGCGGCGCAAGGCGGCCGTCAGATCTCGGCCGGAGCCGTCCGCGAACGTGCCGCCGCCGGTCTCGTCGAAGGCGTACGACGCCAGGTCGCCCCGGCCCGCCGGGGAGTCGGCGGCGCGGACGTCACGCAGCGCGGCGATCTCCTCGGCACTCAGGGCGCGCGACCAGACATTGAACTCCTCGAAGGCGCCCGCGAAGACGGGGTCGGCGGGGTAGTGCGAGCGGCCCAGCCAGTGGTGGGCGAGGGGGCCGAGGGTCGCCGGGGTCAGTGTCATGGCGGTGTTGCGCGCCACCGCGGTGCCGTTGACGTAAAGGGTGCCGGTGCCGTTCGCGAGGGTCACGGCGAGGTGGCTCCACTCGTCGAGGGGCAGCGCGGCCGTGCCGTCGAGGCCCTGCTCGCCGCCGGCGCCGCCGTCCGTGATGGCGAAACGCGGCACGCCGTCCGCGTTGCGGGCGGCGAGGTAGAGGTAGCGGTGGGTGTCGTCGCCGAAATCGAGGACTCGGGCCCAGTCGCCGTCGTGGGTGGGCTTCACCCAGGCCGACAGGGTGATCGCGGGGGTGTCGCCGAGGACGCCCGCGGGGAGGTCGACGTACTGGTGGGAGCCCCGGACGTTCTCGGCGGCGGCGCCGAAGCGGCCCCGCGTGCTCAGCACCGCGGGGTCGCCGCGCAGCGCCTCGCGGACCTCGGCGAGGGCGCCGACCATGGTGGCGATCCGCTCGGCGAAGACCTGCTCGCCGGTGCTGCGGTACGCCTGGGACAGCATGGTCAGGAAGTGGCCCGTGTAGTGACCGCGCAGGTTCCCGTTGGCCTCGCCGTCCAGCCCCTCCCAGCCGCCCGGGGCGACGGCGCCGAGGGTGGACAGGCCGGCGTTGGCCCGGAAGACCTGGAGCAGCCGGTTCACGTCGTAACCGCGGGCGTGGTCCAGCATCAGCCGCCGCTTGTCGCTGAAGACGCCCCGGCCGAGCGTCACGTCCTCGAGTCCGAACGGCCGCACGGACCAGGCCGCCGGTGCCGCGGGGCGCGCGAGGGGCGCGGGCGGGGCCGGTGCCCGGGAGCCGGCACCGGGGCGGCCGGTCGCCGCGTGCGAGAGCGCGGGGGACCCGGCGGCGATCGCCGTGGCGAGCAGGAGGGTCCGCCGGGAGAGGGGCGCTGCCAATGTGCTCCTCGATTCTTGCGAGACGAATCGCTCGACATTGTTCGGTATGTCGAACGGCGTTCGAAAGGTCGCCCAGAAGATAGACAGGAGGCCGAGGGGCGTCAACGCTACCGGCGAGTACCGGGCGGCGGACGCGGTCAGGCGGCCCGCACCGCCCGCACGAGCCACTCGTACGCCGTGCGCGCGGAGAACTCCGACTGGCCGCCGCGCACCAGCAGTCCGGCGGTGGCGAACTCGGGGGCGTCGGCCTGCGCGGCGACGTACGGGATCGCGATGCAGCGCATCCCGGCCGCGTGCGCGGCGGCGGCACCGGGCGCGGCGTCCTCGAGGACCACGCAGTCGGCCGGGTCCGCGCCGAGCCTGCGGGCGGCCTCGAGGAAGACGTCCGGGGCCGGCTTGCCCCGCGCGACCTCGTCGGCCGAGACGACCGTGCGCAGCTGCGCGTCGAGCCCGGTGCGGAACAGGATCGCCTCGATGGCCTCGGGTGACGACCCCGACGCCACCGCCAGTGGCACCCCCTCGCCGGCCAGCAGCTCGACGAACTTCCGCATCTCGGGGTACGCGCGGGCGGACGTGCGGGCCAGCTCCAGATAGTGGCGGTTCTTGACGGCGAGCAGTTCCTCCACCGGGGCCCGCAGGCCGTAGCGCCGCTTCCAGTCGGCGACCGTCTCCTGGGTGCTGATGCCCACGTACTCCTCGTGGTCCGCCCAGGTGAAGCCGGCGACGCCGTACTCGGCGAGGGTCCGCCGGCCCGCCTCGTAGTAGTTCGGCTCGCTGTCCACGAGGGTTCCGTCGAGATCGAAGACGACCGAGATGCCGGCGAGAGTGCGCATGGGGTCCATGATGCCAAGGATCACTTCCGCGCCGAACGCCCGATCGACTCCACCAGGGGCAGCAGCCGGTGCGGGACGCGCTCGCGCAGGGCCACCTCGGTGCGGGTGCGCACCACCCCGGGCAGGCTGATCAGCTTCTGGACCACGTCCTCCAGGTGCGCGTTGTCGCGGGCCACGACCCGTGTCAGCAGGTCTCCGCCGCCGGTGGTGGAGAAGGCCTCGACGATCTCCGGCACGCCCGCCAGCGCCTCGCCCACATCGTCCAGGTGTCCCTGGGTGACCTCGATGTGCACGAAGGCGAGCACCGGGTGGCCCAGGGCGGCGGGGGAGAGGGACGGTGCGGTGCCGGTGATCACTCCGTCGCGCTCCAGACGGTCCAGACGGGCCTGGAGGGTTCCGCGGGCGATCCCGAGGACGCGGGCGTACTCGCGCACACTGGTGCGCGGCTGCTCCAGCAGCAGTCGCAGGATGCGGGTGTCCAGCTCGTCCACGGCCACGGCGTACGCGGTCTCCTTCATCGGCCATTGGCTCGTTCATGGCCGTAGGGGTGCTGTGATCACTGTACCAATGGCCCACTTCCGGGAGTGCCTGTTGAGCCACTGGTGGGAGGGATGCTCCTATAGGAGAGTCGATGGCGCTGCGGACTCCGCGGCGCCTTTTTCATGCCAGTGACTCGGGGCCAGTGTGCGAGGGGGCGGTAGGCAGTGCTGAAGAGGGTGTTCGTGAGCCCGGACCCGGGACGGTTCCGGCTGCGGTTCGCCGCGCGGGCCGTCCTCGGCATCGGACTGGCCGTCGTCGTCTGCGGCCTGGCCGGCACCTCCCTGATCGGTGCGGTCATCGGCGGGCTCGCCGCGCTGCTCGCGCTGTTCACCGTCACCGACGCCACCGTGCGCGGGCAGGCGGTCACCACCGCGCTCCTGCCGGTGGCGGGACTGCCCGTGCTCACCGCCGCGGCCGCGCTGCACGACCACCCCGTGGCACGGGACGTCACCTTCCTCGCCGTCGTCGGCGTGGGGGTGTACGCCCGGCGCTGGGGCCCGCGCGGACACAGCCTCGGCGTGTTCGCCTTCATGACCTTCTTCATCGCGCAGTTCCTGCACGCGACCACGGACCGGCTGCCCGAGATGTACGCCGCCGTCCTGCTCTCCGTGGCCACCGCCGCGGCGGTGCGCTTCGGCCTGTGGTGCTACGAGCGCCGGCTGCCCCCGCCCGCCGCCCCCGCACCTCCCGCGGGCACCGGACTCGCCCGCATCACCACCCGCCAGGCCGTCCAGGCCACCACGGGCGCCGGCTTCGCCCTGGTCGTCGGCCAGCTGGTGTCCGACCAGCGCTGGTACTGGGCGGTCGGCGCCACCTGGTGGGTCTTCGTCAACACCACCTCGCGCGGCGAGACCCTGGTCCGCGGCTTCCGCCGGGTCCTCGGCACGGTCGTCGGCATCGGCCTCGGCTTGCTGGTCGCCTTCCCGCTGGCCGGGGCCGCGGTGCCCACGGCCGTGCTCGCCGCCGCCTGCGTCTTCGGCATCTTCTACACGGCCGCGGTCTCCTACACCTGGATGATGCTCTGCGTCACCCTGCTCGCCGAGCTGCTCTACGGCCTGCTGGGCTTCCTCAGCCCCGGGCTGCTCGCCCTGCGGCTCGTCGAGACCGGCGTCGGGGCGCTCGGTGCCGCGCTGGCCGTGCTCTTCGTCCTCCCCGTCACCACGCACGCCGTGACGGACGCGTGGATCCAGCGCGCCCTGCGGTGCGTCCACGCCTGCACCGCCGAGGCCGCCGCCCGGCTCGCCGGGACCGAGGGCGCCGACCCCGCGCCGCGGGTGGCCGAACTGGAGCAGCTGCTCGGCCGGGTACGGCTGTCCCTCGCCCCCCTCGTGCACCCGCTGAACCCGATGCGCGGCCGCAAGCGCCGCGCCCGCCGCGTGCTCGCCCTGCTCGACGACTGCGCCCGGGAGATCCGCGGCCTGGTCGCCGTCGCCGCCGACCCGGAGGCCTCGCACGACGCCCGGCTCGCCGCCGCCTGCTGGCGTGTCGAGAGCGCGGTCGAGGCGCTCACCGGGGGTGGCTCCGTCCCCGCCCACGAGAACGGACCGCGGGCCGCCGAACCCGCGCTCGCCCACCTCCACGGCCTGGAACGCGCCCTGGCCGAACTCGCCGCGCCCCTGCGCGCCCCCTCGGGATCGCCGCTCGCCGGGACCTGAGCCGGCCGGCCCGCACCACCCGTTTGGTCTAGACCTCGACTGATCGACTGCTACCGTCGCCCCGGGGCAGACGATCAGTCGGCACGATCGTCCGGCACCCGGTGAGACGCCGGACGGACGGCGCGGGGCGGGACGGCGGCACGAGGCGAGGCGAGAGGGGCCACTGGTGACAGACGGCGAGATGCGACGGCGGGCATTCATCGGATCGTTCACGGCGGCCGGCGGGCCCGGCATCGTCACGGCGGTCGTCGCGCCCGACACCGGTGCGCTGACGGTCCTGAGCGGTACGGACCGCCTGGCCGACCCCTCCTACCTCGCCCTGGCCCCCGACGGCGCCACGCTCTACGCGGTCAGCGAGACGGCCGAGGGCTCGGTGGCCGCCTTCCACGTGACCGGGGACAAGCCCGAGCCCGCCGGCCGCCCGGTGCCCGTCGGCGGCGACGGCCCCACCCACCTCAGCCTCCACGCCGGGCACGTGCTGACCGCGAACTACGGCTCCGGCAGCGTCACCGCCGTTCCGGTGCGCTCCGACGGCACCCTTGCCCGGGCCGCGTCCGGCGTCCTGAAGCACACCGGCTCGGGCCCGCACGCCCAGCGCCAGCAGGGACCCCACGCCCACCAGGTGCGGCCCGACCCGAGCGGGCGGTGGGCCGTCAGCGTGGACCTCGGCACCGACTCGGTGCGGGTGTGCACCCTGACGGACGGCGCGCCCGCCGTGCACCGGGAGGTCGCCCTGCGCCCCGGTTCCGGCCCGCGCCACCTGGCCTTCCACCCCGACGGGACCCGCGCCTACGTGGTCAACGAACTGGCGCCCACCGTAACCGTCTGCCGCTGGGACGCCGCCGACGGCGCACTGCGGCCGCTCACCGAGGTGCCGGTGCTGCCCGGGGCCCCGGCCGGTGACGCCTACCCGTCGGGA
Organism: Streptomyces sp. NPDC058796; assembly: GCF_042745235.1. NCBI lineage: Bacteria > Bacillati > Actinomycetota > Actinomycetes > Kitasatosporales > Streptomycetaceae > Streptomyces > Streptomyces sp. NPDC058796. The sequence continues at coordinate 250,650 of NZ_JBHYOP010000011.1, forward strand.
ATCGCGGTCTCGCCCGACGGCCGCTTCGTGTGGACCGCGACCCGGGGCGAGGACGTCCTGTCCGTCTTCGCGGTGGAGCCGGACGGACTGCGGCTGACCGCGACCGTGCCCTGCGGCGGGCACTGGCCGCGGGAGATCGCCGAGTCGGGCGGCTTCCTGTACGCGGCCAATGAACGCTCGGGCGACGTGACCTGGTTCGCCCTGGCCCCCGAGACCGGGGTGCCCCGCCGCGCCGGCTCCCTCGCGCTGCCGGCGGCGTCCTGCGTCGTCTTCGGCTGACGCGCGCCGACGCGGCACGGGCTGAGTGGCCGGGACCGGCGGTCGACAGTGCGGAGGTCCTGTGCCGCCGGCCGGGCCGGGGACGCCTTCTGCCGGGGCTTGCGGCTCTCGGGGCCCGTCGGCTCTGTCGGTGGTGCGGCTTGTCGCGCGGGCGTCGGAGTCGGTCGGCGGTGGTCAGCCGTTCCGCGGGTTCCGGCCGGGACGCCTGGGCCCGGTCCCGTCTCGTCCTTTGCGAGGCCGGGACGGGTGCCGGTGACGCGACCGGCCGTCGTGTGCCGTCATGGCCGGCCTGCGACGGCTCGTCGTTCCGGGTGTTCGGGGCCGGGCCGTGCGCACCTCGCCCCCGGCCCGGAGAGCTGCCTGCGGACGGTCCCGCGAGTCCCGCACGGAGGCAGGCGCCGGCCGGACGGCGAAAGGGCCCGCTCCGTCGCCGGAGCGGGCCCTTCGTCCTTCGTGTCCAGTGCGTCCCGCGTGTCTCGCGTGTCTCGCGCGCCGTGCGCGTCAGCGCACCGGCGCGCCCTGCGGCTGCTGCGGCGAGATGCCGAGCGCCGTCGTGTACTTGGCCAGCGTCAGCTTGCCGATCGCCGGGTAGGGGCCGAGGGGCTCGGCGGTGGAGCAGCCCGCCTCCTTGGCCGCCTCCTCCAGCAGCGACGCCTCGATCTCCGGGCCGATCAGGTACGGCGCGAGCGCCAGCTGCTGGGAGCCCGAGGAGCGCAGCTGCTCGGCCACGGACGCGATCGAGCCCTCCTCGTCCAGGGCCGCCGCCATCACCGGCACGGCGAGGCGCGCGGCGAGCAGCATGCCGGTGATCCCGGCCGCCTGTACGGCCTCGTCACCGCCCACGGAGGCCAGGATGATGCCGTCCGCGGCCGTCGCCACCGTGAACAGACGGGCGCGGTCGGCACGGGCCAGACCCGCCTCGGAGAGCCGCACGTGCAGCGCTTCGGCCAGCAGCGGGTGCGGGCCGAGCACATCGGTCAGCTCGGCCGCGACCTTGCTGTCCATCACGGCCTGGCGGATGCGGCGCAGCAGCGCGCCGTCCGGGCCGGCGAGCAGCGGCACGACGACGGCGACGGGGCCCTCGGGCTCCTTCACCTCCAGGCCGGCGGCGACCGCCTGCTCGTAGCGGGCGGTGCGCTCCTCGGCGGCCCGCGCGAGGACGGTCGTCAGGGTGAGGAACTCCTCGTCGTCCCCGTCGAGCCAGCCGATCCGGGCGTCGAGGCCGGGAAGTTCGGAACGGGCGATGCTGGTGACCTCGTCCGCGAGGCCCCGGGTGGCGCTGCTGGGCGTCCCCGGAACCGCGAGGACGAGCGCCGGCGCGCCCTCGGGAGCCACCAGGGGTTCGGGACGGCGGTGCCGTCCGGGCTGGCGGGGGCGCGGCATTCGTACTGGCAGGCCGGACGCGGGCCCAGTGGGGGAGCTCATGGCGCCGCATGTTACTGGTTTCCCGGGTTTCCCTGTTCGGGGAGGGTGCAGGTGAGCGGTATCCGTCCGGTTTTGTCTGAAGAGTGATGTACGGATCGGCCGACATCGGCACGATTCACCTCGCCGGAGCAGCGATTCTCAGCCGTCCGGGCCAGTCGTCACCCACAGCATTCTGTCGTCACCCGGAAGGGTGAACGAGCCGGTCGCGAGGTCGTTGGCGATCCGCACCGAGCCGTGCAGCGGATCACCTTCGGCCGCCGTCCGCCGCGCGTGCGGCAGCCGCTTCGCCAGCTCTTCCTCCAGCGGTACGACAAGGGGGTCGCCCAGCTTCAGCAGACCGCCGGTGACGGCGACCCGGGGCTCGCCCCCGGGCGGGCACACGGCGGCGGCCGAGTCGGCCATGTGCCGGGCGGCGGCCCGCAGGACGCCCGCGGCGACGGGGTCGCCGACCGCGCACGCGGCCACCTCCGGCGCGAAGGAGGCGAGGACGGCGGGACGGTCGGTGCGCGGATACACCCGGCCGGGCAGCCCCGTCACCGGCCCGAACCGCTCCTCGGCCCGGGCCAGCAGCGGCGCGGAGCCGCCCTCGCGCCCGTCGTGGGCGCGCAGTGCCGCCTCCAGGCCGGCCCGGCCGATCCAGGCGCCGCCGCCGCAGTCGCCCAGCAGGTGCCCCCAGCCGTCCGCCCGGCGCCAGCGGGTCAGGTCGGTGCCGGTCGCGATCAGGCCGGTACCGGCGGCCACCACGGCGCCGGCCCGCGGCCCGAGGGCACCGACGTAGGCGGTGACGGCGTCCGCGACCAGCGCGACCGTCCGCACCCCCAGCTCACGGGCCAGCGCACCCGGCAGCTCGGCGCGCAGCGCGTCGCCGAGGGTGGCCAGTCCGGCGGCCCCGACGACGACGGTGCCGAGCCGGTCCACCCCGGCCTCCTCGCTCAACTCCCTCGCCATGGGCAGCAACTGCGCCAGCAGGTGACCGGGATCGATGCCCCGGGCACCGGTGCGGACCGGCTCCCGCGACGCGCGCCGCCCGGACACCCGCGGACCGTCCACGTCGGCACCTGCCGTGCCGAGGACGATCCGCAGACCCGAGCCGCCGGAGTCGACGGCGAGGAAGCCGGCGCTCACGGCAGGCGCCAGTCGACCGGCTGACCTCCCAGGCGGACCAGCAGGTCGTTGGCCCGGCTGAACGGACGGGAGCCGAAGAAACCCCGGTCGGCCGACATCGGGGACGGGTGCGCGGACTCCACCGAGGGCAGGTCGCCGAGCAGCGGGCGCAGATTGCGGGCGTCGCGGCCCCACAGGATGGACACCATCGGCTTGCCGCGCGCCGCCAGCGCCCGTATCGCCTGCTCGGTGACCTCCTCCCAGCCCTTGCCGCGGTGGGCGGCGGGCTTGCGCGGGGCCGTGGTGAGCGCCCTGTTGAGCAGCAGCACACCCTGCCGGGTCCACGGGGTCAGGTCGCCGCTGGAGGGCTGCGGGAGGCCGAGGTCGGTGTTCAGCTCCCGGAAGATGTTGACGAGGCTGCCGGGCAGCGGGCGCACCTCGGGCGCGACCGAGAACGACAGCCCCACCGCGTGTCCGGGGGTCGGGTAGGGGTCCTGACCGACGATCAGGACCCGGACGTCGTCGAAGGGCTGCTGGAAGGCCCGCAGTACGTTCGCGCCGGCGGGGAGATAGGTGCGTCCGGCGGCTATCTCCGCGCGCAGGAACTCACCCATCGAGGTGATCCGCCCGGCGACGGGTTCCAGGGCCTTCGCCCAGCCGGCTTCGACGATCTCATGCAAGGGTCGTGGTGCCACGGGCGTCACCCTACTGCCGTACGGGTGACGCCGATCAACCGGTGGCCGAGGCCGGTCCCCCGGTCCGGTTCAACCGACGACCGCGGCCCGCACGCACAGCACGTCCGGCAGGTGGGAGGCCAGCTGCCGCCAGCTGTCGCCGTCGTCGTCCGACGCGAACACCTCGCCGTTGCGGTTGCCGAAGTAGACGCCGGCCCGTTCCGCGTCGTCGGTGCACAGCGCGTCCCGCAGCACCGTGCCGTAGTGGTCCTCCTGCGGCAGTCCCGACGAGAGCGGCTCCCAGCTCCTGCCCGCGTCGTCCGTGCGGAAGACCCGGCAGCGGCGGTCCGCCGGGACCCGGTCCGCGTCGGCGTTGATCGGGAAGACGTAGGCGGTGTCCCCGCGGTGCGGATGGGCGGCCACCGCGAAACCGAATGTGGACGGCAGCCCCTCCCCGATGTCCGTCCAGTGCCCCCCGGCGTCGTCGCTGCGGTACACACCCCAGTGGTTCTGCAGGTACAGCCGGTCCGGGGCCGCCGCGTCCCGCGCCACCTTGTGCACACACTGGCCGAACTCCGGGTTCGGGTCCGGCAGGAAGACCGCGGAGACACCGGAGTTGGACGGCGCCCAGCTCGCGCCGCCGTCCGTCGTGCGGAACACGCCGGCGGTCGAGACGGCGACCGTGACGGACTCGGGGTCCCGGGCGTCGGTGAGGACGGTGTGCAGCCCCTCGCCACCGCCGCCCGGCACCCACTGCGACCGTGTGGGGTGCTCCCACAGGGGCCGGACCAGCTCGAAGCTCTCCCCCCGGTCCTCCGAGCGGTACAGCGCGGCCGGTTCCGTGCCCGCGTAGACCACGTCCGGTTCGGCGGCGGCGGGGTGCAGCTGCCACACCCGCTCCAGTGACGCGCCGGTCTCCTTGGGGAACTTGACCGCCGGCTGCGCCGGCTCCGTCCAGGTCCGTCCCAGGTCGTCGGAGTGGAACACCGACGGACCCCAGTGCGCGCTGTCGCCGCCGGCCAGCAGGCGCGGGGTGCCGCCGCGGGTGTCGAGGGCGACCGAGTAGACGGCCTGCGCGTTGAAGTAGGGACTCTCGTCGAACTCCCAGGTGCCACCCCGCCGGCGCCCGATGAACAGGCCCTTGCGGGTGCCCACGGCGAGCAGTACCTCGGTCATGCCGATCACCTCCGCGGCGTCCTCGTCGACGCCTTCGTCTCGGACACGGGCCAGTCTGCACCCCGGCACTGACAGTCACCCCCGGAAAGCCTTCCGGCGCAGGTCAGCGCGGTGATGTCGCAGTCCGCGGAGGTTCTCGGCGCGACCGTCAGTCCTGCTGCGGCAGCGCCCGCGCCAGGATGCCGCCGAGGTCGGCCCCGGACGGCAGCGTGCCGAAGGCGTGCCCCCAGTCGCCGCCGAGCCGGCTCGCGCAGAACGCGTCGGCGACGGCGGGCGGGGCGTGCCGGACCAGGAGGGAAGCCTGGAGGGTGAGGGCCATCAGCTCCACCAGGCGGCGGGCACCCGTCTCGGACGCCTCGGCCAGCTCCGCCTCCAGTCGGGCCACGGCCGCGTCCAGCCGGGCGTCGGCCCCGCGGGCGAGGGCGAGTTCGTCGAAGAGGGCGTGCGCGGCGGCGGGGGAGCGGCCGAGCGCCCGCAGCACGTCGAGGGCGTTGACGTTCCCCGAGCCCTCCCAGATCGACAGCAGCGGAGCCTCGCGGTAGTGGCGGGGCATGCCCGACTCCTCCACGTAGCCGTTGCCGCCCAGGCACTCCAGGGCCTCCGCGGTGAACGCCGGTCCCCGCTTGGTCACCCAGTACTTGCCGACGGCGGTGGCGATCCGCCGGAAAGCCGCCTCACCCGCGTCCCCGCGCACGGCCCGGTCCGCGGCGCCCGCCAGCCGCAGTGTGAGCGTCGTCGCGGCCTCCGACTCCAGCGCAAGGTCGGCCAGGACGTTGCGCATCAGCGGCTGGTCGAGCAGCCGGGCACCGAACGCGCTGCGGTGCCGTACGTGATGTCCGGCCTCGACCAGCGTCTTGCGCATCAGCGTCGCCGACGCCATGACGCAGTCCAGCCGGGTGCAGTTGACCATCTCGATGATCGTCCTGACGCCCTGTCCCTCCGGCCCGACCAGCCAGGCCACCGTCCCGTCGAACTCGGGCTCGGAGGAGGCGTTGGACCGGTTGCCGAGCTTGTCCTTCAGCCGCTGGACGCGGAAGGTGTTGCGGATGCCGTCGGGCAGCACGCGCGGCACCAGGAAGCACGACAGGCCCCCGGGGGCCTGGGCCAGCACCAGGAACACGTCGCTCATGGGCGCCGACGTGAACCACTTGTGCCCGCGCAGCGTGTACACCCCCGACTCGGCGGTCGGGGTGGCCGCCGTGGTGTTGGTGCGGACGTCGGATCCGCCCTGCTTCTCCGTCATCCCCATGCCGGCCAGCAGGCCCCGCTTCCCGGTCGGGGTGCGCAGTCCCGGCTCGTACTCCCGGCTGGTCAGCAGCGGCTCGTAGACCTTCGCCAGCTCCGGCTCGGCGCGCAGCGCGGGAACGGCGGCGTAGGTCATCGACGTGGGACACCCGTGACCCGCCTCGGTGTGCCCCCAGACCAGCCCGCCGGCGGTCCGGGCGACGTGCGCGCCCGGCCGGTCGTCCGCCCAGGCGGAGCCGGCCAGACCCTCGCCGACGGCCACCCGCATCAGATGGTGCCAGCTCGGGTGGTACTCGACCTCGTCGATCCGGTTGCCGTACCGGTCGTGGGTGCGCAGCACCGGTTCGTGACGGTTGGCCAGGTCGCCCCACTCCTGCGCCTGGGCGCTCCCGGCCCGCAGGCCGAGCCGCCGCAGCTCCGCCTCGGCCCACCCGGCGCCCTCCCGGCGCAGCCCCTCCAGCAGGGCCGCGTCCTCGCAGGCGTCGTAGGGAGCCAGGGGAGGGGGCTGGTTGGTGACGTCGTGCGTGGCGTACCCCTGAGGGCGGCCCGCCGACTCCCCGTACGGGCCCTGCGCGAGTGTCGTCATGACGCCGAGTGTTGCACTGTCGCTGCGGTCGCAGCAATAGTGCAACACCGCGAACGCGCGTAGAGTACGTCTCCATGTGGAGGGACGACCGGTACGTGCTCGGGGAGATGTGCGACGCGTGCCCACGCCCATGAACGTGCCCGTGCCGTCCGACGGGCCCGCGCTGCGCCCGCTGTCCGCGCGGTCGGTGGTCCTGAGCCTCCTCCTGGGGGCGCATCCCCCCGAACTGCCGGCCCGGGAACTGGTGCGGCTGGTGGAGGGCTTCGGCGTCGGCGGGTCCACCGCGCGCGCCGCGCTCAGCCGGATGGCCGCCGCCGGTGACCTGCGGCGCACGGACACCGGTTACCGCCTCAGTGAGCGGCTGCTGGAACGCCAGCGGCGCCAGGACGAGGCCGTACGCCCGCGCACGCGCACGTGGGAGGGCGACTGGGAGATGGTCGTCGTCACCGCGACGGGACGCGGCGCGGCCGAACGCGCCGATCTGCGGGCCCGGCTGACCGCCCTGCGCCTGGCCGAACTCCGGGAGGGCGTGTGGCTGCGCCCCGCCAACCTGTGCCGCACGCTCCCCGCCGAGCTGGACCGGGTGGCCGAGCGCCACGCCTCGCGCCCCGCCCGTCCGGCCCGCGACCTGGCGGCCGACCTGTGGCCGCTGGACGCCTGGTCCACCACGGCCAGGGCGCTGCTCGACCGGGTCGGCCGGGCCCGGCGGCCGGCCGACCGGCTCACCGCCTTCGCGGCCGTCGTGCGCCATCTGCTCGCCGACCCGGTCCTGCCCCCCGAACTCCTCCCGTCCGACTGGCCGGGAACGGCCCTGCGGGAGGCCTACGCGCAGTACCAGCGGGAGCAGACCGGACAGGTCCGGGCGCGGGGCACCCGGACCTGAAACGGTGGCGGAACCGTCCGCCGGTCACCTGCGCGTCACTGGTAGGTGATGTCCGACGACCCGTACCTGCAGTGGGTGCCGTCGGGGCCCGAGCCGTTCGAGTCCGGCTCGTCGCCGTCGTCATTGCCGATGTACTTCTGGCACGGGACGATCTTCCGGTCGTCGTCCCCGACGACGGTGATGTCGCGCAGCGTGGCGCTGTCGCCGTAGTTGGTGTTGATGCCGGCGATCCGGCTGCCCTTCCAGCTCACCTCGATCGAGTCGAGGTTGATGGTCCGCTTGTACTGCGTCGAGCAGTTGCCGCAGGAGCGGACGAAGGTGCCGAAGTTCTTCACGGCGAAGTCCGACACGTTGAGCGTCCCGGCGCCGTTGAACTGGAAGACCTTGTCACTGGCCTCCTTCGCGCCGCCGCCGGTGACCGTGTAGACGTTCGACGACGAGGAGCCGCGGAAGGTCGCCGCGTCCTCGCCGACGTCCTCCCACCAGACGTTCTGCAGGGTGCAGCTGCCCTTGCAGTGGATGCCGTCGGCGGCCGGGGCGCCGATGATCACGTTCTTGAGGACGGCGCCGGGAGCCAGTTCCAGGATCGGTCCCTGGTCCTCGTCCTGGCCGCCGGAGCCGAGGTCGCCGGTGCCGTAGAGGCGCTTCATCCCGTAGTCCTTGGTGCCGGAGACCGGGACGGTGGCGGAGACGCCCTCGCTGCCGTTGGGCGTCGGCCAGGTGGCGGCCTGTGCCGGGGAGGCTCCGGAAGTCATGAGCATGCCAACCGAGAGTCCGAGTGCGGCCAGTGCGCCGGTCGTGGCGCGCCGCCGCCCGCGGGGGTGTGCCGCAGCAGTCATGTTCGGGTCCCTTCCGTCAGGGGAGTGGGGGTGGAACGGAACATGTACGTGGACGCTGTGCGTGGTGCTGCTCGCTGCCGCGCGGACGCGATGGGGCAGGCGTGGGGCCTTGCCGGCCATCGCGTCCACAGCGGTCATGCTGATGAACGGACCGTAGGGGGTAAGCGCTTTCTAGTCAACGCCTGGCGCGTCGTTCCGCCTCACACGGCCCACCCGTACTGGTCCGGCATCCGGACCGCGTCGCCCAGCTCCCGCGCCGCGTGCTGCGCCCACGACGGCTCACGCAGCAGCTCGCGGCCCAGCAGTACCGCGTCGGCCTCGCCGTTGGCCAGGACCTTCTCGGCCTGCCCGGCGTCGGTGATCAGGCCGACGGCGGCGACCGGCAGCGTGGTCCCGGCCTTGACGCGCTCGGCGAACGGCACCTGGTATCCGGGGCCGGTGGGGATCCGGACGCGCGGGGCGTTGCCGCCCGTGGAGACGTCGAGGAGGTCGATGCCGTGGGCCTGGAGGTCGCGGGCGAAGCGGACGGTGTCCTCGGGCGTCCAGCCGCCCTCCTCGAGCCAGTCGGTCGCCGAGATCCGGAAGAACAGCGGCTTGTCGTCCGGCCACACCGCCCGTACGGCGTCGACGACCTCGAGGGCGAAGCGGGTGCGGTTCTCGTACGAGCCGCCGTAGGCGTCGGTGCGGTGGTTGGAGAGCGGCGACAGGAACTCGTGGATCAGGTAGCCGTGGGCGCCGTGGATCTCGACGATCTCGAAACCGGCGGCGAGGGCCCGGCGGGCCGCGTCCGCGAACTGCCCGACAATCTCCTGGAGCTGCGCGGAGGTCAGCTCGGTCGGCACCGGGTGGCGGTCGTCGAAGGCCAGCGCGCTCGGCGCCACCGGCTGCCAGCCGTGCGCGTCCGCGCCCACGGGCGCCCCGCCCTTCCAGGGCTGCGCGGTCGAGGCCTTGCGGCCCGCGTGGGCCAGCTGGATAGCCGGCACCGTCCCCTGTGAGCGCAGGAAGTCCGTGATCCGCCGGAAGGCCTCGGTCTGGGTGTCGTTCCACAGGCCCAGGTCCTGCGGGGAGATCCGGCCCTCGGGCGACACGCCGGTGGCCTCGACGACGATCAGCCCGGTGCCGCCGACCGCGCGGGCGCCGTAGTGCGCGAAGTGCCAGTCGCCCGGGACGCCCGCCAGGGGGCCTTCCGGCGCGGCGGAGTACTGGCACATCGGGGACATCCAGACCCGGTTGGGAATCGTGGTGTCGCGCAGCTGGAGGGGCTGGAAGAGGGCGCTCATGGCGGGCTGCTCCCTTGGTCGGGGCGGAAGGAACGGTCGTACGATAACCCTCGTAGTACGGTGAGTGTCAAACTACGGCACCCTTCGTACAATGGAGCCTTCGTCGGAGCCCTGCCGGACAGCGGGCCCCTCCCCGGAACAACTGGAGCCGCCGTGACCCCCGCCGCCCCCGCCGCCGGCACCCGCGATCTGCCCCACCCGGCGCGCGACGACATCCGGCTGGAAGGAGTGCTGCACGCGCTCTCCGATCCGATGCGGCTGCGGATCGTGCGGGAACTCGCCGCCGACAGCGAGGCGCTCCTCTCCTGCTCCCACTTCGTCCTGCCGGTGACGAAGTCCACGACCACACACCACTTCCGGGTGCTGCGGGAGAGCGGGGTGATCCGGCAGACCTACCGGGGTACGGCCAAGATGAACGGCCTGCGCAGGGACGACCTGGACGCCCTCTTTCCGGGGCTGCTGGACGCTCTGCTGGCGGCGGCGGCCCGTCAGGCCGCCCGCCTCGGCACCGGCTGACGGAGTCCGCGAGGAGCTATCGGCCCGCCGCCCCGCGCGCCGCCGCCAGCAGCGAGTCCCAGTCGGGCAGCTTCACGACGTGCCGCCCCAGTGACGCGCCCAGTTCCGCCTCGGCCCGCTCGACGCCCCGCCAGCCGCTCCACTCGACCGGCTCGACGCCTTCGGCGCGCAGCGGTCCGAGGGGATCTCCCGTGGGGAGGTCCCGCCGTACGAGTGCGGGTGCGTCCGCCAGCAGGGACGTCGCCGTCTCCTTCGCGCAGGGCCGGTTGGTGCCGATGACCCCCGTCGCGCCCCGCTTGATCCAGCCGGCCACGTACTCGCCGGGAGCGACGGCACCCGCGCGCAGGACGCGCCCCGCCCGGTGCGGCACCGTGCCGCTCGCCGCGTCGAACGGCAGTCCTTCCAGCGGCACTCCGCGGTAGCCCACCGACCGCAGCACCAGCCCGGCCCCGATCTCCTCGTAGGACCCGGTGCCGGTCACTCCGCCGCGCCCGTCCGGCCGGGTCCGCTCGAAGCGCACGGCGCCCACCCGGCCGTCGGCGCCCGCGGTCAGCCCGACCGGGCGCAGGAAGAAGCGCACACGGAGCCGGCGGGCGGCGTCCGGGGCGGGCCGGCCGGCCCAGCCGCGCAGCACCTCCACGTTGCGGCGCTGCGTGCCGGGCAGCCCCGAGGGGTCCCGGAACGCCGGGTCCAGCGCCAGCTCGGCCGGCTCCACCAGCACGGCGGTGTCCGGCACGGCGCCCAGCTCGCGCAGCTCCTTGGTGGTGAAGCGGGCCTGCGAGGGCCCCCGGCGGCCCACCATGTGCACGTCGGTCACGCACCCGGCGGCGAGCGTGTCCAGCGCGGCCTGCGGAATGTCGGTGCCGCGCAGCTCCGCCGCCCCGCGCACCAGCATCCGCGCCACGTCGACGGCGACGTTGCCCACCCCGATCACCACCGCCGACCGCACGTCGCGCAGGAAGCCGACGTCCACAGCGTCCGGATGGGCGCTGTACCAGGACACGAACTCGGTCGCCGACCAGCTCCCCGGCAGGTCCTCGCCGGGGATGCCCATTCGCCGGTCGGTGGCGGCGCCCACGCAGTACACCACCGCGTGGTAGAGCTCCCGCAGCCGGGCGGTCGGTACTCCGCCGGGGCCGACCGGGACCGCGCCGAGGAACCGCACCCGCTCGTGCTCCAGCACCGTACGCAGGGCGTTCTGCAGTGACTTGATCTTCTCGTGGTCGGGGGCCACGCCGTACCGCACCAGCCCGTACGGGCACGGCAGCCGGTCCAGGACGTCGACGCGCACCTCCTGGTCGAGCTGGACGAGGCTCTGCGCGGTATAGCACCCGCTCGGTCCCGAGCCGACGACGGCGACACGCAGCACGGCGAACTCCTTGTCCGGGGCGGAGTCAGGTCGCTGGGCCTCCAGCATCCCACCGCCCTCGCTGCGCTGACAGGGTGCTGCGCCCGGTGAACGGCGCCACTTCCGCGCGTGTTCCATTCGTATGGAATGTGATCATGAGGTTACGTTCTGTGTATGCTCGACGCATCCTTCGTTGATCGTTCTCTTCAGCTTTCCGATCGCTGTCCGGACGACGGCGAGATGTCCGTGCGGCAGGCCTGGGTGGTGCGCGAGGGTTCCGCCGCCGCCGCGTGGTTCGACGTCCGGCTCACCTTCGCCGACGGCGCCCGGCTGGAGGCGCTCGCCGTGCTGTCCGGTCGGGGGGTGCGGGTCGAGGACGTGCGGGCCCGGCCGCCGCTGTCCCTCGACGACCTGGCCGTACTCGCCGAGTGGCTGGAGCATCCGCTGTTCGACGCCTGTGTGCCGGCCGGTTCCGCAACGGCGTCGCCCGGTTCGCGGCGCGCCCGTCCCGCCTGGCCGGGCGGCAGGGAGGGGCGCCGGCTCGTCGCGCGGGAGTACCGGGCGGCCCGGGAGGAGGGCGGCGACCCGGTCCTCGCGGTGATGCGCGCGACCGGGCACAGCCGGCGGAGGTCGCTCAGGCTGATCGGCCAGGCGCGCGACGACGGCTTCCTGGCCCCGCGCCGAGCGCGTCGCTGACCGACCGCGGACAGGCCGTCACAGCATCCCGCGCATCCGTGAGATCTCGCTCGTCTGCTGGGCCACCACGTCGTCGGCCATCTCCTCGATCCGCACGTTGTTGCCCTGCGACTTGACGTCGGTCGCCATGCTGATCGCACCCTCGTGGTGAGTGATCATCAGCGTCAGGAAGAGCTGGTCGAAGGCCTCGCCCCGGGCTTCGCGCAGCTTCTCCAGCTGCGCCTCGGTCGCCATGCCCGGCATCGCGGCGTGGTCGTGCCCGCCGCCCTTCTCCTTCTCGCCGTGGGTCTTCAGCCAGCCCCTCATCGCCTCGATCTCCGGGCCCTGGGCCGCGGAGATCCGTTCGGCGAGCTTCTTGACCTGGCCGGAGGCGGCCTGCTCCGGCACCAGTTCGGTCATCTCCAAGGCCTGGGCGTGGTGCTGGATCATCATCCGCGCGTAGGAGACGTCCGCCGAGTTGGGGGAGTCGTCGTCGGCGCGCTGCTTCTGGGCCTCCTCGGCGGACAGGGTCCGGTTGTCACCGCCCGGCTCGCCCGGGGCGATCACCGAGGGGCCGGCCGCGTCCGCCTTCCCTCCGTCGGCGCCGGACTCGCAGGCCCCGAGCCCGAGTACGGCCAGCGCCGTCAGTGCGGCCGTGACGAGCGACGCGCGGGTCGACGCGGAGCGGAAGGACACAACGACCTCCTGTGGCTTGTTCGTCCCCCTGGGGCAGGGGCGTGGAGCGCCTCGTGCGGCGGAGCACCTCGTGAGTGCGATGACCGTCTTAGCACGCTTCCGCGTGTCACTGATCAAAAAACTTCATCACGAGCCTGTTGCCCCCTGTTGGTATGAGCATGGCGAAGACGATACTGCGGTGGTGCGTGAACCGTTCCGTCGGAACGGACGTAGGGAGGAAACAGTGATCCTGTCGAACGACCCGCGAACGCGGCGCAGACGCCTGGGAGTCGCGGCGGCCGCCGCCGGTCTCCTGTCCGCGCTGCTCACGGCCGGTCCCGCCGTGGCGACCCCCGACCCCGGGGACGGCCCGGCGAAGTCGAAGGAGGTGTCCAAGAGCGCGCGCGCCGAAGTGCGCGACGCCATCGAGGGCGGCGAGATACCCGGCGTGGACCAGACAGTCCACTCCGACAACATCGAGCACCTGGCCAACATCCCCAAGGACGCGCTGCCCGGCACCAATTCGGACCTGGCCTTCCAGGGCCGGTACGCCTTCGCCGGCAACTACGACGGTTTCCGCATCTTCGACATCAGCAACCCGAAGAAGCCGAAGACCGTCGCCCAGGTGCTGTGCCCCGGCTCGCAGAACGACATCTCCGTCTCCGGCGACCTGCTGTTCCTGTCGACCGACTCCTCGCGCAGCGACAGCAGTTGCAACAGCACCACGCAGCCGGCGACCGAGAAGTCCTCCTGGGAGGGCATGAAGGTCTTCGACATCAGCGACAAGCGGAACCCGAAGTACGTGGCGGCCGTCGAGACCGCCTGCGGTTCCCACACCCACACGCTGGTGCCCGAGCGCAGGAACGTCTACATCTACGTCTCCTCGTACTCGCCGAACGCCGCGTACCCGGACTGCCAGCCTCCGCACGACGGCATCTCCGTCATCAAGGTGCCTCGCAAGGCGCCCGAGCGGGCGGCCGTCGTCAACTTCCCGGTGCTGTTCCCCGGTGAGGGACCCGACGGCGGCGGCAACCCGGGCGGGCCGACCAACCCGGGCGTCTCCAAGACCACCGGCTGCCACGACATCACCGTCCTGCCCTCGAAGGACCTCGCGGCGGGCGCCTGCATGGGCGACGGCATCCTGTTCTCCATCAGGGACCCCGAGCGCCCGAAGGTCATCGACCGCGTCCAGGACAACGTCAACTTCGCGTTCTGGCACTCGGCGACCTTCAACCAGAAGGCGGACAAGGTGGTCTTCACCGACGAGCTGGGCGGCGGCGGCGCCGCCACCTGCAACGCGGAGATCGGCCCGAACCGCGGCGCCGACGGCATCTACGACATCGTCGGCCGGGGAGACCACCGCGAGCTGGTCTTCCGCAGCTACTTCAAGATCCCCCGCCACCAGGCGGACACGGAGAACTGCGTCGCCCACAACGGCTCGCTGATCCCGGTCAAGGGCCGCGACATCATGGTCCAGGCCTGGTACCAGGGCGGCGTCTCCGTCTGGGAGTTCACCGACTCGAAGCGCCCGAAGGAGATCGCCTACTTCGAGCGCGGCCCGCTGAGCACGGAGACCATCTCCACCGGAGGCTCGTGGTCGGCGTACTACTACAACGGCTACATCTACTCGAACGACATCGCCAAGGGCTTCGACGTCCTCAAGCTCAGCGACCGGCGCACCGACCCGGCCAAGCGGGTCCACCTGCGTGAGCTCAACACGCAGACGCAGCCGGACTACTTCGACTGAGCCGGCCGGCCGGGTCCACCGGTCGCGAAGAACCGCGACAGGTCCGTGTCGCACACAGTCCCGCCGGGCGCCCCGGCGTCCGGCGGGACACCCAGCTCCCATTCCAGCCGGTAGCGCTTGAACAACTCGGCGCGCAGCACCGGCACGGGCATCGGCACCCCCGGCACCAGGGCGGCGAACACGGCTCCCATCAGCAGCGCCCGCAGCATCGGGTAGTCCCGGTCGACGTCCCGCGAGCCGTGCCGGGCCACGGTGTCCCGCAACAGCTCGGCCAGCCGCCGCTGCTCCGGGCACGGCACGAAACCCACCTCGGCCTGGAGCAGGCCCGCCATGTGCTGGCGCATGAGCACGGGCCGGTCACGGGCGAGACCCAGGACCGCGTCGATGGCCCGCGCCATCCGCTCCGGCCCCTCGCCGGTGCGCGGCTCGCGCTCCAGGGCCTCCTCCAGAGTGCGGTGCATCAGCCGGTGCACGGCGGACTGCACGAGCTGCCGCTTGCCGGGGAAGTAGTAGGAGACCAGACCGCGGGCCGAACCGGCCCGGTCGGCGATGGCACCCAGCGTGGTCGCCTCGTACCCGTGCTCACCCACCAGCTCCACCGCGGCCTGCAGAAGCCGCTCCTTCGAACGCCTCCGCAACTCTTCATTGACCGAGGCGCTGCGCGGGGACATCCTGTACTCCTGCGTTGACTGGCTGCCAGCCAACTATACTCGGCGCAGGCGGACGGACCCTGACGGGTCCGGTCCGGCAACCGTCTGCCTCGGGCGACACGGGGGATCGTCCGAGGCGGGCGGACACCTTCCTTGGTTGCCTCGGGCTACGGGGTGGTCGGATGTTGCCGGGCGCGTCGGCGGCGGTCGGCGCACCAGGTCCAGCACCGGCCCCAGTCCCGCCGCCCGCTCGGTCACCGGCAGATGGTCCACGAAGTGCACGGCGCAGCCGAGGGCTGCCGCGCCGCCGTCCGCCCGCCGGTCGTCTCCGACCATGAGCGTCCGGCCCGGCTCGGCCCCCAGCGCCGCGCAGGTGATCGCGAACAGCCGTGGGCCGGGCTTCTGGACGCCGTGCTCGTAGGACAGGACATACGTGTCGACGTACCGGTCCAGCCCGTGCGCACGGAAGACCGGGCGCAGGTCCCAGCCGATGTTGCTGACCACCCCGACGGCGATGCCCCGCTCGCGCAGCGCGCCCAGTACCTCGGCGGCGTCGGGGTAGGGAGTCCACGCGTCCGGCGTCATGTGCCGGTCGTACAGCACGTCGTGCAGTTCCGGGCCCGGCAGCCGTACCTGCCGGGACAGTCCGGTGTACGCGGCCCGGTGCAGCCGGGCGCTCTCGTCCCGGACCTCCCACGTCCCGGCGAGTCCCTCCGGTACCCGCTCCGGCGGGGCACCGCCGGGCAGCGCCCCGGCCTCTTCCAGCGCGCGGGCCGTCTCGGCCTGCTCCGGTCCGGTCAGCGTCGTGCCGGTGCGCGCGAGCGCCCCGCTCAGCCAGGCCTCGGTGGTCTCGATGCGGAAGAGGGTCCCGGAGAAGTCGAACAGCACGGCAGTCCCACGGCCGGGCGCCGGCGTCCTCACGGATGCCGTCGCTCGTGGACGAGTGCCGCGACGGCCACCACCAGGGCGCCGAGGAGCCAGCCGCCGACGACGTCCGTGGCCCAGTGCACGCCGAGCCACACACGGGTCACGCCGACGCCGATGACGGAGATCACCGCCACGGCCAGGGCGGTCAGGCGCACGCCGCGGGTGGCGTCGTAGTGGTGGAGCAGCCAGACGAGCAGGCCGCACACGAACGTGGCGGTCATGGCGTGCCCCGAGGGGAAGGCCGCGTAGTGCGCGGAGTCCACGGGGTCGGGCCAGACGGGGCGGGCCCGGTCCACGGCCGCCTTCAGCGCCTGCTGCAGCAGGCTTCCGAGCAGGCAGGTCATCGCCAGCCACACGGCCGTCCACCGGTCCCGGCGCCGGAACCAGAGCCACAACACCACCGCCGCGCACAGCAGTCGCATCGTCCACGTGTCCCACACCCAGTCGGTGAGGATCCGCATGGCGTGCGTGGTGCCCGGCTCGTCGACCGCCCAGCGGTGCGTCGTGTCCGCGATGTCGTCGTCCACGCCGACCAGCGGTCCCCATGCGAGGGCCACCAGGGTGAGCAGGAGCGCCGAGCACACGGTCAGCACCCAGGTGGCGCGGCGGGCGGTGCGCGGCTGCGGGGGACCGGGCGGGGAGTCGACGGAGGGCGTCTGCATGCTGCGATACTCGCCGACTCGAGCGCTCCGGGGCCAATCCCGGGGTGATTCCCGCGATGCGGGAGCGTGGAGTGCCGCGCGCGGGGCTACCCCAGCGCCCGCAGCCCCGGTACGAACGCCACCAGCACCGGCACCACCGGAACCAGCGCGGCCGCCGCCGTCAGTCGCAGCCGACGGGCCGCCGACAGCCGGTTCGGCGGGGTGAGCAACCGGTGCACCCGCTGCGGGACATGGGCGTGCGTGGTCGGGCAGGGACCGAACACACCCCGGTCCTCGTTGAGTTCGACCAGCGCGAGCGCGGTCGTCAGCCGGCCGAAGCGGCGGGAGGCCACGTCGTCGGCGGCGAGTTCCACCAGGCGGTGCATCTCGTCGCGGAACGCCGCGAACACCGGGACCTGCGGGAAGCCGTCCGCCAGCGCCGCCGAGCAGTGCAGCAGCCAGTCGTGCCGTGCCTGCGCGTGCCCCTTCTCGTGGGCGAGCACCGCGTCGAGCTGACGGCCCTTGAGGCGGCGCAGCGCGGCGGTGGTGACGACCAGCTGCGGGGGAGTACCGGGCAGCCACCAGGCGTCCGGCCGGTCGCCCTCCAGGACGACGAGCGGGTCCGAGCGGGGCGCCTCGCCCGGCAACAGCGGAGCTCGGTGCAGCAGTTCGGCGCGGCGCCGCCGACGCCGGGTCCGGGCCCGCCCGATCTCACGGACCAGCATCGCGGCGCTCCACAACCCGCCACAGGCCAGCGCCAGGGCGGTCGTGTCCGCCCAGAGCCCGGACGTGCCGAGCGCGTACGCCTCCACCACCGGACGCGGTGCCGTCGCGAAGACGTGGCCGCCCACCGCGTGCCACGCCGCCGCCGCGCTGAACGTCATCGACAGCGCACAGCACACGAGCACGGCCGCCACGACGCACTGCCACACCCACAAGGCGACCACCGGTTCACGGTCCGGCCAGTCGGCGCGGGCGAGCAGCCTCGGGCCGAGGACGGCGGTCAGAGCGCCGAGCAGCAGCAGCGCCGCGGGGAGAAACATGGCAGCAGCCTATGAGCCCAGCACCCGCCGCAGTACGGCCCGCCGCACAAAGTGACGCAGGCAACGATTGCGCACGGGATGCGCCGGGTAGCGCTCGCGTGCCCGCGCCGGGCGTCCCGTGGAGCACAGATGTCACATGGTCAGCAGCATGGCCAGCATCGCGATGCCCATGGAGAGCCGGCACGCCCGCGCCAGCTCCGGCCGGTCGCCCCAGCCGTTCGCCGCGCCGCCCTCCGCCGCACCGTCCCCGGCCGTGCCGCCCCCCGCCACGACGGTCACCGGCAGCAGACGCACGCCGGTCAGCAGCACGTACCCGGTGAAGTAGATCAGCAGCACCCCGGTCAGCAGCGGTACGCCGGACGATCCGTGCGCGTGACCCCGGGCGGACGAGCCGGCCATCACCAGCGCCATGTACACCATGGCCGCGTCCCCGACGAGGTGGTGCAGGTGATGACGTCCCGACCGGGCCGCCCACAGGGCGCGCAGCCCGGCTGCGCCGAACACCGCCGCGTAGGCGGGCCAGGCCCAGGCCGGCGGGGTGAACACCGCCGCGGGCACGGCCATGGCGGCCATGCCGAAACCCATGAGCGCCTCGCCGCCCGCGGCACGGCGCTGCTCCCGCACCCCGCTGCGCATCCGCAGCAGGCAGTACGCGCCGGTCGCCGCGCACAGCGCGACCAGCAGCCACCCGGACGACGCCGGTCCGTGCACACGTACCTCCCCCGCTCGCGGCTCGACGGCCGAAGCCCGCCGGCCGGTTGCCCGCCGGTCGGTCAAGGACTGCCCGGGCCGTGCGGCGTGCACGCGAGCGCAAGGGAGTACACGGGGGTATTGGGGGGAGCACGGCGGATCGCCGCTGGTCGTGCCGGGCTAGTCGGCCCGGCCCGGCATTTTATTTACAGGTAAAACACCTGTTAAGCTTTTCGCCATGAGCAGTGCGACCCCCACCACCGGCATCTCACTCGGCCGCCGACTGTCACTGACCGGCGTGCTGCGCCTGCGCCGCCCCTCCGAGATCTGGTTCAAACCCGCGCTGAGTTCGGTCGCCGCCGTCGCCCCGCCCAACCTCATCCTGCTGGCGCTCGGGCGGCTCGACCTGGCGATGTACACCATGGCCGGGTCCCTGTGCGCCCTCTACGCCCACAACCGCCCCTACGCCGCCCGGACCCGCGTGCTGGCCCGGGTCGTCCTCGGCATGCTCGGTGGCGTCGCCGTCGCCCTGGTCACCGCCTCACTCACCCGCAACGCGGTCGTCCTGGTCACCGTCGGCGCCCTGCTGGCCGCCGTCCAGAAGGCCCTGTGCGACGCCACCCGCGTCGGCCCGCCGGGCAACGTGGTCCTGACCTTCATCAGCTCCGCCGCCCTCTTCGTCCCGCAGACCTTCGGGCAGATCCCCGGCCACCTGGCGCTCGGCGCCGCCGCCGGCGCGTGGGCCTGGATCGTCGGCATGGCGCCCGCCCTCGTCCGCCCGCACGGTCCTGAACGCCGGGCCACCGCCCAGGCGCTGAACGCCGCCGCCGCGTACGCCGGCACCCGGGGTGCCGGGGACGGCCACACCGCGGCGCGCGCCGCCGGGTACGCCGCCGTACAGGCCGCCTGGCAGACACTGCTGGCCCTCCCGGCGACGGGCACCCGCGCCACCACCCGGCACGCCCTGGAACGCCTCGTCGTCCGCGCGGAGGTCGCGCTCGCCGCGCCTACCGACACGGACCCGGAGCGCCTGCGCGACTGGGCCCGCGCCCTGCGCGGCACCGGCCGGATCCCGCGCACCGGCGCCACCCCGGGCGCCACCGAAGAACTCCTCGGCATCGACACCGAACTCGCCGGGCCCCCCACCCCCTTGTGGCAGCGGCTCCGCCCCCTGGGCCCGATCGCCCTGCGCACCGCCCTCGGCTGCGCCCTGGCCGGCTACGCCTCCCTGGCGCTCGGCATCGGCCGCCCGTACTGGGCCCTGGTCACCGCCGCCGCCCTCTACCAGGCGAACATGACCCTCACCTGGAGCCGGGCCGTCCAGCGCGTCGTCGGCAACCTCGCCGGGGTGCTGGTGTTCGCGGCCATCGCCCCGCTGGCCCACCTCGGGCAGGTCCTCCTGGTCCTGCTCTGCCTCGCCCTCAACTTCGGGGCCGAGGCGCTGATCACCCGCAACTACTGGCTCGGCAGCGTGTGCGTGACCCCGATGGCGCTGCTCATCACCGAGTTCGCCCGGTACCAGCAGCCCGGCGAGCTGATCACCGAACGCGTGGTGGACACCCTCGTCGGCGCCCTGGTCGGCTTCCTGGCCGCCGTGGCCGTCACCAACCGGCGCGCCGGCAGCCGGGTCGGACAGGCGGTGACCGCCGCCGACCGCGCCCGCGAGCACGCCGCCCGCCTCCTGGCGGAGCCCGACCCCGCCCCCGGCGCCCTGGAGGCCGCCCGCCGGGGCCTGGCCGCCGCCCTCACCGACCTGCGGGCCACCGTCGACGCCGCGGCCGGCGAATGGTGGGGACGCGCGCTGCCCCAGGAGAGGGTCGTGCTCGCCGAGCAGTCCGGACACCGTACGCTCGCCGCAACGGTGCGACGCCAGGCAGCGCGTACGGACCGGGAACCGGGCACGAGAACGGAGGACGTACGGCCATGACCGCAACCGACGGGGGATCGGCGACCGGGGGCGACGAGAGGGGCGGACCGGGCGGGGACACCGTCGCCGCGGTCGTACGGCAGTGGCGGGCCGTCCACCCCGGACTCGACACCGGTCCGATGGAGATCATCGGCCGCATCAACCGCTGCGCCGCCCTCCTCCAGCAGGCCGAGGACGCCCCGCTGCGCCGGGCCGGGCTCACTCGCGCCGAGTTCGACCTCCTCGGCGCGCTGCGCCGCACCGGGCACGAGCTGACCCCCGGAGACCTGGCCCGCGAGACCTTCTCGTCCGGCGCCGCGGTCACCAAGCGCCTCAAGCAGCTCACCGAGCGCGGACTGGTGGAGCGGCGCGGCGACACCCGTGACCGCAGGGTCGCCCACGTCCGCCTCACGGACAGCGGCCGCGACCTGGTCGACGGCATCCTGCCCGAACAGCTCGCCTACGAGTCCGCCGTCCTGTCCGGCGTCGACGGACCGGACCAGGCGGAGCTGGCGGCACTCCTCGGGGCGCTGCTGGGCCGGCTCGAGAGCCGGCCGCAGGCACTGCGGTTCTGAGGCGGCCCGGAAACGACGCCGGGGGCGCGGGTGTGGGGGTGACCTGCGTCGCGGGTGTCCTGCGCCGCCGGGCCGCCGGGGGCCGCCCCCGTGTTGCCCCCCCCGGGCGGCGCTCAGCGCTCGTCGCCCGCCCGGTACACGCCGAACATCGCCCCCTGCGGGTCCCGCAGCACCGCGATGCGCGGTCCGTCGGGAGGCGACGTCGGCTCCATGAGCACGGTGCCCTCGCTGTCGGTCGTGTCGACGGCGGCGGTGTCCACGTCCGCCACGGCGAAGTACGGCAGCCAGTGGGCGGGCACCTCGTGCGGGAACTTCTCGTCCATCGTCACCATGCCGCCGAAGTCCGCGCCGTCGATCCCCCACTGCGGATAGCGGTCCGACGCGGACACGCTCCAGCCGAACACCGTGGTGTAGAAGTCGGCGGCCCGGCCGGGCTCCCGGGTCAGCAGCTCCACCCAGCCCAGCGCGCCGGGCGCGTTGAACAGCCCCGCGCCGGGGAACGACCGTCCCTGCCACAGCTGGAACACCGCGCCGCCCGGATCCGCGGCCACCGCGAACCGTCCGGAGTCGAAGACGTCCGTGGGCCCGTGCAGGGGCGTCCCGCCGGCCGCCGTCACCTGCCGCACGGCGGCGTCCGCGTCCCGCACCGCGAACGACACGTTCCAGGCGACCGGCTGCCCCTGCTGGTACAGCGGCGTCAGGGCGGCGACCGCCGCGTCGCCGAGGCGGGCGATCGTGTAGCCGCCCGCCTGCTGCCGGCCGTCCGTCTCGGGACGCCAGCCGAACAGCTTGGTGTAGAAGCGCTTGGCCGCCACAAGGTCGCTGGTCCCCAGCTCGGCCCAGCAGGGACCGCCGGGCACCGGTTCGTGGAGCTTCATCGCGTGGGGCGTCCTTCCACTCGGCCGCGGACCGTCCGTCCCCCTCCTGCACGCTAAGGCCGGGCCCGGACCGCGGCCATCCGGCGCGTACCGTCCCGGTGGGTCAGATGCCCGGCCGGTAGCGCAGCGGGTGGTCCGCCGGGACCTCCACCAACACGATCTGGGTGCCGTCCGGGTCCGCGATCCACATCTCCACCAGCCCCCACGGCTCCCGCACCGGCGGCCGCACGATCTCGACGCCCTTCGCGCGCAGTTCCTCGTGGGACGCCGCCGCGTCCTCGATCTGGAGCCACAGCTTGAGAGCGGGAGACACGGGTGCGTCGGCGCGGCCGGAGACCTCCAGGAAGCCGCCGCCGAGGAAGTACACGGTGCCCCGCTCCGGCCCGGTGCCGAACTCACGGTGGACGGCGAGGCCGAGCTGTTCGCCGTAGAAGGCCCGGGAGCGGTCGGGGTCGCTGGGGCGGAGCAGGGTCCGGCTGCTGAGTACATGCACCATGCGGACCGAGACTACTGGCAGCGTTACTCTCATCGGTGCCCCCGCCGCGCCCCAGCACGAAACGCGCCCGAGAACGAACCGGAGACGCCCCAGATGGACACCACCGCCGGCCGACTGACCTACCGTGACGCCACCGACACCGACGTGGACGAGATCGTGGCGCTCATAGAGTCCGCGTACCGCGGCGATTCCAGCCGGGCCGGGTGGACCACCGAGGCGGACATCCTCCAGGGGCAGCGCACGGACCCGGAGGGCGTGCTGGAGGTGATCAAGTCGCCGGACAGCCGTCTGCTGACGGTCGAGCGGGACGGCGGGATCGTAGCCTGCTGCCAGCTCGAGCACCGCGGTGCGCACGCCTACTTCGGAATGTTCGCCGTCAGCCCGGTGCTCCAGGGCGGGGGGCTGGGCAAGAGGATCATCGCGGAGGCGGAGCGGCAGGCCCGCGCGGCGTGGGGTGTGACGGAGATGCACATGACCGTCATCTCCGTGCGGGAAGACCTCATCGCCTGGTACGAGCGCCGCGGCTACCGCCGTACGGGAGAGACGACCCCGTTCCCGTACGGCGACGAGCGCTTCGGCATTCCGCAGCGCGACGACCTCCGGTTCGAACTGCTGGTCAAGCCGCTGGTGTGAGCCTCAGGCCGTGAAGCGGCCGGTGCGCTTGATCTCCGGGTAGTCGGTGGTCGCGCCGTCGAGCCCCAGGGCGCGCACCAGCCGCAGGTGGTCCTGGGTGTTCACGGTCCAGGAGAAGACCCTGAGGCCCGCCTTGCGGGCGCGCCGCACGATCTCCAGCGTGATCCGGTTGATGTCCAGGCAGAGCGTCCCGGCGCCCGCCGCCACGGCCCGGTCCACGACCTCGGGGCCGTAGTACTGAGCGACCAGCGCGGTCCGCACCCCCGGCACCAGCCGGGCGATCTCGACGATCGCCTCGTCGTGGAACGAGATGACCTCCACCCGGTCCACCAGGTCCCGCCGCAGCATCACCTCGGCGAGCGTGCGCGCGGCCGCCACGTCCTTGATTTCGGCCTGCAACGGCGCCGAGACCGCGTCCAGCACCTCTTCGAAGACCGGGATCCGCTCCCCGCGGCCGGCGTCCAGAGCCCGCAGCTCCTCCAGGGTCTTGTCGGCGATCGCGCCGGTGCCGTCCGTGGTGCGGTCCACGTCCGCGTCGTGCATGACGACGAGCGCGCCGTCCTTGCTCAGGTGCAGGTCCAGTTCGACGACGTCGAGGCCGGCCCGCTCGGCGGCGACGAAGGAACGCAGGGTGTTCTCGGGTTCGACACCCATCGCTCCGCGGTGCCCGATGGTGAGGAAGTTCAAGGCTCGACTCGCTTCCGTAGACGGCGGCGATGGCAGGGCGCAGCCTAACGGCCCTGCCGGACCGTTTCCCCTCTGCCGCGCTGGGTATACGGAATCCGGCGTCCCACAGGAAAAAATGCGGTGAAGCCTGGGGGGCGGCAGGATAATTTGCGGAGGCTCCCCTTGAAGGGAGGAACCTCGTATGCATACGGTGTCCTGACGCGAGCTTCTCCCGTGGAGGATGGGACATGACGGAAATTCTTGTGCAGGTGGGTGCGGAGGAGAAGGTTCCTCCGGTGAGCAGGGTGGTCGAGCACCCGGCATGGCCCGTGCTCAAGGATGCCGTGGAGCGCATCCGGCCCTGGCAGTCCAAGGACGGCTCGATCGACTTCGACGCCGAGGGCGCTCCGCAGCGCGCCGCGGCCGAGGACGCCGTGCGCCGCGTCGCCGAAGCCGTGGAGGAGCTGTCCCCGCTCCTCCCGCACGACCGCGTCTACCACGAGGCCCTGGTGAAGGACCTCGGCCGCTGGGCCGACGGCGGTTTCGAGGTGCCCGACTTCCTCGACTCGCTGCTGGCCTTCCAGCCCGCCGCGAACCGCGCGGACGGCCTCCAGCACCTGGTCGTCTTCCCGATGTACACGCAGAACGGCAACCCGGACCGCAACCTCGAAGCGGTCGTGCTGCGGATGGTCTGGCCCGACTGGCTGGCCGAGCTGGAGCGCACCCGCTACGACAACCCGCTGTTCTGCGGCATCACCTTCGAGGACTTCACGGCCGGTTACGACACCAACTCGGCCGTGCTCTTCCCCGAGACCATCGCCGTGCGCGAGGCCCCGGAGCGCTTCTCCTGGGGCGGCATCTTCTGCGACCGCGAGGCCGCCCGCTTCCGCCGCGTGACCGAGGCCGCCGTCGGCATCCTGGGCCTCGAGCTGCCCGAGGACGTCGCCGCGATGGTCCACGACCAGAAGCGCTGCGAGGAGGCCTTCGTCCTGTGGGACATGGTCCACGACCGCACCCACAGCCACGGCGACCTGCCCTTCGACCCGTTCATGATCAAGCAGCGCCAGCCGTTCTGGATGTACGGCCTGGAGGAGCTGCGCTGCGACCTCACCGCCTTCAAGGAGGCCGTGAAGCTGGCGGACGACGGTGTTCCGCAGGCCCGCGACGTGCAGTACGCGGTCCTCTTCGACCGCATGTTCCGCTTCCCGGTCACCGGTGAGCGGGTGCGCAACTACGACGGTCTGGGCGGCCAGCTCCTCTTCGCCTACCTGCACAAGCACGACGTCGTCCGCTGGACCGACAACAAGCTCTTCATCGACTGGCAGCGCGCCCCGCAGGTCACCAACCAGCTGTGCGCCGAGATCGAGACGCTCTACCGCGACGGCATCGACCGCCCCAAGATCGTCCACTGGTTCGCCGGCTACGAGCTGGTCTCCACCTACCTCGCCCCGCACCCGGGCTCGAAGTGGGCCAAGGGCCCCGACGCCCTGGACCTGTCGCTGCCGCCGCGCAAACTCGTCGACGACGTGCTTCCGGACGAGTTTCCGCTGAGCATGTTCTACGAGGCACTGTCCAAGAAGCTGAAGAACGTGATCGCCTCCACCAAGGGCATCACGGCATCGGCGGACGGCGCCGAGCGGGCCGCCGCGTGAGCGACGGCACCGGCGGGCAGGAACAGGCACGGCAACAGGCTCGGGAGGCGAGGACCATGGGGAACGGGGCGCTCGACGGCGCGGTGATCGCGGTGGCCGGAGCGGGCGGACCCGCCGGACGGGCCGCGCTGCTGCGGCTCGCCGAGGCGGGGGCGACGGTCGTGGGCTCGGACAACGATCCCGAGCGGCTGGCGGAGGCGGTGGACGCGGCGCGCTACGCGCACGGCGGCGCGGCCGTGACCGGTGAGAAGGTCGACCTGCTCGACCTCGACTCCACCCGCGCGTGGGCCGACCGCATCGAGAAGGACCACGGCCGGGTCGACGGCCTGGTCCACCTCGTCGGCGGCTGGCGAGGCAGCCAGACCTTCACCAAGACCGACCTGGGCGACTGGGACCTCCTGGAGAAGCTGCTCATCCGCACCGTGCAGCACACCTCCCTCGCCTTCCACGAGGGGCTCCAGCGCAGCGACCGCGGCCGCTACGTCCTGATCAGCGCCGCGGGCGCCTCCAAGCCCACCGCGGGCAACGCCGCCTACTCGGCCGCCAAGGCCGCCTCCGAGGCCTGGACGCTGGCCATGGCGGACTACTTCCGCAAGGCGGGGGGCGAGCAGGGGCCCACGTCGGCGGCTGCGATCCTGGTGGTCAAGGCGTTGGTGCACGACGCGATGCGCGCCGAGCGCCCCAACGCGAAGTTCGCGGGCTTCACGGACGTGCGTGACCTCGCCGAGGCCGTCGCCGGAGTCTGGGAGAAGCCCGCCGCGGAAGTGAACGGAAACCGTCTGTGGCTGACCGAGAAGCCGTGAATCCCCCGAAGACCGACGCGCGTCGCCACCACGACCCCGAGGTCCGCGGTTTCGCCAGTGACAACTACGCCGGGGCCCACCCGGAGGTGCTCGCCGCCCTGGCTCTGGCCAACGGCGGGCACCAGGTCGCGTACGGAGAGGACGAGTACACCGAGAACCTCCAGCGGGTGATCCGCAGCCACTTCGGCTCGGGCGCCGAGGCGTTCCCGGTGTTCAACGGCACCGGCGCCAACGTCGTCGCGCTCCAGGCGGTCACCGACCGCTGGGGCGCGGTGATCTGCGCCGAGAGCGCGCACATCAACGTCGACGAGGGCGGCGCCCCCGAGCGCATGGGCGGCCTGAAGCTGCTCACCGTCCCCACCCCCGACGGCAAGCTCACGCCCGACCTGATCGACCGGCAGGCGTACGGCTGGGACGACGAACACCGCGCGATGCCGCAGGTCGTCTCGATCACCCAGAGCACGGAGCTCGGTACCCTCTACACGCCCGACGAGATCCGCGCCATCTGCGAGCACGCCCACGCGCACGGCATGAGGGTGCACCTGGACGGCTCCCGGATAGCCAACGCCGCCGCCTCCCTGGACGTGCCCATGCGCACCTTCACCAACGCGGTCGGCGTGGATCTCCTCTCCCTCGGCGGCACCAAGAACGGCGCCCTGTTCGGCGAGGCGGTCGTGGTCCTGAACCAGGACGCCGTGCGCCACATGAAGCACCTGCGCAAGCTGTCCATGCAGCTGGCCTCGAAGATGCGCTTCGTGTCGGTGCAGCTGGAGGCGCTGCTCGCCAAGGACCTGTGGCTGCGCAACGCCCGGCACTCCAACGAGATGGCCCAGCGTCTGGCCGAGGGCGTGCGCGCCGTGCACGGCGTGGAGATCCTCTACCCGGTGCAGGCCAACGCCGTCTTCGCCCGGCTGCCGCACGACGTGAGCGAGCGCTTGCAGAAGCGGTTCCGCTTCTACTTCTGGGACGAGGCCGCCGGCGACGTGCGCTGGATGTGCGCCTTCGACACCACCGAGGACGACGTCGACGCGTTCGTCGCCGCCCTCAAGGAGGAGATGGCGCGCTAGCGGCACAGCAGCTCAAGATATGCATAGGTATGCGGTCACCTGAAAAGTCATTGACGGTCGAGTGATCGCTTTCCTATGCTCTGCGGGCATGGAGCTGATCCAGAAGACCCCTGACCTGTCCGCCTATCTGGCCGCCGACGAGGTCATCGACCACGAGCACCCGGGTGTGCGGGAGGTGGCCGCGAGGCTCGCCAAGGCGTCGGAAGACTCGTATGCCTATGCGCGACTGGCCTTCGAGTTCGTGCGCGACACCATCCCGCACTCGCAGGACTCGGGCGACCCGCGCGTCACCTGGCGGGCCTCCGACGTCCTGGAGCAGCGCACCGGCATCTGCTACGCCAAGGCCCACGCGCTGACCGCGCTGCTGAGGGCCGAGGACATCCCGACCGCCCTGTGCTACCAGCGGTTCGACGTGGTGCACGGACTGGTGGCCGTGCGGTTCGACGGGGCGTGGCACCGGCAGGACCCGCGCGGCAACAAGCCCGGCGTGGACGCGCAGTTCTCCCTGGGCGGGGAGCGGCTGGCCTTCACGCCGGACCACGAGGCGGGCGAGGCGGACTACCCGGAGCTGTACGCCGCGCCGCATCCGGCCGTGCTGGAGGTGCTGAAGGCGGCCACCGACCGGCCGCACCTGTGGGCGACGCTCCCGGCCTCGCTCTGAGGTGCCCGGCTCAGTGGGCCTCGGCGGTGCGCACCTGCTCCGGGGTGGGGGCGGTGCCGCCGAGATGGGCCGGCATCCACCAGGTGTCGTCCGCGCCCTTGGGGCGTACCGGGTAGGCCCGCTGGGCGGCCTCCAGCAGCTCCTGCACCCGCTCGCGCAGCCGCCGGGTGAGGGCGCCCGCGTACTGCTCGCGGGGTGCCTCCATCGCCTCGCCGACCCGGATGGTGATCGGGATGTGGCTGCGCTTGAAGTTGCGCGGGTGGCCCTTGGTCCACAGCCGCTGGGTGCCCCAGAGTGCCATCGGGATCAGCGGGACGCCCGCCTCCTGCGCCAGGCGCGCGGCACCCGACTTGAAGCTCTTCAGCGTGAACGACTCGGAGATAGTCGCCTCCGGGAAGACCCCGACGATCTCGCCGGACCGCAGCGAGTCCAGGGCGTGCGCGTACGCCGCCTCGCCCTGCTTGCGGTCGACCGGGATGTGCTTCATGTTGCGCATCAGCGGCCCGGAGACCCGGTGCCGGAAGACCGACTCCTTCGCCATGAAGCGCACCAGCCGCTTCTGAGGCAGCGCCGCCAGGCCGTCGAAGATGAAGTCCAGGTAGCTGATGTGGTTGCTCACCAGCACGGCGCCGCCCGAGCGCGGGATGTTCTCCGAACCCTGGCAATCGATCTTGAGATCCCACACCTTGAACAGGGTGCGGGCGAGACCGATGGCCGGGCGGTAGGCGAGTTCTGCCATGGGCGGGTCGGACCCTTCCTTGTCAGCCTGGGAAGGGGGTTCCCAGTCGAAAGTTACGCAGCCGTAGGTTTACGGCTTGTCGAGATCGTGCCCCAAGAACGGCCGGTGTACCAGCCTTGGTGCCGGCACGTGGCGAGATCCTCATCACGTCGTCTGCCGATTCGTGGCCGAAAAGTGACGGCGGAGCGGGAATCTCCGCCGCCCGGGGAACGCTGAACCGATGGACGAACGGACCGGTGGCACGCCCGAGGCGTGCCCACGAGTGCCGCGGTGGCGGCGGAACGAGGACGCGAGGGTGCACGGGCAGGGCGACGGCGGCAGTCCCGATCCATCGCCGGTCCCCCGGCTCGACGCGGCACGCCTCGGCGCGGAACTGGGCGCGCGGGCGACGCTCGTGCAGTTCTCCAGCGCCTTCTGCGCCCCCTGCCGGGCCACCAGGCGGGTCTTGCGCGAGGTCGCCCGGATGGTCCCCGGCGTGGCCCACGTCGAGATCGACGCCGAGGCCCGCCTGGAACTCGTCCGTGCCCTCGGCGTGCTCAAGACCCCGACCGTGCTGGTTCTCGACGCGGACGGCCGGGTCGTACGGCGTGCCGTCGGGCAGCCGCGCAAGGCGGACGTGATCGCCGCGCTGGGCGAGGCGGTGTGAGTACCGTCACGCCGTCCGTGAGGCGTTCTCCACAGCTTCCGGATCGCGGGACGTAATTGACTGTGTGTGCCACCCGTCGTCAGCCTGCCCGTACGGCCTCGCTCCCGGCTCCGCGGACCGGGGCGCAACGCAGAAGGACTTCCCGTATGACGGCCACACCCGGCCTCACCGCGCCGCCGCCCGCCACCGCCGAGCTGTTGCGGTCCGCCTTCCGGCGGCACGCCGCGGGCGTCGCGGTGATCACCGCGCGCGGGGACGCCGGCCCGGTCGGCTTCACCGCCACCTCCCTCACCTCCGTCTCCGCGGAGCCGCCGCTGCTCTCCTTCGGCATCGGTACCGGCTCCTCCAGCTGGCCCGCGGTCTCCTCGGCCGAGTACGTGGGCGTCCACGTGCTCGGCGAGCACCAGGAGGAGGTGGCCGCCACCTTCGCCCGCAGCGGCGCCGACCGCTTCGCGGCGCCCACCGCCTGGCGAGACGGCCCCGAGGGGGTGCCGGTGCTGGACGGCGTCCTCGCCTGGCTCGTGTGCCGGGTCGTCGCCCGCGTGCCCGCGGGAGACCATCGCATCGTGCTGGCCGAGGTGCTGTCCGGCGATCCCGGGGGCGCCGGCCGGCCGCTCCTCTACCACCAGGGGCGTTACGAGCGACTGCGCGACTGACCGCTCACCGGGACGGCTTCTGCGAAGCGGTCGGGTTCCGGTTACGCTGCGTTGCGAAGGTCACAGTTCAAAGCGCTTGCTTAGCGGGCAGGGACTGGGTGTACTGACGAGTAATATTTCGGGACGGAGCGCAGGTCGCCCCGCCCGGGATCGGCCGCTTGGGGCGCCTATGCTGCCTGCAAGAGGCAGCACTGAAATGTCGACGCAGTAGGAGAGCCGGCGTGAGCTTGAGGATCGTTGTCACCGTGAAGTACGTGCCCGACGCCACTGGCGACCGGCACTTCGCCGATGACCTGACCGTCGACCGCGACGACGTCGACGGTCTGCTCTCCGAGCTGGACGAGTACGCGGTCGAGCAGGCGCTGCAGATCTCGGAGAACTCCGACGACGACGTGGAGATCACCGTCCTGACGGTGGGCCCGGAGGACGCGAAGGACGCGCTGCGCAAGGCGCTGTCCATGGGTGCCGACAAGGCGATCCACGTCGAGGACGACGACCTGCACGGCACCGACGCCATCGGCACCTCGCTGGTGCTGGCCAAGGCGATCGAGAAGGCCGGCTACGACCTGGTCGTCTCCGGCATGGCCTCCACCGACGGCACCATGGGCGTCGTCCCCGCGCTGCTCGCGGAGCGCCTGGGCGTGCCGCAGGTGACGCTGCTGTCCGAGGTCTCGGTCGAGGACGGCACCGTGAAGGGCCGCCGTGACGGCGACGCCGCCACCGAGCACCTGGAGGCCTCCCTCCCGGCCGTCGTGTCGGTCACCGACCAGTCCGGCGAGGCCCGTTACCCCTCCTTCAAGGGCATCATGGCGGCCAAGAAGAAGCCGGTGGAGTCCTGGGACCTGTCCGACCTCGACATCGACGAGGACGAGGTCGGTCTCGAGAACGCCTACACCACGGTCGAGTCCGCGACCGAGCGCCCGGCGCGCACCGCGGGCACCATCGTCAAGGACGAGGGCGAGGGCGGCAAGCAGCTCGCCGAGTTCCTCGCGGGCCAGAAGTTCATCTGAGCCCCGGATTCGCCGACCGCCCCTCACATCTCGCAAGCAGGAGAGAAGAAGTCCCATGGCTGAAGTTCTCGTCTACGTCGACCACGTGGACGGTGCCGTCCGCAAGCCCACCCTGGAGCTGCTGACGCTGGCCCGCCGCGTCGGCGAGCCCGTCGCCGTCGCCCTCGGCAACGGTGCCGGTGACACCGCCGCCGCCCTCGCCGAGCACGGCGCGGTGAAGGTGCTGGCCCACGAGGCCGCCGAGTACGCCGACTACCTGGTCGTACCGAAGGTGGACGCCCTCCAGGCCGCCGTCGAGGCCGTCTCCCCGGCCGCCGTGCTGGTCCCGTCCTCCGCCGAGGGCAAGGAGATCGCCGCCCGCCTGGCGCTGCGCCTGGGCTCCGGCATCATCACGGACGCCGTCGACCTGGAGGCCGGCGACGAGGGCCCGGTGGCCACGCAGTCGGTCTTCGCCGCCGCCTTCACCACCAAGTCCCGCGTCTCCAAGGGCACCCCGGTCATCACGGTCAAGCCGAACTCGGCCGCCGTGGAGCCCGCCCCGGCCGCTGGCGCGGTCGAGGCCCTGTCGGTGTCCTTCTCCGCCGCCGCGACCGGCACCAAGGTCACCTCGCGCACGCCGCGCGAGTCGACCGGGCGCCCGGAGCTGACCGAGGCCGCGATCGTCGTCTCCGGCGGCCGCGGCGTCAACGGCGCGGAGAACTTCGCGATCATCGAGGCGCTCGCCGACTCCCTCGGCGCGGCCGTCGGCGCCTCGCGCGCCGCGGTGGACGCCGGCTGGTACCCGCACACCAACCAGGTCGGCCAGACCGGCAAGTCGGTCTCCCCGCAGCTGTACATCGCCTCCGGCATCTCCGGCGCGATCCAGCACCGCGCGGGCATGCAGACCTCGAAGACGATCGTGGCGATCAACAAGGACGCCGAGGCCCCGATCTTCGAGCTGGTCGACTACGGCGTCGTCGGCGACCTCTTCGACGTCGTCCCGCAGCTCACCGAGGAAGTGAAGTCCCGCAAGGGCTGAGCATCCCGCCATACGGCTCCGGCCGAGGCCCCCGCGACCTTCCGTGGTCGCGGGGGCCTCGGCGTCTGCGCAGGATGGTGTTGACCGGCGAGGAACCGGCGGATAACTTCGCTCTACGGATGTTTGATTCCGTTCAGCGGAAAAGTTGAACCAGGAGGGTGTGGGATGGGTCAGCAGGAGAAGGTGGCGACGAGCCTCGCGGGCGCCGTCGGCGAGGAGATCAGTGCCTCCCTCGCGCCGGTCGACGCGGAGCTGGAGCGCCGCTACCCCGGAGACCCGGGCACCCGCCAGCCCGTGCACACCGTCTACGTACCGGGTGACGTCTTCGCCGCCGACACCGTCCGCTCCTGGGGCGACCGGGCGCTGGCCGCCCTCGACGAGCACGCCCCCGACGCCGCCTCCTTCGCGGCCGTCCTCGGCCTCACCGACGACCTCGCCGAGCCGGTCTACGGCCGCGTGCGCGCGAAGCTGGAGCGCGAGCCGATCGAAGACCTCCGCGTCGACTTCGAGGACGGCTACGGCAACCGCTCCGACGCCGAGGAGGACGAGGCGGCGGCCCGTGCGGCCCGCCTGATCGCCGAGGCGTACGAACAGGGCACCGCGGCCCCCTGCATGGGCATCCGCATGAAGTGCATGGAGGCCCCCGTGCGCGCCCGGGGCATCCGCACCCTCGACGTCTTCCTCAGCGGCCTGATGGAGGCCGGCGGCCTCCCGGACGGCCTCGTCCTCACACTGCCCAAGGTGACCTACCCCGAGCAGGTCACGGCCATGGTCCGGCTGCTGGAGGCCTTCGAGAAGGCCCGCGGCCTGGAGCCCGGCCGGATCGGCTTCGAGATCCAGATCGAGACCAGCCAGTCCATCCTGGCCGCCGACGGCACCGCCGCCGTCTCCCGCATGATCCAGGCCGCCGAGGGCCGCGCCACCGGCCTGCACTACGGCACCTTCGACTACAGCGCCTGCCTCGGCGTCTCCGCCGCCTACCAGGCCAGCGACCACCCCGCCGCCGACCACGCCAAGGCGGTCATGCAGGTCGCCGCCGCCGGCACCGGTGTCCGCGTCTCGGACGGCTCCACCAACGTCCTGCCGGTCGGCCCCACCGAGAAGGTCCACGACGCCTGGCGGCTGCACTTCGGCCTCACCCGCCGCGCGCTGGCCCGCGCCTACTACCAGGGCTGGGACATGCACCCCGGTCACATCCCGACCCGTTACGCGGCCGTCTTCGCCTTCTACCGCGAGGGCTTCGAGCAGGCCGCCGCACGGCTCGCCCGCTACGCCAACCGCACCGGCGGCGACGTCATGGACGAGCCCGCCACCGCCAAGGCCCTCAGCGGCTACCTGCTGCGCGGCCTGGACTGCGGCGCCCTCGACATCGGCGAGGTCGCCCGGCTGACCGGCCTGACCCGCGCCGACCTGGAGGGCTTCTCGTCCCCGCGGCGCGGTGACCTCACGGCATCGGCGCAGTAGGCGGCGGCAGCGCATCGTCCGGCGTCCGGCCTGAGTCCACGTACCGCTCCAGGCCGGACGCCGTCACGCGCCCCTCCTCCGCGAACAGCCGCGTCCCCCGCTCGCACAGCCGCCGGTCGGCCCGCGCCCGCGCGCAGAACTCCTCTGGCGTCACCCCGAACAGCCCTCGCAGCCGGGCCGACTCCCGGAGGAGTCCGGTGATGAGGGGCCGTTGCTCGCCGGGGTGACGGCGGGGCGCCCCGTCGCCGTCGTGCAGGACGCCGTGGCGGTTGACGTAGGCGTACGTGCCGCGCAGCACCGTGCCGTCGCCCGGTTCGACGCGCACGTCGGGTGCGGGGAGCCAGACGCGGTCGAAGTTGCCGGACGCCATGGGCACGCCCTCGCTCGCGTCGATCACGGCGAGCTGCTCGGTGTCGAGCCAGAGCAGGAACAACTCCCGTACGACGCCCGGCGCGCCCACCGGCGAGGCGGACACGTAGCCCATGCGGCTCACATGGGCGGAGACACCGATGTCCAGGCCGGTGACGCGTGACCTGACCATCGGGAGCGGCGAGGCGATCCCGAACTCGGCCATCTTGTGCCGCAGCTGGCCCGGACTGGCGTTGGAGCCGATCGCCAGCACCGGGACCCGGTCCTCGAACACCGCCCGGTCCAGCGGCAGCAGCCGGTCCCCGTCCAGCACCCCGGACTCCCGAGGCCACGCTCCCGGGTAGAGCAGCGGCTCCTCGCGGGGCACCCCGTCCAGCCCGAGGGCGCGCAGCGTCCGGTCCGCGCCGTCCGGGCCGGTCCGCGCGGGCCCGCCCGGCGGCGACACGTCCGCGCGCCCGGCGTCCCGGCGCTCGTCCGCCACGGCCGCTCAGTCCGCGGGCGGCAGCTCGCCCGAACCCCGGGTGACCAGCCTGGTCGGCAGTTCGATGCGGTCGGGGGCGAGCAGGGTGCCGTCCAGTTGGCGGAAGAGCCGTTCGGCGGCGGTGCGGCCCAGGGCCGCGGCGTCCTGGGCGACCACGGTGACGCCCGGCTGAAGCAGGTCGGCCAGCTCGATGTCGTCGAAGCCGACCAGGGCGACGCGGCGGTCGTGTTCGGCGAGGACGCGGATCACGGTGACGGTCACCCGGTTGTTGCCCGTGAAGATCGCGGTGACCGGGCTCGGGCCGGTGAGCATCTCCTCGGCCGCCCGGCGCACGCGCTCGGGGTCGGTGACCCCCAGTGACATCCAGGAGTCCTCGACCGGTATCCCGGCGTCCTCCATCGCGGCCCGGTAGCCGCGCAGCCGCTCGGCGGCCGTGTGGATGCGGGGCATGTCGCCGATGAAGCCGATCCTCCGGTGGCCGTGCGCGATGAGGTGGGCGACTCCGTCGCGGGCGCCGCCGTGGTTGTCGGACAGCACCACGTCCGCGTCGATCCGCCCCGGCGGGCGGTCCACGAACACCGTGGCGACGCCGGCCTTGAGTTCCGGCTCCAGGTACCGGTGGTCGTCCCCGGCGGGAATCACCACCAGCCCGTCCACGCGCCGCGCGCACAGGGCCAGCACGAGCTCCTGCTCGCGGTCCGGGTCCTCGGCGCTGGACCCGTTGATCAGCAGGGCGCCGTGCGCGCGGGCCACCTCCTCCACGGCGCGGCTGAGCGGCCCGTAGAACGGGTCGGCCAGGTCCTCGAGCACCAGCCCGATGCTGGCGGTACGTCCCTTGCGGAGCACCCGTGCGCTGTCGTTGCGGCGGAAGCCGAGCGCGTCGATGGCCTCCTGGACACGCCGCTCGGTCTCCGGGGTGACGCCCGGCTCCCCGTTGACCACCCGGGAGACGGTCTTGAGACCGACCCCGGCCCGGGCGGCGACGTCCTTCATGGTCGGGCGATTGCCGTAGCGGTTCCCGGGGAGGCGGTCTGCGCGGCGGGGCGTGTCGGGCACGGTGCGGTGTCCTGTCCTGTCGTCCACGGGAAAGCGTCGGCTCCTGTCGTCCACGGTGTTCAGTCGTCCACGGTGCTCAGGGGGATGTGTCGGTCATGCGTTTGTATGAGGATGTGGCGTCGAGCATAGAGCCTGGACAACGTTGTCAGATGCGGGAGACACTGTCCAACGCACTCTCCGGCCCCCGTCCCCACCGCGGGACCGGTCTGCTGTGCCCTCTCATGTTCGTGCTCTTTCGTCTTTTTTCGGTCCAACGGGGAGATCCGACTCTGATGCACACCGACCTCGTGGCAGCGCTGGACATCGGCGGCACCAAGATCGCCGGAGCGCTGGTGGACGGCCACGGCCGCATCCAGGCGCGTGCGCAGCGCGCCACGCCCGCCCGGGAGGACGGCGACACCGTGATGGGGGCCGTGGCAGCCGTCCTCGGGGAGCTGACGGCGTCACCGCTGTGGGGGCGGGCCACGGCCGTCGGCATCGGCAGCGCCGGTCCGGTGGACGCCTCCGCCGGCACGGTCAGCCCGGTCAACGTGCCGGGCTGGCGCGACTACCCGCTCGTCCGCCGGGTCCGGGAAGCCGTCGGTGACCTGCCCGTCGAGCTGATCGGCGACGGGGTGGCGATCACGGCGGCCGAGCACTGGCAGGGCGCCGCGCGGGGGCACGACAACGCGCTGTGCATGGTGGTCTCCACGGGGGTCGGCGGCGGTCTGGTCCTGAACGGACGGCTGCATCCCGGCCCGACGGGCAACGCCGGCCACATCGGGCACATCAGTGTGGATCTGGACGGCGACCCCTGCCCGTGCGGTGCGCGCGGCTGTGTGGAGCGCATAGCGAGCGGCCCCAACATCGCGCGACGCGCCCTCGACGAGGGCTGGCGGCCCGGCCCGGACGGCGACGCCTCCGCCGCCGCGGTGGCCGCCGCCGCGCGCCGGGGCGACCCCGTCGCCGTGGCCTCCTTCGAACGGGCCGCGCAGGCGCTGGCCGCCGGGATCGCCGCCACCGCGACCCTCGTCGAGATCGACATCGCCGTGGTCGGCGGGGGAGTGGGCAAGGCGGGCGACGTGCTCTTCGCCCCGCTGCGCGAGGCGCTGACCGACTACGCGACCCTGTCCTTCGTGCAGCGCCTGGCGGTCGTGCCCGCCCAGATGGGTACGGACGCGGGTCTGGTGGGCGCGGCCGCGGCGGCCCTCACCAGGGCGGCGGACGCGAGTCCGGCACGAGTCTGAGCCGAGCGCGGGGCCGGGCGGCCGGACGGCTCCGCCCGCGGTACCGCCGCCGTGCCGTCCCGGACGGCGCCCCGGTCCGGACGCCGTACCGCACCGGCCGACCGTACTGACCGGGTCGTCGCGGGGCCTGTGCGCCGTTCTCAGGCGCGCGGGCCGGTGACGGGCTCGTACGCGTGACCGTGAGCCGTAGGGCCTGGCCGGCCGTGCTGCCGGCGTCGATCGTTTTCCTGGGTGGTCCGGGCCTGGGTGCCGGTTGCGCGGTGTGCGGGTCGGTGACGGGCTCGTACGGTCCGGTCTGAACCGCAGAGCGCGGGGCCGACGGAACTGTTCGGGCCGACCGAACCTGCTGGGCCGACCGCCCTGCCCCGGGCCGGGAAGGCGCCGCCGGACGGGTCCGGGCGCGGCTCCCGCGTTCTCACCCGTGACCCCCGCGCCCCGGCGCAGTTGAAGCAGGCATGAAGAAGCGCAGCATGCTCGCCATCGCATCCCTGGCCACCGGATTCGTCGTCGCGGCCGTGAGCCCGTCCCACGGCGCCCCGGCCGAACTCCCCCTCGGCCTCGACGTGGAGGACACCGTCAGCACCGTCGAGGACACGGTCGCCGTAGAGAGCCTGTCCGTGGACGACGACACGCTCGGGCAGCTGGGCCGCTGAGCCGTACCGTCCCGGGCCACACGGCGCCGGTGCCCCTCCCGGGGGCGCCGGCGCCGTCGTCGTACGCCCCCAACTGGGCCTGGTTTCCGTGGCAGGGTTGAGCGGGCAAGCCACAGGGGGCCAACAGAAGAGGGGGACCTGTGACCGTCGTCTGGATCAACGGCGCGTTCGGTGCGGGGAAGACCACCACCGCACGGGAACTGATCGAACTGATCCCGAACAGCACACTCTTCGACCCCGAGGTCGTCGGCGGGGCACTCGCGCACCTGCTGCCGCCCAAACGCCTCGCCGAGGTCGGCGACTTCCAGGAGCTGCCGATCTGGCGCCGCCTGGTCATCGACACGGCGGCCGCGATGCTCGCCGAGCTCGGCGGGACCCTCGTCGTTCCCATGACGCTCCTGCGCCAGGAGTACCGGGACGAGATCTTCGGCGGCCTCGCCGCCCGCCGCATCGCGGTCCGGCACATCCTGCTCGCCCCGGCTGAAACGATCCTGCGCGAGCGGATAGCGGGCCGCGAGATACCGGAGGGGCCGCCCGACGGCGAGATACGCGTACGGCAGTGGTCGTACGACCACATCGAGCCGTACCGGGCCGCCCTCGCCTCCTGGCTGACGGCCGACGCCCACCCGGTCGACACCGGCGCCCTCACCCCGCACGAGACCGCCGCCCGGATCGCCGAGGCCGTGGGCACCGGTTCCGTGCCCGCCTGCGACATCGTGCAGACGCCCGAACCCACCGCCGAGACCCTCGCCGCCGGCGTCCTGCTCTTCGACGAACAGGACCGCGTCCTGCTCGTCGACCCCACCTACAAGCCCGGCTGGGAGTTCCCCGGCGGCGTGGTCGAACCCGGCGAGGCGCCCGCCCGGGCCGGGATGCGCGAGGTCGCCGAGGAGACCGGCATCCACCTCGACGACGTACCCGCCCTGCTGGTCGTCGACTGGGAACGGCCTGTGCCTCCCGGCTACGGCGGTCTGCGCATGCTCTTCGACGGCGGCCGGCTCGACTCCGCGGACGCAGGCCGGGTGCTGCTGCCCGGCCCCGAACTGCGCGGCTGGCGCTTTGTCACCGAGGACGAGGCCGCCGGACTGCTGCCCCCCGTGCGCTACAAGCGGCTGCGCTGGGCCCTGCGGGCCCGGGAGCGCGGAACGGCCCTCTACCTGGAGGCCGGCACCCCCGTCGGCTGACCTCAGCCGTCCGCCGCGCAGGCCCGCGCCGACGCCCGGAGCGACTGCCCGGCCCTCGCGGTCACCGGGTCGCCGTGCCCGAAGCAGGCCGTCTCCGTGTCGAGGCCGGCCAGCCTGCCGAACGAGGCGACGGCCCGGTCCCGGTCGGTGTTGAACACACCGGGCATCACACCGCCGTCGACCGGCGACGCGGCGACCGCGTCCCCCGTGAACAGCACGCCGTGGCGCGGGAGGTGCAGTCCGGTGCTGCCGTCCGTGTGGCCCGGAGCGTGGACGACGCGTGCCCCGCCGCCGAAGTCGAGGACGTCGCCGTCGGACACCTCGGTCACCCGCGCCGGCCGGTCGAATCCGCCCCGCGGAAGCCGCCGGACGGCGTCGGCGTGCAGGGGGCGCTCCCACTCCTCGAACACGGGCGGCGGCCCCGGCACCTCACCCCGCACCACCGGCGCCTCCAGGGCGTGCGCCACCACCTCTGCCCCGGTGAGCGCGGCGAGCTCACCCGCCCCGCCCGCGTGGTCCTCGTGGAAGTGGGTGAGGACCACACGCCGTACGCGTCCGGCAGTGCCCGCGAGCGCGGCGATGCGCGCCCCCGACCCGGCCGGTCGGCGTCGATCAGCGTCAGGTCGTCGCCGTCGCGCCACAGATAGGCCTGGCCCACCGGGAAGCGCAGCAGGTGGAGGCGGGGGAGGAGCTCGATGACGTCCATGGCACGACCGTAGGCAGGGCCCCGCCGGGTGGCGAGGCCCCTCTGCCGACGGCAGAACCGGGGCCGGCCGGGCTCAGCCCGCCGCGTAGTTGCGCAGGAACAGCGCCTCAGCGACCGACAGCCGCTCCAGCTCCTCGGGGGACACGCTCTCGTTCACGGCGTGGATCTGCGCCTCCGGCTCGCTCAGGCCGATCAGCAGGATCTCCGCCCGCGGGTACAGCGCCGCCAGGGTGTTGCACAGCGGGATGGAGCCGCCCTGACCGGCGTACTGCATCTCCTCGCCCGGGTACGCCACGGCCATCGCGTCCGCCATGGCCTGGTACGCCGGGCTGGTGGTGTCGGCGCGGAACGCCTGGCCCTGGCCGATCTGCTCGACGGCGACCCGTGCGCCCCACGGCGTCCGCGCCTCCAGGTGGGCCTGGAGCAGCTTGGTGGCCTCGGCGGCGTCCACGCCCGGCGGCACCCGCAGGCTGACCAGCGCGCGGGCGCTCGCCTGCACCGACGGGGTGGCACCGACGACCGGCGGGCAGTCGATGCCGAGCACCGTGACGGCCGGGCGCGCCCAGATCCGGTCGGCGACCGAACCCGAGCCGATCAGCTCCACGCCGTCCAGCACCCGGGCGTCCCGGCGGAACTGCTCCTCGTCGTAGGCCAGTCCCTCCCAGTCGCTGTCCGCCGCCAGGCCGTCGACGGACGTCGAGCCGTCCTCGGCGCGCAGCGAGTCCAGTACGCGGATCAGGGCGGCCAGCGCGTCGGGCGCGGCGCCGCCGAACTGGCCGGAGTGCAGGTTGCCCTCCAGCGTGTCGACCTTCACGCGCACCAGCGTCATGCCGCGCAGTGTCGAGGTGACCGTCGGCAGCCCGACCCGGAAGTTGCCCGCGTCGCCGATGACGATGGTGTCCGCGGCCAGCAGCTCCGGGTGCTGCTCGGCGTACCGCTCCAGACCGCCCGTGCCCTGCTCCTCCGAGCCCTCGGCGATGAACTTGACGTGCACCGGCACACCACCGTTGGCCTTCAGCGCGCGCAGCGCCAGCAGGTGCATGAGCACACCGCCCTTGCAGTCGGCCGCGCCGCGCCCGTACCAGCGGCCGTCGCGCTCGGTCAGCTCGAACGGCGGGGTCACCCAGCCGGCCTCGTCGAGCGGCGGCTGCACGTCGTAGTGGGCGTAGAGGAGCACCGTCTTGGCGCCCTCGGGCCCGGGCAGGTACCCGTACACCGACTGCGTGCCGTCCGGCGTGTCGAGCAGGTCCACGTCCTGGAATCCCTCGGCGCGCAGCGCGGCCGCTGTCCAGTTGGCGGCGCCCACGCTCTCGCTGCGCGGGAACTGGTCGAAGTCCGCCACCGATTTGAAGGCCACCAGTGCGGTGAGCTCCTCCTTCGCCCTGGGCATCAGCGAGGAGACGGTCTCGGCGACCGGATTCGACGACATGGGCACGCTCCTTGTAGGTGCGACGTTGTACCGAGGAGTACTTGGATTGGTAGGGCCGATCCTCCCACAGTGGCCTGCGGCGATGCCCGCCGTAGGATGCGGGGGTCAGGTGCGGCATGCGGTTTGTTGGGAGCAGTAGACCATCGTGAGCAGCGAGAACTCTTCGGCGGACGACACGCGTCAGGTCTGGGACGTGGTCGTGGTGGGCGCGGGACCGGCGGGGGCCTCGGCCGCCTACGCGGCGGCGGTCGCGGGGCGGCGCGTGCTGTTGCTGGAGAAGGCGGAGCTGCCCCGCTACAAGACGTGCGGCGGCGGCATCATCGGTCCCTCGCGCGACACCCTCCCGCCCGGCTTCGAGCTGCCCTTCCGGGACCGCGTGCACGCGGTGACGTTCTCGAACAACGGCCGTTTCACCCGGACCCGGCGTTCCCGTCAGATGCTGTTCGGTCTGATCAACCGGCCCGAGTTCGACCAGCAGCTCGTCGAGCACGCCCAGAAGGCGGGCGCCGAGCTGCGCACCGGGGCGACCGTGACCCGGGTGGAGCAGCACGGGTCTGCGGTGCCGGACCGGCGCACGGTCGCCGTCGTCCTCCAGGGCGGCGAGACGGTGCTGGCGCGGGCCGTCGTCGGCGCGGACGGCAGCGCCAGCCGGATAGGCGCGCACGTCGGCGTGAAGCTCGACCAGGTCGACCTGGGCCTGGAAGCGGAGATCCCGGTGCCGGACACCGTCGCCGAGGACTGGAAGGGACGGGTCCTCATCGACTGGGGGCCGATGCCCGGCAGTTACGGATGGGTCTTCCCCAAGGGCGACACCCTCACGGTCGGCGTCATCTCGGCGCGCGGCGAGGGCGCGGCGACCAAGCGGTACCTGGAGGACTTCGTCGGCCGCCTCGGCCTCGCCGGCTTCGAACCGAGCATCTCCTCCGGTCATCTGA
Organism: Streptomyces sp. NPDC058796; assembly: GCF_042745235.1. Classification (NCBI taxonomy): domain Bacteria; kingdom Bacillati; phylum Actinomycetota; class Actinomycetes; order Kitasatosporales; family Streptomycetaceae; genus Streptomyces; species Streptomyces sp. NPDC058796. The sequence goes on from NZ_JBHYOP010000011.1 coordinate 291,962, forward strand.
CGCGCTGCCGCGCCGACGACTCGCCGCTGTCCCGCGGCCGGGTCCTGGTCTGCGGCGACGCGGCCGGACTCCTGGAGCCGTGGACCCGCGAGGGCATCTCCTTCGCCCTGCGCTCGGGACGGCTCGCGGGCGAGTGGGCGGTGCGCATCGCCGAGGCGCACGACGCCGTGGACGCGCGCAAGCAGGCCCTGAACTACGCCTTCGCCGTCAAGGCCGGCCTCGGCGTCGAGATGAGCGTCGGCAAGCGCATGCTGGCGGTCTTCGAGCGCCGCCCGGGGCTGTTCCACGCGGCCCTGACCGGGTTCCGTCCGGCCTGGAAGGCGTTCAAGGACATCACGCGGGGTTCGACCTCCCTGGGCGAGCTGGTCCGCAGCCACCCCCTGGCCCAGCGCGCGCTCGCGGCGATGGACCGCCCGCCCACGCGCACGGCGGAGCCGACGGGCGCTCCGGACGCGGCGACGGGTACGGGCACGCCGGACACCGGAGGCGCCGCGCGCCGTGCGGACGACGAGACCGGGACCTGAGCACCGCCCCAGCATCCTCACGGGCACCGCTCACGCACGCAGTGCGAGCCCCCCGGGAGCGACCGGGGCGTACTTCCCCGGAAGTACGCGCGACCACCACGCGCGGGTGACGCCGCTCCCGCCCTGCGGCGTCTAGCGTGGCGGTCATGGACGGACAGCGCGGGCACGCGGGCGGGCCGCCGCAGTGGTGGCGGCACGGGCCCCCGTGGTGGCATCGGCGGGACGACGAGGGGCGCCGCCACCGGTTGCCCTGGCGCTCCACGGCACTGCTCACGGCGTTCGTGCTGGTCGGTTCCGGCTTCGCCGCCCATTCCCAGGAGGGCGACCGCGCCGCGCTGGACCCCTTCGCGCGCGTGCTCCTGTTCCTGACGGGCGCGGCGCTCCTGTGGCGGCAGCGGTACCCGGTGGCGGTCGTGTTCGGCACCTCGGCCACCACCCTGGTCTATCTGGCCGCCGGATACCCGTACGGACCGGTCCTCCTGGCCGTGGCCTTCGCCTGCTTCAGCGCCGTCGTCTCCGGGCACCGCAGGGCCGCGTGGTCGGCCCTGGCGGCGCTGTGGACGGGACACGTTCTGCTGGTGCACTGGCTGTACCGCTGGCTGCCACCGTCGTCGGACTCCGCCGCCTCCTGGGGCGGGGAGATCGTCATCGCCGTCTGGGTGGTGGCGATCGTGGCGGTGTCGGAGCTGGCCCGGACCCGGCGCGAGCAGTGGGCGAAGGAGCGGGCCGAGCGGGCGCAGGCGGCGCGGCGACGCGCGGACGAGGAGCGGCTGCGGATCGCCCGCGAGCTGCACGACGTACTCGCGCACAGCATCTCCGTGATCAACGTGCAGGCGGGCGTCGGACTCGCGCTTCTCGACACCGATCCGGAGCAGGCGCGCACCGCCCTCACCACCATCAAGGCCAAGAGCAAGGAGGCGCTCGGCGAGGTGCGCCAGGTCCTCGACACGCTGCGCACCCCCGGCGACGCGCCGCGCACGCCCGCCCCCGGGCTGGACCGCCTGCCCGAGCTGGTCGAGCAGGCGGCGAGCGCCGGCCTCACCGTCGAGGTCGAGGGCGAGCCGCCGGCGCTGCCGCCCGGTACCGACCTCGCCGCGTTCCGCATCGTGCAGGAGGCCCTCACCAACGTCGTACGCCACTCCGGTTCGCGGCACGCACGGGTGTGCCTCGCCCGGGACGGCGGCGCGCTGCGGCTGCGTGTCGACGACGACGGACCCGCGACCGGCGCCGAGGGCGGCGGCAGCGGCAACGGGCTGGCCGGGATGCGGGAACGGGCGACGGCGCTCGGGGGCACCGTCGAGGCGGGCCCCCGCCCCGACGGCGGCTTCCGGGTGCTGGCGACGCTGCCCGTCGGCGCCGAGGGCGTCACGAACGCCAAGAACGCCAAGAACGCCCACGCCACGGAGGGGGACCGGTGATCCGCGTACTGCTCGCCGACGACCAGTCACTGGTGCGCGCCGGTTTCCGGGCGCTGCTGGACGCGCAGCCCGACATCGAGGTGGCCGCGGAGGCGGCCGACGGAGAGGAGGCGGTGCGCGCGATCCGCGAAGTGCGCCCCGACGTCGTCCTCATGGACATCCGCATGCCGGTGCTGGACGGCCTGGCGGCGACCCGCAGGATCACGGGGGACGCCGGGCTGCGGGACGTGAAGGTGGTCATGCTCACCACCTTCGAACTCGACGAGTACGTCTTCGAGGCGATCCGCTCCGGTGCCTCCGGCTTCCTGGTCAAGGACACCGAGCCGGAGGAACTGCTGCGTGCCGTGCGGGCGGTGGTCGCCGGAGACGCGCTGCTCTCGCCGGGGGTGACGCGCCGGCTGATCGCCGAGTTCGCGGCCCGCTCCAAGGAGCCCGCGGCGGCCGGGCGGCTGGCCGGGCTCACGGAACGGGAGCGGGAGGTGATGGCCCTGGTCGGCATCGGCCTGTCCAACGAGGAGATCGCACGCCGCCTGGTCGTCAGCCCGCTCACCGCCAAGACCCACGTCAGCCGCACCATGGTGAAGCTCGGCGCCCGCGACCGGGCCCAACTGGTCGTACTGGCCTACGAGTCGGGCTTGGTGCGGCCGGGCTGGCTGGGCTGACCGGCACGCCCGAAGCGCAGCAGCACGCTCGCCACCCGCACGAAGAACACGACGACGGCCAGCGCCGCTCCCGCCCAGACGAGCGCGCCGCGGACGCCGCCGGACAGCCCGAAGAGGTACGCCGGCCCGGCCACGGCCCCGAACAGCACGGCCGCCGCGAACACCGCGCTGCACAGCGCGTAGCCGATCTCGACCGTGATCGCGTCCCGCTCGCCCTGCGTACGCCGTCCCCCGTAAGCCGTCATGGCGTCAAGTCTCCCAGACCGGCCGATCGGCCCCTGCTCCGCGGCGCGGCCGGTTCACTTCCAGGTGATGCCCGACTTCTCGCGCCACAGAGCGGCGAGCGAGGCGTCGCCGGTCACCTCGGGGAACGGCAGGCGGTTCCACAGTGCCGGGTAGAGCAGTGCCGCGGGCCCGGAGAGTTCGCAGTCGGCGTCACCGTCGCCCGTCCGCTCGGTCACTGGCGGCTCGGCCGACAGCCGTATGGTCCACACCGCGCCGGGCACGTCCGTCGCCCGCACCCGCAGCGTGCGGGGCGCCTCGGTGCGCACCGCACTCTTCGGGCGGGCGTGGAAGGCGCACAGCAACTCGTCCATGCCGTCCACCGCGAAGTCCGTACCGACGGCGGTCGGCGCGGAGCCCCGGGCCGACTCCGCGTCGATGCGGTGCACGGTCGTCTCGTGCGCTTGCCGCCGCGCCCAGAACGCCAGCGGGGACGGCGCGGGCAGGAAGTGCCAGCAGCGCACGTCGGGCGCGGCACGGGTGAGGGTGTCGACCAACCGCCGGTGTCCCTCCCGGAACCAGGCCAGCAGGTCGCCGCCGTCGAGGTCGGTCAGGCCGCCGTCGGGCCGGGGGCCGGTGTGCCCCTCGGCGACGATCGTCTCCGCCCAGCGGTGCACCGTGCCCGTGTGCCGCAGCAGGTCCCGCACCTGCCAGCCGGGGCAGGTCGGAACCTTGGCGTCGGTGCCCGCCGACTCGGCGGATTCGGCGAGCAACGCGCCCTCGCGGGCCAGGACATCGATGTACGCGACAGTCTCCATGGCGGTGAGTGTGCCGGATCGAGGGCGCTCGAAGGGAGTGCTGCGCGGAACTGGACGGCTCAGCCCGGTGCCGCCGCCCGTCGGGTCGCGACGGCGACGAGGACCGCCACCGCCGCGAGCGCCGCCACGCTGGTGAGAGCGGCCGGCAGGGAGAACCAGTCGGCCATGAAGCCGATCGCGGGCGGCCCGAGCAGCATGCCGCCGTAACCCAGGGTGGACGCGGTGGCGACGCCGGCGGGCCCGCCCAGCACGCCCGCCCGTTCGACCGCGACCGGGAAGATGTTGGCGAGCCCGAGCCCGGTGATCGCGAACCCGAACAGCGCCGCCCACACGGACGGGGCGAGCGAGCCCACCAGCATGCCGGCCACGGCGGTCGTGCCGCCGGCCACCACCGTGGTCGTCCGGCCCAGGCGCTCCAGCAGGGTCGTGCCGGTCAGCCGGCCGACCGTCATGGCGAGCGCGAAGCAGGAGTAGCCGGCCGCCGCCAGCCCCGGCGAAGCGTCGAGGTCCTGTTCCAGGTGCAGCGCGCCCCAGTCGGCCATGGCGCCCTCGCCGTATGCCGTGCACAGGGCGATCACGCCGAAGGTGACGACCAGGCGGCGCGTGCGGCGGTCGAGCCGGCCCGGGGCACCCTGGCCCCGGTCGGCGCCGTCCGGTGGCGCGGCGGGCTCGCAGCGCAGCAGGGCACGGCCCGCGAACAGGGTCACGACGAGACCGATGGCGGTGAGGCAGAGCAGGTGCCGCACGGGTGACAGCGACCCGGCGACCAGCCCGCCGAGCCCCGCGCCGACCATGCCGCCCAGGCTGAACGCGGCGTGGAAACTGGGCATGATCGGACGCCGCAGTACGGCCACCAGGTCGACGGCGGCGCTGTTGAAGGCGACGTTGATACCGCCGTACGCGCTGCCGAAGACCAGCAGTACCAGGCCGAGGGCGAGCGCGGAGTGGGTGAGCGGGGGCAGCGCGACGCTGAGGCAGAGCAGGACCGCGCAGGCGACGGTGACGGGGTGGCTGCCGTAGCGGCGGCAGAGCCGTCCGGTGAGCGTCATGGTGACGACGGCACCCGCGGAGACGCCGAGCAGGGCCAGGCCCAGGGCACTGGCCGAGGCGCCGGTCTGCTCCTTGATGGCGGGGATGCGTACGACCCAGCCGGCGAAGATGAAGCCGTCCAGGGCGAAGAAGGCGGTCAGGGCGACACGGAGACGGGTCAGGTCGTTGCGGGAGCCCGGCACGGCGCTGTGCGAACGGGCTTTGTTTATTTGCGGCACAAAGTCAGGCTAGAGGCGCGGACGAGCACGGGCAAGGGGCGCCCGGGGCACAGCGGCGCAGGTCGGAGCCCTGCCGGTCGCATACGCTCGACACCACCATGAAGAACAACCTCACCCCCCTGGAACCGAAGGCCGACAAGGCCACGGTCAGACGGCACAACCTCAGCCTCGTCCTGAGGGCCGTGCACGACGCGGGGGAGGCGACCCGGGCCGGGATCGCCGCGCACGTCGGACTGACCCGCGCGGCGGTCTCGTCCCTGGTCGAGCAGTTGCTGGAGTACGGCTTCGTCTCCGAGGGCGGCAAGACGAGCAGCGGTCAGGCGGGGCGGCCCGGTACCGTCCTGAAGGTGTCCAGGTCGGGTCCGGCGGGACTCGGCGTCGAGATCAACATCGACTACGTCACCGTCTGCGTCGTCGACCTCGCCGGCACCGACCGGGTCCGGCTCGTCGAGCACGTCGACAACCGCGGGGTTCAGCCCTCCGAGGTGCTGGCGCGCGCCGCCCGGCTGGCGGCGCGCGCCCTCGGCTCGGCGGCCGAGCAGGACCTCGCCCCGGTCGGCGCGCACGTCGCCCTGCCCGCCCTGGTGACCGGCGGCACCGTCCGCCAGGCCCCCAACCTGGGCTGGCGGCGCGTCGCGGTGGAGGGCCTGTTCGCGCAGGCGCTCCTCGCCCTGCGCCCGGCCCACCGCCCGCTGCCGGTCAGCTCCGACAACGAGGCCAACGCCGCCGCCCTGGCCGAGCTGTGGTTCGGCGCCGGCACCGAGGGCGTGCGCAGCTTCCTCCACCTGACCGGAGAGATCGGCGTCGGCGGCGCCCTGGTGCTCAAGGGGGAGCTGCTGCGGGGAGCGCACGGTTTCGCCGGGGAGATCGGCCACATGGTCGTCGACCCCGACGGGCCCCTGTGCCGGTGCGGGGCACACGGTTGCCTGGAGCAGTACGCCGGACAGGCCGCCCTGCTCCAGGCGGCCGGCATCGACGCGGCCACGGGTGTGCGCGGCGCCGCGGAACTCGAACGCCGCGCCCGGCGGGGTGAGCCTGCCGCGCTGGCCGCGATCGAGCGGGCGGGGCGGCACTTGGGCGTCGTCGTGTCGGGCGCCGTGAACCTCTTCGATCCCGACGCGGTCGTGCTCGGCGGCGTCTACCGCGAACTGATGGACTGGCTGGCGCCCGCCGTCGACCGCGAACTCGCCCGCCGTGTCGTCTCCGGGCTGTGGCGGGAGAACGGGAAGCGGCTGCGGGCCTCCTCGCCCCTCGGCGACGCGGCCCGGGGCGCGGCCGGCGCGATCGTCCGGGAGGTACTGGCCGACCCGGCGGCGTACGCCGGGCGGGACGGGGGCTGACGGGGCCGAGGACGGCTGAAGCGGAGGTCGCGGCCGGGCGCCCCGTTATCTTCTTCGCGGTCCTGCAAGAGGGCCGCTGGCCTCCGGGCCCGGCATGACTGTTGCCCCCTGTCAAAGGGATGACCTGGGGG